>NZ_CP184340.1:0-371129 GCF_048595605.1 Haloarcula sp. KBTZ06
TCTTCGAGATGCCAACGGAGTTGATCACCATCGTCGATATCGAGCTCGCGCCGAATCCGGGCGGGAATATTTGCCTGGTTTCCAGACACCTTACTTTCGGCGTCGACTCTGTCGCTGCTCATACCACAGTGTATGTGATCGGCTGTGAAATACCTAGTGTGCGGCCACACTACTCAGTAGCAGAAGAGCGATTCCGACGGAGAGGATGGCAATCTACTATGAGGCCATTGGGAGCCGGCCGGCGCACCTCGCCCAACCCGTATGCGAGATTCCGTTCTGCTTTGGATCGCCAGCGGCCCCGAGTCAGCTCATGGCACATTCGGGCGAGCTACCGGCGTTTCTGCCCTGAAAGTCCGTTCCCGTGTGTATCGGTTCTGCGTCCGACCTCCGTCGAGAGGCCTCTATCGTGGCGGGCCGCAGTTAGTGGTGCGCCTGTTCGTTCACGCTCGTCCGCATCGTACGACAGCACCAGCTTGCGCTCTCGATCCGCCTTTGAGAGGGATCTCGAGTGTGTCGCTCCGATCAAGGACTATAGATTCGATTCAGTTCGACTGTGTGAATCCTCGTATGAGGCGATTTCTCCAATGCAGAAAGCTGCCGATGTTTGTTTCGTACCTTTGATTGAGAGTTGAGCGTTAATTCGTGTGTCTACTCATCAACTCAACCTCTGAAAATTGCTTCCTAACCGATATGATTTTGAAAATAGTGTGACAAGATCCAGTATGAAATTACGAGAGTTGGTATCCAATTATCTCCCAGACGCCGTAGTTGCTGCGATTATATTCACGCTTTACAATACCTATACGAGCGATATTGCTGGTCCACTCGCAATAGGTACCAATTTTATTTTTTACGTCGTCGTGATCTTCATCGGGTTTGTAGTAATCACTCCAATTTTGAACAGAATATTCGATCGCAGTACAACGTGAGATCCCTGTATCTATCGGTCAAACATCTAATTCTGTAAATGCCGGGCCGGGCGGACGGGGTTTCTCGTTCAGTTCCCACTTGACGTTGTACCTATCTAGAAAAACGCGGTGATGGGAGGCGTTCTCTTTGACGTCACACCCAAGGGAGTCGGCATGTTCAGTAATTGCCTCGAATGCGTCATCATCAACGGCGAGTGCGATGTGGTCGAGCCGGCCAGTGTCCTGTTGTCCCTTTGCATTAGCGACCGCCACATGGAACCCGTCTCGTCCAAGGAACGACATATACGGTGTCACTCCTTCGTCGAGGGCCTCTTCCCATGAGACCTCTTCGGGGACAGTTCCAAGTTCTCCATCAAGGGTGCCCTCGCGGAAATGCACTTCGAGATCAAACAGTTCCCGGTAGTACGATTCACCTTTCTGAACGTCGTCAACCAGCAAAACAAGGTGATGGATACCGTCGATGTGCATGCACTATTGTTGTTGGCTCAATAACTGAAGCTACTGGTCATATGAAAATTTGTCATTTTCTATAGCGGAAAGGATCCTATCCACACGAACTATATGCCGAATCCACAGTACCGTATTTCTAGCGGACCAGAGCAGACGAGGTTATACTTATTAGCCAGTTTGCCTTCCTCCGAATAACAATTGAGATGATAGTATCTTGGGCTTAGTTATTGAGTTATGCTACAAAGAACGGCGGTTTTGGGCACTGCTTGTTATTATTCGGTGCCTGCCACTCGTTTATAATCAGGAATCCCACGCTCTGTAATTCGTCACGAGTTGCTTGTGTGCCCACCATTTTCCAAGTCATCTCAACGTCATCAGGCTGCCAAGTTCAGAGACAATCCCAGATGCTATCAGAATTGCTCAGTGGGACCGGAGACTGCTCCAAATCAAGTAGGGACACTTGTCCTGACCATTGCAGTATCGCTGTAGATCGTCGTTATGGCTCAACACGTCGCACCGCAGGCCGACGATGTCGTTCACGTCTATCTTGCGATATCAGCATCTGCTGATCTGACACTTTTTACCTATTGGACGTCCCTCACATAGGCACCCACCTATTATTAGCCTCAAATGTGTCTCATCAGCCATACGAGAATTGGTATTTTCAGGCACTGTCTAGTTGAGCGAGTTTGAGAAGTGAGGAGGCCGTAGCGAGAAATGTCCATGCAACTCGCAGACCTCCTCAGAGAGACGTTAGACGAGGTTCATCAAGACGTTTGGGAGAACGAGCGCACCCCGACACCCGTCCGGGAATTTGGGGTGCGTCTCCATACGGCGGGGCTGTCGATCAGGGAGACGGTGGCAATCTTAGACCTGCTGGGTGTCGATCGCTCTCACGGTGCGGTTTGGAATTGGGTTCATACGTTGTCTGAAGCACAGAGCGACCCGCCGACGGCAGAGCCGTCGCGGGTCGCGGTCGACGAGAAACAAATCGAGGTTGACGGCGAAAAGAAGTGGCTCTACGCCGCTGTCGACGTTGATTCGAAGCTATTGCTAGAGGTAGACGTGTTCAGCCGCCGCGGGACTGACCCCGCGGCGGCGTTCCTGCATCGACTCACTCAGAAACACGATGTCGCCGATACAGAGTTTCTCGTCGATGCTGGCGGCTATTTGACTGCCCTCTCACGCCACGATTTGAGCGGTCGGCTCGACTATCGACTCCGGAACCACATCGAAAAATGGTTCCAGACTGTGACCATGCGAATCGACCGCTTTCACACGTTTTGGCGGGGCAGTCAATCAAGCGCGAAACAGTGGCTTAGACGCTTCAGACACCACTACAACCACGAACGACCGAACCAAGCTCTTGACGGAAAAACACCAGCTGAGGTTATCCAGAACTAGACAGTGCCTATTTTCAACAAAGCTATTTCTATTGTTTGGAAACCATCCTCCAGCTTTTTTTATGTTACTCTGTCACTATCCGCATGCAATGCCCTCCAGTAATCGGCGTACATTCCTTGGTGCAAGCGTTGTCGGACTCGGCTCACTAGTCGGTTTCAGCCGTGTTCGGGCAGAAAGCTCCAGTGATCCCTCAACACCTCATGAGACCGAGGATACAGAGTCGGCAAGTACAATGGATCCGTTAGATGAATGGCTCTTAAGTGCGAACGACCCACAAGGCCAGACAATTCGCGATCTCCGGTATAATGACCCGCCAACAGTATATCTCGGGATAACGGGTACAAAGTCATTTGCACCGCCTGCGATCAAGGTTACACCAGGCACAACCGTAACCTGGGACTGGATTGGAGACAAGACGGAGCACAATGTTGTAGCAATAGACGGTACGTTTGACAGCGGACAGCCAATTGCAGAAGCAGGCAATACTTTTGAGTATACATTCGAAACTGAAGGGACGTACAAATACGTTAGCGAGCCACATGAAGAGGTGGGAATGAAGGGGGTCGTTGTGGTGGCTTCCGCACCATCGAGTGGGTACCCCACTGTGGATAAGTGGCTTGCTGCAACAGATGAATATGATGGCTCAATCACTGACGAAACGGGGACGGACTTCGTCGAAATCGTGTCAGGGGCAGAAGGTAATGGTGGAAACTTCGCGTTTGATCCGCACGCAATAAAGGTTTCAACTGGGACAACAATTCGATGGAACTGGATCGGGAAGGGAGGTGCGCATAACATAGTCTTCGATGATAGTGAGATTGGTGAAGAGTCCATATACGCCAAGTCTGGGGTTCACTTCGAAGAGACCTTTACCAAGGCTGGCATTTACCGGTATTCATGCGAACCACATCATTCTATAGGACATCGGGGTGCAATTATCGTTGAATGATCTGGGGACGTAAATAACGGAACAGCAACCAAACGGATCGTCTACCTCGCATACCCACTCGGGATCGATTGTCCCACCGGCACAGCTCTCGTCGAGTTGTTCACAGGTGGGGCCTCCCTTCTGGATCCGATGCACCCTAAACAGGCCAAACAATAGCACGCATCGTCGCCAAATCAACGTCGAGCCAGCGACCCTGGAACCGATAGCGGCCGTGAATTACTGGCATAGGATACTGCCCTACTACTTGACGACGCCACCTATAGTAGCCATTGAAAATCAATGCACACCTGATCGCACGATGTCAGTGCGATCAGTGTGTAAATCGTTTCAATTGTTACTATATTTATATGCTGTTGCACAAAATCAGATAGTGTCTGAAATAGCGAAACGGGATATAACGGTCTGCATCGATACGTATCCTGACCCGGATACCGATGTCTTTCGTATCGGTGCCGCAGACGACATCCTCCGACTGCTCGCCGACGCCCACGACACGGAGATTACGATCCCCAAATTCGTTGACGCCACGGGTGTCACCCGCTCGACGGTGTGGCGGGCTGTCGCCCTCCTCGACAGTATTGGTGCCATACAAATTCGAGAGACGCCACAACGAAACCACATCACGATCAACCCAGATCGACTCTAGAAAGACGACCCAATCCTCGCCATTCCGCAGTCTGAGTTCCATGCGCCGATCCGGGCCTTCATCGATCGTGTGCAAGCCGCGATCACTGACGCCGACGACGTCGACGAACTACTCCGGGGGGTGTATTAGCGCTCACAACAATCGGTTTACTCGTGGCAGCCGTGGTGAATCGCCAGAAGTAGCGTGATTTCACTGATTCACCGCCTGATTGGTGTTATGAACCCACACATCAAGTCGCACTAAACCAGATATAACCTTAATTTCCCGTTGACTAAAACCACTATCAATGCCTTGGGAACTTTTTTACTGCCAATAAGAAATGTTATACTTGAAATGAGAAGACGGGACGTACTTAATATTGGTAGCGGTTTTTTATTTACACTTTCGGGGTGTAGTGCCCTGTCAAAAGATGAGCAATGCCACTGTGGTCATCATGGCCCACCCAAAGGAATCTATATAAAGAACCCGTCAGAAGAAACTCGTTCCATGACTATAGATGTCTATCCGATAGAGTCTGATGAATCAGTATTTTCGACAGAACTGACCCTTCAGGCCGGTTCGCGTGAATCCTTGGATGAAATTATCACCAAAGAGGGAGAATATGAAATAAGTATTACTACCTCTGACAAGTCCAGAAGATGGCAGACAACTACAGAAAAATGCAGTGCGTTCTTTTTTATGCTTCAATTTCGGTCGGGAGGGATTCACAAAAGTGCAGTCCCCTGCTCCTAACACCGATTTTCTACAGTATAACAGCAGTCTTCGCTATTAGGAGTGATGTATTCTCCTGAGCTATAGTCTTGTATCCATGTAGTTCTGTATTGAATCTATGGCACAGGTGCTAGGCTGTCGGAGTTTTTGATCCGGATCCTGACAGACCTTAGAACAATCGCTCGGATCACCAATCTCCCACATTAATGTCCCCTCACAGTTACTGAACACAGAACTGTCACTATGGTAGGCGTCAAAAAGGTGGGCACATTCATGCGCAGCAACCTTCTCAAATGCATTCGGTTCATATTCCTGAGCATGGTCATCATCTGGGTCACCATTTCCTTCCTCAAACTCAAAGAAGGCATCATTCAGAGCAGACTTGTCTCCAGGGTCTCCTGCTCCTGGTAGTGCTGCATTACCCCATGTGAGGTCATCGCCCCCGTAATAATCGAGAATGTGGAGTACTCAATCTGGCGAGCAGTCGATTTACTGGTACAGGTCGAATTGACCGACGACTACGAGCATTCGCCCATCGTAACAGCCGACAATACGCTGACGCTGTTGAAGAAGGAAACAGGAATCGGATAGATAGAGAGAGGGGTTTTATCCGTGTTAGCGTGGCATCTGAGTGGCAACGCTGTCGGAAGTCGCCGAAATTTGCGTATGTGGTTGGAATTTCAATAGGAATGGCCGTTTGGAGAGCAATCTGAGCCAGTTCCCGATCACTGAAACAGCCGAAACCATGCATCATAGCCCCGCTAAAAACCCCTGTAGTCTCAACTTCCCTTTGAGGCCAGTAGTTGAGGGCGGTCATATCAATGCATATGGCAGTCTGGCGCAGTTCATAAATACTATGAAGTCGTTGTCTTGGAGAGAACGATGGCACGAATTACCGGCTCCTATCCAGATGACCTCGACCTCCTCATTGAGGGTGCTGTTGAGGCTGGTGTGTTCGGGGGCAAGAGCGATGCGTTGCGCGAGTTCGTGCGTGAATACTTCGAGGACCACGAGAACGAACGGATTGCAGCTGCGGTCGCCCTCTACGAACGCGAGCGGATCACACTCGGTGATGCTGTGAGACTCGCTGATGTCGACCGCTGGACGATGCGTGACATCCTCCGTGAGCACGGTGTTGAACTTCGCCTCGGGCTCGTTAACGAAGACGACGCAGCCTACGAGGTAGAGGCAGCACGCGAACTCGAATTTGATGATGAGGACTCGTCTGATGAGGAGCCCCGTGCTAAATGACAGGTAACGATCTCCCAGCGAACCCGAGCGTCTTGAACACGACTGTCCTCTCGAATTTTGCGTACATCGATCAGCTGTGGATAGTTGCTGACCTTTCTGGAATCTGTACGGTACCAGTCGTTCGTGAGGAGCTTGAACACGGCGTTGCTAACACCCATATCTTCAGGAAGCACTCGATACGCTTGATGACGAAATCCCAGTTGCGGCGATTTCGGATACTGTCGCAAACAGAGAAGCCGTTGTTGGGGGCATCTCGATCCTGGGGAGCACAGGCGTTCGCTCTCGCCGACGCACACGACGGTTGACTGCTGACAGACGACGGAGATGCCCGGTCGTTTGCGAAAGCCCAGGGCGTGACCGTTGTGGGGTCGGTTGGCTCTGTTGGCTGCAATCGATGCTGGGAGGATCGATGAAGCCACTGCTGACGAGTGGCTGTCGAAGTGGATCGATGAGATCGGCTACTACGTCCCGTATCGAACGACCTCGGAGTATCGATGATGGGCTTGTTCGGAGTTCAAAACGCCTGATTAGAAATCGTCGAAGACCTGCTCAACTCAGCCGAGAACCTCGTTCACGTCGATAACGTGCTGATGGACCGGGAGTTCGATAGCCAGCACGTTCTGGAGATGATCAGCCAGTGCGGGCTCTCGTACGTCGTGCCGAAGCGGATGCAAACCAATTTCGGGTTGCGGTTCTTCTACTTCGCATTCGCGTGTCTGCTGTACTCGATTTGGCGTGCAGTAGATCTACTCGTGCAGGTCGAATTGACCGGTGAGTACGAGCACTCTCCGATGGTGACGGCAGATAATACGCTGACGCTGCTGAAAAAGGAGACAGGAATCGGATAGTGAGGTTCTCCACCCGTGATAGAGGGCCGTCTGAGTGGCAACGCTGTCGGAAGTCTCCGACATCCGCGGATATGATTGGAAGTTCGACAAGCTTGGACGTTTGGAGAGCGATCTGAGTCTGTTCCTCTTCACTAAACCTTCCGAAATCACGCATTACAGTCCCGCTAAACCCCCTGTAGTCTCAACTTCCAAGTCTGTAAGACTATATAGCGTTTGGGTGTTTATGAGACAGCGCAGGTCATAACCTCTGGATTTTCAAAGGTGTGTCGTCTGTTACAGTCTTCTGTAATGGAAATCTGGAACAGGTTCTGAAGTGTGAATCACTCCGCGCTATCTTGTCGGTGCACAGCCTATTATTTCCAGACAGATGACTGTAGCACCAGTCTGTAACAGATATCTGTTCTGAAAGTCATGGACGTTGCGATCTAAAACAACTACAGATTGATGTCTGTATCGGATCCTTGTTGCATATGATTAGTACAGATATGTGTCACAGGTAGGTGCTACGTGCTACAATTACAGACGGCGATTCCAGATCCGATCCAACTCAGTCTCTATCATAGTACAGACAATCATTACAGAAGGGAGGTACAGATAAATGGTGTAGATTAGTGGTACAGACAATTGGCCCACATGTCTGACACAGATATATGTAACAGGGATCCAAATGAGGAAGTGTATGATAACGACCGTCGTCTACGCTGAATCCGGGGGGACGTACAAAACGACTATGACAGCGAATCTCGCGGTCGCATTCAAGCGGATGGGACTTGATGTTCTCGTGATTGACTTGGACCCGCAGACTGGGAATCTTACCTCACTCTTCGACGTCGGAGAAAACCGTGGCAACCCGGACGCAGACAATCTCGTAAAACACATTCTCGAAATGCCTGATGGAGACTTTGATGACCTCATCGAGACCGCTGAGGAGGGCGTCGACGTCATTCCGAGCCACGACATGCTTGGGGATTTCACCTCAAATCTTGAGCAGAAGATTTCCTACGAAACTGGAATGAAGGGGATTTCTCGCGATGAATACCCCCGCTTTGAGTTACTATACAATCTTCTCTGGGAGCAGGAGCAAT
Source organism: Haloarcula sp. KBTZ06 (assembly GCF_048595605.1). NCBI lineage: Archaea > Methanobacteriati > Methanobacteriota > Halobacteria > Halobacteriales > Haloarculaceae > Haloarcula > Haloarcula sp. KBTZ06. Next base: position 8,274 of record NZ_CP184340.1, read on the forward strand.
TAAACGAAAAGTACGACGCGGTCCTCATCGACCCCAACGCACGCGCTGAAGACCTCCTCTACAATGCTATCTACGCGCTTCGAACACTGGTGGCGCCCGTCAAGCCAGCTGGAAAGGGGAGTCTCAGCCTTGATGGCCTTGAGGAGATGGTCGGAAACATGGAGACTGCGTTGGACATCGAAATCGGGCTTTCGTGCGTGGTTCCATCCGGAGTCGGCCAGACGAACGCCCACAAGCAGTATCGCGATCAGTTCGAAAATACAGACGCCTTCGCAACGCCAGTCTCCATTGGGTCACGAGAAAGTTTGATGGACGCCATGTGGGAAGCCCGTGGCTCTGCATTCAAAGTAGTAGAGGAGCGGTGGAAGACCTACGAGGAAGACGGCGAGATGGTCTCGAAGAAAGGGGAGCGTAGAGTTCCCGACCGTGAACTCCAGACGCTTGATAAACTTTGGCAACTGGCGGGTTTCATTGCGACTGAGACGTTCGACGTCGACATTGATCATGAACTCGTCTTAGATATTGACGATTATGGAACCGAGACCGTAGAGTTCGACCTTCCCGCTGAACCGGAGGTGGCTGACTAATGGGGGGCGATTCATTCAAATCGGGATCGGGTAACCTCAATTTCGGAGATAACGATGAGGAAGAAGGAGACGACGAGACAGAGGAAGCCGGTGAGGAGATCGATGACACCGCAGACGAGGAGGCGGATGATCTGGAATCCAAAGAGGTCGTCTCTGAGAAAGCAGCTGACAGCCGGGACTCCCCAGAAGCGAAGAAAGCGGATAGTACCAGCGAAGAGAGTACGACGAGCAACTCGACAGCCAGCGATACTGGATCACACCAAACGAGTGGCCACAAGTATCCGTACTTCGTGCGTCGGAGCAACGTCGGGGATGAACGAGACAATCGCCTCGAGCTCTTCGCTCGCGATGAAGTCGTCTCACAAGAAGCGGAGTTTCGGAGCCAGCTCGCTTCGGAACTCGGGGCAGACGACATCGCGAAGACGGACGCCCGTGAGTATGCGCTTCTCGCGGCGTTCGACAACGTAGAGGACGTTGCAGAACTCATGAGAGGAGATGGATACGGAGAACTCGATTAATCGTAACAGCCCCAAATTACACTCGAAACAGGGTGTGTCTCACTCTCGAAAGCTGGTCACGCAATATTCTGGGTGTAATCTCAGGGATTGTGATAGACGAAGCTACTGTCTGCTGTCGTCCGACATGTCAACATCAGAGCGGCTCAGTCACAGAATCAGAGTCCCCCCATCCAATTCACAGGATAAGTAAAGTTGCTGTCTCTCAATTGGGTAGTGTTTAGTTAGTGGCATTGAGCCATCGAGCGGAAGTTTGCAACCAGCTTTCGGCGGTTTCCGGGTCGGCGTGACTGAAGCAGTTCGAAAACGACGAGGTTCGACGCTTCAACTCTCGAAAATCCGTTCGACAGCGTTCCAATTTCCGTGGGGACGTATCTGAAATCGGAGGCCAGCTCGTTGCAGTGCAGTTTGGAGGTGTTGAGCGCCATCGACGAGAAAGACAGTAGTTTCGACATCGTGCTTTTGACGAAGTTCGCGCAGGAAAATTTCTGTGAGGGTGGTCGTAGTCGTCGCAAACAGCCGAACGTGAAGCAGTACGTTCGACTGCGGATCGGCAGCGGCGTACAGCTATAGTAGCCATTGAAAGTCAATGCGCACCTGATCGCACGACGGCAGTGCGATCAGTATGTAAATCGTTTCAATTGTTACTATAGAATTGCTGATCGGTGATGCGAATCACTGTTTCGTCGAGCGCAATCTAATTCAGAGATTTCCCAGATTCTGGCTGTAGATCGGCTTTCTGAACCCAATTGTGGACGGCTTTGCGACCGCGTTGGACACCCGGATCTTCGAGTACTTCGATGGTATTCGACAACGAAAGTCCCGCAACGTGGGATTGTATACCCGATTCCATCGCCGAACGCTCCTCATGGAGCGGAATATGGTGTCCACACGGGGTATGGCGACTGCTTTCACGATTGTACCTGGGATGGGCGTTCCTCTGGCCGGAACGGGCGTGGGAGGCCCCACTAATCGGCCGATTAGTGCGTCTCGGTCTCCAGATCAAAGTCGTCGGGAGTTGCCGTTTCGACGGCGGGGAGCCGACGGATCCGTGGCCGTAGGAGGACGTAGACGGCAGTAAAGCCGAAGCCGCTCGCGGCCAGCGCCATCGTCGTCGTGGTCCCCAACGCTTCAGCAACTCCTCCACCAACGAGTGAGCCAAGCGGGAGCGTCGCTCCCGAGGCGGTTCCCTTCGTCGCAGAGACGCGTCCAAGTAGGTCAGTCGGGAACACGCGCTGGTTCAGCGTTGCGGTGAGCACGCCCGATACGCCAACAGGAATCCACGCGAGACCGAACAGCGTGATAGTCAGTGCAGTCGTTGGCGCAAACACCGCCACGATCCAGCATACTGCACCAAGCCCCTGGGAGACGAGTACCGTGCCGTAGGACTTCCCCAAACTCTGTGTGAACCCTATTCTTATCTACTGATGGTCCAGCACAAGCTTACGAAGAGTCCCCTTCGATAGCGGTTCAACTGACACCAGCTCCCCAATAGCAGAATAAAATAGGCTTGTGGTTACCGCTCGCTCCGGATACTCACTGGCGAGTACGTGATAATACACGCTCAGTTGCTTGCGATACTCGTCCTGTGCCCGTCGGCTTCGGTCAGTCTTGTAGTCGATTATCTCGACTCGATCGGGCGTGATGTGGACCAGGTCCACGATACCCGTAATCGAGACACGCTGGTCATCGATCTCGAGTGGCAGGATGGCATCCTCTTCGGCGTACAACTCTCCACCCAGCCCATCCAGCAGCGATTTGATGCGCTCCTCATGCGGGTTCGATGGTGAGACCGCCTCACCCAGCACATAGGCCTCGGCGAAGTCGTGCACCTGCGAACCAAAGTCCACCCCACTTTCTTTATCCGCGTCGGCCTCACCGGCATTGGCCTCCGATTCAGTAAACACGGAGTCATCCATCAGTGAATGTGGACTGTAGCCAACCGGCCCATCGGGTGTTGCAATGCTGAACGGCAGCTGTGCCTGGACTGACTCGTCGGGCTGGCTCGCTTCAATTTCTGTCGCCCCCTCGGTAAGTTCGACTGGCAGCTCAGAGAGGAACGTATTTGGATCGGCCCCACTGGCAAAAACGACGTGGCTCTCGGCTCGGGTGATGGCCACATACAGGAGCCGGCGTTCTTCGTCGTAGTTATCGGGGAGGCACTGCCGCAAGACATCGTAGCGCCAGTTATCGTAGACGTGTGGATACCGGCCTTCGTCAGCGAAGGTTTTGCGCTGTCGGAGCCCCGTCGCCTCGTCGTACTGCAGCACACCACTGGTCCGACCACGCGGCGGGAACCGCCCGTCGTTCATATTGGCCAGGATGACGATCGGATACTCCAGGCCCTTGGCGCCGTGGATCGTCTGGACCGTCACCGAATCCGTATCAGTAGTGGTGTTGATCGCGTGGGTACTCCCCTTGTCAATCGCGCGTTCGATAAACTGGATCAGGTCCCCGCGAGTGAGCGTTGTGGCGTCGTGGACGGACTGGATATGCGCCAGCAGTTCCCGTGCATAATCGCCAGTCAGCCCGTAACGATCGAAGACGCGCCGGGCCAGCGAACTTACTGCCTCAAGCTCCCGCAGAGTGTCCCGGAATTCGGTCATCGCTGGCGGGTAGTCTTCTCGCTCCAGTTGCGCATCGATCTCGTCAAGCGTGTAGCCCGCCCGCTCTAGAACAACGGCCCAGCCACGGTCGCCATCGGATTCGACGATCCGCAGCCACGCCAGCAGTAGCTTCGCGGGGTCACTGCGGTACAGTTCGACTTCCCCGTCGTAGGCCATCGGGAGCCCGTGCTCCTCGGCTGCAGTCAGTAGTTCTCGTCCGTAATCGCGTGTTCTGGTCAGGACCGCAATATCGCCGTGGCTCGGGGTTGTGGGGTCGCCGTTCTCGTCTTCAATCCGGTAGTCGTCGCTATCGACGATTGACTGGATCCTGGCCAGTACCGCCTCGTGTTCATCCTCATGCTGAACGGCCTCGATGCTGGTCTCGTCGAAGGTGGCATTCGAGGACAGCGAGTCGATGTCGACGGGCTCATCGATTGTTTCCGAGCTGGTCGCTGGCGTGGTCAATGCATTTGTCGAGAAGTCAAGCAGTGTCTGTGTCGACCGGTAGTTCTCCGTTAGTTCGATGTATGTTATCCCATCCGTCCCGAATTCGACCTGCTCGGAATCAGCGTTCAACTCGCTCCGGAATCGCTTCAGCCGGGTATCGAACTCCGCGATGTTCTCGACGGCGGCGTACTGGAACGAGTAGATGCTCTGTTTCCAGTCGCCCACGACACAGAGATTGTCCGTGTCGGCAAGCAGGAGCGCCAGCTTGAACTGAATCTCACTGGAGTCCTGGAACTCATCGACCATCACGTACTCGAACCCGACGCGGTCACGCAGCGCTGGCTCCTCGCACAGTGCCACGAAAGCAAACAGCTGGAGGAACCCGAAGTTCAGGTAGTTCCGTTCCAGGGCGAACTCCAGATACTCGAAGTAACAGTCATGGATGAACGCCAGTAGCTCATCTCGATCCTCTTCGAAGACCTCGCGAGCGACGCTCTCGTCGAGTTCCTTGGTCCCTCGGCCACCCCGAAGCTCCGATTTGGAAGGGGCGGACTGCCGGTAGGATTTGTTCGTCCCGAACCGCGAGAGATCGTCCCGGAGCGGGGACTGCTTGCGCCCGTCGTTTCGGGCCTGGTTGCGGGCATCGAAATACTCCTTGAATGTCTCGTAGTCACCCTGCAAGTGTTGTTCCCCATCTCGATACCAACCATCAGCGGTCGGGAAGATACCCTTCGCAGCGAGTTCGTTGATGAGCGAGAGCGGCTCGGTAGGCTCTGAGAGTGCCCGAAAGATGTCGTTGTACTCAGGATGGCGATCCCGGAACTGCCCGAAGAACTCACGGAACAGCTCATTCTCGAGTTGGCTATCCTCAAGGATCTGGGTTCCTCCAGTGATCCGGTCATCAATTCCCAAATGCGTCGGGGCGCGATAGCCGTGCTCGTCGAGCAGGTCGTGACAGTACGAGTGGAACGTCTGGATCGGTGCGTCGGCCAGCTCACGCATTCCGTACGAACAGTGTTCCACGATGCGTTCGCGCATCTCGGTGGCCGCACTGCGGGTGAAGGTAACCAGCAGGATGTCTTCGGGCTCGACGTCGGGCTGGTCGACGATGTTCGCATACCGGCGTGTGATGGCGAAGGTCTTGCCGGTGCCAGCACCGGCGTCGACATGGTAGATCCCCTCGGTCTCATCGATCAGCTGTTGCTGGGCCTCGTTCGGTGTGTCGTCACTCATCGGCTGCCCTCCAGGAACATATCGCGATGATCGATCCGGCGATAGTTGGGTTCGCCACCCAGCCCCTCAATCGGGAATCGCTCCTCGCCCGCCCGGTAGCGATTGATCTCGGTCAGTCGGTCGGCGACGAATTCCTCGAACTGGTCGAGATCATCTTTGAAGAAGTTGCGCTTCCTGACGCCGTTGAGCGCTCGAATCGCCTGGTCAGCCCCTTTCTCGGCATCGACGTCGTCGCTGGTTTCTTGATGCACGGCCTTGGCAAATCGGTCGGCGAAGTCAGACTCCCGTAATGCCGACCGCTCCGTCGTGTCCGGGAACGTGAGGTCTGTCATGATATCGCTGTAGCCCCCGAAGCCAAGCTCCTCGAAGGTCGCCACGCAGTCCTTGTAGCCATCCAAGAGGACCTCGTACGCCGGGCGCGTCCCGACGAACTCGTCGAATGACTGCGGGTAGTAGGAGACTATTGTCAGCGTATCATCCACAGCCGCGTCGCCGGTGATCGCATCGTCGAGCGTTTCGAGGAAGTGGAAGAACGAGAAGGATAGCTCCGCGTTTGGCTGGTGTGTACGGAACTGTGCCAGGTAGGCGATTGCCTGATAGTTGATTGTATCATTGGGCGGGTCCATCGCAGCCTGTTTACAGACATCGTAGGCTGATTTCTTCGACCCGCTCTTGTAGTCGAGCAGGGCTGTGGGTCCCTCCACGAGGTCGATTTTCCCGTTGATACCGAGGTCCGGGTTGGTGAACTGGCGTTCGGTAAGCGGCGAGTCCACGGGGCGGTCGAAATACGATGCGAAGAAGTTCTCATCGGGCTCCCCGGCCGGGGGCAGATCGGCAGGTGCCGTCGGTGGATTGGCATCCAGATATTCGACGATGGTTTCCAGCCCGATCCGATACTGGCGTCGGCGTAACATTCGGTCCGTCTCAGGGTAGAAGGGTTTGGCTTCCTCGAGCATGACATCGACCACCTCCGAGAGCGTGTCTGTGTCGATGATCTCGGGATAGTTGACGTAGAACTCCGCGAAGTCATGGAACAGATTCCCCTCGCGGAAATAGTCCTTGTCGGGGGAATCGACCAGCCGGCTGAAAAGATACTCCCGTGGGCTGTTGACGAAATTGTTGAGACTGGTCTGGCTGATCGTTTCGATGGGTGCCGACTCGACCGGGGGTTCGACGGCCGTTTTCGCAAAGCCATCACGGTTACCATCGACCGTTCGTTCATACCTGACAGATTCGAGGTCGCTGAATCGCTCAAAGGGCTCCTCGAGGAGTTCCTCGAAGTAGAGACACGGCGTCACCGGTTGGCCCCCAGCGGTATCCTCGACCAGATAGTACTGGTCGCTGCCGCTCTGGATTAGTCGCTGAAAGCGGCGGATATACCGATCGAACTGCGCTTCGGTATCTACCCAGGGTCGCTGTGGAGCGCTATTGGTCCAGCCCTCGTCAAGCCCGAGAAAGAACACGGCCTGTCGGTCGACGTAGCCGGCAGATTTGGCATCTGCGAGTAACACGCCCTCGTTTTCTCTGTCCACTGGGACCTCGTAGAAATCCAGATAGAAGGCCAGATCACTAACCCGTGATTCGGTGACCACAGTGTCGTGGAGCCCGAGCGACTCGAGTTCGTCCCGGAGACGGTCCAGTGTTCGGCCGGCTTTCGATTCGTAGGCCGTGAGGAGCGAGCCAAAGGTACGGCCCTCAATTGTCTCACACACCTCGGTAATCCACGCGGTTGCTGGCAGATCGGTCGCGGCCAGACGTTTTTCACTGTGCTCGATATCGACATCGGTCCCGAGTCGTGACAGTATCGGGGCGATATCGCTGACAGTCGTCTCGGAACCACGATAGGCGACGCGCAAGAGCCGCAGTACTGCTCGCACATCGAGGTTGTCGATGAACCCTGGTCCCCCATAATAGGGAATATCTGCGGCTTCGAGTGCAGATTCGACCAGCGGAGAGTACTGGCTCGAACTATCCAGCACCACTGCGACATTGTCAGCCGACTCCTCGTCGATGGTGTCCACGACCGCGTCGACAATCGCCGATGGGGACCTGAAGATGTTGAACGCCGGATAGTCGAAGGTGTCGTCAGTCAACAGGGGATACGTGTCATACTCCGCTGGCAGGATCGATCGTTCGAGTTCAGTGAACTCCGGGAGCCCAACGACGGCAACCGACTGGTCCGCGTCAACCGTGAACTCTGTCAGCTGTTGTGACGTCGACTGGCGTGCGGCGAGCCTGTCCACCACAGTGCGCGTGGTGGGATCGTCGTAGGCTGGATACTCCAGGATCCCCGCGGCCTGTCCGTGGTGCTCCCAGCACTGGAGGACGTTCCCGATAGCGTAGGACAGAGCTTTCCAGGAATCGTCGACAGTGTCGGCGAGTTCCAGAAACGCCGTCCGGTCTTCGGCCTGCTCGCGCCGCCCAGCGGCCAGTCGGCGTGGAGTGGTTGCAAACGTCCCGAACTGTGGCCGGTCGAGCCGGCGGTTGAGGGCGCTCGCAAGCGGGGCCTCAGGAACCAAGACGAGATCATAGTCGGCGACCGATGTATACAGATCCGCAAGTGATCTTGCACGCTGAATAGGCACACTGGTAGGAGTATAACCAGTGGCAAAAAGATGGCTCCATTTCAGCGGTTATTCAGCGTCCACGTTCCTGGTTCGCCAGTCCGAAAAGGGCGCAAAAATATCAGTTTCGTCAAAGCGTTCGATACACGGGACCTCGTAGGGGTGCAACTCAACAACCCGGTCGCGAAGATCGGGATACCGGTCGGCTGTCGTCTTCGCCAGAAGGATTTCCTCAGCATCGGTATGGATTTCGCCCTCCCATCGATATATCGAGTCACAGGCCACACGGTTCACACACGCTGCAAGTCGTTCCTCAACGAGTGTCTGCGCGATCTCCGTTGCAGCCTCTTGTGGAGCTGTGATATAGATCGTCGGCATCAGTTACTGCATTGGGATACACGTATATCAGAACTCCCGCTGCTCGACTTGCGACAGAGTTAGACCGACAGAGGAAGCGTCGCCACGCGGACAGCAAATACCCTCTGACGCTCGCAGCAGTTGAACCACTACGCTCGGTCTTGCCAATGCGGCATCCCCACAGACGCTTCTGAATTAGGACGGTGTACCGTCCACAGAATCGTAGATGTGATAGCACCGAAACATCGGTGTTCCGTAAGAACGGTAAGGTTCTCACCGTGTCAGGATTGGCATGGCTCGCTGGTCGATCCCACTACTCTTCACTGCTGGGGGCGATACCGAGCCAGACCGCGATATATCGATACGCAAAGACAATGCCGAGGATAATCACCATTTCAATCCAGAATGAAATCTCACCCACAGCCGCTTGAAGCACTTCAAGGATGAAAAACACCAGAAGTAATAACGCAATATAGTACAGCGCGAGTTCCGGCAGTTGGTCTTTGTCCATGCATTCCATACGACGGGACCCCTCTCAAACTCTTTCCTCTACGCCGACAGGGTCAGCTACAATCGAACACAGTCCGGCCGGAAGGATCGAAAACCGGCGACGAGGGTCGATCGCCTTCCGTGCGTCACCGTGACTTTGTACAGCGAACGCCGCCACGAGCGGAATCACATCGGCTTCGAGAGCATCTCGGTGGAACGCATCACGTCGATTTTCGGGAATTTCGCGCAACTGGTTCGCATCGCAGTTGCGAGTTCTCGACGGACACCGTAGAACCTGGGAGTGGTCCGCACAGTCGACCAGTGGTTCTCTAAATCGCTGACCCGAACGGTCGTCCCCTCGATAGATGTCGGCTCAAAGCCGAAGAATTTCTGCTCTATGACCGTCGTGATGCGAAACAAGGCGCTGTGAATCACCCGGCTTTGTGTCCGGGTCGTGTGACGACGTACCCCGTCCGGGAGACCTGTTCGGTCAGCCTGTGGTAGCTGAGAGCGCTGTAGTAGCTATTGTTGGTACTCGCTGACGCAGAATCCGTTACCCTCGGGATCTGACATCACTGTCCAAGTGGCGGTGTGCGTTTCGTATTCTTCGGTCTTGGTTTCGCGGACAGACCCACCTATGTTACAGAGTTGTTCGACTGTCTCCCTTCGATTCTCGGTTGAGACATCAAGATGAATGGGGAGATCTCGCTCCGTTCCTTTCGGTTGTTCTTTGAACAGCAAATCCGGACCATCTCCAGGCAGGTCAACGATTTCAGGTTCAAGCGATTCTGGCAGCTCACGTCGTGTACCTCCGAGAGCGACTGACCAGAACTCTGCCAGTTGTTCCACTTCATCACAAGCAAAGGTAATAAATTGCACGCTTGGCATGCATTTTGGTTATATTCCGGAGGGTAAAAACACCTATTGGATACGGAAAGTACTACCACGACTATCACCGGGAAATCCTCTGGGGAGACCGATAACCCTGTATCTTAATGAGGTGAAGGTGGACCGATTGTGTAGTATAATTGACAATCCGAATAATCCGCTGAATGAATGACTGACTGACGCAGGAATAGAGTATAGATAAGGGTGAAGGTATTCCCCTCAGGTAACAAGATACCGTAATCAAATTCCCCACCACTCTACATATGTAACCAGATGGTTTCAAGAAATACATTAATGTGGATGACTGGATACCTGCTCTACCTGCTCTCGGCGGCTGTGATGGCATTACCACAGACGACCGGTTCCAAATCAGATGCAGTACTGATAATAGCAGCGGCAATCGTCGGTCATATTCTGTCTGGATTGCGGGTACGGTATTTTCGATAACGCCCGGGGACCTATTACCGAGGTGTCCGGATTCACAACGACGGCTAACTCGGCAGTAGCCGATCCAAAACGACACTCGTCCCGTCCTCGGTCCGGGGCACTGCATTCTCTAGCACGTTCTCGTCATTTTCGTCGACGTCGAGAATACCGGTTTCGACGAGACGGGGACTGTCCTCCCGTTCGGCGGTGAGGGTCAGGCACAGCTGGCCGTCGACCTTCCCACCGACAACCGAGATCGTCGCAACTTCGTCGGGAAACGTGACGGTTGTCCAGCCATTGGGTTTCCGGACCTGCAACTCAGTCATCACCTCTTCTTATCGCGGCAAGCAGTATCAGCACTCTGGCTGGCATCCGAGCCATTTTGTGTCTCCCTCGGAGCCAGAGGAGAGCATGAGTACCACAGCGCCTTCCTTCGAGGAGTATGACTTCGACCGCGGTGACCACGTCAGAACTGACTGGACCGACGGAAACGGCCCACTCGATGCAGTCGTCGGAACCGTTGCAGAAATTTCGTGTTCCGGCGGCAACGTGATCGTCGCTGTCGAGGCTGACGACGACCAGTATCCCGACCGCTCGATCTACGGCGGGACCCATGATTGCGCTCCCGAGTGGGTCGAACCGATAGAGCAATCATAGTCTGACAGCAAGGGAACTCGCCCGTATTTTGTGAGCCTCCGCCGGGTGAGGGGGTTCCCGAACATGAGTCCCGAACAGCGGTCCGTCGACGAATACCCGGTGGCAATCGGCAGGCAATGTCACCGGCGCACTTTTTCAACCGCCACTATAAGTGGTACATATAACTCTCACAACAGATGATTCTCGGGAGTTTACCCGTTCCGATCCGACTGATGATCAGAATCACTGTCATCGCCACGATCTAAGTTTATGTTCCGGTCGGAGAGACATGTCAACGCGGTACCTGAGAGTTCTATCTGGAATGATGTGCCGTCATCGAGAGACTCCGAGACCGTCTTTCCTGTCAGTAGCCTCTCTGTCTCATCTGCATCAAGCGTGACCGTGTCTCCCTCTCGTGAGCCGGTCGGCATTTTGGAGTCAGCGCCGCTGGCGAACTGGTCCTTGTATGCCGCGTACTCGGCGGAGAATCCGAGAAGCGATGCCGTCCGCTTCCCGACCCGACCAGAGTAGAGTATAAACATGAGGAAGCCGATGTAGATTGGGAATCCCGTCGTCATCGCACTTCCCCCATTCACCTCGTGATAAGAGAGAATACTAAGCAGGATGGGGACGGCGAACAGTAACCCGATACCGGTACTAATTATGACCAGTTGAAACGATCGGGTGATAAGCGTGTCCCACTGCAATCGCTGTCCAAGTTTGATTCCCAGTATTCCTCCCATCAGGAGCAAGTATAGTCCTAATATTGACAGAATATCTGAGGAATTCTGCTCGTATACTATTGCGCCTACCGAGAGGCGATGATAGGGTGCTTCGACCTGCGTTATTTTGTACGCTGCAGAGCTTGAGAGGTAAAAATCGTGTTCACTCCACTCCTCTGGGGGGCTTTCATCTGGGTGGCCGAACAGTGTTATGGGCGGACCTCGATCTGTTATGGACAAATCTCGCTCTATCTTCGCTCCGATTACGCGCCGAACCGACGGAGGGACATCTTGATACTGGAGGGTGTTATTGTTAGTAACCGCGGATGTTTCCTCCAGTTTCACATGCTTGTTTGTTCCCTCAACCGCGCGTTCAGATTCGATCTCGTATGCTATGTAGCTACTCGCCAGTAAACCAGAGATCAAGAGTGTAACGAAAGCTAGATACGAGAACCACGACAGGGCGGACTTGATTTTGTCGTTAATCCGACTACGCTCCATGTCATCACTATCGCCTACTGTTGCACTTGAAATACCATGTGTGATGGTAAAACATACAGTCGGACTTGTCTATCTATCACCCACACCCGCGGTAAACGGCGATATTCCCCTCGCTGATTTATCTGGCGAATGCAACCAAATACTGGTCTCGTGGATGGTCCTCCTATCGAGTTCGTGTCCGAAAACGGCGATTAAAACCTCCGCAAGATGGGCCGCAACTGAATCGTCCCAACGCTTGCTCTCTTCCCAAGGCGAGGGTGCGTCACCCCCGCCCCGTTCGCCGTAGCGAGGTCCTTGCGGACTACTCGCGCTTAAGCTGCAAGACGCGAACCGCGATGGACAATGTCGTCAGGACTGTCGTCACAGCCCACATTGCCATCTTCACTGCGCCGCAGCCCGCGAAGAGCGTTCCAAGCATCTTGCGGGGTTGGTGACAGAACGTCACCAGTGTATTGAAAGACAGCCTGCCCTAAAGCGTTATTGGTGACAGTGCCGCTGCTCAAAAATCTAATACACAGGGAAGTGAAAGTCACCTCCCCGCAGATGCTTGGAACATTCGTACATACTGCCCACCCAGTGATATAATTTATGCCACTATTGCATACTGCGATGCTCAGACAAACCTACGGAACGGGAACCTGCAGGTCCAGCAGTGATACGATTGGAGCAGCACACATCCGAGAAACCCAGCTGCTGTCACTGTCGCTACAGTCGCCGATATCGTAGGGCCGAACTTCTGGAGTCCGTGACCCACTCGCGACCTGAACAACACAAATACCACAAGAGTACCGAATCCGTTCCTACACCACCTCACGCCGCCGTTCGTACTCGTCACGCTCCAGTGCCCACTTGTATGTACTTCCGGGCGCCGGGTTACCAAGCCACGCCAGAAACCGCTCGGTCGCATCGAAGGGTAATGCCAGCCGCCGATCCCACACCGTCACCTCGTAGCCCTGCTCGACGAGCGCTTGCTCGCATGTCGTCGGTGATCGTCCAAGTGGCCCGTGGCCGCGTCGAGTCTCCGGACCACACTAACCCACCGTCATAGGCGTACCAGATGCACGCAATCGGTTTTGTTAGCGTCCAGTCTAATGGTGGCCGATCTATCCAATACGTCGTTGCGCCGGCTTGATCGACACCTCCACTTTTGTTGAATAGTGTGTAATGTTTACATGAGTAGCGATAATTTCCAGACTACCCCTGGCGGTGTGCGACCCCGCGCCGGGATCTGTTGGGAGAATCCAGCGACGGCGCGAGTGCCTGAGTTGAACTGATAGGGCAATCCTAGTCTGACGGCAAGGGAACTCGCCCGTATTTTGTGAGCCTCTGCAAGATGAGAGGCGTTCCAGAGAAACCCGATCAGCCATACTCAAACAGGCACGCAATCCAGACCAGTACCAAGGTTGCCCTGTCACACCCGTTGTGACCACTGGAATCGCTGTGGTCGCTCCGTTCGTGTTACGACCACTCACTACACTCCTGACAACAGGGGGTCGCTCCCGGTTGCTGCAGCTAGCAAACAGCGGCGTCGACGGCGGCAGGGCACGTACCACCGCGTCCAGCAGCGTCGGTTCAGCGTCGGTTCGTGTCCTATCCGACGTGTGCACAGGGTTAGGGGGTGGACTCCACCACAACGGGTGTGACGCCACCTGTCGCGGCTTTGTGGTCGCTGTTCTCCAACAGATCGAGACCGATGTAGCGTTTTTCGAGCAACCCTTCGGCTGTTGCCATATCCATCGCGAGGATCTCGGTTTGGGTCTGGTCCCGTCCGACCTGCCGGGTTTTCTCGACAACGTCGTCGCCGCCGATGTCAACCAGTGTCTCCCAGACGCGCTTGATCGTCTGGCGATGGGGTTCCTTCCCGAGTTCGGCGGTGAGGGCTGTCTGAAGGTCTGCTTTGGTCATGAACACGCCGCTGCCGTCGGTTCGTGTCGTGGCAAATTCCGGCCAGCGCTTGGCGATGCTGATGGCGCGGTAGGTGTTCTGGCGGTTCGAGCGCTCGACGAACATGGTCTTGACTTTCGATTGGCGGCAGTTCGCGAAGAAATCCAGCGGCGAGGTGCTGGGTTCGATGCCCTCTGGCAGCTCCTCGGCGTCTTCCTGCTGGTCGGTGTCGGCTTCGAGTTGCTGGGCTTTGGCGATGGCGCTCTTCGCGACATCGCGGGTGGTCTCCTGTTGTGCTTCGAGATCGTCGAGGCGCTGGTTGTTCGTGGCGGCGTCACCGACAGCCGTGGTGGCAACCTCGTGGGTCTGTTCGAGGTCGGCCTCTAGTTCGGTGACGCGTTCGTGGAGGTCATCGATAGTCGCGACCAGTGTCTCAAGAACACTCGAAACGAGGGGTGACATGCCGTCGCCGAGGTCGTTGACGAGCGCCTGGAGTGCGTCGGTATCCGTCTCAGCCTGTCCGATATCCATGTCGAGGTGGTCGGCGAGGGCTTGGTCGGTCTCGTTGTCGTCGGTGGGGTTTGTTTGTCGTGGCATTGTGACCACAGGACCCGTGCTCGGAATCGAACCGAGCAGTGCTGACCACAGCACGGGCTACCGGTGACGTAGCTGGCGCTTTCTGGACGAGTGGTTGGCTCGTGGCAACCCCGCTCCGTCTAGTGGATTTGTGTCGTGGCACTGCGCCGGCGACGAGCAGTCTGTATGCGCTGTCGTCGTCCGGACCAGCGTGGTACTGGGTTCACCGGTCGCGCTCCGCTGGTGGCAGTGGTACAGTCGTGGCTGGGACCGGAGTGGGTGCTATGGTGGGTCACGTTTCGATCACTGCTCGGCGCTCGATGGCGACATCGTGGGCGTGGTCCCCGTGATGGTACTGGTCGTAGTAGTTCTCGATGGAGGGGAAGTCAGCCGTCCATTCGGTGTAATGTTCGAGGTCGCCGACGTGGTAGTGGAGTCGCCACTGGGCTGTGTCTGATGACGCTGTCTCGGTGGCAGGTTCCGGTGATGGATCAGCGCGGGCCATCAGTCATCCCCTCCTGCGAATGGCTCAGGACGGCTGCTCTCGCGTTCAACCAGCGCACAATCTGTGACCGGAACGGTGAACGACATCAGCTCGCCAGTCTGACCGATTGCGTCGACCAGCCGTCGGCGCGTGGTCGTGTCTGGTTCAGACGCCTGCAACCGACGGAGCGGTTCTGTCGTGAGGTCGGCCAGTAACACGCCCGTGACGTGTTCGTCGTCGACAGTACGGACCAGCAACAGCGGGTTACTATTGGTGGTCGTAATGGCGACGATCTCGCCGACGGTCGGGTGGGTAGTCATCGCCCCACCTCCCAATAGAGTGAGCAATTGATGGGGCGTTGATACCCACTCGGAAACGCAGTACCGGATAACTGATGGCCAAAACGACTTTTATGTGTACTTACCAATGAATCGGATGAGTTCCCGAGGCCGGAGTGACTGTCAGTGGTGCCAATCGGAGGTAGTAGTTGGTCCGGATCCGGAACTCGGTGTCGGGGCCGATGAGCTCGAATGGTGGCGGAAGCGCTAGCTTCAGTACGGCTGTCCCCCGGCTGGCCACCATTCTGTCGCCGGTACGCTTGCGGCTGTGTCGTACTCCATGAGCGGACAAACTGTGAGTCTGAGTCACAACTGTTTTTGATACCAACTCCATACCGGTCGGTTGGGTACTGGTCTCTATTCCATCCCCCCATGGACCCACCCCGAATCATCGATTTGCCCGAGGCCAGAACCCGTCGTCGTGGATGACGACTTCCGGTGGTGCGTTGCACGCCACTTCCTACACCCCCCAGCAGCCCACCACTTTCATACCACGACCCACTCTCCTGACGAGTCAGTTGTCTACGTGGCAGTGAGACTGGAGGTTGCTGGCATCGGGGCCGACTGGTACGAGGATAATACCGGTGCTTGCTTGCGATTCGACGGAAACCGCAAGCGATTTTATTCCGAATCGTGCTATCTTCAGTTGGGTTCTGGTCCCCGCTCAGCATCCCCATAGGACCCATCTGATTCATCAAGTAGTCTGGGTCCAGAACCCGTCGCCGATTCAGGCGACGCTGAATGGGCTGTGATACGCCATTTCCCCGTGGCTGTCCCCCATTCTTCTCCTGAGATGACTGGTGCCAGTGTGTAGTCTGGTTCCGATATGCGGAATTACGTCTCTGAGTATGGACTCCACCGGAGTCTGAGTAGGCAGCGAATCGGGCAGCTGGAGGCTTGAGACTGCATGACAGGGGCAAATTAAAATTAATTAGGAGGAGTGCATAGCGTAGATACGGGTTCTGATCCCCGCTACAGGCTGGATCCCAGGATGGTTTCAGTTGGGCCATGCCGTGAACAGGGTCCAGAACCCGCCCGTGCCTCTGACAGACGGGTGGCAAATTCTGTGCCCGTTGCCACCCCACACTCGCCTTCGGGTAGCTGTATAAAAGCCGCGTGATATCAGAGCCACGGGAGTGTACAGATACCGTCACTGTTGGGCACCTCTGGTCAGACGGAGGTGGTCACAGAGCCCTGCGAGCGTCTCGGCGTGGCGCTGGAGTAGCTGTCTGCCAGCGTCAGTCAACGTATACTCGTTGGTGCGCGCGTCGAGTTCGTCTCGGTTGATGAGGCCACTGTCGACGAGTTGGTCGAGATTCTGGTAGAGCCGGCTGTGGTTAATCGGCTCGGCGTAGCGCTCGTCGAGATAGGCCTTGAGCGCGAGGCCATACGGATCATCGTCGACGGCGGCGATGGCTTCCAGGAGGTCGCGCTGGAAGCCCGTCAGGTCGTGGTAGGTCGTCATCGGTCGCCTCCGGTGGTATGCATCTGGCCACAGCTGGGACGTGACTTGGCAAGAGTCTGGGGCGCGCGTGACCGGAAGTGGATTTTTGGCGTCCGATTTTCGTCTCTGGCCCGCTGTGGCGTGTTCGTGGGCCGCTCAGTCGATGACCGGAAAATGACCGGAAGTGACTGGAAGTACCGCCGTCTGGTGGTTTCCGAATGACCGGAAGTGCCGGTCGGTGGCGAGCGATGCGACTCTTCGTGGGTGGGCTGGGCTGCTGTCATGGGTTCGACGGGACGCCGGTGGTTGCTGTGGGCGTCGCCTATCTCAGAATACCGTAGTCAACCGTATTAATAGTTACCGTACGGTAACCAGTATCCGGACGGAAGTAACGGAATAATCCGGTGGTGATTTTTGTTTGCGAGATAGATAGCAAGCAAGATGGGTGAGAGAGGGCGGAAGAAAACCGTGTCAGATGTTGAAATCCTCCGCCAGTTTGCATTAGAGCCAGCCCCCTTCATGCACCCTACAGAGCTAACTGACTCGCTTGAGATGTCTCGGCAGGGTGTATACAAGCGGTTGAAGGCGCTTGAAGAGCGAGGACTCTTAGAGAGCAAGAAGGCTGCCGATACACGGAACTGGTGGCTTACAGATGCAGGCCGACGCCATCTTTCTGAGAACTCCTGATCTATTCACGCCACCACCCAATCATATGCTGTGTGGGCTTCTTTCGGCTGATTTCTCCATCTTGGTGCAGGTTTTGTAGCCTTTTGTGGATGGCAGTACGGGTAATGGGCAGCACTTTTTCCAGTTCACTCGCAGTTACGAACGGACCCTCGATCTCGTCAAAAGCGTCTATTATCTCTTCATCTGAGACGAGTTGATTCCCGTGTGTTGGACTCATTTATTACAGTCGCCTTTTGGTTACCGCACGACAATAGTTTTATGGTGGTGGCGTAACATAAGCTAAGTATAGGAACACACGCGCCGCTGGTCGATTTTGTACGAAATCGCCCCGGTGCTGAGACACCGAGGCGCGTGGTTCCATCCAGAACCAATGGCAACTACGCAATCCAGTCCACAAGAACGTACCGCTCGTGAACTACTCACCCAAGGTCGGCCGCTCTTCCTTGGCGTCGATGGTGAGGGTGCAGCGCATTACTGGGACAGCTATGAATTTGCCGTGGCTGTTGTGGCGGCCGATGGTGACGCCGAGAAGGTTGTGCTGGCAGAGACGCCCTTTGAGACGCTCTCGGAGTGGTGTGAATACACGCGTGGCGAGCGTGGGTGGGACATCGGCTCACACGTCGGTGGGTCGCTCGTCGGCGATCTCGTTCGAGGTGTTGAAGCATGAGCTGCACCGTCGAAGAGCGGAAGCGAGTTCGGCGTGCTGCACGGGCGATTCAGGAAGAGGTTGCGACGGAATCGGTTGATGTGCTTGCGCCGAGCGCGAGTCAGTACGGTGAATGGACGCTTGATGCTGTGCTTCGAGATGCTGATGGGGTGCCGCCAGAGGTGTTACGTGAGCTCGCGTTGGCTGGGTTGACGCTCCAACCGACGCCGTCGCAAGCCGAGTACCAGCACATCGCGGCGACGGTGTAGAGCAACTATAAGCTAACAAGCAAAGCTATTTTCGCCATATGTACCTCTCAGAATGATTTTTTCAGAATCAGATATTTTGAAACCATTGGTAGTGGTCTAACCTTCCCAAACATTATAATACTATAAAAATATATCAAAACCAATGTGTGAACACTTTTCTGGAGGAGATCTTAAGACTGCGGCGAAATTGGTCATTCTGGAAGAGTATCTAGACGTTTATACGACTATTCTTGATTCGAACTGGGATGATGATCTTTGGTACGTTGACACACATGCTGGAACCGGAAAGACACACATTGATGAGCGCGGTATAGATCTCGATGGTTCCGCAATACGCTCTATAGAGCATTATCAGGACTTCTTTGATAGGTTCTATTTTTATGAACTAGATGAAGATCATTTTCATACACTACATGAAACGTTGGCAAACCGATTTGGCCTGTCTTTTGACGTGGGTCCTGTCGGTGTAGAAGATGAAGACTTCCTTGTCGCCCGTTGCGATGATCCCTACATACGGATCATGCAGACGGACTCCAATGACGGGGTTAGCTTTCTCGCTAACCACGCAAATAATTCTGCTCATTGGATGACTTTTATCGATCCTAAGGGACTGACAGCAAAGCGTTCGACTCTTGACACGGTGCTTGAAAGAGGCAATGTAGACATAATCCTCAATTATCAGACTACAGGTGTGATGAGGAGTGCTGCAGCCGAACACGCTCATGATGCAGTGAGAAGAACCATGGGTGACGACGATTGGCCCGAAGCGGGATCAAACGATGATTACATCAGAATCTACAAAGAGAAATTGGAAGAAAACGAGGAAATTCGGCCAGTCCTGTCAAAAAGGCTGGTTTCGCCAGATGATGAACGGTGCCGATTTGATCTTGTTTTTGCCTGTACAAATGATGGTGCACGTAGCGCTATGGATGACATCATGAACCAAGACGAACTCTGGGAGAAGGCTTCGGAGGAGATGGGGCAGTCTGGGCTGAGCGGATTTATGTAATTAAGAACGTTTCTCCTTACCACTATGTCAGACTATTTGTATGCATTTGTGCAGGAGTTGTTGGGGTTTCTCGCTCTGCAAACTCTTCGGGAGACTGCCGATCCCGCCAAGACTGCAACCACGCGGCCGTCTCTTCGTCGACGTGCTTGATCAGTTGCTTATCAGGCCACAGATGCACGGGCAAATCCAACTCGCGCCCGATCTCCTGCACCCAGCGTAGGTGATTCGTCGCATACTCGACCCACTGCTCACGAGAACGCAGCGCATCCAACTCTTCAGCCAATTCCGTTTCTCCTGCGTCCCGCGCTGCTTCGACAGTCATCTCGAAGTTCCCACCACGCGGGTTGATCGGCTCGTGGAACACCACAGCCGGGTCACACTCAGCGACCCGCTCTAACTGTTCCCGAAGATCGGCCTTCCCTTGCGTGGGATAGGTCGGACTCATACTGACGAACGTCTGCACGCCATGCTCGTTGAATTCCTTCAACCCCTTCAACCGCAATTCTGGCGCAGGGGCACTCGGCTCAATCGCACCCACTTGCTCAGCGTCCAGACACGGAATCGATGACCCAATGGTCACATACTCGCCAGCATCCTGAAAGACATCCAGATCCTGCAGCGCCAGAATCGGGTTCCGGGTTAACACCCGAACGTATTCTTCGTGGCTTGCGATAGCGTCAACGACATCGCGGGTGATCTTCCCGGCTCGACCGTCCATGTAGCAGTCCGTCGAAAATGAGACACCAACAACACCCTGCCCACGCTCTGTTTCCCGCCATGTTCGTTTTCGATCCAAGTGCCCGTCCAGTCTCTCGCCTAAATCATCCCGGTAGAGCACGTAGTTCCCCCACTCTTTCTGGCCGTTGTCAACATCGGCTTCCTCTTTGAGCATATCCGGCCGCGTCCGGATGTTCGGCGTTGAAGGGACATAGCAGAACTTGCAGCCATGCCGACAGCCTGTCGCTACGTTGACAACGTAGTCACACAGGTGCTTACTGTTGAGGCCCGACTCACTGAGAATCGCCTTTGTAGGGTCTTCTCCCGTCCGAACGTCTTCGTGGTCATCTGTCATATGTTATCTTGTCTTTCCCGTCTACTTCTAGATATAAATATATACATCAAATATAGCGTTCAGTTTCACTTTCACTCCGCGTGGCTGACTTCTAATGGGGTCCAGTATAAAAAGACAGGTAGGAGAGAGACGCATGGACCTCACCTGGAACACTGGCGATAGCTGGTTCGAGCGAACCTACGCCGTCGAACACGCTTGGGAGACGGTAGCCACGTTCGACGACCAGCCTACGCTGGACGAACTCCGTGCACTCTCACGGGACCACGGTGCCCCGACCGAACGGCTCGACCTCTGGCAAGCCGGGCTGCTGTGTACCCAGTGCAACGACGAAATCAACGACCGCTTTGCCGCCAATCCACAGGGAGACCTGCTATGCTGGGACTGTGCCACTGACACCGAAAGCCATGATGAGCATGGGATTACGGTTAACACTGACCCGACGAAGTCGGTGATGAGCGAGTCCCATCTCCACACCAAGAGCCTCTGTGACCACGTTATCAACGTCGCCACCGGATGCCGACACGGCTGTGAGTTCTGCTACGTGCCAACCACGCCAGCTATCGATAGCCGCGATGAGATGCTCGCCGAGCAAGCGAACGTCGACGATCCACAGACCGACTGGGGGAGCTATCTCCTATACCGGGATGACCTCCCAGAGCGACTAGGCAATATCCTCGACGAGCGTGATCCCAGCGAGCGCAAGCAGACTGAGCGCGGTCGCGGCGTCGTGATGCTGTCCAGCGGCACGGACTGTTACCAGGACCGACGGACTGCTCAGATTACCCGCGGCGCTGTTGCCGAGCTCATCACACACGACATTCCCATCCGAATCCTCACGCGAAGCCCTGCCGTAACTCGGGACATCGATCTCTTCCAGGCCGCCGGTGACCGCATTACCGTCGGCTCGTCGATTCCGTCATTCGATGCGACGCTCGTCAGAGCGATGGAACCGAACGCCCCACCACCGATGACACGCTGGCAGGCGTTAGACGAACTCCAGCAGGCCGGTGTGTCCGTGTTCGTCTCGATGTCACCCACATACCCCACGATGGGCGAAGATGACTTTCACGAGCTACTCAGCTACTTTAGAGCACTCGGTGAGGTCGTCGTCTTCCACGAGCCAATCAACCCACGCGGCGCGAACTTCCAGCAGTGCCTCAGCGCCGCCAAAGAAGCCGGCTACGACGACGTGGTCGAAGAACTCCAGCAGATGCAAGACAGCCACCAGTACTGGGTCGAGTACGCTCTTGAACAGTTGAATACAGTCCAGCAAGTTGCAACGCGCTTCGACGGGCTCGAAGTGCATTCCTGGCCAGACGATGAGCTGGTCCGCTCGACGAGTGGCCAACTTCCGTCGAAGCTCACGGCAATGCAAGAGGCCGTCTCACCGGAGTCGTTCTCCACACATGCTACGGACGCCTCGCCTGAGCAGTCCGAATTAGCTCGGGACGGCAAATCTATAGAGCATCTCATCTAACGTGTCTATCAGGCACCGCGGCAGGGTTTGGCCGGGTTGACGTTACGGCCGTCCCGGCACATGCTGAATCTCAGCACGTTGCGGCGACGGTGTAGAAGCCGCTAACCAACAATGGCTGCCCAGAACTCACGACTGTTGGTTAGTCGAGAAGCGATTGGTTGCTGCCCGGCGTTCGTTTGTCACGAGCTCACCAGAAATATCCGCTCAGTGAGTATGCGACTGGAACTCTCAATTGGGATGAGAACAGCAGCGACAGTCGTCCCGCTATTAAGGGGACTCGCTCGTCGAGTTTGTCTCGAGGTCACAGGCCATGAGCGTCGAAACGGTGCTTGCCGTGAGTTCTCCCGTATCGTCGATCTCCGCGCGCGTCGAGGATCGGTTACAATCGAAGTTTTCGGGCGTGACCTGTTCGGTGACGGTCGTCTCGGTTTCGAGCACACCTACCGATAGGGAGTACGTATCGGGCTCGCTGAGCGTAATCAGTACAGTGCCCTCAGGTTCGACCGTGTAGACGCCGTCGAAGTGCGCTGTCGAGTCCTTCTCGACGAGGATTCGTGTCGTCCACGTCTCCTCCGATGGGTTCCGGAGCATGAGCGTGTGGCTGCCTTTCCCCGTGTCTGCGGGAATCGGGTCGTCACCGAGCGTTTCCGACGCAGATTCACGAGCAGCAACGTGGTCGCTCACGACGCCTTGGCACGCCATCCGCGTGGAAATACCCAGCGAGTCAAGTGTCCCGTCGTCCTGAACGCTGATCGTCGTCTTGGTCACGTTACAGGTGAACTGGCTGGGTTCGACGGTAATCTGTTCCGTCGCATCCAACTCGGGGACGGACACACGAGCGGTGTACGTGTCGAGATCAGTGAGCGACGCCACAATGCTCGCGTTCGGTTCGAGTTCCACCGATTCCTTGAACACGGTTTCGTCCGCCGTCGAAACCGTCACCGTCCCCTGGTGAGACTCCGCCGTCGGATTCCCGAACGCGACGTGGTGGGGAGTTCTGAGACCGCGCTCATCGAGCGACTCAGCGCCGATGGTTCGCTCGACAGTGCCATCGGCGGCGACGTGTGTACGCTCGGTCTGTTGTTCAGTGTTGGTTTGCGTGTCCTCAGAGGTTGGCGTCTCGGAATCTGTCGGCGGTGAGTCACTCGATCCAGCTTGAGTGGTGCAACCGGCGACTGCGGTTGTGAGACCAATTCCTGTGCCTGCCAGAAACGCTCGCCGTTTCATACCCTACCATTGGAAGGGGGAAGTATCGCGCTATCCCAGATTCAAATACGTCTTTGAGTCCCGGCTACTCACTCACGCCGAGTGGGCGTGATTCCGTGCTGGCCGATACGTTCCCCAGTACCAAGCAACGAAGAACAACAGAATCAGGAAGATGCCAATTCCCAGCACAACTCCACCAGGCCCGGTCGCAAACGTTCCGAGCGTCTCCCACATGGTTGGGTCGGGTTGCTGAACAGGGGACGCACCAGCCCGGGGCGATGATACTGGTGTCGGTACTGACCGGCGTATATGGGCGAGTACACTGACGGCTCCGACGAGACCCACTGCGCCGAAGACGCGACTCAACGCCGTCTTGAGCGACGGGCTTGTTCGTTCTGCCCCCGCGAAGAGAACGAGCGCGCTATTGGTCGGCGCGTACACGTCCATTTCGCGGCCCTGCTCGGAATACCACGTCTCGACGACCGCCACTAGGTCTGCGTCCTGGAGTCGGTCGAGATGATAGCTGATATTCTGTACTGAGGAATTGAGTTCAGTTGCGATCTCCGATGCTGTCGTTGGTTCCGCGTATATCTGGCTGAGAATGCGGCGTGCAGTTGTTGAGGAAACTGCTGAGATGATCTGTTCCGCTGATTCATCTTCGAAGTCAACGAGCTTCGGTTCCAAACTACGATCCGAAGCTGTTTGTGGGGTGGGTTTCAGGGGTAATAATGAGGACATTGTTGTCTGATTCGCTTGTAGGAGTATGTGATTGGGGAAGAGTCAAAGCGGTATTTGAGTCCAATTCTTGCCGAACTATGCTCCTCCGAGACGCTTTCGGAGTGGTGCGAATACACGCACTTGGAGCGCGGTTGGGAGACTGGTCCGAATGTCGGTGGGTCGCTCGTCGACGATCTTGTCCGAGGCGTTGAAGCGTGAGCTGCACTGTGGAAGAACGGAAGCGCGTTCGGCGTGCTGCGCGGGCGATTCAGAAGGAAGTGCCGACTGAGTCCGTTGATGTGGTTGCACCGATCGCGAATCCCCGCAACACTTGAACGTCGCGGGAGAGGACACGCTTGATGGCCTCTATCATCGATGAAACCGTGTTCGGCGAACCCTCCAGAGGGCTTGCAGTGGTTTATCTCTGTGGCGCACTTCTGCTGGCTGGGCAGCAAGGGTACTACGTCATTGTAGAAGGGGCAACACCGTTCTATGCTGGACTGTTTCTGAGCGCCGGGATGGCCCTCTCCGGCATTGCCGAGTCCCTGCCGAACCCTCGACGACGGGCAGCTGGCATCTTGCGGGTCACAGCACTCGTCGTGCTGGTGAGCATGCTCGTAATTTTGTTTGTCACACCCGACCTCCTTATCAACTGAGAGCGGTGATCGATTCGAATTCACTGCTGCCGGCCGGGTGTGTTCTTGAAGAAGAACCGCCACGACCGCTGACGATTCCCGGGGAGATCTTCCGTATCGGTCACGCCGCTACTGACAGATTCTAAGCGAGTGATCGGGTTCGCCTATACATGAGTCCGCTATACTGAGTAGAGGAAGCCATGGCAGTACCCTCTTATGACCGACCACTTGAACACACATATGATTGGGCTAGGGACGCTACTTATAATTCTCACAGTCTTTGTGGTGATGACTCTGACTCTCGGTCTGCTACTCCGGTTGCTGAAAGACGCTGACGGACTCTGAGCAGTCAATTAACTGGACTGACTTGATCATTACAAGCAATTGACTCAGTGCCCGCTGTTTCTCGACGCCGTGCCGCGAGACACCGACGGCGTCCCAGCCGAGGTCCTCCGGGAACTGACGCTGGCCGGCCTAACGCTCCAGCCGCTGCAATCTCAAGCCGAGTATCAACACGTCGTCGCGACAGCCTGACAGAACCGAATACTTTACTCTTTTTTATTAACATACTTCGGTTCCAGTTCCCCTATCCCTCATTCCGTTTGCGCTGACCGAACGCTTATGCCACTCATACAGCAATTAGAGGTATGGCCAGTTCGACGCGCGATGGAGAGCCCCACGAGGATGAGATTCGGATGTGGCGCGAGGGGGACTCCTGGATCATCACAGATGTCGAAACCGGCGTCACCACGCAGGGTGAGACGCGTCAGGAGGCTCTCGAAATGCTTGACGATGCGGTCGCGGGCTACAAGGGCGAACGCGGCCACGAACCCACCGACGAAGAACTCCGAGAGCTGGGAGTTGACCCCGAAGACAATACCACCGGTAATGGCGATCTGCCCGACTTCATGCAGTAAATGGTCCGGGGCACGTTTTCTGGTCGGGATGTCGTGAAGGTCTTGGTAAATGTCGGTGGCTTCGAGTGGCGTCGGACGACTGGCGATCACGCCCAACTCTACTACCAGCACCCAACCAACGAGAGCGACCGACGACACGTTACCGTTCCGCTGCACGACGAACTCAAAACGGGAACGCTCCGAAGCATCGCCGACGATGCTGGCGCGAACGATTTTGCGGCGTTCTGTGAGTGGCTCGACCGTAATTCGTAGGCGAACCAATTCGTCACCGTCGGCTGCGAGTCCCTCGAGTCGAAGCGCTGACGCGACACCTCGATAACGGGGTATTTGACAGGCGATTCCCCTATCTTTCTGTCGAACTGCGTGCCTGTTTTGCATGGGTCGCGATGGTTTCGAGACTACTCCTGACAGTTTGCGACCCCATGCCGGGGCCTGCGGGGGGTCCCACAACGGCGCGAGTGCCTGAGTTGAACCGATAGAGCAATCCTAGTCTGACGGCGCGGACTCACCCCTATTTTGTGACCCTCCACCGGGTGAGAGGCGTTCCAGAGAGAGCGTCTTGACCACCAGCTATGTCAGAGAAACACGCGATCCAGACCAAGTTGAAGGGCTACGTCGTCATGAGCCAGAGCGGGCCAGACAGCCTCGGCTTTGGCACGTACACACGCAACCATCCCGAGTATTTGAAAGAGCGCGTTGAGGCACAGCAGTCTCCAGCAGCCGGCGGCGCGGGCAACGTCAGGCGAGCTCGCCACATCGCTCGCGAGTACCACGGCTGGGATCTACCAGACGAAAGCGAGCTCCGTCACCAAGCGATGGCGGGCGATGCGTGATGTCCAGTGACTCGTCTCAGTATATGACCTGCAGAACCGACGGATGCGACGCACCGATCTTCGACGCCGAGCGCATCGCGTGTGTCGACGGAGCGTACGGGCCCTGCATGGCTGTCGGGCGTCACGCCGGCGTCTGTTCCAGCGGCCATCTCTCTGTCTGGGACGTCGCAGAGGCCTGAGTGCTGTCGGTCGCGTACTCGCCCGTATTTTGTGTCCCCCGAGAGGGTGAGGGGTTTCCCGAACATGAGTACCGAACAGCAGTCCGTCGACGAACAGTCTCCAAGCACCGAAGCCGACGAGTGTAGATAGTTGAGTCCCATGCTCACCGGTTCTTTTTTCCCCGTCGATGAAGCCAAATGAGCAAGAAGGTCACGCCAGCGATAGGCCCGGAGAATTCTCCACCGTTCAAATTAGCAACGAGTGCCAGCCAACCCATTCCGAGCAAGGCGACAACTAAGAGTGGGAAAACAACTTTTTCGCCGAAGCTCAAACCAGACCAGAACGACCCAGTGCTGGAACTTTGTGCCGAAGATTGACTCTGTTGTCTCGGTGATGGCGAGGAGGAACTCGATTGTTGGCCACAGTCGGTGCAAATAATTGGGTCACCACCAAGTTCTTGAAACCGAGACGGTTGCAACCGAAGCCCTCGACCACAGGATTGGCACTCAGTGTGAATCAAACAGTCTTGACAAAACGGATCCTCACCAAACATCTGGAAGTAGCGAGTGTCTACCTCGAAACCCTTCCCACACTTAGTACAATTGACACTGGCCTTGCCCATAATATTATCTTAGCAATTTCATATAAATAGATACTGATGGGCTCAATTTTATAAAACGTTACACCGGAACCAATCTCAATGCTTTCGCCTGATGCTACCGCCACCAGTTCCTGGTACTACTGACTCTCAACCCAAGCACGATATGCGCCTGATACCCGGCGATTTAATAGTTCGATCACGTCATCCCCTTCCCAATCGTCATAATAATTTCCGTTCCCGTGGCCATAGGATAGTCGTCCATCTGAGTAAACAAGCCCCCCGCCCGTGGTCGCCATTTTCCCGTCCTGATTCAGATAGTAAACTGTGAATCCAGTCTCGCTTGCTGTTACTTCCGCGATGACTTTGTTCGTTTTCACCGCGCGGAATTGGAGCGTTGGAGTGTCTTGGAAGTCTGCCCCATACACAGGATCTTCGGTCATACGTTTTTCAAAATCACCAATGGAATCTATTTCATTAATAGCGCGCTTGACCGTTTCTCGGAACTCCGCAGGGAGATAGCCTGTGAGTTTCTCGATCGTCCCCGGTACAAGTTCCAGTTCATGTCGGAGTACGTCGTTGAAAGTATCGACGTTGTACTGATCTTTGAGTCGACTCAGTTCGTTGTGGACTGATTCGTCAACTTTCACAGTCTTGTTTGCTTCACCCATTGTATACTCACTACACTGGGTATTTTCGAGTACACCCACAAAAATCCATCCCAAAGAATAGTAGCATATACACCGAGATACTATCGAGACCCTCATTCAAACAACTGCAGGTGCTAATCTCTGAACGGAGGATTAACCGAAGAGATAGACATCCGAATCTAGTGTTCGGATTCAATATTCTTCAGAGCATGAGGTTGGTAGATTTGGGCACAAACTGCCTTCTCACGACCTCGATTTTGTGTCCCCCAATAGGGTGAGGGGTTTCCCGAACATGAGTACCGAACAGCAGTCCGTCGACGAGCAGCCTTCAGGCACCGAAGCCGGCGACCAACCAGACATTCGTGCCCAACACCGGCAGGCACAGACGAGTGGCGAGGTGTTTCAGGGGCGTCCCCGAGGTGAGAGGTAGATGTGTTGCCCCGACTGCCAGTAGGCCCCACAAGAGAGACTCAACCTCGACAGTTGAGAAACGGTTAACGAGGAGCATGCAAAAGTCGGGCTTGTGACTGACGATCTCGCGTATCCCTCTGTCGAACTCATCCTTGAGCTCCACGACCAGGTCGTGACAGAAGGCGACATCACGGAACCGGGGGCCCGGTCAGAGGACGCGATTGCATCCGCACTACAGTACGTTTCGGAGGGGTTCTTCGGGGAAGTGCCTGAGACGATCCATCAAAAGGCGGTCCATCTGATGCGACTACTCGTTTCGGAGCATCCGTTCGTCGACGGAAACAAGCGAACGGCACTCCGAACAGTGGTCGTTTTCTACATGCTGAACGGATACACGTTTGAGTACGGTGATGAAATTCGAGCGCTCTTACACCGGTTTGCGACCGGCGAAACCACAGTCGACGTAGACACTGCAGTCATCTACTTCCGGGCATGTGCTCGCCGCAACTGATAAACCGATACACTGGATAATGATAGATAGAGAAATGGCGTCTAGCACCGATTCCTCGACGGCGATTGACGAGGAAGTCCGTCAGTTGTACGAGCGATATCAGGCGGCCGAAAGCGACGCCGAACGCCGCGAGATTGCGCTTGAAATGGGGAAGCTCGATGGACGTCGCCACGCAGATATCTACGCAGCGCTCGAAAACGAGTGAGAAGCCCCACGTTCTGCGTTTTCGTGTCCAGCGTCGTTCGCGACTAGTGGCTACTCGGTCGCCTTTTGTGAACGCCTTTGCCCTCTCGTAGAAGGATCAACCCATCTTGAACTCTCCACGCCGATAGCGGTTGCTTCCAATACGACAGCACAGCACAATCGTCGCGCACATCTGCGTTTCGTGGTCTATGCTCGTGTTGCGTCGGCGACGTGGTCGTGTTTGTCGAGGCTGCCGACAACTTGGGTTTCCGTGGCATACACGACGCTGCTCCTGCGTGGGTCGAACCGCTGTAGTGATGCCGGTCTAACGGCGGTACTGGAAGCAATTTTGTGTCCCCGGTGGGGTGAGGAGGTTCTCGAACATGAGTACCGAACAGCAGTCCGTCGACGAACAGTCTCCAAGCACCGATGCCGACAACCGCCCAGACATTCGTTCCCAGCACCAACGAGCACAGACGAGTGGCGAGGTTTTTGCGGGGCGTTCCCGTGGTGGGCAATGAATTCCCAGATAGTCCGTGAATGTCTCTGTCGACGTATTCCATCTTGCTAGGTTGATTTACACCCGATCTCGTAAGGCGAAGACACACGAACTCTCATTCGATTCGTGGTCACTGGGGGTCAGTACACCGGCTCATGAGACGACCAGCAACTAGAAAGCAACAGGCAGATAGATATGTGTCGATAAAAAATAACGACTCTGAATGACCGCCCTCCGTTCCCTCCAGAACCGAATCCGTCCAGGAGCCACACTACTGATGCTGGGGGTGATCGGTGCAGCCACCTATTTTGAATTCATATACAACGGGCCACCAACGGTATATTCTTTTGTCCTCTGGATAGTTGTCGTTCCAATGTTGCTCGCAACGACGGTGGACGGTGTTCAAGATCATCCACTCTATCAGCCGCTTCTGTATGCTGGTTTTGTTCTAGTCGGTACGCTACAGTATCTTGATGGTCATTGGTTCCTCCTCGCTGGGCTGTTTATCATCTGCGGTGTTCTCGGATTGCTCTCCGTATTTCGTCAGAAGAGGTCTCTCTTCGGGTCAGGATAGCTGGCTCAATCACCCAGACGACAACAAAATTGTTCACCCAATCGCTGGTCAGTATACCAGAGGTGCTCAGTGGTCGCAGAATGTAATCAATCCATCCGTGGCACTTCCTACGTCAAATAGTACACTAAACTCCCCCCCAGATGAGTGCCGATAGTCTGTCATAGGCGGTATTCGGCTCGACAGCATGAACGGTGGATACACTTGAACACACATCTGTCGATGAGTCTGAAGCAGAGGGACATCTGCCTCCAGCTTTCAGCATAACCTTCAGCTCGTGGTCGATACAGCGGGCTACTGCTCACCGGGGGTTCGTAGTCGTCCGAGAGAAAGATACTGTCCTGTTCCGGATGAAAGTAGACTTCCAGAGCCCGAAGTGAACCGGCGTAGGCCGCAATCATCACGAGCACGAATCCGATCAAGCCGGGAAGGAGGAGTTCCGGTACCACTGTGCTACGTCTGCCGCATAAAGGATGCTAGTCAGTTTCCGTGACTCTGTGTGGTCATCTGGATACAGGTATTCGGAGCCTCTGGTGATTCCCTCGCCCGCACCGCCTCTCGGAGCCACTGCCGACGTGGCTGAGAGGTCCTGTGCCGTGCTGTCGGTCACGGCGACCCTGACTGGGAGTCGTCGTAACGGTCGCCGACTTTGGCTCAGAGCCACGGAGGACTGCGATTGTGTCAGAGTTCTAGGTCGCGCCAATGCCGTCGCCGACGATGTTGAGTTTCCCGATGCCTTCGACCCGGTATTCGGCTGGTGGGTCTTCGCCCATGTTGAGGTAGATGTCCCGTATCTGGGCCATCAAGTGTGACATAATCACGTCGGCGAATTCCTCTTCGTACTCGAACCCATCGGCGAATTCCAGTTCCGGCATCGCGAAGATGAGTTCCTTGTTGGGGTAGGAGGGAGGAGCGCCGATGCGGTGTTCACTGCCATCGGTGAGTTTGTAGTCGATAACTACGTCTGAAACCTCAAGGACTTCACCGTCATCGAAGTGGACGGCTAGGTTGACGATGATCGACTCTTCGTTGACGGGACTGTCGTTGATATACTGCATCGGGTTTCGAAGGGCGTCGTAGTACTCCCGGAAGTCCTCCAGGAACTCTTCCATGGGATAGTTGCTGAACGCTTCGATGCCGGCCTTGATGTGTTCTGGCCGCCACATCGGGCTCAGGATATCCGCGTCCGGGAACTCCTGTTGGGCGGCGAACCGTGCCCGAGCTTCGACCTGGGTCATTATTCGCTGTTCTTCGTCGGTTCGGTCTTCTTTCTCAAACGGATACGAATCTTCGTCAAGTGTATGCTTTTCAATACCGCCCGTCCATTCGACATTAACTATGTGACGAACGTCCCTCTCGTCATACACTTCTACGCCGATTGCCTGGCTATCATGTCCGAGTATATTTATTTTCATTTTATTAATTTGTATTTTTAATCAAACCGATTACTCCCGTGCTTGCCTCCATTTCCTGCACCGCTAGAAGCCTCTTCGTAGGCAGTTCTGGCGTCAGCCATGCTCTCTTTGAATTCGGAGTAGGAGCCAACGGTCAGGTCTGAGACGGCAGAGACCGTGTTGGAAATGCCGTCTCGAATCCCTTTCTTGGTCATTTGCTCGCCAGCGAAGGTGATTGTCCCGGCAAGGGCGACAGTCCCGGCGGTGACAGCGAGACCACCAGAGAGTCCGAGTGCGGTGACGGCGGCACCGGCCACCGCGCCGCCAGCTGGCCCCATCATCTTCCCGAGGAGTTTGCGGCCCGACCCCATTGAATCCTGCTGCATATTTTGCTGGAGGAACTCCCCTCGCTCTTCGGCAGTGGCGTTTTCGAAGGCCGTGCCGAGTTGCTCTGGGTCGGTGTCGGCATCCATTTCTGTGAGGTCTGGCGGTGACGCTTGCCCACTGTCGTCTGCGCCTCCACCAGAACTCCCCGATTTCATTTCCGAGACTGGTGCCATTTTGTATGGCCCACTGGTTTGAGATGGATTCTCTGGCTGAGTAGTATCAGTCCCAGACTGCGAATCAGTACCGCCGCCCTCCGGAGCCACTGCCGACGTGGCTGACAGGTCCTGGGCCGTGTTGTCGGTCACGGACGACCCTGACTGGGAGTCGGTAGCACTGCCCTCCATCGGGACAGTCGATGCGACAACACCCGTTTGAGACGGTGGCGTCGGGCCTGAACCGCCGGTTCCGCCGGTGCCGCCGATGCCGACTGCACCGGTAACTTTGTTTTTGCCTGCGGACAGGCCTTTTGACACTTTACCGGCAGCGGCCCCTGCAGCACCGCCGAGGGAGCCGGCAAACATCATGAAGAGCTGCACGTTGCTTAGCAGGCACATCGCAGCGATTGCCATGGCCGGCATTGCCATCTGAATCAGTGGGTTCGGCCCGCTGGCGAAGACAGCCGTCGTCGTTCCGCCCGTGCCACCGCCACTGAACGTCGAGAGCGTTCTGGTGGTGAACTTCGTGCCGACAGCGAAGATCCCGGCAACGAGTATCCCGCCCGGAATCAACATTCCCGTGGCCTTGAACAGTTGCTCAGCGAGTTCTTTGGCGTACTTGAGCGGCCCGACGTCAGCCACCCAGAAGATGATTAACAGCGGGAACAGCCCGTAGGTGAGATACACCAGGACCTGCCGGGCGACCAGAACGACGAACAGCACAATCTGAGAGAGCACCACGACGAGCAAAATCCCGATTCCGTACAGCAACATCACGAACGACCCTACAGAGGTCTGTGCGACGGGATTGCTCGGCAAGCTAGCGTTCAGATTGACGCCTTTGAGGAACAGATCGATGCTCGCGTTGGATATCGAGAATGCCCACGCGAAGGCCCCGCGACTGAACAGTGTGCCAGTTCCAGGCGGATTGACGATGAACAGCGAGAGCGTCGCTGCCAGCGCGCGTGACATGAACCGGTACGGGTCCATCTTCTCGTTGTCCGGGAACAACTGGAACAGTCCCAGATAGGACAGGCCGAAAATAGTCAACAACGAGAAGTAAATCACCATCGAGAGGTCCCACATACTCTGGAACTGGTCAAGCATCGACGGCTCCAGCTTCAGCATCTCGGAGAGAACGCTTGAAAACAGGATCTCGATGAGTTCGAACACTGCGTTGAACAGTTGCTCATTAATCCACTGGATGAGGCTCTCAAGCCCGACGTCAACGACCAGCAGCGGAGCTACGAATGGTACAGCCAGCACCTGGCCGTACGTTGACTCCACCTCCAGACGCTCGGGCCCCGACTCCGCCATCTAATTCACCTTTTCTCTTTCCCATATTAATATTTTCTATCTAGATGTGAAATAATACGGTCAATCGGACGGCCCTCGCTGTGGTCGTGAGCCCGTTTCACTATCCGCCTCGGAATCATCCGGTTCAGCCTGTTGCGCGGATTGTGCTGTCGAGACATCCGTCAGTGATTGTGCGTTAGGCGACATCGTACTGGAAGACCGACCCGTGCCTGACTTTCCAGCTTTTCCACCCGGCTTGAAGCCGTTTTTTGCACGCTTTTTGACGCCCTTTTTGGCCTGTTTCATGCTCTTCTTTGCAGTCGCTTTGACGCCCTTCTTGACACCTTTCTTTGCCACCATCTTCCCGCCCTGTCCAGCGACTGATGCGGCAGCACTTGCACCACTTGTTGCAACCGCGGCACCAGCCTGTGCAATGCCTGTAACAGCAGTTCCGACGGCGCCCAACATCTGTGTCAGCATCAGGGTCGGGAGGA
Source organism: Haloarcula sp. KBTZ06 (assembly GCF_048595605.1). NCBI lineage: Archaea > Methanobacteriati > Methanobacteriota > Halobacteria > Halobacteriales > Haloarculaceae > Haloarcula > Haloarcula sp. KBTZ06. Next base: position 41,747 of record NZ_CP184340.1, read on the forward strand.
CGAGAATCCCGATGATGATGACGGCCTTGATGAGGAAATTCAGCAGTACATCACCACCACCTGAGCTAGCGAACACACCGCCCTGGACTGGTGGTCCCTGCGCTGTTGGGTGGGTCGCTGGCGTCCCACCGGCGAATATCTGACTACTGCCACCGATGAGACCGAGTCCAACGGTAAATACGGCCGCTATGAGGACACCACCAGCCAACAGCATTACTGCAGTCTTGAACATCTTCGACGCGAGGTTATTCCCGTATTTCAGTGGCCCGTGGTCGACAACCCAGAGGAGGATGAGGACCGGATACAACCCATATGTGACTAGAACTAACACCTGCCGTGCCACGAGCAGGACCAGCAAAATGATCTCAGCGAGAAGTATGACCTTGCCGATGAGGATGCCTACTGCAAGCAACATAAATGGCCCGCTCAGCGCACCAGCGATTGTGCCACTCTGGAAGGAAATAGACGTACCAACTTGACTGAGATACCATGTGGAGAGATTATTCGTGACCACGAAGGCCCACGCAAATGCACCCTTCCCAAAGAGATTCGCGCCCCCGCCCGGTGGATTTACAATCCAGATGGATGTCGTTGCGGCGAGAGCGCGAACACCGAACCGATAGGGATCTGTCTTCTCTGTGCTGGGGAACAGCTGGAACGACCCAAAGACGGATACTGCATACACTAAAAGCAGTGCGAAATGTATAGTAACGCTGATCTGATATATGGATTCCAACTGCTGGAGGTGCGCAGGACTGATGCGGAGGAACTCATCTATGATATCTGCAAATAACTTCACGATGAGATCGAATACGGCAGCGAATACGCTATTGGCGAAGTCCCGAAAGGGATCCCTGAGACCGACGAGAGCGAGTGGGACCGACCGTCCGGTAGCGTCGGAGCCGACAGTGAGAGGCAATTGCGTGTGTTCTCGCACAGACTGGATCCGAAACGCGAGACTCATTGATTCCCTCCGTTGCAGAATTGTCGATACGCGTCGGCTGGACAGGGTCCCGTCATAACAGATCCATGATTAGTTTGAACCCAACGAAGTCGATCATCAGCAAAGGTGTGATGAGCAAAAAGAAGTCCTGAATATACTGTGCAAGTTGTCCGTGCGTCGAAAATCTACCATCAGGCAGAGAGTCATCAACCGCGGCCCCGCCGGCAAACGTTCCGCTGGAGGCACTATCGTACGTGCTGAAATCAGTCAGCAGTGTACTTGACCAGATTAACGCTGTTACCAATACTCCAAACAGCATTAATTTCGCGCTCACTTTGATGAATTTCTCACCCATAACATTGACACGCTTCCATGGCCCGACATTCACGAGCTTGAATGCGAGTAAGAGTGGGAGCAACGCGTATGTCACGTAGATTATTAACATACGTAGGACAAGTATCAGTATCAGGCCGAGCCCGGCGATGAGCATAAGACCCACAGCAAGTACTCCCCAGTTGTAGCCGACGTACAGGCCGACCTCATCTATTATAGCCCGAGTAATAGTTACGCCAATACTGAGATCATACGATGTTTGATAATACAGCCCGGTGAGTGTGTGCGTGAAGGCAACAAAAAACGCTATTAACTCGCGTGAGATGAAAATCACTGCAAAGTACTTTGTCACTTTTTCGAGATGTAGCTGTAGGTCAGCCGAATCCGTTCCCGCGAAATACTGTGCCATCAAGAGGATGTATAGAAACGACAGGCCAGCCATTGCTACATATGCACTGAATGAGATTTCCCAGAGCGTATTCAATACGCTAACGTCCGCCGGGTTCGGGTAGAAAAGGAACATCTCATAACCGAGAGAAAATATCGCTGAAAGAGCATCTAGAAGCCCCGAAACGACGTTCGTAAGGAACCATTCGATTCCGTTTTTGAATAGTTGGTACAGGTCGGGGATGCCCGGGAAGTCAATTTGAAGGAGCAACGCTGCAGGCACCACTGCATGAGTCACAGCAGCCTGCTTCATTGTCGGCTTCGGCCTTTTTTTGCTCCTGTCAGACGGCATTTCAAATATTCTACTCGTGTATTTAGATATTTATTCCACTAACCTAAAGGTTATTATATACTAGCTATTACTTCGTAGATATAGAGGACTGTCCCGTGAATACGGAGCGTACACTCATCTTGTTGCTGATTGCCATAGTCGTTCTAAATCTGAGCTGGACAGGCGCAGTCAATAATCGGGCTGGTTCGCTTGAAAATCGTGTTGAGACTGTTGAACAGGAGCAAGCGTCTATAGCCGTCTTTGCAGGTGCGAACCAATCACGCAGCGGTGCGACATCTGCCACGTCATCATTGTATGCGTACAACACGGGCAAAGGCAAAGCAACAGTCGTGCCAGCGGAGATAGAAGCTATCCCAGCAAGCGGTATCTATCTCGATGTGTCGCCGGTCGCACATACTGCTACGGTTCAACGCTCCATCGCGCGTGCCTGGTCAGTAGCCAACGCGAGTCAGTATCCACCACCATATGATGGAATTGTCATCCAGATCAAGCCCCCAGAGAGCTGGGATACTGTTGGTGGTGGGAGTGCTGCACTTTCGTTGGCATCTGGATTTGCCGCAACAAACCCTTGTGTTGAATTGAACAGAAGCGTCGCAATGACTGGTGGTTTGACGCGGTCTGGAACAGTCGTTGAAGTAAAACGCGTGCGTGAGAAGGCCATTGCAGCAAAAGAACGTGGTGTTACTGTATTTGCGGTTCCGCAGGGGCAAGCGGTAAATGTAGAAGGCATTAGAGTCGTCGAGGTTGCCACCTTTGGTGAAGCGGCCAACTATACTCTGGAACGTACTGCCGAATGCCCGACTGAGACGGCAAAATTAAACTAAGACTTCTAATATATGTTAATAAATACTTAATAGTCTAAGAAATCATTAGACTTATTTTATAGTAGATCTATCTGGATAATATGGCACAGTGGAGAGCTGGAATAGAGAGGATTGACATGAAACAAATATGCAAGGTCATGGTTCTGACCTTCGTGCTTCTTACCGTCTTCGCAAGTCCCGCCGCAGCACAGCCCGCACAGCAACAACAACTCAAAGATCAGATGAATCAGGTCGGCGATTTCCTCGCGATTGTCATCAGTGCGGTGGCAATTCCGAACGGCGCTTTCGGTGTGTTTCAGTACATGACAGCTGGGACTGACAGTGAACAGAGCGACAAGGGCCGGAAGCGAATCCGCAACTCCTTCATTGGCGTCGCTGGGGCCACCGCTGTGGTGACGGCGGTGCAGTTGTTGAACGCCCTCATTTAGGTGTGAAACAGCGGCCACATCGGTTTCAACAGCATGCATCGATTCGCACAGACCACAGGACTCATCCTTTTGGTGGTTTTCGCCCTGTCGTTACCCGCACAGGGGTCGCTATCAGGGGCGGAAGAGCGGGTTTTTCTCTCTGGGGATATCGATAAAGATCCAGATTCAGTGTCCGGTGACCTGAGTGATGGTGGGAAGACATTTGCGAAGATTGGCGACCTTACGTTTCGGACAAGTAAGCCACAGTACGAAATTAGCGACACCAAGCTGCATGAGTATCAACGTAATAGTTTATCTCGACTAGACACCAACGTGCGTCACTCACGGACCATGCCACAATCGGATCAACGAAACACTGCACTGATAAAAAATGCACACGTAACCCTACTTGGGATCTACGGTGGTGCACAACCTCAGTTCAGTTCTGGCTCGTCACCGATGTTCATTGGCGCCGACGGCACAGTCCTAAACCACGCGGATTATCGCGTCCCAGAAGACATTCCGAAAGACGACTGGTGTTCGGGCAAAAGTTACGATACTGCTGACTGGGATGTTGACAAAGACGGGAGAGACGAGGAAGTCTACCTCGATGGCTCCCAGACGTGCAAGAAGTATGAACTGCACACGAAGATGGATCGCTGGGTTACTGTCGATGGTAAGCGTATCTCTGGGGGAGATACGATTTCTTACAGTGGACTCTCGTCGAACTCGCCCCAGCAACTCACTGTTCACGCCGAAATCACAGTCAGAGTTGAGCGCATAACAGAAAAATACGACTGGGACCCACACGGTAGATATGGCGGTGGTCCATCTGACGGAAGCTGGGACCAATCACAGAGGGTTGATGATAGGTACCGGTTTGATCGCATCCAGGTTAGTGATAGTCAAGAAGTGGTTGTGACAGACGCGGGAGATATTGATGTGGAACAGACCGTTGTTGAAACCGAAGGTAATACGAAGCATCTTATTCTTGAGATACAAGGACCACGGAACGGACGAACTGTATCTCAATCGAAACTCGAAGACCGGAAGCTCTGGAGCTATCTGGCGATGGGTTCCGACCATTCAGTAGATGGTACGTGGCGGACGTATTCAACACGACAGTATGATTCAGTGACGTTATATGAACCAGATGGTGACGTTTCGACTGACCCGAGTCCGCCGCACGTTCCACAGACGCGGCTGGTTGGGATGGACAGAAAACCGACAGTGACAGCAGTGGGATCTAGCTCGGATAAGACTCAGGTTATCGGACATCAGGGGTACAATGTCGACGTTTCACAATCGCTCCACGCTAACGTGAAAATTACGCCAAGACAGCCAGTTGCATACGAACGCATTGTTATCACCGATGCGAAACAGCCTGTGACAGACCTAGTCACGATCCATGGACAACCGGTACCTGTCGATGTTGATACGCGAGTGGAGCGGCGCAAACCCAGTGTGACTATACGACAAGTCAACTCCGGGGATTCGTTGCAGATACATGTTGAGGACCCAAAGACAGGCCAGCCTATTTCAGGCCGTAAAGTGAATCTTCAAGGGGCAGTCCCGAAGTCACCTACTGCCTCAGGTAATGCTGTAACAGATGCAAACGGAAATGTGGAGGCCACCCGTGTAAACGCCTATGTTCAGGCCACTGTAGACCACGACGACTTTCAATCAATCTCAAACGGGGCATTCTATGACAAGTCATCAGCAGAGCGGACATTCATCCCGGACGTTATCTTATTATCTCGCCTCCATTCACTTGTACTAACACTAGCATTGATAACACCGCTTTTGTTCTTGTACGGTTACATCCGTCACTTTGGCTTCTTCGAGTGAGTCGTCTCAGATCATTACTCGTTCAGTTCGCACACGACTGAAAGAGGGGTTGCGTGTATATTCATTTACTGTCAGTTCATGCGCCGTACAGACTGTACAGACGAGTATACGGTGTTCGGTGTGATCTGCCCCGTTGGTAGTGGTGCTTGACTCGGAAATAACCGCTCAGATCGCCGTATGAGCGGCTGAGACTTATTGCTTCAAATCTGACATCATTCGACCCTGCTCGGAGGGCACTTCAATACAGCAGTGAAATCTGCTGAAGGAGGTCTCATTCGGTATACGACATGAAAGAAACCGACAAACACGGAGTTTGTTGAAGAGCACTACTGTATGGACAGTCAGTGGGACAACCATACTTCGTCGGAGATATCACACTTTCACCGTGAAAGGGTCGCCACCAACGAGGACCATACCAACTGAACTGTTGGGGTCCGGAAATGTCTCCGTGGGTATGTGCTGGCTGCCATCCGCTATAAGAAGGAGTCACCGGTGAAAGAATGAATGTGATAAGCGTTGCTTGAACTCTCGGAAGTACTCCGTTCCAAGCCTGTATATCGACGAGGGACCATCGCTATTATTGTCAGGAGAGAGCGCTGGAAGCGTTCATATTGAGAATCTGCTCGACTGCCTGCTCTTCGTGGTCCGGAATATCTCCCCAGTCAATAAGATCGTTATCGTACAAGAAAGCCCACACGTTCATATCACCATCTATGACGTGGTGCTCGAAGTCATTCGACATCACCCGCATTCGCATTTTCCCGGCATCAGACACGGAAAGAAGCGACTCAGAGTAGTCCGCCGAGTTCCCGGCTTGAGCTTGCAGCACGAAGTCCCGTTCACGCGGTGTCAAGTCAAGGGCATCAATGGCCTCCTCGCCGATGTCTTGGTGTCGCATCAGTGCTCGAATGTCACACTGGTCGTAGATCTCTTTGGCCTTCGGATCAGTCATGAACTCGTCGACAGTTTGACTGATAAGCGTCAGACCACTCCCGTAATGGCGACTGTGCCGAGAAAACAGGTTTAGCATGTCCAGCGCCTGTTCGTGACCGAGCATATAGTGCGCCTCGTCGATCATCACGACCATCTTTCCAGTATTGGCCTTTGCCCGCTGGAAGAGCCAGTCGAGCACGATATGCATAATCAGCCCTTCGTTTGACCCATCAGCAACACTCGAAAGGTCAAACTGAACAACCCGGTCCTGCAGATGAACGTTTGTGTCTCCATTGAGATTTGCCCGCTGTCCTCCCTTTTTAAACTCCTCCAACCCAAGGAGAACACTTTGAGCATAGTCTGCGAGCCGTTCAGCTTGTTCGCGGTCCTCGATACTGGTTTCGGTATTGATTGTCGTAATCTCTGACTGAACGGTTTCTGGCACGTTGAGGAACTCACTGGGTGGTGAACCATTTGCCATTCGTGCAAGAACGTCTAACACGTCCTGAATTACAGGGCTTTGCTGGTTGTGCGTACTAACGTCTTTGGTAATCCCTCGCTCAAGGTATGCGTAGCGGATTGCACGGCGGAGCACGCCCTCTTCCTCTTTACTGAGCTCTCGTTTTCCCTGGAAGTGTGACTCGAACAATCCCATTACACTCCGGATTTTGTCGTCGTATGGGTCCCCTTCAACGTCATCAATATTATCGACCTGTTTGATATCGAGAGGGTTGATTCGTGACCGCCCGTCGATGGTCACGCGCTGCCCGTCCACAGCTTCGACAACATCACTGAAACCACCGACGGGGTCAATAATCAGGACTTCTGTCTCCGGATCCATCATCAGGCGCCGCCAGAGAGTAAGCTTGGCCAGATATGACTTTCCGGATCCAATTTTCCCAGATATTAACATATTATGCCCCGACTGTTCGAACCGGTCTACAACAATAGGAGCGTTTGTTGACATATGGAATCCCATCAGAACACCGGTCGATTCCACGACTGACCTATCAGTGAACGGGAACGCAGTACCCAATGCATCAAGATCCATGATCTGCGTGTTCCGGATCTGATCATTTGCTAATGGTGCCATCGACTGTTGTGCCTGAAGCTGCCGGTCGTAGAGTGTTGTCACCTTTGCGTTCACTTGTGAAAGAATCTGCTTGAGTTCCTGCGTGCCTTCCTTGAGGGTATCCTCGTCGTCAGCTAGAATCTCGAAATACACCCCGAAGTCGAATAGCTTCGTTGACCCCTCTGTTAGCCCCTCTCGGAGACGTTCAACGTGTTGCAACTGGTTCTCTTCTTCGATGGTGTTGAGCTTCCCGTCGCTCTTCTTCCGCCGGATCTGCGAGGTAAGCCGCGTTGCCCGAACATTGAGTTTCTGTTGCATCTTGTCAGAGTCGCGGGGAAAAATGTGATAGGACAAGCGGAGCTCGGTTCCATTGACTGACAGCCCGTTGGTGAACAGCTTATCCAGCCAGCCGGGGGCCACACGACTCGGGTAATCAGCGATGATAAGTGATCGAGCGTACTTTTCAGCTCCTTGGTCTCCGAGCCGTTTGATATAACTCTTTGATTCGATTATTCGCTCAGGAGACACAGCCAATCCGGCCGATTCAGAGCGCTCAATAGGATCATTGATTACCCCCGTCCGTCCGTTTTGATCGCTGTTTTGATCTCGTTTGACATTTTCAATATAATGTGACAGCTTTTCTTGAGTAATCGTTTCGTCTGACTGTTGTAGCCGGCGTGCGGCCTCAGTCACTACGTCGTCGTCGGCAGTATCGACTGAGGTCTTGGAGCCGTTGGAACCCAGCATTGAGGAAAGCGTGGTGCCTGCTGTTGCCGATTGTCTTCCATCCTGAGATAGAACCTCTGAAATAGCGATTCCAGCTGCCCCAAGTATCATAGCCCCGCCAAACAGCAATCCGAAAGATGGCCAGACGCCATACGTGTTGACCACCCACTCGAACCCGAACAGTGCATACACGGATTTCGTCATTGACGCGATGCCGCCAGTCTGGAACATTATCAGGTGTTGCATAGGAAATTCAGTCCTCCATGTAGGCAGTCAGTGTCTGCTCGTCCCCAGACTCAACAGAATACGGACCATTCAGGAATACGTCATTAAGGGGTTGTTCGTTGTTGTAATAGTGGTATAGCACGCTCATGACTTGGTCACGGTCATCTAGACGCTCAGTCTGTACATCGAACCGCTGGAGCGCTCGCTCAACTCTATTTAGACGCGTATCAAGCTCCCGAAGGCATTGTTGCTTACTGATATTTCTGTTGTCTGAACTGCCGAAGAAGTCGGCGATTGGTGCCAATGGACCGAACTTTTCAGCGGCCGTATCCAGTAATCCAGAGTCAACATTCTGGAATTGATTTATTTGGTCGGCCGATATTGGAATCACGATGTAGAATCGTCGCTGTTTCATATCGTTATCGAGGATAAAACGCTCAAGCCAATTCGGATACAGCTGACGACCCAAATTTACCAGTTTGCTATCAGTTGATCGATTCCGGTCCTCAGAGATGACATCATTGAGCCGGTCAACGTGATCGGAAATATCGAACTTTGTTGGATAGGCAACTATCTGTATCGGGAAATCGAGTGTTGCAAGGAAACTCGATTTGAATGCCTCGATAATTTCGGACTTCTTTTCTTCCGTATGTATTGACCACGAACGAGGTTGAACCTCAGTAATGCCGACGTACTCATCCTCATCCTTGACAATCATCCCGGCACCATTGACTCCAGTTGGGAGGTAGTCGTCTTTAGATTCGAGTACAAACTCGAAATCAATCAAATCCTGCGCGTAGTTTGGTATCGCTAACGCTCCTTGCTCTGTCGAATCGGTCTGCTGGGGTGGTGCAATTACACTCGTTTCTGTCGCAGAATCTGCAACCCCGACTGCCCCGGAACTGTCGGTCTCAGTCAGACTCTCCTTTGAGCCTCTGGCTGGTGAATCTGCCCGACCTGACTCGTGATGAGACTGACTGTCGGTGGTCGCCGATACTCCGTCGAAACCGGATCCGGTTTTTTCAGATGTTGCCTCCTGTACTTCTGTGTCATTGTTCATAGCTGGCTCGTCCCTGCCGCGTTCTTCTGATTTCTCAGTCGCCGTTTCTTCGCCCCCTGCAATTCCGGAACCTGATTCCTTAGGTGTCATAGTGTTATTGTGTCTTGTCGCCGCTAATTATGCCTGCCTGCTGTCCCTATCCGAGTTGCTCTCATTGCCAGTGTGACTCGACTCATTCTGGTAGGGAATGGAGAGCCTGTCAGACACGGATGTATCCCATTCAAAATCTTCCTCACACGTTTCTGACTGAATTTGCGACGCTGTGTGAACGCGATTCTTGATTGGCACAGAATCGCGTTCACGCGTTCGCGGTTTCAGGTAATACTCGTTTGGTGTAAGTCGTCGCTTAATTGCTGCAGGAGCCCATTCAAGTGGTTTCTGACCCTCAGGTGTTCTGATTACGACTGCGATCACACCAAGAAGCGACACCCCAATCAACGCCAGAGTAGCCACCAGCGGAATTTGGTCTATGAACAGGCTGGGAAATACCATTACAAGCGGTACTGAGCCAAGTATGACTAACTCATCAAATGTCAGTCCCATGAAAACGTCTGTCCGGAGAATCTCTCCCGGAATCGGTACCGCTTTCATCTATACTTCTTTACAAAGTTCCTAAATTAATAAATTTTCCCGTTCAAATTTATCTTCATTCATCCCGTAGGATTACTCACTAACTCGGTGGAGGACACTACCCCGCTGCCATCGTACTCTTCACGCTCCATCGCCCACTTGTACGCACTCGCGGGCCTCGGGTCGCCAAGCCACGCCAGAAACCGCTCAGTCGCATCGAAGGGTAACGCCAGCCGCCGATCCCACACCATGACGTCGTAGCCCTGTTCAGCAATTGCCTGCTCGCACGCCTGTCGCTTGCTGTCGTCGGTGATCGCCCAAGTGGCCCGTGGCCGCGCGAGACTCCCGGCCACCCTAACCCACCGTCACAGGCGTACCAGATACGTGCAATCGGCTTCGTTAGCGTCCAGTTCGATGGCGGCCCATCCATTCATTTCCAGTACCGCCCGAGGGTGGTTGTTATTCAATTCAATGTATGTTCGAAATTGGGGACGGGCTATCCAATATAAAATCGTCTATTAGATTATTAATATCAATAATAATCTAATTACGCACTTATCAACACAAATATCAGTATATTGTGACTCAGACAAAGAGCCTGCAACGGCTGGTGAGTCTATTTAGTTAATAACGGCTATATGTCCTCAGGGGTTGAGTTCTTTGAGATATGGCTGGTTGCTATGTTCCACTCCCAGTCAATCTCAGTACCACAGTTCTGGCACTCTGAATACCCGTTCTTCCAGAAAAAATAATTCCCACATTCATGACACTGAACATCGTCGAACGCCGTTGGAGGGGGATCAATGCCATCCTGCTTAGACTGTCGGTCACGAACACCCCCTTGATACCACTGTTTCCATACTCTCTGGTCGATGAGTGGGGCGATACTGGGGCCATCTCGAACCCGGAGGACGTCATCACAGACAGGGCACTGGACTTTCTCATCATCACCAACACCGACTGGAATACGAGGCCGGTTGTCAACAGGGTCAACCGCAATGAAGGGCATCGCTCACTCCAATGATGTCCGATAGTAAATGTGTTTTCTCGTCCAGTAGATTGCCAGTTATTTCGTTACAGTAGAACTGGGCCCAGTTCTGTTATCTGGTGAGCTAACCGACTTCATCGGTGACACCCGCTACGAAGTACAATCTATTATGTTGAGAGTACCTGATGTCCTATCTTGACCAGTTCAGCGTAGCGTTCTGCAACGCGATGTATGAACGCATCGTCACGGAGGTCCTTGATGCACTCAATGTCCCAAGTGTCAACAATAATCCGCATTGAGGTTCTAGAACTCACCGTGAATCCACGACACTCGAACTTGCTACTGTGCTTTCGGAGACTCTCAACGGCCCCACTATCATTTCCGGATGAATCAATTGCGACCTTGATCTCTTGATCATCGTATGGGTTCACACGCAATGCATACCGGATCGAGTCCGGGTGAGTCTCAGCCCTTGTTTCAAGATATGGGTAATTCGTCGAGAGGTTACCAAGGACTGGATCAATGCTCTGAACAGAGAGTAAGCCTTGGATGTCTGGGAACGCCCTCGTGAACACATTTGTGGTGAATACCCGGTCACCCGGTTTTGATGGCGCAGATAGCTGTGAACGTGATTCGTCGTAATCAATGACAGTGACCGCTCCGAAGCCGCTCCTGCCAGACGGGAACTGGAACCGTTGCACCTCCACACACTGTATGTCAAGACCTCGATCCCGAAGCCACCGGGCAGAGTCGCGCGTTTGACCCGTAATCGATTCTGCGACGATAACAAGTCGCTGCGTTTGGTTCAGTTCCCAGGGTTTGGCATCAGTCTCAAAAAAGGCATTAAACGCAGTCAACAGGGAACTGTGCTCGCCCACAACGTCCTGTACTGACCACTCTTTGCCCCGATACTCGGAGTAGAGGTTATCGAGATCGTTGTAGTCGTACCGGTCAAGGGATTGTGCGTAGAGCTGAGGTTGGCTTATGATACTCGCCTCAGAGGCCGATCCAGAACCAGAGTCTCCACGCTTGAGTTCGACGACAACTACATTCCCATACCGGTCCAGTCCCAGCAGATCGGGAATCCCTGTAGACAGGCTTGGTTGCCGGGCGAATAAGAGAATGGGCTCATCAAGAATCGCCTCTGGGGTTTCGTTCAGCCACCTCTCTAACTCCGCTTCCCCTTCTCCGTCCTCTTCACCAGCAGGAATAATTGGGTCCGATTTAGCCTCAGTAGTATTTTGAGGAGAATCAACATCGTCGAACTGGTAAATTCGCATCCCTGCATCAAACTATCCCCAATGGGATAAAATGGGGACAAGCGTTTCACATATCCACAGAGTCTACTTATTAGAGCGATAGCGGTAGCTACGCCACCGATAACTCGCTGGCAAGCGGTAGACGAGGTGCAGAAGGCCGGTGTGTCGGTGTTCATCTCGATGTCGAACATACCCGCCGATGGGCGAAGATGACTTTCACAGGCTGCTCAGCTACTTCAGAGCGCTCGGTGAGAGCGTCGTCTTCCACGAACCAATCAATCCCAGTGGCGCGAATTTCCAGCAGTGTCTCACCGCCGCCGGGCAAGCCGGCTATGACGACGTTGTCAAGAAACTCCAGCGGATGCAGGACACCAGTACTGGGTCGAACACGCCCTTAATCAGTTGAACGCAGTCCACCAAGTCGCAACGCGCTTCGACGGGCTCGAAGTACATTTCTGGCCTGATGATGAGCTGGTCCGCTCGACGAGCGGCCAACTTCGGTCAAAGCTCAACGCAATGCAACAGGCCGTCTCACCGGAATCGTTCACTAGACGTGATACGGACGTCTCACCTGAGCAGTCCGAGTTAGCCCGAGATGGCGAGTCTATCAAGCATCTCATCTGATGACAAGGACATCGTCGGGAAACGCCCTATGGCCCGCGCTCAGCAAACCAGTTTGTCTTGGTATAGTTAGATAACCAACAACTGCGGCATTTATTGCTCTGTGTTGGTTAGCCGTGACCCAACGAACTGTTTAGTCTTCGACCCTTGCCTCTCCTCTCTATTCCGTGAAATGAGTAAATCCACACTCACAGCCCAGCCTGTCCGACTAACACAGTGTGCCTCAATGTAGAGGAATGCTTAGGCCTGCGGAGTTCGCCAGTCACTCACCAGTGTATCTTGCACAGTACCATCCAGAGATACTTGCACTTTCGCGCGTAATTGCTGGTCATCTGGGGGTAATAGGTTTAGAGTGGTAGTGTGCTCTTGTTGCGGACCAAGCTGTACCGGCTGACTCTGCTTGGATGCGATCAACTCGTCGTTTGGGTTCTGGAAGCCAACCGTCGCCTGAGCAGTGCCGGCCCCATCGCCGACATTTTTTATACTCACTTCAACAGCTGCACCACCAGAGGCAGGCGTATTAACGGCATACGAGCATACCAGTACACCGCTGTCGTTTATTGGTCGGAACTCGGGTGTTCCACCGTCCATATCCGGTGGCAGCTGTCCGATTTCCCATCCTGAAGCTGTAGTCTCAACGTAGTAGTACCGCTGGCCGTCTTTCTCGAAGTATGTCCCGGGGATGTTTTCAGCGCCAGCAATACCGAGCGCCATGTGTTGCTTGTCACGGAAGACCAGAAGTTTTGACCCGTATCCAAATTGTTCAAGCATCGAAGCTAGAAGAATGCAGGTATCTTCACAGTCACCTTCCTTATCCACTAACGTCTCGACTGGATATTTCGGATACTCGTTGTAGCCGGCAGAAACTTTGTCTGTGGTGTATTCCAGATTCTGAACGAACGCCATCATGTGGTTGATGATGCCGGGATCGCTCAGGCCATTCTCTTTCCCGTAGCGCTCAAACTCGCTCACTATTCCCTTGATGTACTGATCATCGTAGGTGTCGGAGACGTAGGCACCATATTTGCGAGTTCGATCCCGGTTTTTGTAGTACTGGTAGAGAACCTCTGGAATCTCAAGCGAGAGCGCTGTTGGGCCAGCACCTGACTGACTCTTGAACGTTCGAGAGAGTGTCCCACTCGTTTCGAGGTTCGGATCAGTGCTTCCGCGAAGTCCACGTAAGTGGAGCGGGAACGTTGGTTGTTCCTGGCTGCCAACAGAGAAGCTCCCAACGGTGTCGACTGTGTCCATGCCCTCGAGTTCCGACTCAGTTGGCCGTACGAGAAAGAGTATGCGCCCCATCTCGATTGGACCCTCATTTGTGTCTGGGCCGATAACCGTGTGAGTTCCACTTGCGGAGATCGTGGCGATAGTCTCTCCTGAGGTGGTTCCCTCTTTAACAAGTACTTTTTCAGCCCCATTTAGCTGGACAGTCGCATCTACTCGATACTTAGTGCCGCTCACCCAGTCTTCGGACCACGTAACCGTTGGTTGTGGTTTGGGAGTGGAGGTAGGCGTGGAGGACGATTCAGAGGCGGGGGTCGTATCCTCTCTGGAAAGAATTCCAGTGCAACCTGCCAGTACAGATGCTGCACCAGCAGAAACTGTTGTAAGCAAACTTCGTCGCTGCATTAACAAGTAGATATATAGATGGGGTAAACTTGAAACTATCTAGAAGTTCATCACTTGATTATGTGTGGGTATTAGAATAAAATCATATAGTATTCAGCTAGTTTCATTTCGTGTATTTACCGCCCTTCAGCGAGCTATGATATGAATGCGAGTTCGATACCGTCATTGGTTTGCTGTGGTCAATGACTGCTCGAAACAGAATAGTCGAGAGGGTTTTTGCGCCTTCTTTCGCTGGTACGTCCATGTAAGGGCTACAATTTGACCGTGCAGTCTAGTGATGATATTTTCCACAATTTTGTGTCCCCCCGATGGGGTGAGGGGTTGCCCGAACATGAGCACCGAACAGCAGTCCGTCGACGAACAGTCTCCAAGCACCGAATCCGACAACCGCCCAGACATTCGTTCCCAGCACCGACAATCACAGACGAGTGGCGAGGTTTTTGCGGGGCGTCCACGGGGTGAGAGATAGATGTGTTGTCCCGACTGCCGGCGGCCACGGTCAGCGTCGGCGTGTGTCGACAAGCGGTACTACGTCGACGGGCAAGCCCATGACCCGATCCCGTGGGGCGAGGGCAGCCAGTATCTCACGTACAAGCTGCAAGTCCTCCAGACAAACGAACGGGCCGTTACCGTCGACCTCGAACGGTGGCGTGACCAGTCGTGTCCTGCGTGTGGTGTCGAGCACGGCGAGATACATCATCGGTTCTGCGACTACGAGGAATGCCCCGCGTGTGGCGAGCTGTTGCTACTGTGTTCTTGTGTCGTCGAGATTGAAGTCGTCGCACCACGCAGTCCAAGGCTTCGCATCAAGCAGTCCCTCGCTCGTCTCGTGTAAGTGGAACCATCGTAGAGGTCTGTGGTCGATAGCAAGACCAGACCCAGTGGTCCGAGTTTTGTGTGCGCCGACGAGGGTGCCGGCGTCGCACTGACTGCAGTGCGTGGAGCGCCGGCAGGTCACGGTCTACCAATGCATATGCTCATCTACGCGCTCGTTGAGGCATCGACAGCAGACGCAGCACTCGCCGCTGGCAAAGGCGTTTTCGACAACCTGGTCGGCGTCGACAGGCACTCAAACGCAGTGTTCGACTACTACGTCACGTTCGACGAGAGTTCCACCGTCGCAAGCAAATCCCGGTGGGGCGAGCGTCCGACCGCGGCTCCGGTCGACTCCGAGGTCGGCCAAGAACTCCTTGGCGATGGCTGGGAGACAACGAAGTCAGCGTTCGAGCGTAATCTCCAGACGGTCAAAGACGCCCTCGACGAGCTCTCAGACGAGGAGATTATGCGCGACAAAGACCTCACTCGATGTGCGTTCCAGAGAGTCGGAGCCGCCAAGGGTCCAGAGATTGCACTGTATGAGGAACACGGATGTGGGATTCGCGATCGGACGCAGCTTGACCGGCTTCTGGACGAGAGTGATAACCTCTGGATCGTCCCCGCCGACGTCCACTTCTGAGGGAGAGCTGCGGCAGTCAGTTTTCGTCGAACCCGATTTTGTGTGTTCCTGGCGGGTGAGGAACACGAATGTCGGAGACTCCTGATTCATGCCCGAGAGAGGAGTGTGACGCAGACATCGTCAAGACCGAGACTGTCGACGTCGAGGCAGACCCACGCGCTCGTGACCCGCGCACCGAGACTGTCGTGACGTGTACGGAGGGCCACCAGCGAGTTATGTAGAATCGCTGGTCTGCGTTTCCGGGGAGTGACGACGCGCACGTCGGGGTCGCGCGTGGTTGGAGACGAGAGGGACACGACTGCACTCGCGCTGGCAGTCGGTCCCTCTCAGCGTGGGACTGACGGCCGGGCAGATACAGGTGGTTGGCTGGTGTGTCGTCTGACCGCCGGGCAGCCGCCGCTGGGCGGCACGCTCGCTCTTGGCGGAGCCGGTGCGTGGACCGATGGCCGGCGGAGAGGGTAGGAGTGGCGTGTGTCTCGTGTGTGGCCGGCAGGGGATTCTGGTGTTGCTGGCCCTGGAGTCGAGTCCTGTGGCACTCGTGACGGTGTCGAGGGAGGCGGCGGTTCGGATGGCAGGACTCGTGGGACTGCTGGCGGGACTACTGACACTGACTGCGACGGGACTGCTGGCTTCGACGGTACTACTCCGAGCGACATCGCGACGGCGGACTCGGTGTCGGACCAGCACATCTTGAAAGCCCCACGCCGCTGGCGGTCGCTCAGCGACATATCCTCACTCCGTTCGGATAGGGGCCGCTGACGCGACCACGGCAAGCGCCAGCGGCGTGCCCCTTTCAGTCCCACCCGACTGCTACGGCACAGCACAGCTGAATCGAACGCACGCGTCGGAGTCGCGCGCGATCCGGCTGAGGAACCCGCGCGGCCAAGCGAGTGCCGGATGGGTGAAAGCCCGGCAGCGCAACGAAGTGAGCAGCCCGGAACACAGCGACTGCAAGGAGCGTCCTCGTTCCGGCGAGGGAGCGCCGGCCGCGCGGGATGCTGGCTCACCGCAACCGCACACGATGGGGCCGCCTGCCGGGGTGTCAACCACCTACGGTTTTATATACTATTCTCCCTCGAAACGCGAAACACAAGACGCCACTTAGAAACCACTCAGACGCCCGAAGATTGCACTTGAAACAATCCAAATGGTCCGTTACCTTTAAGTATTCGGCACCCATGCCATTAAGTACGGAAAGACACGACGCACGCGGCGCTGGCAGGGCAGTTTCACGCCGCAGAAATCGGGTGTTAGAGCACCCGACAAGTGTCTTTCCGTTGGAACACGAAAGACAATGTACGCTAGCAATTCCAGCGGTAAGAAAGCATCGGCAAGCAACAAGACGGTTTCCCTTTCGGCCCACGTCGAGGGTGGCCCCGAACAGCTTCTAGAGGCGGTCGCAGAGACGGAGAACGGCGACGAACTCGATTTCAGGATGAATCGGGGTAGCGATAGCCGTGGCAACTTCTACGCTCGGCAGGAGGAGGCATACGACTGGACGCGCTCGACCGAGGTTGGTCCGGACCGGCGGTTTGGCGAAACGCTGGAACAGCAGGAGGAACGTCACGGACGCGAAGCCGAGCAAGCCCGCCACTCCGAGGTCGCACGCGCTCACGTCGACGGTGCCGACCGCGAGGCGTCGGCTCGCCAGCTCACCGACGCGGAAACCGAACGCGCTGACGGGTTCCGTTCCCCGGCTGACCCTCGGCAGTGGATGGACCGCGACACGCTGGCGCGAGTCAACCAGCAAGCCGCCGACTCGCGGCCCTTGTGTCCGGGCAGATGGGCGACTGTAACAGCCTGTACGACGCTTCCTTTACCGTCTTGGACGAGGCCCAGAACGAACTGCAAGTCCCCACGCCCATCGCCGAGGTGAGTCCCTACGGTTACGAGTGTACGGTCGAGGGCGAAGTGACCCACATCATCGCGGAGCCAGACGCGCGGAACCAGTACCAAGTCCTCTACATCGAGGACGACGAGGGAACGAGCGCGAAGGTCACGGTCTGGGGCAAGTCCATGCACGGCGGCGAGATGGTTCGCACGCTCCGCGAGGGCGACAGAGTTCGGATTTCCGGGGGCAAGCCCGACGACTACAACGGTATCAAGACGGTGGCGGTCACGAGCGACACGCTCATGTGTGTCATCGAGCGCGGCGACGGTCCCGCGCCTACCGGACACGGGGGCGGTTCGTTCGGTTCGTCCGGCGATAGTCGAACGGCGGCGTCATGGGAAGCCGAGTCAGACACCCATCAGTGGGCCAACGAGCGGGATTCTGACCGCGCGGTCGCCGTGACGCTCGGGAAGGCCCGCTGTCCCGAGTCCGGGTGTTCGGACCTGTTCGACACTGAGCATGGAGCCGCCACCCATCAGGGCATGGTCCACTCCGCAGACTAACGCCCGGTAGCGAGGGCGTCACCCATCGAGCGGGGGGCTTCCTCGGGCGGTGCGACGGTGCTCGCGCACGCAGCCTCGCCGCCGTCTCCGGCACAGCGGACGGCGGCGAGACAACCGCGCGCACGGACTGGCACGCCACCGCATCAGCGCGTCAACGTGGGTCAGTCTGGTGGCGGCTGTGAGAGAGCTGGTGTCCTGGTGTGTGCGTGAGCGTGGGCCAGCCGGCCCGGGAGGAACTAAGGGTGGGTGGCTGGTGGGTCGCGACAGCGCGCGACGCCACCGACAGACTCCCGCTGGTCGTCTGTCAAGCCCTCGTTCGCTCCCGCTCACGAGGACGACGGGGCGCTGCGCTCGGCGCTATCGCGCGCCTCGCGGCGGTCCATCGTGCCTGCGGTAGCGGGCGCGATCCCGGCCTGCAG
Organism: Haloarcula sp. KBTZ06; assembly: GCF_048595605.1. Classification (NCBI taxonomy): domain Archaea; kingdom Methanobacteriati; phylum Methanobacteriota; class Halobacteria; order Halobacteriales; family Haloarculaceae; genus Haloarcula; species Haloarcula sp. KBTZ06. Next base: position 60,196 of record NZ_CP184340.1, read on the forward strand.
CTGGAAGCAGAGACTGGAATCGTTTTTACTCATAGTTGGTCGACCGTCGATCAAGAGAGTCCCAGTGGACCAGCTACTGGATGCACTACCTCAAAGAGAAGCTTATCGCGATACCGTGATAGTGACCAGAACACTCTTTACTGTTTCTCTGTAAACTGTAATTAACGTACACTATGTCACGCACCTCAGACCAAACCGACGGCGACATTGTCCGCGACTTCCTCTCGGTCGCGGATCTCCTCGAAGAGCCTCAACTGGCACAGCTGTACGCATACCTCGCTCGCAAAGACGAGGCGACTGTCCAAGACGTAATGCACGAACTCAGCCTCGCGCAGGGAACTGCCTACAGCTACGTTAACCGGCTCGTTGACGCCGACGTCGTTGAGGTCACTCACGACGAGCAGCCCCGTCGATATGCAGCCCGCGAGATCAATCTGACTGTGACAACAGTCGCGGGCGACCGCGAGTACACGATCACGCCAGCGCTCATTGACGCGGTCGGTCGCCGTGAGTCCAACGATGACATCGACACCTACATCGACCGCCACAGCGTCGCCGGCCTCGCAACGGCGCTCACCTACGCGGTCGCCCGCGAACGTGGGGAAACGACCCACCGGCTGATGGCTGAGGATCTCGATGTCTCGCCGCTAGCTGCGGAGATGATCCTGCAGGCGCTCCGGCCCGTCGTCCACGAGCACTACGACATCGAAGCGTCGGGCGCGTCGCTTGACGAGTTGGACAGCGACGACAGCGACGCGGCTGATGACATGTGAGCAGCCTCCATATCGTCGACACCGGCCTGTTCGTCGCGATGGGGCAGCTGTCGAACAGGCGGTACAAGGCCGTCCGTCGATTTGCCCGCCAGAACGACATCACCTTCGTCCTTCCAGAGCGAGTGTACGAGGAGCTAACAGTCGACGACTCCGACGTTGAAGCGCCACCTGTCGATGCTGCGATCAACGAGGAGTGGGCTGATGTCGCAGCGCCACTTGATTTTTCCAAACCCATCGTCTCGAGGGCGATGGATGGCGTCCAGAGATACATTGCGAGCGCCGATGACCGACCCGCAGACGAGGTCGAGCGAGCCGACGCCGCGCTTGCGGCCCTAGCTGCTCAGCATCTCAGTTCGGGGACAGTACGCCAAGTGTACATCTATACAACCGATATCGCCGCCGGCGAAGGGGCTGAAACTGTGCTCACCAGTGAGGGATACGGTGACTCGGTGACGTTCGTGAACGGCTTCCGGTTCCTCGAAGATTTACTCCCGGGCGATAGCTAGTCGATTCTCAATACTCTGTCGAGATCTCCCTACTTTATCTTCGACATTTTGTATTCCAATTGCGGTACGATTGTTTCCACGGAAGCGATTCAGGATCTATTCGCCTAGCTCATCCGTTTTTGTCTTAACTGCCGTGGTGAATCGCCATACGGCGTTGGATTTCCCTAGCTCACAGCACGGTTGATGTTGTAGACGGCACACGTCAGGGTGATTTCACGAAGCACACGGTACCAGCTTCGCGCACGCACGGCGTCACCGAGCGTGCGCTTGATCACCGAGAAAACGGTCTCAGACAACACTCTCTGGCCGTAGAGAGTCCCATCGATCACGCGCATAACGCGCGGATCGATGGGACGGAACTCCCGATACTTGATCAGCGGTCTTACGTCCTCTTCCCGGAGTTTATCACGTAACCGTTGCCAGTCGTAGCCTTTGTCTGCGGCGAAGCTGTGCAACTCGCCTGCGTTGCGACGGGCGAGTTGCCAGCCGATCTGCGTGTCGTGACGTTTCTCAGTTGTACAGTGAACATCGAGAATAGCTTGTGACTCAGAATCGACGAGTGCGGTGGTTTTGAGCGTTTGAACACGATAATTCGTCTGTCGTCAGTAGTGTTTGCTGGCGTTTTCGCGGTCGAAAAACGTCGCATCAATCGCTGCATGACCAGATAGCTCGTGGAGCTGCGCCGACAGGCGCAGCATCACTCGCCAGACCGCCGTCTTGATCCTGTTAAACACCTTCACTAGCGTCAAGTGATCAGGGGGATCGGCCTTCTGAAGGCCGATCTCCGCCAGTATTTGTGGCATCTCGCTCAGAAGAGCAAGCGCTTCGCGATAGACTTCTCTAAGTAAATCCGCAGACAATGCAGCGAAACGACGGCGTAGTCGGCGAATCCGCCGCCACCCTGTGGGGCGGCGGATTCGCCTCGACCACCAACAGCACTTTTAGCCAACGTCACTACCTTTCCAGTGTAGCGGGATATTTTAGACATGAAGCATCCGCCGTTCCCGCTTCAACTCTCTAGTTGTGACGGACCAAGTCGTTGCAGTCTTGCAATTCACCAGAGCTAATGGAAGTAATACAGATATTCAGACGGAACAACGAGCCTGAACTGCTTCGAATCACGTCTCACGCACCACTTCCTGTTGGTCTCGAAACCCAGATCAACACACAGTTCCGGACGACGCTCTATATACGCGAGGAGTATGGTTTCGTAATCTCATCGCGACATGCCTTCAGAACGATTGCCCGAAAGAGCGTCTGTATCTCGTAGCAGATCGACCCTCTGTAGCAGTTCTGACCTTCAAATCTGAAATGGGCCAACGCGAGCGCACAGAGAAACATGGGTCACTGTGTTATGAGCGTCATGTTTGAACTACGTTTCCAAGACAGTCCGGATATCTGATTACAACCCGTCGAGTGAGAACGGTCGTACCAGGGCGTCGAATCGCACACTGGCCAGTCTTGATGAGGAGTCTATGGGACAGTTCGAAAGACCGCTTGTTTAGGGGTCGCTCTTGGCGGCATTCGTCAGTGCTGGAGAGACAGCTACTGCGCTTGGAGTGTCTTGTAGAAGGTCCGGTGATCGACGATACTGATACGAATTACCGGACTCACAAAACCCAACCACAAGTCAGGTTGGTGCGTCTGTCTGGGTCGGGGCGCGTAAGCCGCCCAACCTCATCCCGCTCGCTTGCCGAGCAGGGAGTGCTAGCGCACGGCTGAGGGAACCAACAAAAGCCTCGGGCTACCGCGCCCGAGGCTGTTTACTCAGGCGTTTTGAACTCCGAACAAGCCCGTCATCGATACTCCGAGATCGTTCGATACGGGACGTAGTAGTCGATCTCATCGATCCACTTCGACAGCCACTCGTCAGCAGTGGCTTCGTCAATCCTCCCAGCATCGATTGTAGCCAACAGAACGCCAACCGACCCCCACAACGGTCACGCCCTGGTCTTTCGCAAACGACCGGGCATCTCCGTCGTCTGTCAGCAGTCAACCGTCGTGTGCGTCGGCGAGAGCGAACGCCTGTGCTCCCCAGGATCGAGATGCCCCCAACAACGGCTTCTCTGTTTGCGACAGTATCCGAAATCGCCGCAACTGGGATTTCGTCATCAAGCGTATCGAGTGCTTCCTGAAGATATGGGTGTTAGCAACGCCGTGTTCAAGCTCCTCACGAACGACTGGTACCGTACAGATTCCAGAAAGGTCAGCAACTATCCACAGCTGATCGATGTACGCAAAATTCGAGAGGACAGTCGTGTTCAAGACGCTCGGGTTCGCTGGGAGATCGTTACCTGTCATTTAGCACGGGGCTCCTCATCAGACGAGTCCTCATCATCAAATTCGAGTTCGCGTGCTGCCTCTACCTCGTAGGCTGCGTCGTCTTCGTTAACGAGCCCGAGGCGAAGTTCAACACCGTGCTCACGGAGGATGTTGCATCGGTTGTTTTTGCGACGCCGCCCTTTTGATTCGAAATGGCAATCCGTGTCGGCGGTAGATCATCTGGAATATTGGTACTATCTGGATTATCTAGATTATCTATGTCATGTGGCATATCTTTACTCACCAGATTATCCAGATAATCTGGATGTTCTAACTTAATTCTTCGTCAGACACATCGCAGACATCGAGTCGATATGAGTATCGAAATATGAGAGATGTCGATAGCGACTACCCCTCAGCTGCCCCCAAGATCAGGGCTTCACGCCGATACTGGCGCTAGTCGTCAAGGAACGCATCGAAATCCCGAGCAGGTGAGTGGAACCCAGCCTCATCAATCCAGCGTTTAAGGTGCGTGTCTGCAGTCGTTGCTGTAATTCGATCATCCTCAACAGAACGGGCAAGCAGCCCAATCGAACCAGTTAGTTCGATGCCCCGTTGATTCGCAGTCGCACATGCATCACCATCATCAGTGACGATCGTTCCATCAGTGTCGTCTGCAACTGCCAGTGCTTGAGCCTCACCCGGATCAAGCATTTCCAAGAGGGACTGCTCGATTTGGTGCGCCTCCGCTGATGCCTCAATGACGGGAATTTCTTCTTCAAGCGCAGTTACTGCACGTTCGAGATAGCGATGGGTTTCAACACCTTCAGTGAGTTCCATCTGGACAGCAGGAACCGTGACGAGTCGTAGCAGGTCCGCTATGAGTTCGATATGATCCACCTGCGCGAAGTTCGAGAGAACAGTTGTATTGAGAACCGTCGCATTAGCAGGCACACCTGTCATTCGAGATTCCGAGCCACGTCTATTTCATCGCGTGCGGCATCCATATCCTCCGGTCCAAATCGAAGTTCAACACCCTCCTCACGCAGGATGTCTCGCATCTCGAAGCGGTTAAACCCAGCAAGCCGAGCAGCAGTCCCAAGCGTAATTCGTTCCTCTTCATACAATGAGACAGCAGCCGCAACCCGTGCATTCTCGTGTTCTTCGAAGTATTCACGGAGTACATGGCGGATCGCGTCGCTCTTATTTTCGAAGATGCCCGCTTTGACCGCCCCCTCCATGAGGTCCGTTAGATCATCCGGAATGGTGGCAGTGGTTCGAGACATGGCTTACTAGATCCTAACTCTGCATACATTATATGAATTGCGACGAAGTTCCGCTGAGTTGTTAGGGTGCCTGTCGGCAGGTGAAATAGTGTCGTCGCAGTCGAGCCCCACATAGGTACTCCCAGCGAAGACGTAGTTGACAACGCTTGCAGCGCCGTTGATTCCTGATACCTACCGGTTGTCGGTTGGTTCCGGCGCAACACTTCGCGTAATGCCACGCAACGTGATCACTGTAGGCAGTTCCTTGATCTAGCATCCCCGATACCACCGTCCAAACGGAAACACCCGACGCAGTCCCCGAGCAACATTACTATCCTGCTGACGACCACAGGCGATGAAAAATCCGGTATCTGCGACCCACGCTACCGACCCCTGAAGTGGGTCGAATGGCGTACTGATAGTGGCTCGTTAGTCCTCCGCTGATGGTAGTTGGTCACGAGCGTTCCGAATATCCTCGAAGTATGGATCAACGGCTTCCATGTGTTGAACCACATCCTGAAGCGCATGCAAGACCGCAATAGCGAGGGCCTGCTGTAGATCAAGCTCTCGAGCTGCGACTCGTTCAGACATCTCGTCGTTGGTATAGGGAATGGCATACGTAAGCGCAGCCGCGAGTTTGCCGAGCCCATATCTCTCCAAGAGGAGGTTGAGGTCTTGGTCGTGTGGTGAGCGACCGACAGCCTCGATGAGAGTGGGAGTGACGGTATACTCGTCACCGTCCAAATCTGCAGTGAGCGTAATCGGGACAGTAGAGTACGTGTGCGTCTTCTGCGCTTCATCTCGGGTCACGACACCGAGGTCGACGAGCGTCCCCATATCCGAGTACGCTGTCGTGCGGGGGATCTCTAACACAGCGACGATATCGTCGATAATCACTTCACCCTCACGAAGGACGAACGTGTAGAGCCGGGCCAAGCGTGGCTCTTCCAGCAGTTGTGCAATCGACAGCAGACCATTGATAGCCCGTTCTGGGTCCCCGGCGGCTTTCGACATACAATTCATAATTCATGTATTGAGTAATAACGGGTAGGACGATGCCAACCAGTGAGCCAGTCACTGATAGTTGGATAATTACCAGCGTGCCACAGACGACTCACAGAGTGCGAAAGCTATCTGTTCACTGAGTGGGTCAGTTGCTTAGAAATACGGAAGGCCCACCGGGGAGAGATGTCTCTCCTGAGTGGGCTATGTAAGTATGAATGGTGGCGGCGAACCGCGTTTCCCAGAGGCTCGCGCACTCCAGTACTCCCCGGAACGCTGGTGGGCTTATCTTCCGTGTTCGGGATGGGTACGGGAGGCAACCCCACCGCTGTGGCCGCCTAACGTCGAGTCACGGAATCGAACCGCGATAGTACCAGTCTCGATTAACTCCACCGTGTGATTACGTGCGATCCAGTTTGCGCCTGGACTCGTTCAGCGACGAGATAATTCGTCGGTGAATGAGTCACAGTGCGTATGAATGATGGCTTTGGTCTGTTAGTGCTCGTGGGCTTAACGTCTCGTTACCTCGACGCGCACACCCCGAGTCTATCGACCGCGTCTTCTACGCGGGACCTCTGCGGTGTCTCTTTTCCAAGTGGGTTTCGAGCTTAGATGCGTTCAGCTCTTACCCCGTGTGGCGTGGCTACCCGGCACGTGCTCTCTCGAACAACCGGTACACCAGTGGCCACCAACCGTAGTTCCTCTCGTACTATACGGTCGTTCTTGTCAGACACCATAACACACCCAGTAGATAGCAGCCGACCTGTCTCACGACGGTCTAAACCCAGCTCACGACCTCCTTTAATAGGCGAACAACCTCACCCTTGCCCGCTTCTGCACGGGCAGGATGGAGGGAACCGACATCGAGGTAGCAAGCCACTCGGTCGATATGTGCTCTTGCGAGTGACGACTCTGTTATCCCTAGGGTAGCTTTTCTGTCATCAATTGCCCGCATCAAGCAGGCTAATTGGTTCGCTAGACCACGCTTTCGCGTCAGCGTTCCTCGTTGGGAAGAACACTGTCAAGCTATCTTTTGCTCTTGCACTCTTCGCCGGGTCTCTGTCCCGGCTGAGATAGCCATAGGGCGCGCTCGATATCTTTTCGAGCGCGTACCGCCCCAGTCAAACTGCCCGGCTATCGGTGTCCTCCTCCCGGAGTGAGAGTCGCAGTCACCGACGGGTAGTATTTCACTGTTGACTCGGTGGCCTGCTAGCGCAGGTACCTGTGTAACGTCTCCTACCTATGCTGCACATCGGCGACCACGTCTCAGCGACAGCCTGCAGTAAAGCTCCATAGGGTCTTCGCTTCCCCCTGGGTGTCTCCAGACTCCGCACTGGAATGTACAGTTCACCGGGCCCAACGTTGGGACAGTGAAGCTCTGGTTAATCCATTCATGCAAGCCGCTACTGATGCGGCAAGGTACTACGCTACCTTAAGAGGGTCATAGTTACCCCCGCCGTTGACAGGTCCTTCGTCCTCTTGTACGAGGTGTTCAGATACCTGCACTGGGCAGGATTCAGTGACTGTACGAGTCCTTGCGGATTTGCAGTCACCTGTGTTGTTACTAGACAGTCCGAGCTTCCGAGTCACTGCGACCTGCTCCGTTCCGGAGCAGGCATCCCTTCTTCCGAAGGTACGGGACTAACTTGCCGAATTCCCTAACGTTGGTTGCTCCCGACAGGCCTTGGCTTTCGCCGCCATGGACACCTGTGTCGGTTCTCGGTACGGACATCATGCTCGTCTTTTCATGGGCCCCAGGTTGAATCACGTTTCCCTATACCGCCGTTCGTCCGCTTCCTGCCATTACGGCTTCCACGGAGTTGGACGGTTCGACCGGGCGAATGCCCGGCGTGATCGACCCCAGGGCGTCAACTTTCACTGCATGATGGCACGGGAATATTAACCCGTTTCCCATTTCGTCTCAGTCGAGTTGCGGTGAGACTTAGGACCGGCTAACCCTCAGCTGATCAGCAGTGCTGAGGAACCCTTATCCATTAGGCCGTCGGGGTTCTCACCCGACTATCGCTGCTACTATGGCCAGGATTTTCGTCACTAATCGGTCCACAGGAGCTCTCGCCCCTGCTTCCACCCAATTAGAGCGCCAATCTACTCGATCACCCTGTAACGGGTGCGGACAGGTCTCGGTGGTGGATTTGAGTCCCGATCATTTTGGGCGCCTCAAACCTCGGCCGGTAAGCTGTTACGCTTTTCTTAGAGGGTAGCTGCTTCTAAGCTCACCTCCCGGCTGTCTAGGGCTCGAGACCACCTTCAGAGGATTACACTTAATCCACACTTGGGGACCTTAACCTATCTCTGGGTTGTTCCCCTCCTGGTACACAGGCTTACCCCGCGCACCGGAATCCCCGCGTCAAACAGCGTCTGTAGGTTTGGAGTTTGACAGGTGTGCCGACTCCTCTCGGAGGCGGACACACCAATCGGTCGCTCTACCCCACAGACTACCTCGGCGGAGGTCATGCTTCGACATGTTTCGATTGGAACCAGCTGTTGCCGGACTCGATGGGCCTTTCACCCCTACACATAGATCACGAGAGGGTATTGTAGGACACCAACTCTAACAGACTTCCACGTGCCTTTCGGCACGCTTCATCTTGTCCATGCGTAGATCGTCCGGATTCGGGTCGTGTCCACATGGCTCCCCGCGCTTGAACACGGCGGCCCTCGGGCAAAGCCCTGCGGCCATGTCGGTTTCCCTGTGCCTCCCCGGATACTCCGGTTAGACTTGCCATACAGACACACTCCCTGGCTCGTTTTTCAAAACGTACGACAGAACATCGGCTTCCCGTGAGTCTTACTGGAGACTCGCGTCTCGGTCATTCGTCATGGGACCTTGTATGCCCTGTCGCTCGATCGCCAACTGATTTCATGCTCTATTTCGCCTCCCTTCTGAGGGTACTTTGCAGCGTTCGTTCACACTACTTGTTCACTATCGGTCTCAGGTTGTGTTTAGCCTTCGCAGTCGATGCCTGCGTTATTCGCGAGGGATATCCAACCCCCGCTACTCTGGCACTACCGCACAGCGTACTGGTCTCGAGTACGGGGTTGTCACCCTGTATCACGCTCTGTTCCAAGAGACTTCGTCGAGACGGTCGGCTGATGAGAGGTAGCCCGGACACCACATTGCCCGTGAGGGCTTCGGTTTGGGCTGTATCGCGTTCACTCGCGGTTACTAACGACATCACGTTGCGTTTTCTTTTCCTCCCGATACTGAGATGTTTCAGTTCTCGGGGTTCCTCATTGCGCGAAGCAATTGTTAGAGAGATTCTCATTCGGAAATCTGTGGTTCTTCGCCTCCGTGCGGCTCCCCACAGCTTATCGCAGCTTGGCACGTCCTTCATCAGCGCCTGAGCCGAGCAATCCACCAGCTGGCATAGTAGCCAACGTCGTTGTGACTCGTTCAACTGAACGAGTCCAGTGGACGCCTGGATCGCACGTACACACGGTTTCATATTCGCCCCCAAGGTGGAGATGGTGGGCGAATCGACCCTTCCCAGGCGCGGTTTCACCCGACCTGGTGCATCTGTCGTCGTATCACAGTCGAACGCCGTCCCACACTTAAGGGGACGGATTTCGAAGCGATACGGAGTACGGACCCGTCGGGAGTTGCACCCGACATCCCCGTGAGGGGATATCCGCCTCGGATAGGTCTTGTGAGCCCAGCGGGCCCATGCAGTAGTCGGCGCTTGCCGACTCGCGGTGACTTGTGGTCACCAGTCAATGTAGGTGGGTCAGGGCAAGGCCCTGATCCCGGTCAGTAGGAGGTGATCCAGCCGCAGATTCCTCTACGGCTACCTTGTTACGACTTAAGCCCCCTTGCGGAGCCCAGATTCGACCGTCGCATGACGGCCTCATCCGGACCCCACTCGGGTGCTTTGACGGGCGGTGTGTGCAAGGAGCAGGGACGTATTCACCGCGCGCTTCTGACACGCGATTACTACCGAATCCAGCTTCATGCGGGCGGGTTTCAGCCCGCAATCCGAACTACGACTCCGTTTGGAGATTAGCTTCGCCTCTCGGCGTCGCATCCCACTGTCAGAGCCATTGTAGCCCGCGTGTTGCCCGGTCCATTCGGGGCATACTGACCTACCGTTGCCCGTTCCTTCCTCCGCTTTAGCAGCGGCAGTCCTCCTAGTGTACCCAACTACCTCAAGGGTATTGCTGGCAACTAGAAGTGCGGGTCTCGCTCGTTGCCTGACTTAACAGGACGCCTCACGGTACGAGCTGACGGCGGCCATGCACCTCCTCTCAGTAGCGTCGAGTAAAGTCGTCAACCTGACTGTCATTACTACTGTCGGGACCGGTGAGATTTCCGGCGTTGAGTCCAATTAAACCGCAGGCTCCTCCGGTTGTGGTGCTCCCCCGCCAATTCCTTTAAGTTTCATCCTTGCGGACGTACTTCCCAGGCGGCTCGCTTATCGTCTTCACTACGGCACATCACGTGCTCATGGCGCGTGACATACCTAGCGAGCATTGTTTACAGCCAGGACTACCCGGGTATCTAATCCGGTTCGAGACCCTGGCTTTCGTCCCTCACTGTCGGGTCCGGTCTCTCAACGTGGTTTCCCCATTGGTGGTCCGTCCAGGATTACAGGATTTCACTCCTACCCCGGACGTACCCGTTGAGTCTCTCGGCCCCAAGCTGTGTAGTTTCCACCGGACGCCGACCAGTTGAGCTGGTCGATTTCCCAATGGACTTACACAGCAAGCTACGGACGCTTTAGGCCCAATAATATCGGCCATCACTTGGACTGCCGGTATTACCGCGGCGGCTGGCACCGGTCTTGCCCAGTCCTTGTTCCTGAACCACCTTACGGTTCAGAAAAGCGAGGGCTATATGCCCTCACACTCGGAGTCCCCCTATCGCACTGTCGTGCAGTGTAAAGGTTTCGCGCCTGCTGCGCCCCGTAGGGCCCGGTATCTTGTCTCAGATACCGTCTCCAGGCTCTTGCTCTCACAACCTGTACCGATTATCGGCATGGTGGGCCGTTACCCCACCATCTACCTAATCGGCCGCAGCCACATCCTACAGCGCCGGAACATTTCTAACTCTCTGCACTCCAGCATGAGAGTTATATCCGCTATTGGCCTCAGTTTCCCGAGGTTATTGCGGTCTGTAGGGTAGTTTGGCCACGTGTTACTGAGCTATATGCTACGAGTCTGAACTCGTGCAACTAGCATGGCTAAATCGGACTCCGATAGCAATGGCCTCCGGCAGGATCAACCGGAATGTGCTGATATACATCAGCGGCGGAAGTGGTTGCACTCCGTCGGAAGCTAACACACTGGTTCCTACGCCAGTGTTGACTACTGCATGGGTCCGTGGGCTCACATCAGATTCCATCTTAACGGCGGACCGCAGGGGTGGAATCCTCATACACGAACACAAAGCCTCAGTGGCCTCGCGTTCTAAGCGAGTGACCCAGGCCACCACGACGGTGGCGTTGGGGTGTCGTTCCGAGAGCGCTGCCCGGCGCGACCTTCGCATTACATCCGATGGGAGGGGAGTATATAAATGGACGGTCTCGAATCCACCGTGTTTAGGCACCACACAGAACATGTGTCGCATACACACTAGAGAAATAGCCACATTGTCTAATCCAATACAACAATCATGTCATTCAAGTAGTATATTGAGCACATAGCTGGCGACGATGAGAAATCCTCGCGAGATCGGGTTACGCTGGCTCATGAAGATGTTGCGTTTTACGACCCGAACTACTACCAGATACAACTCATTCGAACTGCTGAGAGCGTTCTCTCATCACTTGGATTTGACCGGACGGACATCCAGCCACATTACAGAAACTCGAGATACGACCCTGAGCGAGTGGTCATAGTCCAAGAGAGAGCTACCAGTCCTGCAATACACCGTTAGTTCATGTGAAGACATACCGAAACACACCACTGTTTCCGGAGCTACACACCACCATTTCCGAAGCTATTGGTGAAAGCGTGATTCAGTAATTCGAAAGATTTGCTTGCAGCATATTCATATCCGATAGATGGTCACGGACACGCCGTTCGCTGACGCTATCGGCGTCGAGCCGGTCGCAAATTTTGATGTACCGGTCGTAGAGGTCACGAGAACGGATAGGAACTTCGTCAAGCGCTTGGTGATATGCAAGCGCACACAAGACAGCGTGTCCCTGTGTCGTGAGTTCTTGCATACCCTCGTAGAGCTGGTTCTTTTCGAGTTCATCCTCACACCCTGTCTCAGAGTGTTACTGCTTCGAAAATGCGTCCGCCGAAAACCCGGCGACGAAGCGCTCAAAATCATCCTTGAAACAGCGCTATGACGCCACCAACAATCGCTTACCCAAGAGCATTATTTATTTGAAACAACCCGACGTCCGAGCAGTCGTCCGCCATACCGCTGCCCGAACTGCAGAGGCGACCGGTGACACCGACTTCGAGAGAGTCCGTCTAATCGGTGAACGAAATCAGTCTATGAAATCCTTCTCATAGATCTGAAAAATTGATGCGAACTCAGGTCTGGCTCTGATAGAGAAGAACTAAAATGGCAAGTCCGATAAAGAAGTCCGGGAGAAACACGAACGCGCCGATGTTTGGGCGAGGTCGGAAGCCGAAGACATTGTGTACTACTGGATTTGACGTACCCGCGTATAGGAGCAGCGCGAGGCTTAGCACAAGCAGGCTTGCTGTGTACTTGTTCGGAAGGTCGCGATAAAGCTGCATGTAGATGGCTGCGAGTGCCACCAGTAACACGAGGTTTAGGGTTGTAAAGAAAACCTCCATCCGAATGAGCAGTTCAACTTGGGAGGACAGCGCCCTCGACGGAGGGCCATGGGATGGAACTGATGTGAAGAGTGCGACTAAGAGTGCGATACCACTCGCGGCAGTCGCACTCGCTACTGTCGTTCCAAGTGGACTCTTGATCCAGTTACGAATCATCATCAACTCCGGCCTGTTCCGCCACGTCTTCCATGATGTCGAGGTTGTTCATCATTCGGTCTGAGAGAAAGTACATCTGCCCGTAATTGTCGCCCTCCGTGGTCACGATATTGCTCTCTTCGAGGACTTCGAGGTGGTGCTGCACTGTTTTGTAGTTCAAATCTAGGTCATTCGACAATTGGTTGGTGTTTCGTGGCTGGTCGTTGAGTGCGCGGAGGATACGAAGCCGATTGCGGCCTCCACGAGACCCACCAATGAGCCACCAGAGCAACTGCCGCATCTATTGAGTATTCATTTGGTCGGTGCAAATACATTCTGTCTCGGTCCGAACGATACTATACCCCGAATTAGTCACTGATCCAGGAGACAATTCGATCAGCGATTTCACCGTTATTGTCGTCTTGCATCATGAGATGTGTATTTCCGGATATCCCTTCATCCGGAAGGCTAAGTAGCGTCGATGCGGGACTTGTCTCTCCTGCGAACTCTGCAGTTGTCTGGGTCGCTTCCTTGCGACCAGTCTGTCCGCGCTCGTCGACATAATCGCCATACACACCCATAAACGGTGCATCACCACCCATCTCCGCTACAGTTTGCGGGTCAGTCGGCGCACCGACCGGCTCAACTGCGATGATCCGTTCAACGAGGTCTGGCACAGCTTGTGCAACCGTGAATCCGGAACTACCGCCCGCTGAGTGAACGAGCAGCACTGCCGGACCAACACGATCGAGAAGCGCCTCTAGGGCGGCAGTCTCTTGGGATGGTGTGAACCGGCTCCCACCGCCACCTCCAGTAGTCGACCCAGTCTGGGTTCCAGCTGTGGTCTCAGTGGAATCCGCAGGTGTGGAGTTCTGGTCGCTGCCACGTCCACCCGTCTGGCTTCCACTTTGTCTACCTCCACCTCCGCCACCAGTGCTAACGTATGCGGGGAATGACGCAACGAGTTGGTCGACCGACTCGACCGGGTATCGAACGTCCTCGTATGGGTCACCGGCTTCAGGTCCGAACCCCCACGTCGGCCAGGCTCGATCGATAGACCACCGGGAGAGTGACGCAGAGTCAGAGTTCTGGAGGGCAGCAGTGTCTAAGCCACCTGAATCGACGTTTCGAGGCGGGTTAAATACATACACTGGATGGCCAGCTTCGGCAAAGTACTCCACCCAGCCGCGTCGACCGTCAGGTGTCGTCCGGTAAATGTACGGTGACAACCCAAGGCCGGGCACCATTACGACGGGTGACTTGTCGGTGGCTGTTTCGGGCTGTGTATATACGACTTCAGCACGTCCGTCGATGACCGTACTACTGCTTGTGTTTGCGTTGCCGACGTAGAAATTACCGAACGTCGGAGAGTCGTCATTCTGTTGTTCAGATTGCGGAGAGGCCTCAGAAGCGGACTGTGTATTGGTGTTCGGTCCGCTGTTGTCGGTTGTGCTATTGCACCCTGCGATAGTCGCAGCAAGTGCGACCCCAGTTGCGCGAAGAAACGCTTTCCGAGAGATACCCGATGACATACAGATCGTACTGGCCGGGGATCTGACTTAGTCGATTGCCGAAATCGGCCACAGGTTAGGCACAAATTCATTCCAGTTCATGCAGAACGCCCGATATTGACAGATGATAGTACGTTGAGGTAACTACTGTGTCGCTCAGAGCATATACATTGAGAGCACCGGTCTCAACTTCTGGCTCAGTTGTGATGTTGAGACTACAGCGAGTTTAGCAGGGCTGTGAAGCGTGAATTTGACCGATTCGGTCAGCGGAAACTGCCCAAATGGCTCTCCAAGCGGCCATTCTTGTCACACACCCATCCATATGGACAAATTTTCTAGACTTCCAGCAGCGTAGCCACTCAGACGGCGCGCTAACCCGAACAGAGTACCTCACTACCCGATCCCGGTTTCCTTCTTCAGTAGCGTCAGCGTGTTGTCCGCTGTAATCACCGGTGAGTGCTCATACTCGCCAGTCAATCCGGCTTGGACGAGGAGATCGATAGCGCGCCAGATCCAGTACGCTTCATTCCGTACGCAGGGCAAACAGGGGATTGCCAGTAGTGCCAGTTGCTCGATAACGAAGTCACATACATACTCAGAATCCACCTCGCGCTCTGAATCGATTCGATAGCCGTGCGAAAATTCGATGGTTGGACGCGAACGCCTTACTAAGCCTGTCTCAACCCTCTATCTGCAATGGCAGAATGCAACGACCGCCACGCCGAAGATAGCGGTTCTAAACAGAGGGGTAGCTAATTATGCGCGTTCCTATCCCGAAGAACAAACTCGTCGCATTCACTCCCGTCGGTGCGCTCCTCACAGCTGGTGTCGCTGGGGAAGAGTGACTGAGACGACGGGTCCGCTCGCATCGGTCTATGAACGGTTCGGGAACACCTACCGCGAGTTCGAGTGTTGTGACACGACGTTTCGGATTCAGGCGATGGGCGTTCGGGCCGAGGCTGGGGCAACTGCGGCCCGAAAAACGGCTGAATCACTCGAAGCCCAGCTGAACACCTTCGATGCGGCGAGTGCCGTCAACCAGCTCAACCGTGAAGGAGAAGTCAGGAACGAACACGTTGTCCGAATCGTTCGCCGTGGAATCGAATACAACGACCGAACCGGCGGGGTGTTCGATATTCACCAGGGCCGCGTCGAAAAAGGCCTCAAAACGTTTTTGCGTGGTGACAGTGAGACACTACCAACAGAGTTTGATACCGGAACTGACGATTCGCATGCGACGATCACGTTCTCGGCGCCACGCGAGGAGGCTGAGGACGCTGAGGCCCCCAGCGAGGACGAAGATACCGAGACTGACGTACTGTTCAAGGAGTTGCGCGAGTGGCATGCTTCAGGCGATGGACGCTTCGAGTGTGAACTACTCGGAGGTCGATACAACCAAATCGAGGGAGCAGGTTGTCAAAACGATTGGCGTTCAACCGTCGAATCCGAACGAGTGATGCTCCCCAACCCGATTCATCTGAACGCTCCAAGACGAATCGTCGTCGCACAACCCACTGAGCAGTACATTCATTTCAATTCAGCATCAAATAGTTTCTCATGCCTGTCAACGTTCTCATCGCCTTCGACGGCTCCCCGCTTTCAGAGCGGGCGCTCACATACGCTATCGAGACCTTCCCGGACGCGCCCATCACCTCGATTTACGTTATCAATCCTCTCGACTCCGTTATCGATGTGGAGGCTGGCGGCTTACCAGTTGCCGAGGACTGGTACGACAATGCCAAAGAACGAGCAACCAGAATCCACGCGACGGCCACGGACCTCGCGGCGGAACGTGATACCGAACTCGTTACCGTCACGGAAGTCGGAAAACCGGCACGAGCAATCCTCGAATACGCTGACGACCACGATGTCAATCAGATCGTCATGGGCAGCCACGGCCGCTCAGGAATCGACCGTGCACTTCTCGGGAGCGTTGCCGAGACAGTTACCCGCCGAGCGCGAATCCCGGTAACGATCATCAGCTGAAGCATTCGGACCGGGGGGCAGACGAGAATCCACCGTGTGAAACACCCGCTTCGTACGCAGTCAGACAGAAACACAATGACAGACCGACAATACAAAACCATAGTACAGTACATAGGGAGATCGCGTGACCGTTACTGAGTCGCCTCCGCTATCGACCTGTACCATCCAGATCGAACGACGAGGCGGTCGCGGCGAAGGGGGTGCGCGCGCTCTCGAACGCTACCTTGGAGACACACCCGGTGTCCACGATGTCGACGTCTCGTTCCGAACGGGGAACGTTCGAATCACCTACGACGAGAGCGTCACCTCGGGGGTGCAACTTCGAGAAGCGGTCTGCGACCGCAACGTCTCGATCGAGAACGAGCGCGACACGGCCCCCGACGAGGTGACCACACGCTCGGAACTCAGGCAGGAGGCCGTATTTGTCGGTCTAACCTTGCTCGGGATGGTAACCGGCCTCGCGACAGGATGGCTTAATGGCCCGCCACTCCTCATGTGGGGCGGCTACGGCGTCGCGTACGTCTTCGGCGGGTGGTACGGACTCAAAGGGGCCATCGAGACGCTCCGCCACCGTGCGGTCGACATCGACCTGTTGATGATCGTCGCCGCGCTCGGGGCGCTCTCGATCGGAGCACCCTTCGAGGGTGCGATGCTTCTCTTCCTGTTCTCGCTGTCGAACACGCTCCAACACTACGCAATCGGCCGCTCGCGGCGGGCGATCAAGTCGCTCGTCGAGATGCGACCGGACGAAGCGCAGGTCCTTCGTGACGGTGAGGAGGTCACAGTACCCATCGATGACGTCGATGTCGGTGACGTGTTCGTCGTCCGCCCCGGTGACAAGATTGCACTCGACGGCGTCGTCACGTCCGGCGAGGGAACGGTCGACCAGGCCTCGCTCACCGGCGAATCCGTCCCGGTACCGAAGGAACCCGACGACGAGGTGTTCGGCGGCACGATCAACGAGAGCGGGAGCCTTGAAATCGAAGTCACTCGGCAGGCCCACGAATCGGCGATCAGCCGCCTTATCACCATGGTCGAAGAAGCCCAGAGCGAGAAAGCCCCGACACAGCGGCTCATCGACCAGCTCGAACAACCGTACGTCCTCGGGGTGTTCGGGCTCACAATCGCAGCTATCGCAATTCCACTCGCGCTCGGAAGTGAGTTCACGGGGACGTTCTACCGCGCGATGACGCTCATGGTCGCCGCCTCGCCGTGTGCGGTCATCATCTCGACGCCCGCGGCAGTCCTCTCAGCAATCGCCTCCGGTGGCAGGCAGGGCGTGCTGTTCAAGGGAGGCGAACACGTCGAGACAGCAGCGAATATCGACGCAGTCGCCTTCGACAAGACCGGCACACTCACACAGGGCGACACGCAGTTGACCGACGTATTCGTCCGTGATAGTGCGGGGGACGAGACACTAACCGAGGACTCGCTTCTCTCGCTCGCGGCCGCAGTGCAGGCCCGCTCGGAGCATCATCTCGCTCGTGCGACCGTGGCGGCGGCAGACGAACGATCACTCGACACACCCGACGCCGCACGGTTTCAGTCGGTAGCCGGGAAGGGGGTTCGAGCTGACGTCGGCGAGGAAACCATCCATATCGGGAACCGAAGCTACTTCCAGACAGTTCTCGGAGACGAATCAGTCGACGGTCTCAAACCCGGCCTCAGCCGGCTCGAAACCTTAGAGGAAGAGGGAAAAACGAGCGTCCTCGTTGCCCGAGAGAGTCACGTCGACATCAGCGTCTTGGGGTGGCTTGCGTTCACCGATACCGTTCGCCCTGACGCGGCCGAGATGATCGACAAGCTCCGATCGCTCGGCGTGGAGCATATCGTCATGCTGACGGGCGATAACGAGCGCGTCGCACAGCGCATTGCCGACGAGGTCGGCATCGACGAAGTCCAGGCGGAACTGCTACCGGAAGAGAAAGTGGCGACTATCGAAGAGCTGGTCGAACAACACGAGAACGTAGCGATGGTCGGTGACGGTGTTAACGATGCCCCAGCCCTCGCCACAGCGACCCTCGGCATCGCGATGGGGGGTGCAGGGACTGATGTCGCGCTCGATACTGCTGATGTGGTACTGATGGGCGATGATCTCAGCAAGATTCCCTACGTACTCGGCCTCGGCCGCAGGACTCGCCGAACACTCACCATCAATCTCGCCATCGCCTTCGGCGCGATTGCACTCATGGTCGGTACGATCCTCCTCCGTGGAATCCCGCTCCCGCTTGCCGTAGTCGGACACGAGGGGTCAACGGTTCTCGTCTCGCTAAACGGCCTTCGGTTGCTCGGCTTTCGTGGATGAGAAATTGGCCGGTGGGCAAGAGACAGTCATCAACACAGAGGGCGAGTGAACAATCGAAAACGCCTGCATTCGATGGACATTATTACTTCAAAAGGAGTCTTAACCAACAGCCAATTGTAGCCGATCTTGTTGTTGGTTAATCCGGATCACGACAGAATCAGAACGAGTCTAGCGTCGTCGATGTCTCATCTGTAGCAAACAACTCCGCTAACCGCTCGTCCTCTTGAAGTACTTCCTGTGCCAAATCCGCGCGAATCGAAAATTCGTACTCATAGTATGAGCCGCCTTTGGGGCCCTTATTCTGTTCGTCTACGTCTAGGAACCCTTTCAACGTCAACTGTGACAACCGGTCATGAATCGTTCTGTCAGTCCGCACATCCGCATCGATACGCTTTGCAGCCATTACATACCGCTCGTAAATTCGGTTACGCTTGGACGGCGTTTCATCCTCCCGCTCCAACAGTAATAGGGAGTAGAGAGTCAGTTTGCTCTGTGTTGGCAAGCGAGTTAATTCGTCGCGAACTTTATCGCGCTCAACAATCTCGTCTGCCTGTCGCACATGCGCTTCGGTGATGACATCGGACTCCTTATCTCGTGCCAGATCTCCAGCCTTATACAATCGCTTCAGCGCCTGTCGGGCACTTCCAGAGTCTTGTGCGGCAAACGCTGCACACAACGGAATCACATCGCCCGCCAAAATGTCAGACTGTAACTCATAACTGCCATCATCAAGTCGCTGAGCCGAAGTATCGTGAAACGCCTCACCAGCACGCTGTTTCAAGATGTTCCCGAGTTCGTTCGCATCATACGGTGGAAAATGGATCTCTTCGTCAGCGAGACTGTCCTTCACACGCGCTGAGAGGTTATCGCGGAACGTGAAGTCATTCGAGATACCGATTACCCCAACCAGTGTATCTTCAACGTTCTCGTTATCGTTCGCCCGTGGAAGCTTATACAGGATGTCGTCATCATTCCCAATGGCATCAATTTCATCAAGTACGATCAAGCAATGTGTTGCATCGAGTGCTTCCAGCTCATCGAACAACATATTGTAGATCATTCCGCTCGGATACCCGGTCGGTTTGATTTGCTCGGTTGCCGGACGAAATTGATTAATGAGGTTTGCAGCCACCTGGTAACTGCTGTTCAGCGATTTGCAATTTAGCTCAATTACTTGAACGTCGACACCGTCGATATTTTGCTGATCCTCGATCAGTCGTTCAACGACCATCCTCGAAGATAGTGTCTTTCCGACTCCAGTCTGGCCATATAAAAATAGGTTTTTCGGCGGCGCACCGTTAATCACAGGTTTGAGCGCACTCTGGTACTGCTCAAGTTCTGTGTCGCGCTCAATAAGACGGTCAGGTTGATATCCGTCCCGTAGGACCGATTCGTCTCGGAAGATAGTGGAGTCAGGAGAGAACGGTTCGAGTCCCATCGTATACCCGATAGATACAATCTATGTGAAATAAAACCACCGCTTCATGGGACTCATTTGTTTCACGAGAGGCCCCCACTGCTTCATGAGACATATGCGTCGGTTTTCACACGAGCTGGGACGTTTTGCACCAACCCCCGCCCCCCAGATTTCACGAGAGTATCGTTGGAGAGGAGGGGAAGAGAGGGCAAAATGAAACTCTGAATGAGAAGAAGATTTAATATAAGTGGGTCAAAACAGTATCCGTAATACGTTAGGTTCAGTTTAATTCTCTAGTGGAAACTCAGCAAGAAGCGTCAGACATTATTTCTTCCCTCCCCTCCCCTATAGCAACTCTCATGAAATATGGGGGGAGGGGGAGATATCTACCTGTCTCTTCTATTCAGCAAGGCAGAAAGGAGACCTCAACTTCTCATGGTCAGTTATCGTCGTCAACAAACAATATCCATCGCTAGTAGGTTATATCCATAGGAGTCTACGGTCGCGCTGCTCTGTATTTGATTCCCTGAGAGACCATCAATCCCTCTCCACTCACTGTCTAGACTCCGTGCTTTCTCTGAGTTACTACACAATTGATGACTTGCTCTGCTCAACTACACCCCACATTTCATGAGTTAAGAGCTGCTATTCTTAAACTCTCGTGAAATGTGGGGGGTGGGCAACAAAATGCCGGTTCACTGGCCGATATTAACTCTCGTGAAAACCGGGGGGTCCCACTTCTCTACGGCCGATACAGCAAGACACTATCAAAGTTGAACTACGCCGCCTGCGTAGCGTGTTTGCGTTGGAAATCTCATCTGGAGACTTTCCTGAAAAGAGACAGATCAAAGATAACATCGCAGCTGAAATTATTCAGGTCACACACCCTGTACCACATGAGAGATCTGTTTATCTAACCGAACTCAGGCATCTTGTTTGTTCTAATACATCATGTAGGCGATTGAGCTATTGCCCACAATGTTCGTTTTGTGCAGCCCTCGCAGCCGGCGGCTCCACACGATGTCCAAGCCTTCGTCGACGATATGCTCTCAGACGGCGAGGTTCGACCAGAATACGACGCGATGACTGACTGGGAAGCCCTGGAAGCGAACCACGGCGACACCGCCGACCAGTACCTCTAGATCGGACTTCGACCCAGCGCGATTTTGTGCTGCCTCGGTGGCTGGAGGCTTTCCAGTATGTTGCCGACAGCCGAACCACCGTTCGACCCGATCTTCGTCGATGAACCGCTGCTTATCCCAAACTATGAAGAAACGATCATCAGCACAGTCGGCTTGCCATTCTACGCCGACGTCACTCGCCCCGATGAAGTACCCGCTGACGAGCACGAGCGAACCATCGACCTTGCGGAACGTATCTTACGCGCCAGCGGCGTCCGAATTGGCTTCGGGCACCACGAAGAAGTCCGGACCTCGATGGAGGCGTGGGCTCCAAATGCTGACGAGGAATGCGATGCTGACTCCGGCTACTGGCGCTCTCATGTCCTCTTGATGTCTCCCCAAGAGATGAACTTCGGACAGCTGGACGGCGAACCCGAGGTGAGGTACAAGAAGGCCAAGACCGTGCTTGCGTTGGCCAGAGAGTGTATCGACAGCGACGTCCTTCAGGAGATCGAGCGGTCCCAAGCCGAGGATATCAAACAAGCGTGGTACGACGCCGCAGAAGCCGAACTGAGCCAGCGTGAGATCGAGCAGTTCGCCGAGGACCCACCGGAAGCGCTCGATGGGTGGACGAGACTTGACGCCGACCACGACGCTGTCAAGGTCGCATACGTCGCTGACAACCATGGGACGCCATCGGTCGCGGCCGTCTTTGAGGGTGCTGACAGCGAGTTGGAGGCGCGTGAGTTCACGCTGGAGGAGTGGCAAGAGAACGACGGCAATCCCCATGCAGCAAGGCCAAACCGGTACTGTGTCACGACTGACGGTGACGGGGCCTACGCCCAACTTCGGTCGCATCTGCTGACCTTCGAGGTCGAGCCGATGGAGCGACTCGAAGTGTAGATCATTCCTGCGCTGAACATGGTCACATCCCAGGTTCACCACACCGTGTTTCGAGTGTAAACACTACTGCTATCAGGTGGTTTTTCACCGGAAACGGTGGTGTGTATGCACGCGTGAGCAGTAGTCATTTGATGATGGCAGTCGCTGATATCCTCAATGCAAGGGTGTAACCGATGCTTGGGGGTGGTTCATTCTTAGAGGGACTCTGAAATTCTTCTCTGAAACATTACTGTCCTGAATGCTTTGGGGTAGGAAAATACTCTGTGCGGTATTATACAACTTCATCTTAGTTAACTAAACCACAATTGATTTACTGACTTCCCCTTCGTATCTATCATATGATGTCGAGATTTATACAATATTTCCCGGAAAGCAGCCGCATGGAATCAGATTCTTCTGTCTGTGTTGGTCCTGCCCTCATGCCGCTCAGCAGCAAGGTGAGTGCCAATGCCTAAACACTGTTCGAGACGGGAACTGCTGGGCGGCGCTGTGGCTGGAGCTGCTGGCCTGGTTGCAGGCTGTAGTAGCTCAAAGGCTGATTCGAAGGACTCATTTACTGTTGCGTTGGCACGGGACCCAACGCGGCAAAAATGGGACCTCTACAACGGTATCACACCGTATTATACGCATGTGTTTGAACCGCTCGTTGACACTACAGCAGAGATGGAAACCGCGCCGCTGCTTGCCACAGAATGGGAGGCCGTCGACGAGACGACGTGGGAGTTTTCCCTACGCAATGGTGTCACATTCCACAACGGAGACCCGCTGACAGCCGACGAGGTTGTCCGCTCCTTTGACCGTGTTTTTGAGCAGTGGTCGTGGGTCCCGGGCTGGATTGGTGTCACGTCTGATGGCGTCACGGCAGTAGATGACACCACTGTTCGGTTCGAGACAACGGACCCCTTCCCCGCGTTTCCTGGCACAATCTCACACCAGTATTTCGGCATTCAACACCCTGATGAAAACGAGACGCCGACTGGGACAGGCCCGTTTGAGGTCGATGAAGTCACGGCAGGACAGTCAATCACGCTTACGCCGTTTGCTGATTATCGAGACGGGACAGCTACCCCCACAGAACTCACTTTTGAGTGGATCAAGGATCCCAACACGCGCGTGCTGTCTCTTGAAAAAGGTTCAGTCGATATCGCACAACAAATCCCGAAAAGCCGGGCTACGGCGCTTGTCGAGGCTTCGGAGACAGGGATCGACACCTATCTCACACCTGAGGCTGGGCTCGTCGCAGTCAATCTGTATCGGTCGCCGACCGATGACGAGCAACTTCGAAAGGCACTCAACTGGGCTGTCGACCAGAGCCAGATCGTCGAGAATGTTCTCAACGATATTGGCAAGCCAGCATATGGACCGATTTCGTCTACTATTCCATGGTCAATTCACGATGAACTCCCGACCTACGGGCCAGACCTAGATCGGGCACGGGACCTCGTTGAGGCGTCCAGATACGACGGCGAAACGCTATCGGTTCTGATCAATAGCAAAAATGCCGACGATAGAACGATCGCACAGACGCTTTCCGGTTGGTTCAAAGAGATAGGCGTCACAAGCGAGATTCGACAGGTCGATCCGGCATCGTTCAACGATAGGTTCACCGCGGGCGAAGCGAACCTGACGCTCGTCGGTTTCGGATCGAATAGCGCTGCCTGTGACTATCTTATTCGGGCAATGTTCCACTCCGAAGGCAGTGACAATCGGAAACGCTACAAGCAAGACGGCACCGGCATCTACAATCCTGGTCCAGAAGTCGACCGCCTCATCGAGCAGGGATATCGGGCAGAAAATCTGGAAGCGAAACGGGACTACTACGGTGAAGTCCAGCGGCGCGTGGTCGATACCGGGGCGGTCATCCCACTGTATTACAACGAGTCCGTCTTCGGCCGGCGGGCGGATGTCTCCGGTATCGACGGCCACCCGGTAGACAACATGATCGAATGGTCTGGTCTCACGCGGGAACAATGAGCAGGGATGGCGTGAGCGTAGGGTTCCTGCGTTCCCGGTCTGGTACGGGATGGATTCGCCATCTGGGTCCGATATGCCAACCGCCACCAGCCAGTGATTCTACGGTAATAGGCCAGATGGTATCGACGAGAAATCGAATGAGATGGATACAGTGTGTGATATCGTATGTATAAATTCACGCGACGACAGACATTGTTTGCAGCTGCAGCCGGTATATCGGGCCTCAGTGGGTATTGGCTACAAAACGACGATAGCGTAGGCAAGGACACGTTCAGGGTTGGCTCACCCTGGACGCCGGATGCGATAGATCCCGTGACAAACGGCTGGCTCTGGCGACGCCTCAATGTGCTTGAGCCACTGCTTACCATCGATTACGACGCGACTGTGTCACCGGGCTTGGCCACTGACTGGCACATGGTAAACGACAGGACGTGGGAGTACACACTCCGTGAAGGAGTCACATTTCACGACGGGACTGAGGTGACCGCAGAAACTGTGCTCCCATCGCTCACACGAGCATTCGAATCAAGTTCGATGGCTGCAGTCCCGGTCGAATCAGTCGAAGCCGCTGCTGACCGGACGATTATAATTCAAACTGCAGTTCCGTTTTCACCGCTGCCAGCACACTGTACCCGTGGGATTACCTGCCCTGTTTCACCGTCTGCAATCGCCAACGATGGGTCAATCACTGAGCCGATCGGTACTGGTCCGTTTCAATTCGAAGACTGGGAGCCAGGCTCGACAATCACAACGACCGCTACCCCGGACTACCACGGGTCGACCGCACACATCGAGACACTAATCTACGAAGGGATCACTGACGACCAGACTCGGCGGCTAAAGCTCGAAAGCGGGGAACTGGATATGGCACGTATTCTTCCGAACAAGGCAGCGGATACACTTGCATCCAGTCCCGATCTCACTGCTCACACGTACAAGATTCCGCGAGCCCGATACCTTGTGTTCGACCTCGACTCTGCACCGTTTGCGGACAAAAAAGTCCGTCGCGCGGTGATGTATGCTATCGACCGGGACCACATCGTTGATTCGTTGCTGAATGGGCTGGGGTCGAAAGCGGTCGGTCCGTTCCCAGCGGATGTAACGGAGTGGGCCGCAGAGCTCGAACCGTACGAATACTCACCTGATAAGGCACGGAGTCTGCTCGCTGAAGCAGGATGGGAACCGGATGGGGGCACCCGTACCCGTGACGGTGACACACTCTCGGTGTCGATCTGGACGTATAATACCCGTCCACTACTGCCCACGATTGCCGAAGTGATACAGACACAGCTTCAGGCGGTTGGCTTCGATGTCGATATTTCAGTCATGGAGTCCTCGACAATCAAAGAGCAAGCAACAAACGGGGAGTTCGATACCGTTCTGTGGTCGAGTTCAGTGCTATGGTATCCCGACCCGGACCGACTGTCTGACCTCGTTCATTCGGAGACGGAGACGATGTTCAGTGGCTACGAGAACGAAGCGGTCGATCAGCACCTCGAAGCAGCTAGGCGGACAGCCGACCGTGACGAGCGGTTCGAGCGATACGCAGCGGTCCAGCGGCGTATGCAACGTGACCTCCCGCTCGGCTGGCTCACCTACTACGCAAACGTCATCGGGACTCGTGCCGACGTCGGGGGATACCAGCCCCATCCCATCGAATCCTGTTATCATCTGGAGGAGGTCACACAGCAGCGATGATCGGGGCGGAACTCTGCAAACGACTGCTGACGATGGCAATCGTTCTGCTGGGCGTGTCGCTGCTCACGTACGGGCTGGTCTTCGTCACACCGGGGGATCCGGCGCGAACGATTCTGACCCAACAGATGGGTGGACAGGCCCCATCTCAGGATGCAGTCGATCAGTTTCGAGCTGAAAATGGGCTTGACGACCCATTCATAGTCCAGTATGCCCGCTGGATGGGGAACGCACTGCAAGGCGACCTCGGTCAATCGTACTACAGCGACCGGTCTGTCTCTGATATGATTGTCCAACGGTTGCCGAATACAATCGCACTCGCTGTTGCATCGATGCTCGTCGCGCTTGTAATAGCTCTCCCAGCCGGAATTGCCAGCGCGAGTAATCCGGGGAGCCGGACTGACTACGCCGCACAGATCGGCTCGCTAATAGGGGTCTCAATGCCGAACTTCTGGCTTGGCTACCTGCTTATTATCGTCTGTGCGCTCCGTCTCAACCTCTTTCCGGTGGCCGGCGCGGCTGGACCGAAACATCTGGTTCTCCCCTCACTGACGCTTGGCTCTGGAATGGCTGCGGTTATCGCGCGACTGGTTCGAACAGCGATGCTTGATGTTCTGGATGACGCGTACATCCAAGCCGCCAGATCGAAAGGGTTGCGCGAACGGATTCTCGTCTATAAACACGCGCTCCGGAACGCGCTTGTGCCCGTCGTGACGATTATAGGTTTGCAGTTGAGTTACGTCCTTAACGGCGCAGTTGTTATCGAAGTAGTGTTTCAACGGCCGGGCTTGGGGACGTTACTCGTTGATTCAATCTTTGCTCGTGACTACCCGGTCGTACAGGGCGTAACACTGCTAATCGGCGTCATCTTTGTCTTGGTGAACTTTGCAGTCGACCTGACGTATAGCCGACTTGACCCACGAATCGACCTCGGAGGTGAGCACACATGAGCGACCGAACAGCCGACAGAAGAAAGCAGCAAGAAGCCACCAAGCAACCGAGGGGAACTGACGGACTCGCAACGGACCGCCTCGGACAATTCGGAATCGGAGTTGTGCTCACGTTGCTCGTCCTTGCGGCACTTGGACCAGTTGTTTCGCCCTACGATCCAGTCGAACAGGACCTTTCGAACAGGCTTGAATCTCCGTCACTGTCTCATCCGTTCGGGACCGACCAGCTGGGTAGAGACGTACTGACAAGACTCCTTCATGGTGCGCGATTCTCGCTCGGTATCGCCGTCGCTGTAACCACTGTACGACTTATTATGGGGACGGCAGTCGGCCTCCTCGCCGGCTACGCCGGTGGCTGGATTGATGAGACGCTGATGCGACTTGTCGATACACTGCTTGCGTTCCCTGGAATCGTCCTCGCACTTGTCATCGCCGGGATTCTGGGGCCGAGTCTGGTGAACGTGATGCTTGCACTGGCGGTCGTTGGTTGGGCATCGTACGCACGGTTAGTTCGGAGTAGCGTACTCTCGCTTCGAGAGCGTGAGTTTGTAAGCGCCGCACGATTGCTCGGCCGGTCACGAACGCACATCGCAACTCGCCACCTACTCCCGCACGCCGTTGCACCAGTTGTCGTTCTGGCAACGCTTGACATCGGCAGCGTCATTCTCGGCACAGCGGGACTTTCATTCCTTGGGCTGGGCGCACAGCCACCCACACCTGAATGGGGGACAATGCTTGCATCCGGACGCAGCTATCTCAGACAGGCGTGGTGGCTTGTCAACGCTCCGGGCCTCTGTATCATGCTCACCGTGCTCGGCTTCAATCTTCTCGGAGACAGCCTTCGAGATATGCTTTCACCTACGCAGACAGCCCAGATGGAGGAACTGTAGCAATGAGTGAACCACTGCTTCGCGTCGAGAACTTACAGACTCGTTTCGACACTGATCACGGGACTGTCGACGCGGTCAACGGGGTGTCGTTCACCGTCGACCGGGGCGAAATTGTCGGTATACTCGGCGAAAGTGGGAGCGGCAAGTCCGTTACTGCCAGATCAATTTGCCGACTTGAAGACCCGGGAAACATCGTTGGCGGATCCATTACCTTTGCTGAAAGAGAGCTAACAACTGCCACTGAAGCGACACTGCGTCGACTACGTGGAAATAAGCTCTCGATGGTCTTTCAGGACCCGACGGAAAGCTTGAACCCTGTGTTTTCGGTCGGCGAGCAGATCGCAGAATCGGTTCGGATACACGAATCGAGCGGGACACAACGTCTGCTAGATTTCCTCGGTGTGCCACCGTTCCGAGATCGGTCAGCGTGGGAGAACGCACGGGAGCGCGCTATCGAGTTGCTGGACCAAGTAGGCATCCCGAACCCGGAAGCAAATGTGTCGTCATTTCCACACGAGTTTTCTGGTGGTCTCCGGCAACGAGCAGTCCTCGCCATTGCACTGGCAAGTGAACCCGCGTTGCTGGTTGCCGACGAGCCAACAACAGCACTTGACACGACCACACAGGCAGATATTCTCAGTCGATTGCGCTCGCTACGTGACGAACAGAACATCGGCATACTGCTTATCTCCCATGATATCGGTGTGATTGCACAGACATGTGACCGTGTCGTGGTACTCTATGACGGACAGGTAATGGAGGCCGGTCCCGTTGAGCGAATACTGACCGCACCGGAACATCCGTACACGAGAGCACTCCTTTCGTGTTCGGTCCGAAACAGCGACGCTGACAAGCAAGTCCAGTCCGCCATGGCACGTCCACGAGACCCCAGCAGCAGCCACGAGGGCTGTCCGTTTGCCGACCGCTGCCAGTATGTGACCGAAACGTGTCGCTCGGGGCCGATTCCGACGACTGAGGCCGCGTCGGACCACCGACTCGCCTGCGTCGAAGCACCGTTCTCTGAAGCCAAGTTCGTGTCCGAACAGCAGGAGATTCCGGCAGCTAACGGAGGACAACAGAATGACACAGCGTAACCAAACTCCAGATGATGTGCAGTCTGGTACTCCTGTGGTCGAAGTACAAAACGTCTCGAAAGCGTTCTCATCGACACGATCCGTCCTCGGTCGGTTGCGTAGCAGCGACTCACCGGCGAAAGCGGTCTGTGATGTATCCTTAGCCGTCCAACGTGGCGAAACGCTGGGACTTGTTGGTGAGAGTGGCTGCGGGAAATCAACACTCGCGAAACTCATCACCGGGCAGCTCACCCCGGACGATGGGCAAGTTCGTCTCGATGGAACGCGCGTCGGTGACCTCTCAGAGCGTTCCACCGCGCAACGGCGGCGAGTCGGCGTCGTGTTTCAACACGCCCGGGGAAGCTTTGACCCCCGGTGGCCCATCGGTCGGTCAATTGCTGAAGCCAGTAGCGACGCCACCTCGGCTTCCCTACATGACACCGGCCCAGACGAGGTCGCTGAGCTGTTGTGCAGTGTTGATCTTGCGCCAGAAATCGCTGACCGGTATCCCCGGGAACTCTCCGGCGGCCAAATACAGCGCGTCGCTCTCGCCCGAGCTATTGCACACGACCCCGATATAATCGTACTCGATGAACCAGTCTCCGGACTCGACATGGCCACACAGGCGAGAGTTCTTTCGCTTCTCGCAGACATACAACAGCAGTTCGGTGTCGGCTACGTGTTTATTTCCCATGACCTCAATGTCGTCAGGTTCCTCGCTGATAGGGTCGCAGTAATGTATGCTGGCGAGCTCGTCGAAGTCG
Organism: Haloarcula sp. KBTZ06; assembly: GCF_048595605.1. Taxonomy (NCBI): domain Archaea; kingdom Methanobacteriati; phylum Methanobacteriota; class Halobacteria; order Halobacteriales; family Haloarculaceae; genus Haloarcula; species Haloarcula sp. KBTZ06. The sequence continues at coordinate 89,502 of NZ_CP184340.1, forward strand.
GGCAAGCAGGCGACCTGTTCCAGTCCCCGAACCATCCCTATACTGAAGCGTTAATCCGTGCGATCCCGAGTGATGACCCACGAGATCCCACGCCAGTGCCGCTTCAGGGTGCTCCTCCTGACCCAGCAGATAGACCGGAAGGCTGCCCATTCCATCCACGTTGTCCGGCCGTGACACAATCCTGTCAGGAACACCATCCATCACTCGAAGAGGTTCGAGAGACACACGTTCGGTGTCTTCATGCTCCGGAAGCGACAGGCGAAACAGACATAAATGAGTCCCACACTGAAGATGGCTCTGAGATGAGTAGATTCTGAGCCCATGAAAACCGATTATTCTACTCAAAGTCAACGTTTTTGTGGGTGCTTTCACCAGTCATCACTGACTTCACTCTCGTCACAGAAGATGTCCTCATCAAGATAATCAACGAGTTACCGGGCAGGTCATGCTCACAACCTCTTCCGTGTCGTCTGTATAAATATTGCCGCCGATCAGCGTGATGACGCCACACAGTGACGGACAGCACAGGGACGGATAGCCAACTCGTCCAGTTTCGCTCTCTGTCGGTTTGTGCTTCCCTCGGGGCCGGGGTTTAAATGCGATGACGACCGCAACCAAGCGTGTGACTGACCGGAATCCTGAGTACGACCCCGCGGATATCCCCGGTGCCGCGAGTTCCGATCCTGAAACGAGAGGAAACGGACAGGAACGAGTCCTCGACTCCACTGGATATCCCGACCGTACAGAGGATGATGCTCGCACCTGTCGGACCTGTGGACAGGCCATTCCACGGGATGAACGCCAGTGTCCGTTCTGTGCTCAAACCGGCATCTCAGAGACTTCGTTCGACGATCAGGATAGCAGCCCACTTGGGGAGTGGACGTTCGGGCGGGTAGTACTCGCGCTCGTCGAAGCGAACACTGACTTCCATGCACGAGCGCTCGGCGCTGCGGCCTTCTCCGTGTCTGATAGTATCGCGAGCGGTGAGGACGTCTCTCATGGAACCGTGAAGTGTCGAGCAGCCTTCGGAACTGAGCCAGCCGCCACTCTCACGAAAGGCTGGCCCGACCTGCCGACCGAAACCACGATCGGCGAGGAATCCGGACAGGCGCTCTTGGAGACAGCCGACGAGCAGACCAACTGGGACGGGGATGGGGACGACGTCCAGCCACGAGTCTATCTCGAGGACGGGTCGCCGGTCACCGACCGCTCGGAGTTCCAGCAGCTCACGGATGAGTTCCGGGAGGACGACGGCACGTACTGGCTTGTGCCCGGCGTTGTGAAGCGCCATCAGGCAAGAGCCGAACCGGAGATAGTCGGAATCGGGTTCTACTGTCGCCAGTGTGGCGCCGTGACGGGACACGAATCGTACGGACTCGATGGCTTCGAGTGCCACCCACACCTTGACCGCATGATCTGGACCTGCAGGGAGTGTGGGCAGCACCGACACGAACCCGACCAAGAGGATGACACGGAGGACGTCACGGACTACGAGCATCTTCCCGACGGCGTCTCTCCCGAAGACATCCACGGCGACGAGCCAGACTTCCAGGAGCAGGAATTTCAGGACCAGATCAGTGCCTATCGCAAGCGGATTGGCTCCTTTCCGTGGGAGCGGTAACTATTCCGTTGCTTCAGAAAGAATTTTTGAGTACAGCTCATCAGAGATCCAGAAGCCAGCGTCACGAAGGGCGTCAAGTTCGTGTTTTAATTCAATGTCTCCAGCATTGGCTCCGCGGAGTAGTATCCCGATGACTCCCGTTACCGTCAGGCTGTGTCTCCGAGCGACCTGTCGACCGTCTTTTTCATCCAAAAGGATGAGGTCAGCATCGTGCTCGATGGCATGACAAATAGCAGCTGTTTCCCCGAGATCCAGCTCGTGGAAGATTTCAGTGAAGAGGTGCGACTGTTCGACCTCGGTGATCGTCAGGAACTCATCGTCACGCAACGAGCGAAGCGCGTCTACACCTGCCTCTCCATCAGTGAGTTCGTCCCACACCTGACGCGGAATGGTGATGCTCGAAAACTGCGATTTGAGAAGGGTGAGTTGGTCGATAAGTGCAAGATTCAGCAGCGGTGACGTGTCCGAGACTACAAGCTCGTTATTCGGCATAGTCGAGGTCTTCGGCAAGTTCAGTGTCGGTGTAATGGCGTGGGATTTCGCGGTCTCCGAGTAATGTCTGGAACTCTCGGTGAGACAGTTCTGCCAATGCACGCGCTTTCCCGAACGAAAGGACATCACGCGCGTAAAGCGAGACAGCCAATTCTTGTTTCATTGCCTGCGGCCGCTCTCCCTCAGGAATCTGGAGCGCCTCATACACCTCTTCATCAATTTCGATAGTAGCCATACTCGTCTGTTGGATAACCCGATTATTGAGTGTTTGGCTGCGCTATCCGAATGTGACGTCGTGTAGTCTCACCTGTGTGGTCGAAAACCTCTGTTTTCGTAGATGGGAGTGCAATTTGGTACGATACGATTCGTGTTCGACGTGCATGACCGACCGGTGAACGGCTGAGGTTTTGTGTCTCCCCCGAAGCCGGAGGAGATCATGAGTACCACAGCACCTTCCTTCGAGGAGTATGACTTCGACCGCGGTGACCACGTCAGAACTGACTGGACCGACGGAGACGGCCCACTCGATGCAGTCGTCGGAACCGGTGCAGAAATTTCGTGTTCCGGCGGCAACGTGATCGTCGCTGTCGAGGCTGACGACGACCAGTATCCCGAGCGCTCGATCTACGGCGGGACCCACGATTGCGCTCCCGAGTGGGTCGAATTGCTGTGAGTGACTCCCCCCTCTCGTGAGAGCAATACCTCCGCTCGCTCGCTGAGAGTGGGGCCTCCACCTCGATTACGGTGGATTACTCGCAGCATTCAGCGGGTCGTAGGAGTCTGCATGATAGGCAACACGCCAGAGTTTGAGAACAGCACGAGTGACGAGTGCTTCGACAGACTGCTTGATGCAGGACTCTTCGATATCGTCTGGATCGGAAGTGGCGTCAGGGGGCGGATGATAGTATTCAAGACCTGGAACGGAGATGTAATCACCGCCATGTGGATGACTGTCCCAGCGGAAATTCACACCGTCAGTGTCCGTATAGTGAAATTTGTAGTCCGCTCGAGTCGTCCACTGAACATCAATTCGGGCGGAGTCAGCACTACGGCGGCCGTCACCGAGTGGGACTTCCAGAACCGTCGGGTTGAGATAGCCGTCTAGCGTTGGCGCTGCGAGCGGCTCTTCTCTCTCGATGATGTCACGAACCGTGAGGAGCGCTGATCGGTCGATCGATCCTCGTAAGGAGTGGAGTTTGTCTGTTCCGTTTCTCTCCACCATCTGCTAGGCGAGAATACTATCGTCAGTTGATCGTGAGTCCCCGTCGACAAACTGTTTGGCATTCGCAATCGAGAGTGATTCCGAACACATGATTGCACGAGCCATCCGCGAGGCAGCTGACGAGCGTGATCTTAGCGCACCTGACGCGACCGACTTCGAGGCGATCAAAGGCGAGGGGTTCGCGCGAGCGTCGAAGGAAACGAGGTGTACGTCGGCGGGCCGAACTTGTTGACTCAACTCGATAGCGATGTCTCCGATCACCTCCAGTGTTTCGCTGATGAGGCCGGCGAGAACGCACAGACAGTGGTGTATCTCGTTCGCGAAGGAGAGTTGATCGCTGCCTTCGCGATGGCCGACGTGATCCGCGAGGAAAGCTACGCTGTCGTCGACGCACTCCACGATCTGGGCATCGAGGTGGCGATGCTGACCGGCGACTCCCAGGACGTCGCCGGAGCGGTCGCCGATGAACTGGGCATCGATACGGTGTTCGCAGAAGTCCTCCCCGAGGACAAGGACGAGAAAGTCCAAGAACTCCAAGACCAGGGCAAGCTTGTGGGGATGGTCGTCGACGGCGTCAACGACGCGTCGGCGCTGACGCGAGCGGACGTCGGCATTGCGATCGGGAGCGGTACCGACGTTGCGGTCCAGTCGGCCGACGTCATCCTCGTCCAGAACAACCCGATGGACGTGGTGCGACTCGTGAAGCTAAGCAAGGCGAGCTACCGGAAGATGCAGGAGAACATCGTCTGGGCGGCCGGCTACAACGTCTTCGCTATTCCGCTTGCAGCAGGCGTATTGGCACCGATCGGAACTCTGCTGTCCCCCGCTGTAGGTGCGCTTCTGCTGTCTTTGAGTACAGTAATCGTCGCGATCAACGCACAGCTACTCCGCCGCGTGGACCTGTCCATTCCCGAGCTTCCAAGCGGGACACCAGCTACGGAGGCACAGCCCGCGGACTGAGGCCCTTTTGGCTACTACAGGAGGGATTCCTTCGGGATGACCATCGCTTCCGACAGACCGGTGGGTGCTACGCAGGAACCGATTCTTTGCTCTCCAAATACTGGCTTTCCCACTCCTGTCGTGCCTCTATTTCACGCTTACCACGCTGTGTGACTGTGTATACGCTCGTCCGCTTGTCGAGTTCACCCTTCTCGAGCAGTCCTTTGTTGACGAGATCGTCGTGATTCGGATAGAGACGGCCGTGGTTGCTCTCTTGCTTGTGATGGCCCATGCGGACTTTTCAGTCGCCCCGTCCAAGGACATCGCATGGACGACTCCCCACTCGACGACGTGGACCGGAGCATCTTGCACCAACTTCAGCTCAATGCCCGCCAGACCGATACGGAGATCGGTGAGAGGGTGGATGTGACCTCCACGACGGTCCGAAATCGCCTCGACAAGCTCGAAGGGAAGGGCGTAATCCGGGGCTACCACCCCGAGATCAACTACGAGGAAGCGGGCTACCCCCTCCACGTCATGTTCGTCTGTACAGTCAATCCGAATAAGCTTGACTCGTTGGCCGATCAGATCCTCGATATTCGCGGTGTGGTAACCACCCGCGAGTTGCTTGGGGGCGAACGGAATGTCCACGTCGAGGTCGTCGCCGGCACGGTTAGGGAAATCGAAGAGATCCGCAACGAACTGGCGGACGTGGGCATGACAATCACCAGCTCCGAGATCATCTCCGAGACACAAGTCCAGTCATGGGACCACTTCTATCCACAGTCGGGGCCCGGCGCGCGGCAGGATGACGGCACCGACGACGGGTCGGTCACCGATCAAGGATAACCGGGAGACCGATTGAAATTTTCAAATATCTCCGCGTCTACCGGCACTGAAATCACATTCTAATTTCAAAATATCCACCGATAGCCAGTTTGAGTTGGAATTTCCAAATGTGACAACTGTGTGGGTAACCGACTTTATTCGTGTCGGCGTCCTTACTACGGTATGTCCGAATCGACCGAAACGGTGACCAATCCCGTCACTATATTGATAGGTTCTGTCGTTGGTACCTCTCTCAGTCAGTCAAACTTGACAGGACCACCTAATGACAGCTGAACAACTCAAAGCCGAGACGGTAACTCTGCTCCAGGACCTCGGGCTAAAGGAGTACGAGGCGCGGAGTTTCTTGACATTGACCCAACTCTCGACGGGGACGGCCAAGCAAATCAGTGAGGCTTCGGAGGTTCCGCGGACCCGGGTGTACGACGCTGTCCGAGTGCTGGAGTCAAAGGGGCTGGTCGAAGTGCAGCACTCCAGCCCTCAACAGTTTCGCTCGGTCAGCATCGAAGAGGCGACCGCGATCCTGCGTCAACAGTACGACACGCGGATCGACAGCCTCCAGTCACACCTCGAAGCGCTCGACCCCCAGCCGGAGGGCGAGAACAACGACCGAATGCAGGAGGTATGGGCGCTGTCCGGCCACGATGGCATCGAGTCCCGGACACACACGCTGCTTGAGGACGCCAACTCGGAGATCGTCCTGCTGGTCGTCGAGGAGGAACTTCTGACGGAGGCGCTGTACGACCGACTCCACGATGCAGTCGACCGCGGCGTCGACGTGATCATCGGTGGCCAGACGGACGCAATCATTGCCAAACTCGGTACCGAGCTGCCATCCGTGAAGGTGTTCGAAACCGAATTGGACTGGCTCCTGGGTCCCACGAGTAACGACGAGATTGCCATCAGCCGCCTGCTGTTGGTCGACCGCACGACGTTGCTGGTCAGTTCCTTCTACCCGGACGCCGACCCCGACGAATCACACGAACAGGCGGTCTTCGCCAACGGCCTGGAGAACGGTATCGTCGTCCTCCTTCGCCGGATAATCTCCTCGGGTCGGCTCCCCGTGGTGAACCCGGTGAGGTAGCCAGTCAGCGCTGCTCTGGCCAGACTGCGCGAACAGAGTGAGTATTACAGACACTGTACTGAGGGATTGCATTGTCAACGCCTTGGAAAAATCACATGCTGTACTCGCATCCTGTATTCAACACGGCCGGTGAAACCTATCACCGGCAGAGACTTTCAAAAGTCCGTTGCTGAGTAGAAATCATTCCTTCTGAATCCCCGTCGAGCAATTTCTGAAACTACAGCATTATCACGGGATTTCTCGGGATGCCTTCTACGCGCTCAAATCGGTACGACACGGCTCATCTGCTATTTGAGGGTGTCATTTCGGCTTGCAGATCGCGGTTTTCGTCCAAAGAGAGAGGCGATATGCTGTGTGCGAAGGCCGCCGGTTCTCTTCGGCTGAGGGGATGTCACAGGGAGAGTGGACTCGCGAACCGATCAGTTTTAGTGTATGAGATGGACGGGTGCGTTTCGGTGTGTCTGTTTCCCCCGCGAGATGGTGGCGGGGCGCATCACATGCCCCCGATTGACAATGGCTTCGGAACAACGCAGCGAAACACGAGCAGCGCATCAAGCGGACAGAACTCCTGACGGTGAGCCGACGATCTCGACCGATCGACCGGGATCACACGCCGGTCGTCACCCTCGTGGAGTGTACTCTCGGCGAGCTCACGCACGAGGCCGTGGGCGCCGTCAACTCGCACAAGACCGAGATAATCACCGAGTACAGACAGTCGCCTTCTTCTCGAATGTCCCGAACCGCTCGTCCTCGTAGGTTTCGGGGTTTTAGGCGTGTGCGGCTTCGACCGACTCGTCATCCATTTCGTTTTGGTACGGTAGCTGTGAATATAATCACACTGGTCGTAGGTGGTATCGGGTCGTCGTGTGGAATCCAGAGATCTATTACCGTGAGTGGCCTGTTTCAATCAAGAAGCATGGGGAACGATTTTCGCGAGACCACTGGAACGACGGAGAGAGTGACGGAATTGGTCGCCGCTTTCGAGGACGGGCGGGCGGGCGATGCCGAATTCGAGGCGTTGCGGGAGTTGCTCGCGACCGAAGACGCCAGGGACCGAGACGTCGCCATGTCTGGCATTCGTTCGGTCGGCATCGTCGACGAGGAACGAACCGAGGCGGCCGTCGACGTGTTGCTGGGGCACTGTTTCGACCAGCCCAGGCGAGTCCGCGAACCCGCCGCCGAGAGCCTCTCGGACGTCGGTCGCGAGCAGAACCCGGCAGTGCTCCGCCCCGCCGTCGACACCCTTCGGGAGCGGCTCCACGACGCCCACGAGTCGACCCGGAGAGAGGCACTGTTCGCCCTCAGGGAACTGTGCAAGCACCACGCCGAACTGTTCGTGCCGCTCGTCGACGATCTCCGGGTCCGTCTCGACGACGGCGAGGCGTGGGTCCGGGAACACACACTGGCCGTTCTGGGGGAGATCGCCGCAGAGCGACCCGAAGCTATCACCCCGCCGTTCGACGATTTCGAGGCGTGCCTGGACGACGACGTCCCGAAAGTACGGTCCAAAGCGGTCCTGCGGCTCGGCTCTCTCGCGGAAACGCATCCGGATGCGGACCGTCCTTCCATCGATGACTTCCGGGCGTGTCTGGGCGACGACAGCTGGACGGTCCGTTCCAGCGCGGCCAGTGCGCTCGCTTCGCTCGCGGAGACGCGCCCGGATGCGGTTCGACCCGTCATCGACGGCATCCTCGCATTGCTGTCGCCACCCGCTGCGTTCGTCGGACCCGGTCCCAGGGGTGAACAGACATCCATCACACTGGCGCTCGGGCGGCTGGGTGTGACCTTCCCACGCGAGGCACCCCGTATCGCCTCGACACTCCAGAGCATCTTCGACGAAGAAGGTGCTGGAAACACCACGTTCGAACCCATATACGAATCGATCACCCGTGAGCTAGAGACGATTGCACAAGCCCACCCGGAGGCGGTCGTGCCCGCCATCGATGACCTTACCGCCAGCCTCGACGCGTCGAGGATCGAACGCCGTCGTTCTGCGGCCAGGGCACTCACGGCGGTCGGACGGACCCACCCCGACGAGGTTCGCCCCGCCGTCGAGAACTTAGAGGCCCGTCTCGAAGACGAGGATCCGTGGGTGCGTATGGAGGCGACCGAGGCACTGCTGGCGCTGGACGTGGTGGACTCCGAAACGGAATCGGCGGCTGAGGAGATCTGCGCGCTCTTTCTCGCCGCCGCGGACTCCCAGGAGGCGATCGACCGGTTCGTCGCCGCAGAGCCTACCGTGGGGGCGCTGGTGGTCACCGAACTACGATCCCGTGTCGGCGACATGGATTCGGTCGACGAGAAGCCCTCCGTGGCAGCGGCATTCCGGACGATCAGTACCATCGACGACGCCTATCGCTATCTGAGTCCTATCTCGATCTGAGCTTCGGTCTTCGTCACTGCACTGGCTCACTCGGATATCGCATTGCGGGCTGCCGTCTCGTGGATGTCGTCCACTTTCCAAGACTTAATCCTCTATTCAGTCAGATTGGTATCTTTATCTTGTATTTGCAACCCTTTAGTTCATAAAATTGAGATTGTATTTCCAAACTCGGGTTTTTATTGTTAATATCTCTCGTTTTCACTCTAACTTATGCACTCTAGTTCCATTACCGATGATGTCGATAAGGCACATTATAACCTCCCAAAGGTCGTCACCACGGGCGACAGATTGGTGCCCTCGTTGGTTTCGAGAAGAACAAATTGAAGCTCTTGGATACCAGAATCCAGCACGAAGAATAACACTGATCAATTAAATCTTTAAACAAAGCACCAGTATTCAATCTGAAGGGCGTTATTTTGTATATAATACATGCGTAATTATAACTATTTGATCTCGGTTAGATACACCTTTTATTCCATTTCTTTACTTTTCTATTCCTTTTAGTAATAACATACGTACAGCTGTTATCGGTTGGTATCTCTTCGTCAGATAACCTCTTGTCACGTCGAACCGACGTGCAACCATGGCGTTCCCAATTCGCGTCAACGACGTGATGAGCAGTCCGGTCGAGACGGCGTCGCCTGAAACAACTGCCAGTACTGCCGCCGGCCGGTGTCACGCGGGCTCAATCGGGTCACTAGTCGTCGTCGAGGACGGAGAGGTCCTCGGCATCGTCACCAGCGACGACTTCGTGCGACTCCTCAGCGAGGAGTCGAGCCCGGAAGAGCGCTCGCTTTCGGAGTTTATGTCAACCCACGTTGTTTCGGTCGATGCGAGCGCCACCCTCGGCGCCGCGGTCGAAACAATGTTTGAGCATGATATCGCCCGGTTGGTCGTCTTCGATGGAGACGAGCTAGTTGGGCTGGTCAGCACTGACGATATCGTCCGTCACGTCCCGCAAATCCTCCAGCGGCGGGAAATCGAAGGCCACGAACAACAGACTGCCAACTACTACCGACATCAGGAGACTGCTTACGAAAAAAACGACTGGGACGTTGAGGGTACGGGACTCGACGACCACCACGTCAACGTCGGTGACAGAGTCGAGTTTTCGAAGACGATCAGCGAACAAGACGTGAGGACCTTCGCTGCCGCCAGTGGCGACACAAACCGGCTTCATCTCGACGAGGAGTACGCCAGCCAGACGCGGTTCGGCCGGCGAATCGTCCACGGGACGCTTGTCGGTGGATTGATCAGTGCTGCGTTGGCTCGTTTCCCCGGTGTAACTATATACATCTCACAGGACCTCTCGTTCCTAAAACCGGCCGACATCGATGTTCGCCTTACCGCAGTCTGTGAGGTTGTCGAGGACCTCGGCAGGAACAAATACCAGCTCACGACGGACGTGCTCAACGAGGACGGCGAACCGATAATTGAGGGCCAGGCCGCCGTCCTGATCGACGAGACGCCGGAGACAGGTCAGGTCACCGTCGAGGCCCTCGCCAGCGGGTGACCGAGCAGTTATAGTAACAATTAAACGATTTACACACTGATCGCACTGCTGCCATGCGATCAAGTGTGCATTGATTTCCAATGGCTACTATAGCAGACGCCTCCATCTGTTGTCTATCGGGAAACTATGAGACAGCACACGGAATTATGTCACTCGATAGCATACTCTGATATGGAATGACTATCGACGAACTCACCGACTTCGGGTTGCACAAGATGACCGACGAGGAGGTAGAGGGGTTTCTCTCTAGCCAGAGTATGGGAACGCTGGGACTCCCAACAGACGTCGAACCCTACCTGATTCCGATGACCTACGGGTATAATGGGGGGGGGCGTCTCTACTTCTACTTCATCGGAGACAACGGAAGTCGGAAAATGGAGTTGGCCAACCAGGCAGAGTCGGCGGCATTCCTCGTGTACAGTGCGGAGACAGCGTTTAACTGGGAGAGCGTCGGACTCATCGGGACGATTCAGAAACTCCCGGAAGACAGACGTGGTGAACTCGACGAGACGACGACGCCAACGTGGCGCCCGGAACTGTTCGAGACCGCGAGTGACTCGCTTGAAACACAGATATACGAGTTCCAGATCGAGGAATGGACCGGCGTTCGACACACTGGTCTCCCGCCGGGATTTTATAACTGAATGCGTCCCCTCCTCGGAATGAATCGGGCTGCTCGGAGATAACGTCCTCCCTGGCGTGAACGCTGGGATGCTGTCGCTTAATTAAGCGAGAATTCACAGGAGAAAGCCCGCTTCGTGGCGGAGAGCGCGACTGAGGGTCTGCCAGATTTCCCGCTCTACGCCTCCTTCTCGCGAGTTTGCGAAGAGGTCTGTGACGCTCTCTCCGAGCGCTTAGGGTACCGCATCTTCCAGCTCAGTTTGTGCAGCTCGATAGCGACGGCGATGGTCAGGGCAATCCCACCGAGAACGAGCCACTGTTCCAGACTGACAGGTGCGGTTCCAAGGACTGCCTGAGCGGGCGGAAAGTACATCGCTCCGAGGTGGATCAAGAACGCAGTAATCGTCCCGGTAAGCAAGATGGGGCTCTGCAACGGTGATAGACGGAACAGAGAGGCCGTCTCGGAGCGGGCATTGCCGATATTGACCATTTGGAACAGGACGACCAGCAGGAGCAGGTGATTGCGGACAGCCGCCTCCGAAAGCCCCTGCTCCAGTAACCAAATGAACGTCCCGAACCCGATCACACCGATCACCATCGCGGCGACGAGTGTCCGTTCGATCATGATTTGATTGAAGATTCGCTCGTCAGGAGAGCGTGGTGGCCGATTCAACACGTCTCCTTCCTTGGGTTCGAATGCCAGGGCGACGTCCTGAATCCCGTTCGTGACGAGGTTCAACCAGAGAATCTGGACGGGCACCAGCGGGAGTGGTAGTCCGGCCGCTAAGCTCAACAGGACGAGTGTAACTTCTCCAGCGCCGGTGGAGATGAGCAGGAAAATGATCTTGCGGATGTTGTCGAACGCGATCCGGCCCTGTTCGATGCCCGCGACTATCGTCGCAAAGTTGTCGTCGCTGATCACGAGTTCGGCCGCATCCCGGGCCACGTCGGTCCCCATCTGTCCCATAGCGATACCGATATTCGCCTGCCGAAGCGCCGGTGCGTCGTTGACACCGTCACCCGTGACGGCGACGTAGTGTCCCATACCCCGGGCAGCTTCGACGATTCTGAGTTTTTGATCGGGCGAGACGCGTGCAAACACCCGCGTCGTTTCTATGATTTCCACAAGCTGTTCTTGGGAGGCGTCCATGAGCTCGGTTCCGGTGGTGACCTCCTCCGGAGACTCGGCCAGTCCGAGGGCACGGGCGATAGCAAGGGCCGTCTCTCGATGATCTCCCGTAATCATTGTGACAGTGATGCCAGCCTGCTGTGCTGACGTAATCGCCTCCTCGACACCGGATCGGAGCGGGTCGATCATCCCGATAAACCCGAGAAACGTCAACCCGGTCGGTTCTGACGGGGGCTGGCCGAGATCCTCGGTAGTCTCCAGCGTTCCTTCGGCGACGGCAAGCACGCGATATCCCTCGTGAGCCATCTCGGTCGCCTGCTGTTGCAGTTCTTGCCGCGAAAAGTCGCCCTCACTTGCATCCGAACACATCTCCAGAACGCGCTCGGGCGCACCCTTGACGAATACCTGTTCCTGGTCACGGGTTTCATGAAATGTCGCCGCATAGCGCTGTTCGGGTTCGAAAGGGATCTCGTCAATCTGTGGGTTCGCGTCGAGCGCCGCCTCGCGGGACCACCCCAGCTTGTGACCGAACGCGAGAAGCGCGATGTCGGTCGGGTCACCGCGCCACGTCCACTCGTCGTCGCGTCGGGACAGGTGCCCTTCGTTACAGAGCACAGATGCGCGGGCGAGACGAGACAACTCGTTTGCGAGATGAGGCTCCGGAGGGTGCCCGTCTCTGAGGACACTCCCTTCCGGGGCATACCCCTCGCCGGTCACCTCAAACGTCCTTCCATCGGGGAGTTGAGCCTGTTTGACCGTCAATTCGTTTGCAGTCAGCGTTCCCGTCTTATCCGACGCAATCATCGTACAACTTCCCAGTCCTTCCACAGCCACTAGACGACGGACGATGACGCCTACCTTTGCCATTCTCCGGCTGGCGACGCCTAGCGCGACAGTGATTCCCACGGGGAGCCCTTCAGGGATCGCCGACACGGCTAACGCAACGGCGAACAGGAACATTTCGACGGCGTCGTACTGCTGGACGAAGATTCCGAGGAGGGCGGTGATTGCCGCGGCGGCGAGTACGACGAGGCCGACAATGCGGGTAAATCGCTCCATACGCGTCACGAGGGGAGGCTGTCCGCCCTCAACGGCCGTGACGTCCTCGGCCAATCGGCCGACAACCGTATCGGCACCGGTTTCGACGACGACACCGCGCCCCCGCCCACGGTTGACCACCGTTCCCGCGTAGGCCATATTGCGCCGATCTCCGAGTGAGGCCCGGTCGTCGCCTGCCCACTCTTCGTCTTTCAGGACGGGGGCTGATTCGCCGGTGAGTGGCGACTCGTCGATCTCTAGACCATGTGTAGAAACGAGTCGAATGTCCGCAGGAACACGGTACCCAGATTCTAGAAGCACGATATCACCAGGGACGACCTCTTCTCCATCGATGTCGCGTGTCTCACCATCTCGAATGACCGTCGCCCGGGTCCTGATGAGTTGCTGCAGTGCCTGACTGCTGCGTTCTGCACGCCATTCTTGGATACCGCCGACGAGCGCGTTGATCAACAGCACCAGGGCGATGAATCCAGCGTCAGTCTCCTCACCGATGGCAAACGAGACAATTGCCGCGGTGGCGAGAATGTAGATAAGTGGGTTTTTGAACTGACGGAGGAAGATTTGCCACACGGTGACCGGCTTTGTCTTCGGCAGGCGATTTGAGCCGTGTTCAGAGCGCCGGCTTTCAGCGTCCTCGGTTGAGAGACCATCTGAATCGGCGTCAAGGGCGTCGTATATCTGACTTAGCCCCCGTGAATACCAGGATTCGGTGTTCGTCGAAGCGGAGACAACCATTAGTTACGGGGTGTACACCGGGGGACGACTTAGTGGTCAGTGTCGAGTACAGAAGCAGGGTGTCGTTTAACCAGAGGGGCGATTCAGGGCGGGATCCGTGTTGAGAACGATAGGCTGCTACATCTGGTACCACAGGCGATTCGTCACGTTCGTCGCCGTGGGCGTCTACGAGGAGCTCCTATTTCGGGGATATCTCATCACCAACATCACAGAGGAACGTACGTGGTTCGAGCGGGTTCGGGGTACGGCTGCGGTCGGACTTGCCACGCTGTTTACGTCGGTCGTCTTCGGGGTGGCACATGCCGGGAACCCGAACGCAACGCTGGCAAGAAGCGTTCCCCCTCGTGGAAACGAAAGAAGACGACATTATCAAACCGCTCATCAACTTCGAATAGTCCGTTGCCTCGTTTCTGACGTACTCTGAGGAAATACTATCTTTTTCCATAACGAAATAGAGTGAGGGCACCGTCGGGCAAGTATAAGTCTTTCAGGAGTGATAACTCAATAACGATGCCCGATCCGCCGACTATAGTAACAATTGAAACGATGTACACACTGATCGCACTGCCGTCGTGCGATCAGGTGTGCATTGATTTTCAATGGCTACTATAGCATGTTGGTAGTGTTCGGGCTGATAACCGTCCTGTGGTGCTGTTCGTAACCGAGCCGATACCACCGACATCACCGCAATCGGGATCGTGGCTGCACCTGTCACGTTCAGTGGAGATATGAATCTGTTCGTATTCGCAGCGACCAGCGCGTTCGGTCGCGTACCACACGGACACACCTGAGGGTTACTAACCAGTGCAGTTGCTCAAAGCTATCAGCAATCTTCCGGAAAGAGCGGCGGTGATCGTTCCGATAAAGTGCTGCTTGGGAGAGTACGCTCACCGCGAACTACCACTCATTTGGGGCATTCAGGGTGTGTCGCAACGGTTTCTGTCCCACAAGAGTTGCACTGGTAGCAGTGGCGGTTGTCCTGGGTGACTTCTGGGGGCTCCAGATCAGGGATCACCTTGACGAATCGGTGAGCATCAGCCCCCGACTGTTGCTTACTGGACGATGTATTCGGGTTCTCGTATTTCCAAAGACGTGTTTCTATTTCTTTATCCGCTCGTATTTCTGGTTAAATTGGTCTTGTAATTGCCGATATTCTTGTACTTTTGCTTGCTTTCCTTCTCAAATCTTTCGATTTGCAGCTCAAACTGAAGCAACCGAGAGTACAAGCCGATTCGTGAGCGATACAAGTGGCGCTTTCTCTGTCCTGTGGACACTGCTCGCGAGCAGTCAACACTTGCACGGAGGTCTCAGTGACCGAAATCCAGCCCAAGGCAACGGCTGAGTACTGTCGGTTCTGTGGAGACAGGACAGCCGATATCTCCGGCGAGGCGTACACGTATGTCCGGTTGCCCGACGAAGTGGGGCGAGAAGACGGCGTGTTCTGGTTCACGATTTGCCGGGAGTGTACGCTTCAGGACCGCGACAACGTCGAGCAGGCCGCTTCGCTCTTCCACGAGGCAGATCGAGACCATCTCGTCACCTGCGATGTCTGCGGGGCTGTTGGCTGCCAGTCTGCCAGTACTCGCCAGCCAGCAGCGGAGACGTATCGGCTCGCGAGCGTTATTTCTTAGTCGGTCACAATCAACGGCTTCGACGGGGCAACGCACTCTTGTAGTGAGTGCAGTCCTATCATCACGCTCGACTGTGTGAAACGCCCTGACCGGACATACGACGATGAAGTGCCGCGTCTCGTCGAGCCCCCTTTTGATGCAGTTGCGAAGACAGCAGGCGCTGCTCCGGCAGACAGTACACAGGTCGAGATCGGCGGGTGGATTGGGTAGCCGGCGGTAGTTCCACGAAACTGGTGGGTCTGCTCCGCTAATGAGCAGTACAGGGGAGCTACGAATCGTTTGATAGAGAAATCCAAATAACACCCCCAAAGGCACTGTCTAGTTGAGCGAGTTTGAGAAGCGAGGAGGTCGTAGCGAGAAGTGTCCATGCAACTCGCAGACCTCCTCAGAGGAACGTTAGATGAGGACAGCCAAGACGTTTGGGAGAATGAGCGCACCCCGCACCCGTCCGCCGGTTTGGGGTGCGTCTCCATACTGCGGGGCTGTCGATCAGGAAGACGGTCGCTATCTGGGACTTGCTGGGTGTCGATCGCTCTCACGGGGCGGTCTGGAATTGGGTGCATACACTGGCTGAAGCACAGAGCGACCCGCCGACGGCGGAGCCGTCGCGGGTCGCGGTCGATGAGAAACAAATCGAGATCGATGGGGAGAAAAAGTGGTTGTACGCCGCTGTCGACACTGAACCAAAGTTACTTCTCGAAGTTGACGTGTTCAGCCGCTGCGGGACTGACCCCGCGGCGGCGTTCCTGCACCGGCTCACTCAGAAACACGATGTTGCCGAGACAGAGTTTCTCGTTGATGCTGGCGGCTATCTGACTGCCCTCTCGCGTCACGATTTGAGCGGTCGGCTCGACTATCGAATCCGGAACCACTTCGAAAAGTGGTTCCAGACTGTGACCGTGCGAATCGACCGCTTTCACTCCTTCTGGAGGGACAGTCAATCCAGCGCGAAACAGTGGCTACGACGCTTCAGACACCACTACAACCACGAACGACCCAACCAAGAACTCGACGGACGAACGCCAGCTGAGGTCGTCCAGAACTAGACAGTGCCCTTCTGGGTAGTTCGCATCCAGATTGAACAGTTATTCCAGCCAAGATTCCCTTGAATCTCATTTCGTATGCATTGAGACTGCAAGTCTCAACTACTGACAAACTTCCGTGGTTGAGACGGTCCGTTGCGTGACGACTCACCTGCTTGGGCGTCGATATACTCCTCGATGAACTCGCTGGACACGTCGCCCGCAATTGAGGCGAGGTGCGAGCGCGTCCACAGCGACGGCAATCCGAAGTCGAACTCATCACGGAGGTGGCGGGAGGAGTGGCCAAGTTGTCGGCTTCATCCCACGACTGAAGTCGTGGGTTTTCGCCTCACAATCACTGTAATTCCACGTTCTTGGATGTAGTTCTTAACGATCGAAGCCACGGCCTGAACCGAAACCCACTACACACGACGATTGGTACACCCTAATCTATGCTGGCCTTGCCAGCCTTGGATATGATATCAGCAGTTCTAGTACAGCTGAGTGAGATCAGCATCACAAGTGGCTACGGACTGGTCGTGTTTTTCATGATTGGCCTTTTCGGAGGTGCACACTGTCTTGGAATGTGCGGCCCGCTCGTTGCAACCTATGCCGAGCGTATGGAAACCCAGGACCGGTGGGCGAGCGCACTCACACTCTATGAGGTGCGTCAGCACACACTGTTCAACCTCGGCCGGACGGTGAGCTACGCCATCATCGGATGCGTCTTCGGAGCTGCCGGCGCGCTACTGTACGGAACCATCGGGCTCGCTGGATTTCTCCGGCCAGCTCAGGGTGTCGTCGGAATCTGCATTGGCGTAGCAATTATCGTTATGGGACTCACCCGGTTAGCCGGCTACCAACAAGGAGCCGTTGAAGGAGTTGTTGCCGGTACTGGGTTCGGCTCACTATTCGCGCGAACCTACACAGTCATTTCAAGACGGGTCGACCGCTGGGTCAACGGTATCGGCATTATCGGCCTCGGCGCGCTTCATGGGTTGTTGCCGTGTATGCTTCTCTATCCGGCATTCCTGTACGCGTTTGCCCAGGGCTCACCCGTATATGGCCTCCTCTCGCTCGGTGCGCTCGGGGTCGGGACGATCCCCAGTGTGTTTCTCTACGGAACGGTTATCCAATCAGTGAGCACCCGCCAGCGGCAGGTAGTCCATTACGGACTCGGTGTATTGTTCGTTGGGCTCGGATACATACTGGTAGCGATGGGACTTATGCGGTTTGGCGTCATGCTTCCGTTACCAGATATCCCGTACTATCAACCGATCGCCGAATCGGAGGCGGTTGCGTAATATGTCCACCTGTACACTCTGTGACCTCCCCGTCAAAGACCCGATTACCAACGATGACATTGACGGCGAGTTCTGCTGTCGAGGCTGTTTAGAGGTCGCACAGTTAGTTGACGACGGTGAGGATGTCGACCTTTCGATTGCGGCCGTCCGTGACCGTGTCGAGGCCGAGGAGACCAGGCCCGATGGCCCCGAGGGTGCCGAAACAGCCTACCTCTCGATTGACGGGATGCACTGTCAGACTTGCGAGGGATTCATTGAACTCCTTGCCGAAGAGGAGGAAGGCGTTCACGAGGCGCGTGCGAGTTACGCGACTGAAATGGCACAGGTGGTGTACGATCCTGACTGCATCGATCGAAACGCGATCGCTGCGGCACTCAGTCGACTGGGCTACCAAGCTCACGGTCCTGACGAAGAGAACGACTCACTACGTTCACGCGTCGAGTTCGGCAAATACCGTGCGGTGCTCGCGGCAGTTCTGATGATGCCTGTGTTGGTTCTCTACGTCCTGTTCATATACCCAGTGTATCTCGGCATCTATCCCGAGAGTTTCCTCTATGGGAGCACTGTCGAGGCGATGGTGTTCTGGCCACTAATTGTCTGGAGCACACTCATACTCGTCGGACTTGGATACCCGGTCTTCCGTGGGGCCTACGTGAGCCTGAGAGTCGGTCGCCCGAACATGGACGTGTTGATAGCTATCGCGGTACTTGCAGCGTATCTCTACTCGCTGGCAACCTACCTCACGGGCGGGCGTGACCCGTACTTCGACGTCGCAGTGATGGTGCTCGCGATCGTCACTATCGGCAATCATCTGGAGTCACAGGTCAAACACGCTGCACTCGGTAACCGTGCCGACCTCACGGATTCACGCGTCGATGAGGCCCGCCGACTCGACGACGACAGTGAGACCAGTGAAACCATCGAAATTGCGAAGTGTGAGCCTGGCGACCGGCTGTTAGTCAAACCCGGCGAGCGGATCCCGGTCGACGGCCAGATCGTCGACGGGACTGCCGCGATTGATGAGGCACTTATCACGGGTGAATCTCTCCCGCAACGAAAATCGGTCGGGGACAGTGTCCTCGGCGGGTCGATCCTTACTGACAATGCGATTATCGTTGAAGTTGGTCCCGAAAAAACTAGCACGATGGATCGCCTCGTCGAACTCCTCTGGAACGTCAAGAGTTCTGCCACGGGTGTGCAACATATTGTCAACCGCTTTGCGGTACTGTTCGTTCCATTCGTACTCGGACTTGCCGCGCTGACCGCCACCGGCTGGTTCGTCCTTGGTAACGACCCGAACACAGCTATAATGGCCGGGGTCGCCGTGCTAGTAGTCTCGTGCCCATGCTCGCTCGGCATCGCTACTCCGCTCGCTCTCGCAGCGGCCACCCGCGATGCCACCGACAATCGCATGCTCATTCTCAACGAGACAGTGCTTGAACGGATCGACGACTCTTCGGTCGTCGTATTCGACAAGACTGGGACGCTCACCACTGGGGAGATGGAGCTTGTGGACGTCGTTGGCGACGATCCCGACGAAGTGCTCGCGATGGCGGCCGCCGTCGAACGTCGGTCAAGCCACCCAATCGCCGCTGCCATTGACGAGGCTGCCCCGCCGACCACGCGATCGGTGTCGAGTTTCGAGAGCGCCGACCGTACCGTGTCAGCACTTGTCGACGATACTCGCGTCGTTTTGGGCCACCCGGGCTCATTCGATACTGACGAGTGGACAATCCCCACGGAAATCGAGGCAGCTGTCACGGACGCTTACGAGTCGGGTACTCATCCAACGGCGGTTGCTTGGGAGGGGGCCGTCAAAGGAGTCGTTACAGTCCAAGATACGCCCCGTGAGAGTTGGGAACGCGTGGTTTCCGAGACCGCGGCCGCGGATCGGGATATCGTCGTGCTGACTGGCGACGACGAGCGGATGACTGAGACGTTTGCAAACCATCCCGCAGTTGATCACGTCTTCGCAGGCGTGCGCCCCGAGTCGAAGGAAGTGATCGTCCAGGGACTCCGCGAGCGCGGGACGACGACAATGATCGGCGACGGAACGAACGACGCGCCCGCACTCGCTAGCGCCGACCTCGGGATCGCAGTCTCGAGCGGCACCGATCTGGCGATCGAGGCGGCCGATGCGGTAGTGCTTGACGACCGTCTCGACGCCGTTCCAGAGGTCTTCGAGTTGGCGAGTGAAACTCGAGGCCGGATCAAACAGAACCTCGTCTGGGCGGCCGGCTACAACGCGATTGCACTCCCATTGGCGATAACCGGTGTGATCACACCGTTGATCGCCGCCGTTATGATGGCGATCAGTAGCCTCATTGTCGTCTTTAACTCGAAACGTCGACTCCTTCCGGCGGACGGAGATTATTTGGCTGAGCCCGACTCTGGCGAACGCACCGAACAACTCGACGCTCCAGTCCAGTCGGACTGAGCGCTCGAACGCCAGGTATTGCCCCTGACACTCCGGCTGAAACTATTGCCGAATCTAGAAGCGGCGTGAGGTCAGAAGCAAGCCCAGAGGAGACTCACCTTGCTTACTGTAGCGGCGGTCTCGGCTTGGTCAAGGACCATAGGATTCGTCGACAACGGGTCCGCTGAAGACGCCATAGAGGAACTTGAAATACCAGAGCACGAGCAGTAGCACCGGCAGCCCCATCACGGTGACAAGGTTGAGCGCGAGTGGTGAGACGACGGCCTCTCGGACGGTCAGTCCGGTCGCAGGGTAGATAACTGGGTACAGCAGAAGCGCAACGAGGAGGCTCAACAGCGCGGGAAGAGTTAGCGCACTCACGAGCCATCGCCGATACTGCTCGCGGCGAGCGAAGCCTATCCCAGCCAGGCCTGAGAGGGCAGAGAGAGCGACTACCACAGCAATCGGGACAGAGAGAACGGCGTCAGCTGTGCCGCCGGCGTCTGTCACGACGACAGTCGTCAGAAGGATGGCGACACCACCGAGATATGATACCGTTCCGGCGATACCGTACCTGCGCAGGTCGGCGGCAAGGGAGGAGCCAGTCTTGGCCGAGATGAAAGCCGCGCCCGTGACGACTGATACCGTGGTCAGTCCGACACCTGTCAAGAGCGCCGGCACCGACAGCGTCGGAACATCGAAGATCCAGCGCCCGGCGAGGACGCCAAACAGCAGTGGTGCGAGCGTGCTGCCCCCGACGAAAGAAGCGTCACACATCCGTTGCCACCGATCGTCCTCGCATTGCTCGCGCAGTTCCGGTGCTATGCCCCGGAACAACAGCGCGAGAACAAACCCGATAACGAGCAGATAGTTGTCAGCGAGCAACCGAGAGTACACGCTCGGGAACGCGGCTAACAACATTGTTCCGAAGGCGACCAGCCACACCTCGTTGGCGTCCCAGACCGGCCCAAACACCGACAGGAGTGTCTCCCTGTCGTCTTCGTCGCTCCGAGTGGCGTACAGCATACCGATGCCGAAGTCGAATCCGTCGAGAACCACGTACATTGCCAGCGCGAACATGACGACGCCAAACCACACCTCTGGGAGCGCGTCAAGGAGGTAGCGATCCACGGAGAGCAACTCAGTCATCGCCACCCACCCACGGAATGCGTCCGTGTCCGGTTTCCTGCGACGGGGCAAGAACGCCGAGGTCCTGCAGTTCCTCTCTCACGAGCCACCGTAAGACGAGGAGAGCCGCGGCAATTAGCCCAACATACACGATGAGAAACACTGCCAGCGTCGCCATCGCTTCCCCGGCGGTCAGCGACTGCGAGACTGCATCACTGGTCTTCAATTCGCCCTGAATGACCCACGGCTGCCGACCGATCTCTGTGACGTACCAACCGGTGAGCAAGGCGGCGTACCCCAGTGGCGTCGCGGCCATCATCGCCTTCAGGAATCGGTCGCTGTCGGCGAGTTTGTCTCTGTATGTGAGGGACCCTCCCCACATTGCGAGACCGATGAAAAGGAAGCCGAGTCCGACCATAAACCGGAACGACCAGAACACCAGCGCCACCGGGGGGTTGTGTTCGTACTCGTTCAACCCGAGTACCTCAGCGTCAGGGTCACCGCCGGTGGCGAGGTAGGAACCGAGGCCAGGTAGACTGACGGTGTAGAGGTTTTCCGCGTGTGGGTCGGTCAGCGCACTGAGATCTTTCGGAAACGCGAGTAGGTGAAGGTCGGCCTGTCCAGTCTCGTAGTGGGCCTCCATAGCGGCGAACTTCTGGGGCTGGGTGTCCGCGACGTGGCGACCGTAGGCATCACCGTGAACGGCCTGCAGTGGTGCTGTAACCAGCAATAACAGGACCGCGATCTTTAGAGAGGCTTGCCAGGCCGTCGAGTCGTGGGTCTTCCAGACCAAGTACGCCGAGACACCACCGACCAGCAATGCGACAGAGATGACGGAGGCGTTGACCATGTGGACGTACATCCACGGGAGTCGCGGCGTGAGAAAGGCAGCTACCGGGTCGGTCAGCCTGGCGACCCGCATTCCGTTCTGGGTTATCATATCATAGCCTTGAGGTGTCTGCATCCAGGCGTTGACCACTAGAATCCAGAACGCCGACAGCCATGCACCGATCCCGACCAGCACCGACGAGAGGACATACGTTCGGTCGCTCACCCGCTCACGTCCGAAAAGCAAGATGCCGAGGAAGACGGCTTCGAGGAAAAACGCTATCTTCGCCTCAAAGGCCAGCGGACCACCGATCAATTCGCCAGCGATTGTCGCAAACCGCGGGAAGTTTGTCCCAAACTGGAAGCTCATGGGGATGCCTGTTACCGTACCCATCACGAAGCCGACTGCGAAGACCGTCACCCAGAAAGAGCGCAACCGACTGAACCGTTCATCGTCGGTCCAGACGTCTTTCCAGGTGAAATAGATGATGAACGGTGCCAGCCCGACCGAGAGCGCGGCAAAGAGGATGTGAACAGTAATCGTCCAGCCAAATTGTGCACGACTCGCGAGTTCTGGGGAGAGGAAAATCAGCCATTCCGCGTTGACAGCACTGTACGTTTCGAGTGGGAGCACACCATGATCTATCCTCTCGACAGTAATACCGGACTAGCATGGTTTTCACTTTCGAGTACCGTACTACAGTGTTTGATGTTATCGGAGTCGTAGTTCTTTAGCAGTCGGAACCGCGGGTTAGTGGCACACATCGAAATATCGCCGGTAACAGGATTGAAACTATAGTAGCCATTGAAAATCAATACACACCTGATCGCACGACGGCAGTGCGATCAGGTGTGTAACTCGTTTCAATCGTTACTATAGCTGTACTGATCGATCAACTACTGTCGCGCCTCCACTTCCGTAGCGAAATAGCTGTCTGTGATATTTTTATGGACAGCGGAGTCCGTCGTGTTTAGTTGAGCGTGAAAAGTGATGCAGACTGATTTCTTGGTACCTATGCCAGAAATCAGCCGCCTCAGTGGGCATAGAGACTGGATTGAGTTGGGTTTTGAGGAACGCGAGCGGACACCCGAGTCGGCGATGGCGTTGGGCATTCAATCGCACGTTGTGGCATTGTCACTGTCGAATACCATCGAAGTACTCGAAGATCTGGGTGTCCAACGCAGTCGCAGAGCCATCCACGATTGGGTTTGACGATGGTTTCTATGCCCAGAAGTAATATTATGTGTCGTGGTAACTCCTCGTAATCATCAAAAAATTAATTACTATATTATGAAATGGTTCTATCTGACGTATGGAATTCACACGGCAGGAGTCCCTTGATCGACTTCAGGAAACAGTATCGGGCGGCGATCCGATCATCGGCGCAGGTGCAGGGACCGGTATCTCGGCGAAGTTCGCCGAGCGCGGTGGCGTCGATCTACTGATCATCTACAATTCCGGTCGCTATCGGATGAACGGTCGGGGGTCGCTGGCTGGCCTCCTTCCTTACGGTGACGCCAACGAGATCGTCGTCGAGATGGGCCACGAAGTGCTTCCAGTCGTCAAGGACACGCCAGTTCTCGCCGGCGTCAACGGGACCGACCCGTTCCGACAGATGGATGTGTTCATCGAGAGCCTGAAACGACGTGGGTTCTCGGGCGTCCAGAACTTCCCGACGGTGGGTCTCATCGACGAGGACAGCGGGTTCAGACAGAATCTCGAGGAAACGGGGATGGGCTACGACAAGGAAGTCGACATGATCCAAGAAGCGGCCGAGCAAGGAATGCTCACCTGCCCATACGTCTTCAGCGAGGAGCAGGCTCGCGAGATGACCGAGGCCGGAGCGGACGTGGTCGTCTCACATATGGGACTGACTACATCTGGGGATATTGGTGCCGAGACGGCACTAGATCTCGATGCCGCAGCCGAGCGCGTTCAAGCTCATCACGACGCCGCAAAAGAGGTAAACCAGGACGTACTGGTGATCTGTCACGGCGGCCCGATCGCATGGCCCGACGATGCCCAGTACGTACTGGAACACACCGAGGGTGTCGTCGGATTCTTCGGTGCGTCGAGCATTGAACGCCTCCCAACTGAGGAGGCAATCGAAGCACAGGCCCGCGAATTCAAGGAGATTAGTCTCGAAGATGACTGATAGCGAATACTTCATCACTCCTGATGACGTCGAAAGTCAGCTCTTCGATTGGGGCGTCCTGAAGTGGCTGAGCACGCCTGACGTGACGGGTGGCGAGCGCTTCAGCGCTGGCGTCGTCAAACTCGAACCCGGAAAGGGCCATGAGCGCCACTCGCACCCTGACAGCGACGAGATCCTCTTCGTCATCCAGGGCGAGGGTGAACAAGAGGTCGCCGATCAGACACGCGATATCTCGGCCGGCGAGATGGTGTTCGTTCCTGAAGGCGTCGAACACGGAACCGTCAACACCAGCTGGGAACCGTTGTTACTGCTCGCGGTCTACGCACCACCGGGTCCTGAAGAGGTACTCCGGGATCTTCCTGAGTGTGAGATCGTCCCGCCGGGCGAACTGCCGACACCCGAGAACGTGGAGGAGTGAGTATGGCCGTCACAATCGTTGGGACCCTCGATACGAAAGGCGAAGAGATAGGTTTCGCTCGAGATGTCCTTCGCGCGCAAGGCGTTGACGTACACATCATCGACACGGGCGTGGTGGACGACCCGGAAATCGATCCGGACACTGCTGCAAGTGCGGTCGCCGAAGCGGGCGGCACCACGCTGGGGCACCTCCGGGACGATGCCGACCGCGGTGAGGCGATCGAAGCGATGGGCAAGGGCGCAGCGGCGATCGTCCAGCAGCTACACGATGCTGGCGACCTCGACGGTGTGCTCGGACTCGGCGGCTCGGGCAACACCTCGATCGCGACCACGGCGATGCGGGCGCTGCCGGTTGGTGTCCCGAAAGTGATGGTCTCGACGATGGCCTCCGGCGACATTGAACCGTATGTCGGTGCCACTGACGTGATGATGTTGTATTCGGTTGCTGATATTGAGGGACTCAACCAACTCTCCCGGAAGGTGATTGCTAATGCTGCCCTCGCGATGGTCGGGATGGTCACGAACCAGCCAGACATCGAAGTTGAAGACCGCCCCACTATCGGGATCTCGATGTTCGGTGTCACCACACAGTGCGTCCAGACGGCTCGGGAGTATCTCGAAGAACGAGGCTACGAGACGATCATCTTCCATGCGACTGGGACCGGTGGGAAGGCGATGGAGGACCTCGTGAGACAAGGCGTCATCGACGGTGTGTTGGACGTGACGACGACGGAGTGGGCCGACGAGCTTGTAGGGGGTGTGCTGGCTGCTGGCCCCGACAGGCTGGACGCCGCCGCGGAGACGGGCACGCCACAGGTCGTCTCGACGGGCGCGCTGGACATGGTCAACTTCGGGCCACGAGACTCCGTCCCAGAGGAGTTCGAGGGGCGGGACTTCCACATCCACAACCCACAGGTAACGCTGATGCGGACAACGGCCGAGGAGAACGCTGAGCTGGGCGAGGTCATCGCGAAGAAGCTCTCGGCAGCGAACGGACCAACTGCCCTATACATTCCACTTGGAGGTGTTTCGATGCTCGACGTCGAGGGAGAGGATTTCCATGATCCCGACGCCGACACAGCCCTGTTCGAGGCACTCAAAACAAATCTGGCTGAATCGGTCGAATTGGTCGAGATGGAGACCGACATCAATGACGAAACGTTCGCCCGGGCACTGGCCGAACAGCTTGACGCGTATATGCGGGCGGTAGATCTCGCTCCGGAGGGGTGATTACTGCTTCGTAGGAATCTCCGACACCGGACTGGTACGCCTGCTCCCAGCGTTGGTCACCGTCGGACCGTCAGTCATCGCGCACCGCCGCGAGCAGTCACGTCGGATTCGAGGAGAGACATACCGATACGGGGGACGAACGGCCGCAAAAGGCTTCGCCCTGTCGGAACTGTTTAGCCCGCGTTGCTCCTCGACCGACCAATGCGAGTCCTCGATCGGCAGCCTTACTCCTACGTCCTACTGGCCCGCGACGGCGAGTGGATTCTCACCTTCCTCCTCGGCGGACCGGTAGAGCGCGATGTCTCCGTGCGCTTGACGCCCGCGGAGGTCACTGCAATCGAAGACGGCGAGTCCTCGGCCACGGACTTGGTCGAGACCGTCCGCACCGACCTCTCAGCGTACGATGACAGACGGATCAGGCCGACAGTCTGGCCAGGGAAAACGGACGACGAATGAGCATAGCGGTCCCGCCAGTTTCGTCAGTGCTCTTCCGTTGCGAACGTGGCGTGTCGGTTCAGCGTCCGGACGAAGTCCGCCTCGTCGATAGCAGTCAGCGACTCGTGTCTGGATAGTTCCTCGCGGAGCCAGTCACCGGCGCAGGCGTCGACGAACTCGGCCCACTCGTCGAGGCGGAAGTCCTCGAAGTCGTAGACGGTACCGCCGAGACCGTGCCCTTTTCCCTGAAAGAGTCGGATCTCACGGTCGTCGAAGGACAGTCCGAGTTCCTTGGGCCACTCGGAACTGTGGTTGCTGTCGGGAGTGTGCTCCGGACTCGAGAGGACGTAGTAGGTTGCCATACGGTGGATTCTGCCAGTGGGTCACTCCGAGTAGTCCCCGGTTGGACGGTCGCCGCCGAAGACGGCCGCTTCGAGGGTCTCGCCCCCGGTCGCCCGGAGTGCCCGACCGAGCAAGTGGGTACAGTCTGCCTGTGCTCGGGGATTACCCGTCGGGAGCCTGTCGACGGCCCGCGAGAAGGTTCGTACCACGGCATCGTCGGCCCGGAATACGTTCTCCTCACTCGCACGCTCGACGGACTGAGACACGGCCTCGACACACGCCTCGACCTCGGCGGCTAGTTGGCTCTGCGTCGTTCCCGCGACTACGACGTCGGCGTAGACTCCTTCGAGAAACGTCGCCGGGTCCTCGACGTGGCTCTCCAAGGCGAACGCCCGGAGGGCGGCATCGAGACGCCGACGCCACGCTGGCGTCTCGGCTTCGACTGCGTCGACGTACGCCCGGGTGTAGACTCCCGCAACGAAACCGGCGGGATCGTCGGGGAGTTCCCGCGTCGCAGTTGCTTCCATCCGCTCCGAGCAGACGGCCAGCCACGCCTCGGTGTTGTCGTGGTCGGCATTCGTCCGACCGACTTCGGCGAGAGCCGCCGCATACACCCGTTCGAGGATGCTCGCCCGCGCCATCCCGACCCACGCGAAGTCAGTTCGCTGTTCGGCGGCGACGACTTCGGTCACGCCGAAGCGAACTTCCGCAGGGTCGGCCTCGACTGCCAGCGCCAGTGCGGTCCCGAAGACCGAAGCGACGTAGTGTACGGGATGCAGTGGGTACTCCGTCGCCGTTGCAGTGGTTTCGA
Source organism: Haloarcula sp. KBTZ06 (assembly GCF_048595605.1). Taxonomy (NCBI): domain Archaea; kingdom Methanobacteriati; phylum Methanobacteriota; class Halobacteria; order Halobacteriales; family Haloarculaceae; genus Haloarcula; species Haloarcula sp. KBTZ06. The sequence continues at coordinate 116,866 of NZ_CP184340.1, forward strand.
TCTGGGAGAGTACCGACTCCACCAGGCGATCGTGCGTTCGCCCGCCGGCGTCAGTCCGAGTCAGCACTGCCAGAAGAACGGCCGCGTCCGCTTCCGCGAACGCGTCGAACCACTCCGTCTTGCTCGGTCCCTCGATCCCTTCTCGCGCTCCGCGGAACGCCCGGACGAGCGACCCAAGCCACTCTCCGGCCAGGTTCGCCTCGCCCTCTGCGGCCCACCCTGTAGCTGCGTCGCCGTAGACCGAACGCAGGAACGCGACCGGATCCGAGACTAAGTCACCCGTGGCTGCCAGGTCCTCAATGCGCTCTGTCAGGCTGTCGAACCACATACTCTCGCTGTGTGGCGAAATCCCGTCGTCAGGCTCGGTGTCGTATCCCCGGACCTGCGTCGAGAGCGCCCCACGGTAGACCGCCCGAAGGTACGGCTCGACCACTGCTGTCGGTGCATCGCCCGCTACTCCGCGGGTCACGGTCGCGTCGTAGCGGTCGATCCAGTCCGCGAACCCTGGCGAATTCGGGAGTCTGAGGGCTCCTTTGCCGTAGGGGCCCGACTTGGCCACGTCTCCCTGTTCCACGATGGCTAGGGTCGCGAGCGCGCCGGCGTGGAGTGACGCACGGCACTCCCACTCGTCGTCGGGGACCTCCGAGTCAGCGATCGTATCGACCAGCCGGTGACACTTCTCGAACAGTCGCTCGGCACGGTCGAGGTCGCGGTAGTGAACGACGTGCCAGATTGCCCAGCTGTACGTGTCGACCACGAAGGATTCGGGGTGATCGACGAACGACGACTCGGCCGTGCTCCGACAGAGTTGCTCGCCGGTCGCCACCAGCCACGGCTCGAATCGGTCCGCCGGACAGTTGTGGTCGAACACCCAGAAGCCGATTGCGATCACGGACGCGACGTGTAACAGCTCGGCCCGGTTCTCGTCGTGCTGGAGCGACGTGGCCACGTCTCTCGCAGCAGCGTCGACCGCGTCAATCCAGACGGGGAGGTCGTCGGTCGGCATCTCCACACTCCCGAGGGCCCCGAGCATCGATCCGAACACGTTGCCGAGGAGGACGGACGCGTGACCGTCCTCGTACTCGGACGCTGTCTGGTCGACGAGCGCGACCACCGGTGCGAGCACCGCCTCAGCACTCGCCGACTCCTCGGCGCGTTCTACGAGCCGTCCGACAGTCTTCCCGTAGATCCGACAGAGCGGATACAGGCCGGGTTCGGGATCGATGGCGTTCCCGTCCACCATCTCATGGAGCAGATGGTCGACCGTCGCGAGTGCCCCCTGATTCGGCTCTCCTCCGGCTTCTGGTCGGGCAAGCGTCGACAGGGCCGTCGTGACGGCGGTCACGATAGGTTCGACGTCGCCACCGACCGAGTCCCGACCGTGGGGAGTCGCGGTCTCGTTGGTCAGTGCCAGCGCACGAACTGCAATGGCCTCGACCCACGCGTCGGCTGTCGGGTGCTCGCTCGCCACAGTCGCCATAGCAGTGCCCGCGACCGTTCCCCGGTACCTGATCGCCGCGTCCGTGTCACAGCGGTTCCCTGCGACGTCTCCGACGAGGTTGTCGACCAAGAGCAGCCACTCCCGTGCGGCGCTCGGCTGGGCGGTCCGTGCGACGACAGCGACGGCCTCGGCAACGACCTGCCCGACGAAGGCCGCATCGAGAGCACTGTCGGGCATGCCAGCGATCGCTGCCAGCGTACTCTGGCCCGCGACCGAATCGACCGCGAGTGACCGACGGGAAGGAGTTCGATTTTCGGGCCACTCCAGCGCGGACAGCAGATCCTCGGCGACCGCCTCTGGCGTCCGATCGGCCGTCAGGTCAGCGTCTCCAAGGTCGAACTCGATACGGTCGCACCAGGCCTCGACGTCGTCACAGCCAGTCCGGTCGGCGAGGGCGTCCAGATGCTCCCGTCGGTCGTTATCACAGAGCAGCACTGCACCGGAACAGACCCCTGCCTCGACCCAGTCAGCGAGCGCCCGAACGCCAGCGTCGCTCACGATCCGTGCTGGCTCGGCCCCGTACGTCGCGACTACGACTGCGTTGGGCGTGGCGTCGATTCCCACCCTGCTGTGGTTTGGCTGACGGAGGTCGGAGAGTCTGACCGTCGCTCCCCGCATCGTAAGTGCCGTCGCAACGCTCGCTGTGAGCCGTCGCTTCCCGCTGGCTTTCGGTCCCGAGAGGAGCACGAGCCCGCCATCGAGTGCGTCGACGACCTCGTCGACGCCGACCCCAGCAACGTCCCCGTCGGCTGCAGAGTTCTTGTCCGAGTTCGGGAACTCTCGGTCCGCCGCAGCCGCGTCTAACGCTGTTAGTCCGTTCCAGTGCCAGGAACCGACGAGGGGATCGGTTCCGTACTCGTCGGGCTCCATCGCGGCGGCGTCCAGCGACGACCCGATTGCTCGCATGGCTGTCAGAGCTGCATCGATTGGGGCACTCGCGTCGGCGATGGCTGTCTCCGTTTCGGACTGAGCCGTCAGGCGCTGACTGATCCTCGCTCGCATCGGTTCGGACCCGAACACCCGAAGCCGCTCGACCGTCCCCGGCGGGAGATCGACGGCGATTTCGAGGGCTTCGGCAGCCCCGGCCAGCGGCCGATGTCGAACGAACGGTTCGAGCCACTCCGTGTCGTCATCAGCCAGCGACCTCGCGACGAGAGCGAGTGCGGTGGCGACCGCAGGCGACATTTCGACCGAGCTACAACTGCCATCCACGGCACAGGAATAAAGGGACGCGATGAGGTCGAGGGCGCCCTCGTCAAACGGTTCGACCGTGATGTCGCGGTCGGTAACCACCGCCCTGACATCGGGACCGGCCAGAACCGTTTCGGACCCATACTGCGAGAGCGAGAGGAAGGCTGCGGGCGTGACTGTCTCCTCGACGGTCCCGATCTGTTGCTGAAGCCGCTCGTCCTCGAAGTCATAGCCTGGATAGGTGACGCGTTCGACGAGGGACGTGCGCTCCCCGTCACCCAGTTCTGGTGGACGTCGCTGGCTGGTGAGTTCGCGGATTTCGGTGATTGCATCGTGGCTCTCTGCGGGGGGCGTCCGAACCACGAGCACGGAATCGACTCGGTCGTGGAACGCAACGGGCGCGAGGTGACCGTGTCGGCAGAGCCAGTCGAGGCTCCGTGGCCGCGTCACGATTACTGCACCCCCGGAACGATCGAACAGGACATTCAGCCTGTCCCGGTCGTCACCGAGGTGCAAAACCGCCGAGACAAAATCGTCGACGACCACGAGTTCGTCGTCGTCGATAGCTGTTGTTTCTGCGAGCCGCTCGACGGATGGACCGACCCGCCGCAGGTGATGTGACTTTCCGACACTGGGTGCCCCGAGGACGAGTGTAACCTCACACGGGTCGACCGCGTCGCACAATTCGCTAGGCGTGACTTCTCGAACCGTTCCTTCCATGTAATTCCCCACGACCGACCCCGCCGACGACCGCGTCTGGATGGCAGACCCTGCCGAGTATATCTGTTCAGTACGCTTGCTGGAGAATATAACTGTTTGCTGTTGGGACAGATATCCCCGAAGCCGATCCAGCCACCACTCCCCCGACATCACCCGACGATTAGCCCCCGGTGTCTTCGTCGTTGGCAGACCGTCCCTGTCGGCTCTGCTTCGGGTCGCTTGTCTGCGCCGTTATCAGGGCTGCGCATTCTCAATCACCCCACGCTCAACTCTAATCTTGCCTGTGGGAGGACTCGGTCGCCCGACGAAACGAGAGCGATTCGCTCTTCCAGTGGGAGGAACACTCGCTGTAGTGGTTCTATAGTAACAATTGAAACGAGTTACACACTGATCGCATTGCCGCCATGCGACCAGCTGTGCATTGATTTCCAATGGCTACTATACTGAAAGTTCAACTCTATGTTTGTGAGCGTCGCGTGTTCAGTCACGGAATCCCATCGACGGTTGCCGAGGGGACGTGTTGCATACAGAATAGTTATTTAACGAATTATCAGATAGTGATAATATAACGGTGCGCCTCGTGGCCACCGTATTTCCGTATTCCGTCGAACTGAGTAGCGCAATGAGCCGCATTGCGTGGAGAATTCAATTTGAGCGAGTGCGCTCAACTAAGACAATCCTGCTGCTCAGTCAGATACCTGTTTGAAACTCTGAATAGCGACTACGGTCTTGTTTTGCGACGGGATATCCCGGACACTGTACTCGTGTGGGTGCTGCTGGTCGTGTGGATATTCGGCCGGTTGTGGGACATCATACGTTTTGCTGTCTCGGAAATCGCTCAGGAACTCTCGGGTGAGCATCGGTTCAACGAACGCCAGCTGTGACCCCTCTGTGTCACCGAGAAACCCTTGAATGAGTGTGTTGCTGAAGCTAGTAGGATCACCTCGGTCGTCGGGGCCACTTGGGAGTTCAGGCGCATCGTTGGGAGCTACGTGTTCACCCATGTCTGTGATATACCGCTCGTCAGCGACGGGCGGAGGTGATCGCGCATACCCTTCTGGAAGTTGAGCGAAGTCGAAGTTTGTCTCGATTCCGTCCGCTGTTTTGATATCGTACGGCGGAAGCTGAGGCCCCTCGACGTTATCCACTGTTGCAGGGTCACGCATGTGAAAGTGGATATCGAAGTGTGGCTTCTCCCACGCTCCTTTGCCACCGAAATGGCCGTCCGGATTCCAGTTGAGTCCTAAGAAGGTAAACGGCGTGCCAGCCGCATCTGGGAACGGCACAAAGAACTGGAGTGACTGTTTGAAATGGATCGTTGCCGCTTGTCCACTAAATCGATACTTATCAGTCTCTACAGGATCGTTTACCTCACTTATCTCTGTCTCGCTTGGAAGCCCTTCGAGTGCCGTGTGGTCGAACTCGACCCCGTGATACCTCGGCTCTCCTGACGGTGTTTCACTCGTAAATGTTCGCACCTCCCCGTTTCCGAGGGTGACTTTCCGTCCATACTCAGTGATGCCACTCGGCGGAAAGCCCGCTGAGCGATTGTTGCTATCTCCAGAACCCTTCTCGTCGGACTGCACCTGTCTGGCAACTGGTGTGGCCAGACCGACTCCCCCCAATATCGCACTTCCAACAAGGGTCGACTGAAGTAGCGTCCGCCGATTTAGCGTGAACGTCGACTGTGCTGCCGACTGACCCTCCTCTTTTCCTTTCGGGCCGGACTCTTCCACCATACTGGTTAAATATAGTCCTATTTACACTTTAAGCTGTGCGCGAATAGAACCGTCGTGTTTAGTTAAACGTATTCGGGCAAATCACACATGATGTCCAGTAACGACACGGACAGCCGAACAACGGAAGGGGACTCAGAGCTTCTTCACGGCAGAGAAGGCTGCAAAGAGGGTGAATAATCCGCCAAGTCCAATAGCGATGATCGGTGCGTTCGACGTTTTGTTTTTCAAAAACGCATCTCCTGGCTCGTCTGGAGACACGTATGCAGTTGTCTGTGTCCCCTGTTCGTAAGAGTCGATCGCTGATTCGGCTGCTGACCGTCTCTCATAGTTCCGCTCAATATTCGCTGGGTATAGTTTTGTCCCGGTGTATGTAGTTCCATTATAGGTGTATTCAAATTCGACGTTCGGTTCGTACTTTACGCCCGGATTTGACGATGTTCCGCTATCCGTTTCGATACCGAGTTCCGTAATGTTCGCGTCCACTTCAACCGAGTTTCGAACTGCTTCAGTCTGCTGAACGTAATCGAATCCCCCGTAGCTAGCGATAGCGATACCGACAACGAGGTACAGTACTGCGCCACCCAGAGTATCTGGACCAGTGACACGAAGCCCTGAATCGTTGGCCATGCTACCAGTCTCCTCCGGAAAATTTGATGGCTAACGGCAGCCAAGTGTCTGTGAGAAGCTCAAGTAATTGGGGACTGAACTGTTTATTCAGATGAATGTGACGGGGCGAGCAGGTCATAGCCACAGTTCGGGCGCTATGTCGTGGGAGTGTGCGATGGTACTCCTGGAGGGCGGAATACACAAGATATCATCATAGGGGCTGGCCACTAAAACCTATATATAGCCACTATCGCAGTGAGATATTCGCTGTGTTCACAGCATTCGAACAGTCGCTATAGTAACAATTGAAACGATGTACACACTGATCGCACTGCCGTCGTGCGATCTGGTGTGCATTGATTTTCAATGGCTACTATAGGTTGCTCAAAAATCACGGTACTGTTGATTATCGCGTAGTACAGCAGCAACAGGTGACCGGTCTAGTGTTTCAGTCAGTGTTCGTAGTTCGGGGACTCGCTGCGAGAGTTCTGCAGGCGTGTGGCTGTCCGATCCGAGGACGAACTGGATTCCATACTCGGTAAACAGATCTAGCATCGCTGGGTCGGGATGTACCCGGCCGAGCGAGCGATGGACGCGACCGGCGTTTACCTCAGGGACTGTCTCGGAGTCAGCAAGCGCTCGTGCGACCCGGTCGTAATCCGCTCGAATTGTGTGCCGTCGCAACGTTGGAATGCGCTCTGGGAGGTCGAGGTGCCCGACTACGTCGAAGAGTTCAGATTCGATGAGCGCAACGACCGCATCGTAGTACCGCTCGACGGCCCGCCGGCGTTGCGTTGCGGACGCAGTAACGTACTGTGTCCCACTGGTGTAGTCGTACTGGTCGGCGAAGTGGACGCTCCCGATAGTGTATGCGAAGTCGGCGGTGTCGAGAAACGACGCAATACGCGACTCGGTGCCTTCGACGTAGCTTACTTCGGCAGCATCGTACAGTTGGAGGGCAGTCGTGTCTCTGGCAGCACGAATGTCCTCCCGGCGTTGTTGATACGTTTCGACGAGGTCGTATCTCGCACGTCGCCCGAAGTCGTCTTCAGTGACGATACAGTGATCAGTCAGCCCGAGTGCAGACAAGCCAGCCTGTTCGGCCGCGGTAACCATTGCGTCGAGATCCGACCCATCCGAGTACGTGGTGTGTGTGTGGATATCGGTCCGCATCAGATCTCGGTCTCGCCACTCACGTCATAGAGCCGTTGCCCGTCCAGTTTCGGAACGACGTCACGGCTGTCGAACGCGAGTGTGTACTCGTAGAGGTCCGTACGCTTGATCTGTGGTTTCTCCTCGTACTTCGGCCCCTTCGCGAACTGAACGACTTCCCGATAGATATCGCGTTGCTCCGGTGTCAGTGGCTTCCCGTGCAGTTGCCGAGCAATATACAGCGCGCCAACGAGGTCCTCAGGCGAGGGTTTCCCTCTCGAGCCGGCGGCAACGAAATAGGTCTCGCGGTCGCTGTCTGCGAGATAGTCGGCGACCGCTTTCCCGTTAGTCAACCCACCAACGTAGATATCGACGTCGTCACCGCCTGCTAAACGGATATCCGTGACCGCGTTCCCACCGTTGGTCGAGGTCATCGCAGTCGGCCGACCGGCGACGTCAATATCCTGAACGAAGCTCGGTGAATTGAAGAAGTCGTATCCTTCTTCGCCCCGATAGTCCGGGCCGGAACTCCCGCCGATTTTCGCGTCTGGATGTTCAGCCTTGAATGCTGGTTCGTTCCCCCGTTCCTCGGTAATGTAGATGTACTCCGCGCCATTCGCAAACAGTTCCGGGACCGTCGTCGAGAACTGCGCCACGTCGACGACGACATAGTTCCCTGGATTGGGATCGTCCGGAATCTTTGCTCGGCCGAGAATAATCGTCTCCAGCAGTTTCGATTCGAGCGAGTTCCCGGTAATCAGGCTCATATCACTCACTCAGTCCGTCATGTCAAAAAGACCGCTAAGAGCCCTATGGACCAGTTACACTCGATATGTATCCCTCAATATACGGTAGACAGTGCCAGACTGTCAAAGGGTACACTAGAGTTCCTTTTGATAGGCTAGTAAGAAAATGAGAACGAGGTAAGGAAACAGTCAACGGCGCGGAGGACATCACAGAAGAAGCGCGAGTCCGGCAACGACGAGCAGAGAACCGGCGAAGAACCCGACATCGACGGGTCGAATCTGCATGTCCGCCAGCCGAAGTTCCGTACTCGCCTCGTCGGCTAGTGAGTGCGAGAATCCCCGGGCTTCCATGGCCTCGACGGTGACGCGACTTCGCTTTGCCACGTTGAAGATCATCGGATAGAACGCACGCACCGATAGCTTCAGCAGGTAGACGTAGTGCCGCCAGCGGAATCGCCCGGGTGAGTCGGGAGCCGTACTCCGTAACCGGAACGAGTTCACCAGATCGTGGTACTCCTCAAACAACACTGGGAGCATCCGGTAGCCGTACGTGATGAGGAACGTGAACTGTCGTGGAATCCCGAGACTTCTGAGACCCTGAGAGAGGGTCTTCGGACCCATGCTCGAGAACACCGCCAAACTCGACACGGAGATAATCGTTAACTTCAGCGTGTACGGAACTAACGCTCGAATCGCCGCAACGGGATCACCCGTAAAGACAGTCACGACAGCGTACGATCCTAACGTCGTTGCCACGGTAAACGCCATCAGTCCGACGAGGAACAGGCTGACCCGTGAAAGTACTGCGAGCACCGACACGAACGCTAGCAGTCCGAGAAGGATGGTTGTGTCGTAGAACAGCCATGGGACGAACAGGAAGACGACGTACCAGAGTAACAGGACTCTGGGGTCCAAGCGGTGGAGGAACGAACCCTCGTTCTCGTAGGCCGTCCGAAGCAAGTCAGCCTTGATCGCCTCGACGGACGTGGCATCACGAAGCGCATCGAGTGTCGTCATCACTGCTCCTCCACGGTCGGTTTCGATGTCTCGTCCGGCGGACTTGCCGTGTTCAGTCGGTCCGTGAACGCCTCGACTGTGAGCGGTGCGGGACTGAGACCGAGTTCTGTCCCCAGGCGGACCACTTGCGGTGGGTGAAGGTTCGCTCGTTCGAGAGCGGCAAGGTCAGCAAACACGTCACTCGGCGGGCCGTCAGCGATGATGTCACCGTCGTCGAGCACGACGACACGAGTCGCCCACGATGCCGCGAGCTCGAGGTCGTGTGTCGCAATCACGACCGTCTCGACACGGTCGCCCGCCCGGTCGATGGTTCGACCGACCTCCTCGCGACTCGCGAGGTCGAGACTGCCGGTTGGTTCGTCGAGCAGGATAATCGACGGGTTCGTCGCAAGCCCGATAGCCAGTGACGCCCGGCGCTGTTGGCCGACGCTGAGCAGGCGGCCGTCCCGGGACTGCAGATCTTCCAAGTCGAGGAATTCGATCACCTCGTCGACTCGCTGCTCGACGTTCGGGTAGCCCCTATCATCGAGATAGTGAGCGACATCAGCTCGGACAGTATCGTCGATAAACATCTCTTCGGGGTTCTGCTTGACGTAGACGACCTCCTCGGCCAGTTGCTCTGGGAGGACGTCTTCGGTGTCTGTTCCGCCGACGGTGACCGTCCCTTCGTCGGGTGTCTCCAAGCCAGTCACCAGTTGCATGAGCGTGGATTTCCCAGCGCCGTTGCTGCCGACGAGGACGACCCGCTCGTCTGGGTAGACATCCAATGAGAGGGTATCGAGAACGTCTTTCGTCCCGCTTCGGAGTGTATCGTACGACTGCGAGACGTTATTGAAGGAGATGACAGGCTTCCCTTTCCGGTTCACCTCCGGTGGTCCGTCAGTTCGAGCCACAGTGGTGTCGCCGTAATCGGTGAATAGATCGAGGCCGTCCGCGAGCGTCACCGGGAGCGGGCGAGCATCATCGAGGACGCGCTCGGCGATCCGCGTGACCTGTGGGGGATGGACGTCCTGTCCTCTGAGGTCTTCCAACTGATTGAGGGCCGTCTCGACCGGTAATTTCCAACGGACAATACCGTCCTCGACGAGGACGACGCTATCGCAGTATTCGGCGATGAACTCTGTCTGATGTTCGATAGTGACCACGGTTTTCCCGTGGGTTTCGTTGAGCGTGGCGAGACGGTCGTAGGTCTCCCGAGCGTTGACTGGGTCCAGTTGTGCCGCCGGTTCGTCGACGACGAGGATGTCGGGGTCTAGCGATAACGCTGCTGCCAGCGCAACCAAGTGTTTTTGCCCGCCGGAGAGTTCCCAGACGAAGCGGTCTTCCAGCCCGCTCAAATCGAGCAGATCTAGTGTCCGGTGGACTCGTTCGCGGTAGTCCTCGTGTCCATAGTTCATCGGGGCGAAAGCGACTTCCTCGAATACAGTCGGACTGACGAGCTGGTTATCGAACTCCTGGAACACGTAGCCGACGTGCTGTGAGAGCTCTGCAACAGAGCTCTCGGAGACATCGTGTCCAGCGACGGTAACTTGGCCTCGCATATCACCCTCGTAAAAATGCGGGATGATTCCGTTAAACGACTTACACAGCGTCGTCTTGCCGGAACCGTTCCCACCGATGATGGCGACGAACTCACCGGGCTCTATCGTCAGCTCCGCCCCGGTCAACACAGCTTCGTCAGCACCGGGATACCGGAACTGCAGTTCGTCAACGGCAATTTGAGAGTCGTGTGTCGCTGTCATCATCTTACGCCGTTTGCGTTGCGCGGTACCAGACGATGGTGGCGACGATAGCGGAGACGACGATCGGAACTGCGATGTAACTCTGACCGAACGTCGCGAGGAATTCCGGCTCCCAGACTACGTTGACCGCCCCGCCGACTTCGCTGGCAGCCTCGGCCACGAAGGCGAGCGGGAACGCGATAAGCACCGCCAACAGCGCCTTCGGGGAAAAGCCACGCCACATCGACCCGCCGCGTTCACCCTCAAACGGTTCCATACCGAGCAGCGGTTCGACTTTACCGTGGAGTTTGGGGTAGAGATACAGTGCGGGGATGACGCCGAAAAGAATCCCCGTGATTAGCATCTGTGTGAGGAAGTCGACCCCTTCGAGCACGATAATGCTCTCGGGGAGGCCGGGTACGGCTTCCAATTCTTCAACCCCGATATACACCTTCCCAATGTCGATGAACGTAGCGAAGAACTCTTCGAGTGCCTCAGCCAGAAACACGACAATTGCCAACTGTGTGGTGTTTTCCGGGTCCTGAAGCAGTTTCGCGGCGAAATAATAGCAAACCGGAATGAGAAGCAATCCCTCCATGGCACCCAGACCATCGAACTCACCGAGCAGTATCTCTCCGAATACGATTTCGCCAACAGGAACGGCTACTGCAGCCCAGTAGGTCCTGAAAAGTAGCACCAGCACGATCGGGATAAAGATGAAGCCACCAACGCCCAGTTCTAGCGGTCCGACCGTGAACTCGGGCATGATTTCTGTGAACGCATTCTGCAACCCGGTAAGGGACATAACGAGTATGAACACCATCATGTCCTGTTTACCAAACGATAACCAACTCTCCGTATCAGCCGAGAGTGTGCTCATGCTACACTGGAACGCATACTGATGACGTGTTTGAACATTTATAATATGTATACTGACTACTATGAACCGTCCACCGTGACTCGTAATACTATATACGGCCCTGTTTAGAGGTCTCCAATAACGTGGGGTGGTGTCTGTGTCGGCTGAACAGGACCGGTCTGTGGGGGTCTCTGGTCGAGTTCGTTTTTCCGATAGCTACCGATCGGCCGACCTGCACCGCGTCGAAACAAGGCCCGTCGATAGCAAGTACTGTTGGTTACTACGACAGAGTAGTTCTGGAACGGTCAGTTCCTGAAGGAGACAGTTGCAGAAGGGCCATCCGTGGCGGGACCCGGTCAGCAGTTCTGGAGTCGGCCACCAACCTGAACAGTGATGCCCTCTTCGCGAGCGTAGTCTGCGACGGTCTCGAATGGGAGACCGAACGAGTCAATGGTTGCCTCGTGTGGAATCGGCCAGTCATCGCTGTAGACGACGTAGGAGTTGGTGGCAAGTCTGTACTCTCGGTCGGCTTCGAGACTCTGGCCGTTGACAGCCACACCGATTAGCCGTCCAGCCTCGGAATCGTACTCGACGGTCATCCCGCTGACGTCGCCGTGCCAGAGCCGTCCGTCCTCGCGGTGTGGACGGAAGGCCGCCTGCAAGAGGGTTCGTAGTTGTTCACCGGAGACGCCGAGGACTTCTACCGTACCGCCGAAGGGGTGTACGCTGGCCACCTCGCCAGCAGTGACCTCGCCGGACAGGGGTCGCCCCGTTCGAAGGCCACCATTGTGGACGAAGCTGACGTCAGTATCAGCCGCCCAGCGATAGGCGTCAGCCACGAGGTTGCCAACGCGGCTCTCGCCGCGGGTTCGCCGGTCGAGGCCTCGATGGATCGGATCGTCGACAGTGGCAACAGTCTCCAGCAGACCGACATCGGCCAGCCGTTCGCGGGTCATGTCGGCCACGGACTCGTCGATAGGTCCCTCGGCTGTCGAATGACGGGTGGCAATCGGCGAGCGGTCCCCGTCGAAGAGTTCGACTTCCCAGACCACCTGCCCGTTCGCTCCGGGGCGGACAACCAGTGTTCCGTCGACAGCCTCGTGGCGCTCCCTGTGGACGTGGCCGCCGAGGACCGCGTCGACACCCTCGACGGCCGCAACGTCGGTCTCTACGTCGTCTCGCAAGTGTGCGAGGACGACGAAATGATCGACACTGTTGCCGAGTTCGCTGACCGCTTTCCGCACGCTCTCGACAGGATTGGTCACGTTCAGCTCTGACGCGCCGGAAGCAATCCGGGGAGTCGCGGGATCGACTACGCCGACGAATCCGACTCGCCGGCCATCTCGATGCAAGACTGTCGTCCCGTCTAATCCGGCGAAGGGAGCGCCACCCTCACTCTCGCTTTCGTAAACGTTCGCAACGACCCACTCCTGTGGACTCTTCGAGACCACGTCCAGAATGGGAGCAGTCCCGAAGTCGAAATCGTGGTTCCCTACCGTCTCGACGTCGGTACTCACTGCCTGGAAAAACGGCAGTGCTTGATACCCCTCGTAGTAATGGGCGAGGACACCCGGTGCAGTGTTGTCGCCGGTGCCAGCGACTACAGTATCCTCCCCGCGGATTGACTGGATCGTTCCGGCAAGCCGACCCATCCGCACGGGGTCGTCGCAAGCGTTCTCAATGTCAGAGTAGTGGAGCAACCGGATCGACATCTTTCGGAGCCGATTCCAGCGGGGCATAGAAGTGGATACCGTTTGTGGCTTCTTGGCAGGGGGCCGATAGCAGAAGCTCTCGATTCTGGAAGGGCGTACGTTCGTTCAACGGTGTACACCGGATTCAGAGCCACCAGTTTGCGGAATGCCGGTAGCAGGACGAGCAGAAATCCATCATCCAGATGAGTGTCCCCATTGAAACTGTCGTCCCGCTAAGTACCAACAGGACTGAAAGATTCGCCGCGATAATTAGAATGGATCTGGGAGGTATTCGCGCGGAATGGAGTTCCGCACAGTAACGAGTGGGTCGACGACTTGGCTGATTTCGAGGCCGCCAACGAGGCTCGAAAAGAGGTAGGCGTCGGTCAGCGTGTACTCGTGTTCGGCAGCGAGCAATCCGATGAGGTCCTCGTTTGCCGTCTTGACCGCATCTTCCATCGTTTCGGCACTTGCAATCGTCTTCCACGCGTCACCGGTGTCGACGAGTGGGCGCTCAAGGTCGACAGCGGCATCCGAGATTACTGAGACGGTGACGTCGATCTCGGTTCCGATTTCGGCACCAGTGCCACACATTTCACCGTCTGCCATCGCGGCCTTCGAGTCACCCATCGCTAACATCGCACCGTCCTGGAACACCGGAAAGTAGGCCGTCGTCCCGGTGGTCATATCCGTGGTATCGAGATTTCCGCCGTGGTCGTGTGGCGTCAGAGTCGACATCGATTCCTCGGACGTTGCCACGCCAATGGTCCCGATGACGGGATCGACTGGTACCTCTATATCCTTGAACGAGAGTGCCTCCCCGTCGTCGGTTATCTCCGTCACGCGCGTCGCTGGGTGTTCGATGTCCTCGTGATCCTGGAGGAGTCCAAACCCCGGTGCCGTAATTACGCGACCCAGATCCTCGGTGACTCGGACGTCTTCGATCTCAACCTTGAGGACGTCGCCGGGTGTAGCTCCCTCGACAGCAACCGGCCCTGTAGCCGCATTCACTTCTTCAGGGATCGCATCCATCAGATCAGCGTCTGATTGAACGGCTTTGTTCAGGCTATCGATGGTTTCGAATGTGAGCGATTCCCCGTCTGCAGCCGTATACAGCGGTTCCATATTCGGGGCGAACTCGTAGACGTGGCCGTCTTCGTATGATATGACAGTCCGTGTCATCGTATGGTTTCGTTGAAAACTGTCACTTATAAATCTATTTGAGTGCAATCCGCTTTGTCTCGTTTTTTCCGCACTTCAGACGGTCTGGCTCCAGTCCCACGAGAATCTAACGGGCCGTCTCATTTTGATTCGTCGACCAGCGTTTTGAGTTCCACCAGCCGCGGCAGTTCTGTGACGCCGCTGAGTACGACCAGAACCGACAACGTGTCCCGGTCCGGCGTCGGCATATCGCCGCTCCGTACCTCCGGTGACTGCAGTTCCTCCGTGAGCCATCGCCGCCCGTCGGTAACGGCATCCCGGATCAACCACGCGGGCGGCCCGGCAAACACGGCCAGGGCTCTGTCGACCGAATCCAGCTCGCACTGGGCCGTCAGTTTGCCGCGTACAGCGCGGCGAAGTGTCGTCTCGACGGCGTTGTATGCCTCGATTTCGTCGACGTCGTCCGAGTTGTCGCCGAGAAAACGGTTCTTGAGCTGGTCTATGACTGTCTCGTCACTGCCGCCATCGTCCGCTTGCAGGTCCTGACTGGCGTAGCCAAGCGTAGTGAAACCCGAATCCGAGAGGGTGTTGATTATTTCGCTGGCGTCGACGACGCTCTGGCCGACTGCGTCGGATGCCGTCGCCTCACCCGCTGCGAATAGTGCACCCAGCCGTGTCACGACAGTCTCGTTCAGCGTCTCGGCGGCCGTCTCGACCGTCTGTCCGCTTCCGAGCCACGCTTCGTTGTCGAACAGTATCTGCCCGTCGACGGTCGGTTCCAGCGCTCGAAGTGCTTGGATGGTGTTGGCGGCTGCTTCGTCGTCCCTGCCGGCGGGTAACACCGACAGGCAGTAGACCGGGATCGTGTAAATCTCTCTGAGTGCGTCGGCAATGTGGGCCGTAGCGCCACTGCCCGTCCCGCCCGCAAGTCCGGCCACGAGGACGAGAGCGTCGATATCGCTCGTTACCAGTTGGTCTATCGGCCGGCGCACTTCGAGCCGTTCGTCTTCGATGGCGGCAGTACCGTTCGTCCGGTCCCCGTTCGTTCCGGCCCCGTTTGTTTCGGAGAGCCCGAAGGCATGCCGCCGGTCGTCCGGAAGTGCGTCGAGTTCGTCGAGCGCTTCGGTGTCCGTATCGACGGCGCAGGCCGCGCCGAGATACGTCGTCTCGCGGCGTTCGTTGTCCTGCCACAGCCGCTCGACGATCCGTCCCCCGGCACCACCGATTCCGACTGCCGCGACTCGCATACGTCGTGTTTAGTGTCGGCTGACATTAATAGTCCGACTCGGTGCGAGGCAACCATTGGGACTTCGTAGTATGATGATTTACAGCGGAAGCGACAGGGGAACTTCAGGAGCGCCTCTCGGGGCTGGTGTTCGGGAGCGATACTGTCATCGGCTGGTGACCAGAGGCCTTTCGTACGGCAAGCGCTGAGAGGGGCCGTGTCACAGGACCTCGCCAACGAACCATCCGATTCCCTGTCCGTCACCATCTCCGGCGGGTCGATGGGCGGCCTGTTTACCGGCATCGCTCTCGACAGTGCAGGCCACGACGTGACGGTCGCCGAGCAATCGGCCGGCGACCTCCGAAGTCGCGGCGGCGGCATCGTCGCCCAGCAGTCGATCCGACAGTTCCTCTCACGACACGACATCGTCGACCCGGCGACCATCACCACCCGAGCCAGTGAGCGGCGGTTTCTGACTGCTGACGGCGATGTACGGACGTCGACACCGGATTCGATGGTGTTCACCTCCTGGGACGCCGTCTACCGTCAATTGCGGGCGGCGTTCCCGGACGACCGGTACCACGCCGGTCGGACTGTCACCAGTCTCAGGGCCACAGACGGCACGGTTCGATTCGCCGATGGGGACCGGACCGCGGCCGATCTGGTCGTCGCTGCCGACGGCGGGCAGTCGACGGCCCGTGCGCAACTGTTTCCCGAGACCGAACCGGAGTTTGCCGACTACGTCGCGTGGCGTGGTGTCGTCCCGGAGGCGGACGTTTCGGATGCAGTCATCGACGCGTTCGACGGCCGCTTCACGTTTTATCAGGGAGAGCGAACGCTCATCCTCGCGTACTTCATCCCAGGCGGCGATGGCAGCACAGCACCCGGTGACCGCCGTCTCAACTGGGTCTGGTACGACACACTCCGCGGGCGCGAGCGTGATACTATCTTTACCGACACGACAGGAGCAAGCCAGCAGTTCAGCGTGTCGCCGGGGCACCTCCAAAACCCGGTCGAAACGCGCCAGCGCGAGCGGGCGACCGAGATACTGCCGCCCGTGTTTGCCGACCTCGTTGCAACAACAGCAGCGCCTTTCGTGCAGGCGATTTACGACCTCCGGATCCCCCGGATGACAGTCGATAGGGTCTGTCTGCTCGGTGATGCGGCGTTCGTCGCCCGCCCACACACTGCCGCTGGCACTGCGAAGGCGGCCAGCGACGCCGTCGAACTAAAAGCCGCTCTCGACCGCCACAGTTCGCTCGGAGACGCGCTGGCGTCATGGGACGACGCCCGGACCGACTACGGAGAGCGTCTCGTTGCGCAAGGCAAGCGAATGGGCGACGAACGGTTGTCCCTCGGGAGTTGATGGACTACCGTTCTGCGTGTCTCGGGTCTGGGTGCAGTACTGGCTCTTCGATTGCGGGCTGTCTTCTCGCCGTGTAAGAACGAACGGTATGTTACTTGTCTATGGCTCCGGTAATCAGCGTATGACACTCGTTGTGCCGTTCGACGGCTCCGAACTGGCCGAGGCAGCACTCGTTCGGGCGACGGAGTTCGGCACCGTCTTCGAAGAGGACGTGTTGGCCATCAGCGTTATTCGGAACGAGAATGCCAAGTACGCCCGAGAACGCGACTGGATCGGGCCGAACGAAGAATTCGATCTGGAGACAGTCGTCACCTCACTGCACGAGCAGGTGATGGACCTGTGTCCGAGTTCGGATTTCCGACATACAGTCGTGGATCGGTACGCGCCGGCCGGATCGGTGGCGAAAGCCATCCGTAAGATGGCCAAGAGAGAAGGCGCGTCAATGGTATTCATCGGAAGCGAAAACGCCGGCCACCTAGTCACGAGCATCAGCAGTGTCGGCGGGTCGATTGCATCGGACGACGCCTACGACGTCGTCATCGTTCGCCATCGGAACCCGTCCAAGATCGCCCAGCTCAGGAACACGTCCCCGCACAGACAATCGAAATCCGATTTTTATCTCCCGGAGTAGGTACCGATAGTCTTCGGCAAGTCAATACTGTTGGCTGTAACTATTTTAAGATATTCGCCACCCCGGGTGGCGAAATTCTTTACAGACTTACAGCCGACAGTAAAGTATTGAAAACAGAAGCCCGTCCTTAGACCCTTTTTCGCCGAATATCTTCGTGCCCCGTCTCACCAATTGGGAACCTGTAGTATCGTTCATTTAGCAAAGGCCGTGGGTCCCACGTATGCAGATACGCGCTGTCCAACGGAGTGATGTCCGGTGAAACTGTCACGGCGGGACTTCCTGACCGCGGCTGGCGCAGGGACGGTCGGCGCGCTCGCCGAAGGTGCTTGGGGCGCGACACAGTCCACGGAACCGATAACGAGCGTGGACAACCCGCTCAAGTCCTATCCGAACCGGGACTGGGAGCAGGTGTACCACGACATCTACGCCTACGACGAGGTGGACTGGACGGTGTGTCACCCCAACTGCACCCAGTCGTGTGCGCTGAACTTCTACATGAAAAACGGCGTCCCGATACGGGCCGAGCAGGTGTATCACAACGAGGAACCCTCGGTCGGGCCGTCGGGCTATGAGGACGCCGGCGTCAGCCAGCACTGGAACCCCCGTGGCTGTATGAAGGGGCTCTCCCTGCACCGCCGGACGTTCGAGCCGTCGCGCATCAAGTACCCGATGGTCCGCAAGGGGTGGGACCCCGAGGACCCTAACCCCGAGGGCCGCGGCGAGGACGAGTTCGAGCGCGTCTCCTGGGACGAGGCCATCGACCTCATCGCCGAGAAGATGGCGAACTTAGAGGACAACAAGCGGTTCCACATCTTCAACGCCATCAAGGCAGATGGACTGTTCACCCGGCACGGCTCGGGCCGCCGACTGGCGTCCATCTTCGGCGGCTGTGAGTGGACCGAGTACGACTGGTACGCCGACCTGCCGCCAGGCCACGTCATCACCACTGGTTACCAGACATCCGATTCTGACGCCGTCGCCTGGCGCAAAGCCGACTACACCATCATCCAGGGGAAGAACCTCATCCACAACAAGCTCGCAGACAACCACTTCCTGCAGGAGACCCGCGAGCGCGGTGGGAAGATGGTCGGCGTCTACCCGGACTACTCGCCGACGGTCCAGAAGTGTGACCGGTGGCTGCCGATCCGCCCCGGGAGCGACCCGGCGTTCGCCCTCGGCATGGCCCACGTCATCATGGCCGAGGAACTGTACGACGCCGAGTTCATGCGGAAGTTCACGAGTCTTCCCCTACTCATCCGGGAGGACACGGGCAAATACCTTCGCGCACACGAGGTGTTCGAGGACGTCGAACCGCCCGCGGAGGACATCGACGAGCAGCACGAGCACAACGACTGGGGCGACTTCGTGGTGCTGGGTGAGGACGGCCAGCCCGTAGCGATGACCCGCGAGGAGGTCGGCGAGGAGATGCCGACCACGCCGCAGCTAGACGTCGACAGCGAGGTGGCACTGACCGATGGCTCGACCGTCGCCGTCCGGAGCGACTTCGCCCGCCAGCGGGACAACATCATCGAGAACTACGACCCGGAGACGGTCGAGGACATCACCACGATTCCGGCGGACAAGCTCGCCCAGACGGCGCGGGAGTTCGCCGACGCCGAGAAGGGCCAGTGGTTCACCGGCGAGGGGATCAACCACTGGTTCCACTCCAACGACGCGCTCCAGCGGGCGGTGTTCCTCGTCCAGGCGATGCTCGGGAACATCGGCGACGCCGGCCAGGGGTACTACAACTACTCCGGCCAGTACAAGATCGAACTGCTGGACGGGTACCCCCACTACGTCAACCCGGACGGCAACGCCGCCCACGGGATGTATCCGGGCTACGCCTTCGCCTTCTTCGGCGGCGAGAAACTCGACCCCCACGAGATTCGCGGCGACTTCGACCGCGAGATGGACCTCGTCCCTCAGGGCGACGCCGAGGAGCCGGTGATGCCGAAGAACGCCGGCTCGTACACGATGTCCAAGCCGTCGATCCTGTGGACGATGAACTGCAACCTCCTGAACCAGACCAAACATCAGGAGCACGTCATCGAGAACTTCGTCAAACACCCAGACACCGAGAACGACCTGTTCATCGTCTCGGACATGCACATGACCTACTCCGCCAGACACGCCGACATCGTGCTCCCGGTGCCGTCCTGGCTGGAGTGTGAGTACCCCGACATCACCATCGGGCCGGAGAACCCGTTCGTCCAGATGGACCACGGCGTGATGGACCCCATCTACGACACCAAACAGGACGGGGAAGCCGTCGCGATGGTCGCCGAGAAACTGGACGAGAAGATTCCGCCCGAGGAGCGAAACGTCGACTCCTACCGGGCGTACTTCGAGGAGTTCCTGGAGGAAGACGGCGACGTCAAGAACTACATCCAAGAGACCTTCGACCGCGGGATGACGACCCAGAGCATCGACGTCGAGGACTTGGAGGACGGCCCGGAACGGCTAGACCTCAAGACCTATCCGCGGATTCCGTTCTACTCGCAGGTCCACGAGGACCGACCGTTCTACACGAAGACCGGCCGGATGGAGTTCCACAAGGAGGAGGACCGGTTCATCGAACTCGGTCGGGACGACATCGACCACGTCGAGAGCGTCGAGGGGACTCCCTACGGCGTGAACAAGAAGTGGGACGAGGCCAAGGACGAGGAGAACCCGCTGTATCACGACGAGGGCAACCAGTTCTACTACAACACCCCCCACCCCAAGTACCGGACCCACTCCTCGTGGGGGATGACGGACTGGAACCTCATCTGGGCCTCGCGGGACTTCGGCAGCGTCAGCGGCGACCCGGAGGGGACCGACCGGTTGGTCGATGACTTCTCGTTCCCCACCGGGGACGGCGAGTCCGAAGACGTCGCGCCGCTCGGTGAAGCGTTCGTCGAGATGCATCCAAGCGACGCAGCAGACATCGATGTAGAGAACGGTGACTACGTCCGCATCACCGGCAAGCGCGGCGACCTCGTCGTCAGGGCGATGGTCAGCGAGCGTCAGCGCCCGCGGTCGGCCGGCGACATGGGACAGCTGACGCTGTGGCACGGCTGGTGGCCCCAGCACTTCCCCGACGACGAGGCCGACGAGGACGGCGTCAAGGGGTACAACACGATTACCAACATCTGGCTCGATCCGCTGCAGGAGACCGACGACCTCGTCCACAAGGCGGTGTTCGGCGACCCCAACGTCTCCGACATCGTCGACGAGGACATCGCCTGGCACGGCGCGGAACTGGAGCACGGCTACGAGGAGACGGTGTGGGCTCCGACAGGGACCAACCGGGACGACCTCGTGGACGTGGAGAAGTACGAGGAAGCGGACTGGTGGCCCGGCGACGCCCGCCGGGACGACCTCGTCGAGGACTACATCGGCGGGTCCTTGCAACCCAGCGGTAGCGGCTCTGGCAGTACCAGCAGGAAGACCCCAGGAGGCGATGACTGATGGCACAAACGTACAACCCACAACTCGGCCGCGAGCACAGCTATCCCTACGAACACCGCGAGGAAGAGCGGGACTACCACTGGGGGATGGTTATCAACACGAACCGGTGTATCAACTGCAACACCTGCTCCTTTGCCTGTAAGTCGACCTGGACCAGCGGCGAGGGCGAGGAGTACATGTGGTGGATGAACGTCGAAACCGAGCCCTACGGCGGCTACCCGATGGGCTGGGACATGCGGCTGCTCGACGATTTAGAGGCCGACCAGACCATCTTCGACGCCGCCGACAACGGCGAAAAGGTCCACGGCTACATCGCCGAGAAGCAGGCCTGGGAGTACCCCGCGCTGGGCGACGATCAGGTCCACGGCGAGTACCCCGAGGGCGAGGTCGTCGAGTCCGACCTGGAGAACGACGAGTACCACGACATCTGGCAGTTCTACCTCCCGCGGCTCTGTAACCACTGCAAGAACCCGGCCTGTCTGGCGGCCTGCCCGCGGAAGGCCATCTACAAGCGCGAGGAAGACGGTATCGTCCTGCTGGATCAGGAGCGGTGTCGCGGCTACCGCCGCTGTGTGAAGGCCTGTCCGTACCACAAGCCGATGTACAACCCCGAAACCGGCATCACCGAGAAGCCGGTCGGCTGCTACCCCCGCATCGAGGAGGGGAACGTCCCGCGGTGTGTCTCCTCCTGCATTGGGAAGACGCGGCTCCACGGCAACATCAACCGCGGGCCGGACGCCGGGCCGGCAGGGGGCAAATCCTCCGCCGCGTCGGGGCGCTCGCCGATCAACTACCTCGTCCACTCCGACGAGAAGGTGGCCCTGCCGCTGTACCCGCAGTTCGGGACCCAGCCGCAGGTGTTCTACATGCCGCCGTACCACGTCCCGCCGGAGTTCCTGACCCAGATGTTCACGCCGAACACCGAGGTCAAAGAAAACGAGTGGCCGGGCGACACCTACGAGGAGTCGGTCCGCATCGTCCAGGAGCGGGCTCGCAACCCCAGCCACGAAGTGCTTGGCATTCTCCAGTTGTTCGGCGCGACGACGCGGCTCATCGAGACCTACAACGTCAAGGAGAACCGCGTGAAGGGATGGGACCGCAACGGCGAGAAGGTCGTCGACGTACCCATCGAGGAGCCCATGGAGGTCCGCGAGGGCGAACAGTGGACCAACCAGCCCTGAGGTGCGTACAATGAAGAACACGCCACAACACCACACGCGACGCGCCGCGCTGTACGGGTTCGCCGCGACGGCCTTCCAGTACCCCGATGAGGCCGTCGTCGCCGATTTACAGGACGAGGCGGTACAGGACGCCGTGCGACAGGCCGGGGTCGAACTCGGGCTCGACAGCGAGGTCGATGCGCTGCTTGACGCGCTGGACGGCGTCGACCGGGACTCGCTCGAACCGGCGTACAATCGGCTGTTCGGCCTCCCGGGCGACGGGGGGACCTATCCGGTCGTCCCCTACGAGGCCCACTACACCACCGGCGAGGAGGTCAACGAGAGCCAGCGCCGCATCGCCACGGTCGTCGGCCTGCTGGAGGAGTTCGGCCTTGAAATCAGCGACGAGTTCGACGAGCGTCACGACCACGTCACCGTCGAACTGGAGCTGCTGCAGGTGCTGGCCGCACAGCGGGCGGTCGCCCTCGACGGCGGCGACGACAAGACGGCCGTCCGCCTCGCTCGTGCGGGTGCAACGGTGTTAGACGAGCACCTCGGTGACTTCGTCCCCGCGTTCGCTCATCGGGTCCGGGAAACCGTCGACGGTGGCGGCAGTTCCGACCGGGACCTGCCCGAGACGAGCGCCGTCTACGCCGCCGCCGCGGGGCTTGCGGCGGCCCTGGTCGAGTTCGACGAGGCGAGCCATCCCGATCCGGTCTCGCCCGGCACGGGGGTGAGAGCCGATGGTTGAACTCGACTACGAGGCGGCCCGCCGGGCGACGACAGCAACGGCAGTCGTCATGGCGCTTCTGGTCGCCGGACAGATGGCCGTCGCGGCGGCCGTCACCGGTGGCCAGCAACCGCTGGTCGCGACCGACGAGGTGCCCCAGACCGCCGAGAGCGACCGCTGGTCGGAGGCTCCGTCCCGGACCGTCTCGCTGTCGAAACAGCAGATGGCCGTCCCCTACGGCGGCGGGAGCGTCGACGAGATGGAGGTGCAGGCGCTGACCAACGAGACCCACGTCGCCTTCCGGCTGACCTGGACGGACCCGACGAAAGACACGAACATCCGGTCGCCGAAGAACTACAGCGACGCGGCGGCCGTGATGCTCCACAGCGGCGAGAAACCGCCGATCACGATGGGCGCGGGCGGCGACCCGGTCAACATCTGGTACTGGCGGTCCCAGTGGCAGTACGGGAACGACAAGAACGCGGAGTGGAGCAACGATATGTACGCCTACCCGCACCCGGACGAGGAGACCAAACCGGGGCGTGCGGCCGGGAACCCGCTATCACAGAGCCAGTACGAAAACTACGGCCAAAACTACTACGCGGCCGGCTACGGGTCGCTGAGCAACGCGCCACAGCAGAACGTGAACGCACAGGGGACTCGCAACGGCGACGAGTGGTCCGTCGTCTTCGTCCGGGAACACACCGGCGAGGGCCAGCATGACGCGGCGTTCCGCCAGAACGAGACGATGTACCTCGCCTTTGCCGTCTGGAACGGGAGTAGCGACGAGGTCAACGGCAAGAAGTCACTGACGATGCAGTACAGCACGCTCGACACTGAATCGGGCGAACTCACGGCACCCGAGAGCGGCGGCAGCGGGGACAGTTCGAGTTCAGGTAGCGCCGCCAGCGGCGGCGGTTCCAGCGGCGGCGACTCCAGTAGCGGCGACGGCGGTTCGGGCGGCAGTAGCAACCCGCTGTACACGTCGCTCGGGACACTCATCGCGGCAACGGTCGCCGGCTGGACTGTCCTCTACTGGAGGCTAGCGCGATGAGCTACGAGAACTGGAGCGCACGCGGTCGGACGCCGGGCGAGACCGAGACAGAGGTCCGAAGCGCACTCGACGCTCCACAGGTCCGGACTCGGCAGGACGCCGCCATCGCACTTGTGGATGCGGCCGAGTCCGGCCTCGACCGGGAAACGATTGACGCGCTGGGAGAGCGCGCACTGGAAGACGACGACCCCGAAGTGCGGCAGTTCGCTGTCGAGGCGCTGGGTGTCGCCGGGGCCGCGCCGGCCGTCGTCCGGCAGGCGCTTGACGACGCCGAACCGTGGGTCCGGGCCGAAGCCGTCGTCGCCCTCTCGCGGGCCGGCGGCGACGCCGACCAGCTAAGAGGGGCGCTGGACGACGACAGCGGGTGGGTCCGACGGAACGCCGTCATCGCGATGGGCAAGCGCGGCGACGCCGACCAGCCGCTGCTGGTCGAGTGTATCAAGACCGACCCCCATCCGGCGGTCCGGGAGTACGCCGCGCAGTTCCTCGGCGGCGTCGCGGAGGACGTGCCGGAGGCCGAACGCATTCTGGCCGCGATGCTGGCCCGAGAGCCGAACGCCTTCGCCCGGGCGAAAGCCGCCGAGAGCCTCGGCGAACTCGCGACCGACCGCGCGGAGCAGGCGCTCGAAGCCCACGGCGTGACCGACCAGAGCGAGGACGTCGCCCGCGCGGCCAAACAGGCGCTCGCGAGCGCTCGCGGGACCGACCCCGAGGAGCTAGATGTCGAAATCGGGCCGCCGTCGGCCCCCGGTAGCGGGCCGGACACGCCCGCGGAGCAGTCCGTCGATGGCTACGACCCCGCCGGCTCCTTTGGCTCGGCCCGATCCGGGAGCGGGTCACCGGCCCCCGGCGGCGCGCCCGGGTTCGAGCCCCGGCGCGACCTGAACACCGACCCGGAGGACAGGACCTGACGATGCCATACGAACTCGACTCGACCGGCACGGCAGCGGAACAGGACGGGAACGAGACAGAAACCGACGAGGGCGGCGGTCTTGAGTCGTCGCTGGGCATGACCATCCCGGAGGACCACGTCGGTGCGTTCGTCGCCGAGGCGCTGGAGGACCCCGAGCGAGCGACGACCTGGACCGACATCGTCGACACGATGGTCGCGCCCGTCGCCCGGGATGCCTGGGCGGAGTTGTCCCCCATCGAACAGGCGACCGAGGTGCTCTCGAAGGCGGCCGAGTTCGACCGGCGGGCCATCGAGCACTTCGAGGCTGTCCCGCTGGACGGGGACCTGAGCGAAGCGGAGACGGACATCGACGAGGGGCTGCGGTGTCGGCGCAACGCCGACACGTTCCGGGACGGCGTCGCCGCCGCCTACGGCGACGGGCGGCTCGACGACGACGGCCTCGTCGACGCCCTGGAAGCCGCGGAGTTCGATACTGAGATCATCGCCAGGCGCGAGGACCTCATAGAGCGTATCGACAGCGTGTTCGAAATCGACTACCGCCCCTACGGCGGCACGTTGATGGACGACGACGATGGTCCCGAACCGGAAACCGAACACGGGGAGACGTGGTAACATGTCCGGAGAGCAGCCCGAACCAACGGAAGACGCTGTCAGGGACGCGCTTCGGACTGTGGCCACGCCCGAGAGTGACGAGGACGTGATCGCCGCGGGGCTGGTAGCGTCCGTGGCTACCACTGACGGGACCGTCAGCGTGGAGACGGCGCTGTCCGGCATGGACCCTGCCACGGCGGACGCGCTCGCCGACCGGATGCGGGCGGTAGTGCTAGAGTGTGGCGGTGTCGAGGCAGTCCGCATAGAGACGGACATCGCAGAGCCGGACCACGGGACCGTCGTGCCCGGCGTGGACCAAATCATCGCCGTCGCCAGTGCGAAAGGCGGCGTCGGCAAGACCACCGTGGCGACCCAGTTGGCGCGCGGACTGGCCGCGTCCGGCGAGCGGGTCGGCCTGTTCGACGCCGACGTGTACGGTCCGAACACGCCGGAGTTACTCGACATCGGGGGGCCACTCGGCTCGACCGAGGACGGCCGCGCCGAGCCGGTCGAGGTCGACGGCCTGCAAGTCGTCAGTGTCGGCCTGATCGCCAACGACGAACCGATGGCATGGCGCGGCGCGATGGCCCACGAGGCCGTCGAGGAACTGCTGACCGACGCCGCCTGGGACGTCGACACGCTGGTGCTCGATCTGCCGCCGGGGACCGGCGACATCGTGTTGACGACGCTGCAGTCGTTCCCCGTCGACGGCGCGGTGTTCGTGACGACGCCGTTTCCGACCGCGGCCAGTGATACGGAGCGCTCGACGGCGCTGTTCCGCGAGGAGGGCGTCCCGGTACTCGGAGCCGTCGTCAACATGGCCGGGTTCACCTGTCCCACCTGTGGCGACGACCACGCGCCGTTCGGCAGCGACCCCGACCTCAGTACGGACGTACTCGCGGAGCTCCCCATCGACGACTCGCTTCGCTCGACCGAGGGAGACGTCCCAGCAGCCTTCCGGGACCTGGGCGACGACGTACGCGAAGCCCTTACGGACCGGACGACGGTGACGGTTCCCGAGACTGCGCTCGACCTTCGCGGCGTCCCCGACCGGGCGCGTATCGAACAGGTTCGCGCGGAGTTCGGCGCGCTCGCTCCCGGCGAGTCGCTCCATCTCGTGACGGACACCCGTCCGGGCGACGTCAGCGGAGCCCTCGAAGATCTCACCTCGGCACCGCCACGGGTGGCCGTAGAACAGAAGCGGTCCGGCGTGTGGGCGCTACAGATATTCAAGACCGCCCCTGACCCAGCCGAAGACGTACCCTGCTAACCGACGGTCGAACACCCGGGTTACCGGACGCCTCCGATTCGGTTTTCCCTATCAACTAAGTGGTGTGGCCGGTTCGAGATGATATATGACTCTCCGCACCGACGGGAGGGGTGTTTCTCTACCGTCGCTCGACTCGACATTTTCTGACGACGAAGTGACGATGGTTCTTACTAGATGCGGGCTTCTCGTTGACAGAGCGGAGACGCTCGCTCGACTGTACGCCCACCATCGGGACTGGACGGTTGTCGAAGAGAAGTGGATCGAAGAGCGATTCGACGAGCGCAGCACGCGTGGGAGTTCGAAGGGCATTTACCGAGCTCTCAGTTCGCGGTTCAAGACCGCTGGCAGCGAACTTCCCTCTATTGTCCAGCTCCCCTCTGTACTCGACCGGTGTGAGACGGTGCGTGACAAAGCGCAGGTGTTGTATTTCTATTTGCTGGAAGACGACCCCCTCGTGAAGTACACGGTGCATCGATACGTCGACCGCCTGCAGGAGTCCGGTGTCGGCGGGCTGGGCTTCGAGCAGGAGACGATAGAGCGCCTCCTGAGCGAGTTCCATTACGAGGACGGGAGCGAGTTTGACTATGCTGAATCGACGACGCGCCGGTGGGGAGAGGGGCTCCGGTCGGTGCTGCGCGATATCGGTGTTCTCGACACACAACAGACCTTGCAGGGACAGATCCCAAACCTCGGGTCGACGCCGTTACTCGTCGCATCAGGCTACTCGTGGGAGATCCACGGCGACGACTGGCTCTCCCAGCCGACCGGCTGGCTCTACCTCTTCCAGCCGGACCAGTACTGGGACGCCCTGGCCGAACGCGTGAGCGACGATCCGAACTGGGAAGCGAGCGGGATTCACGGTGAGTTGCGACTCCAGCCGGTCGATGACACGTACGGCTGGGCTGAACCGTGGGAGGGCGAAGTGTGACGGACGAGGGCTGGTTCGCTGCCGACGTCGGGAGCGATTTCGAGGAGTCCGTGCGCATCGACCGCGAAGACGACGGGCGGGATCATCGGCTGGAATCGATCGACACCTACCACGTAACGGAGGAGTCCGCGGAGTTCATATCCGACTTCTTCTCACGGCTACTCGGTCGGTCCGAGGATATGCGGTCAGGCGCGAACTACTGGCTCTACGGGTACTACGGGAGCGGAAAGAGCCACCTCCTCAGCGTGCTCCGCGGACTTCTTGACAGCGAATGGCTGCGACAGCGGGACGATGTCTGGGAACGGCTACCCGACGGTCGGTCGCTAGAGACGCTCGAGTCAACGTGGTCATCGATTCACGAGGAATACGAGGTCATTCCGGTCTCGGTGAACCTCCTGAAGCATCAGGGCCAGAAGAAACTGAGCTTCAGCGAGATCGTCCTCCGAAGCGCCCACACGTCGGAACGGCTCACTGGTGCAGAGGGAGGGCTCTCCTCGCAACTCGACGTTGCCTTCTTCGAGGACTGGTACCGGACGACCGACGCGTGGGCCGACCGGACCGCCAACACCCACACGGCACTCCGGGGTACGGTTGACAGCCCCGAGAAGTACAACTGGGAGGACGTGCAGCAGTACAACGCTCTAGCCGACGCCGTTCTCCCGACACTATTCGAGCAGGAGACCGGCACGGCGGATGGTCTAGATGACCTGATGCCGTCGGATCTCGACCCACAGGCGATGGTCGAGCGCCTCGAACAGTTGCGGAGCGATCGCGAAGCGGAACTCGGCCGCCCGGTCAAACTCGTGCTGTTGCTCGACGAGGTCAGTCTCTTCATCGGGACGGATTTCGACCGCCTCACCGAGTTGCAGACGCTCGCGGAGAGCGTCGACGAGACCGGCGACGGTGACATCCAACTGGTGGCGACAGCACAGGCCAAGATCGAGGACGTCCAGCCGCAGTTCGCGGCTCGCGGGGCCGACTTCAGCATCGTCAAGGACCGGTTCCCGCATCGGTTTGGCCTGCCGAGCCGACACGTCGGCGAAATATCGACGCAACGGCTACTCAAAAAGTCGGAAGCCGGGAGGGAAGACACGGAGCGCGTCCTCGACCGTACCAGCAACGAGCCCGAGACACTGCTCGTGTACTCCGGTATCGAACAGAACACCGAACCACCGCTCGACAACATCGATCGCGAGCGTCTCATCGAGTTCTATCCGTTCCTCCCGTATCAGCCACCGCTGTTTCTCGAAATTCTCTCGAACCTCCGGCAGGAGGCCCACGATCCGGCAAAGTCGATTTTCTCGGGAACCGCACGGGCGATTCTGGCCCTCGTTCACGGCCTCCTGCAAGAGTGGCTAGAGGCCGGCGACGAGACTCACGTCATTTCGCTTGTCGACTTCTACGACCTCATCGAGCCGGAACTCGATGACATTACGCCACAGGACGTGGGAGTCATCGAGGAGATCGAGGAACAACACGAGGCAGGCGAACTGGAGGAGATCGACGTGGCTGTCGCGAAGGCCGTGTTGCTCCTCCAGCACATCCCGGACACGATTCCGATGTCCGAGCGGAATCTCGCAGTCGCCGTGTTGAGCGACCTCGACGGCCCGACCCAGTTCCAGATGGAGAACCGCGTCGAGGACTCGCTCCAGCGGCTTCGGAAATTCATCCGTCCGACGCACGACGAAACCGGGCCGAAGTACGCGTTCACGCATCCGGAAGAGCGCGAGATCATCGAAGCCGCAGAGCGGAACCTCGACAACCCGGACTGGCAGTCCATCATCGAAGCCGTGGACGGGTATCTCTGTGACGACATCGTGCGTGACCTCTCGCTCCCGACGTCGGCCGAGTACGGAGAGACTGGCGAGCAGTACCCCGTTCGCTACGGGTTCAGTATCGACGGGATAGAACTCGACACGACCGTCGACGCTGCGGACGCACTCGATGTCGAGGTCGCCGTCAGAGGTATTTCACCTGCGGCGACAGACGTCGACCACGACGGCGACCCGCTCGAATGGACGATCGGTCAAGACGGGCTCGACGACCTCCGAGATAGCCTCATCGAGTGGTGGTCACTCAGAGATGCCGTCGGAGACCACACGCTCCCACAGTCTGTCGAACGAGATCTCTCCGATCGCGCGGCTCGCGTTCAGAGCAAGCTCGTCGGGGCTCTCGATAGCGGGGCATTCGACGTCAAGGATCGCGGCGACCAGATCGGGGGCATGGGCTCGGGAGTCGAGGAGTATCTCGACGTCACCTATCCCGACGACTTCCATCCCGTAATGTTGCAGGTCGGGGACGAACACTTACAGGAGCTCCAGGGACTCTCCGCCCAGGACCCGCTCCCTGCGTGGGCCCGGCAGATCGATGTCGCGACAGAAGACCCCGAAACGCACGGCGGGTCGATCCAGAACAACGTACGCGCCTTCACCGGCCGACAGTTGAAGCAACGCGGCGGGAACCTCGCGATGGCGACGATCCTCGACGGCATCGTGAAGAAGAAGCCGATCTACGAGGACGCTCGCCCGGCGCTGTGTGCGATTATCTGGGGGCTCTGCCGGAAGGGGGACTTCCTGCCCGTCGACGAAACGGGCGACTCCCTCGAACTCGACGCCGTCATCGACCTCAACAAACTGACGACGACGCGTCTCAAGATCGCGGGGAGTGGCGGTGTCCGAGGGATTCTCCGCGAGGGCGGCTTCATCGACTCGACGGAGACCATACCGGACGGAATCGTCAGGCTCCAGTCCGCGAACGACACGCTCGCGGGTCGACTCGGGAGTCTCGTAGAAGACGTCAAACTGGTCGCCGAGAGTGACATCCAAACGCGAGCCGTTCGCACCCTCCTCGAGTCGTTCGTGGGGGCGCTCGAAGCCGAGCAGCAGAGCGCTATCGACCGAAGAGAGGCCGTCAAGTCACGCGATACCGACTGGGCGGCAGTCGTCGAAGCAACCAACGACGCACAGGGATGGTACGACGACGCCGAGGAGGTGTGGAATTTGCGCCTGCCCGCGCTCACACGAATCGACGCGCAGCTAACGCTCGCCCAGCAGTCGTACGACTGGCTGACCGAGGAGTGTGACACGGCCAGCCAGACGCTCCGTGGGAGTATCGACGGCTACGGGGGCGAGTGGTGGACACACGATGGGTGGGATCGGTTCAACGACGCCCAAACCACCGCACCGGCGCTCAACGACGCGATCGGGACCGCGTGGGACTCGTTCCGAGAAGAAACCGGGGTCGATGCGTTCGTCGACGAGTTACAGGCGCATCCGTGGATCCAGCCCCTGAGCGAGTTCGAATCGAACGTTCGGCCGGCTTTCGAGAGTGAATACATCACACCGCTCCGCCGCGCCGCATCGTGGTACGCTGACGTCTCGAACGCAGTGTCGACGGTGACTGGCGGAACGACCAACGCCGAAGCTGACGACTTCATTCGGGCAACGAACGCACTCCTCGACAACGACCCTCTCGCCGTGGTTGCCGGTAGCGACATCGGCGATTTACGAGCGACGTTCGAAGAGCTACAGACACTCGTTGGGGAGCAGTCTCCCGCGGACGTCACGGCGATCGGGGTGCTCCCGTCGGATCGCGAATCGCTTGACTCCGAACTGGAACGGCTCGTCGAACACCACGAACTCAGTGTCGAACGGACTGAAACGGGGGTTATCATCCGATGACGACCAAACGTCCCTTCCGGGACTTCACGGACCGGATCGCACAGTTCGCCGACGGGCGACGGGGCATCCGAAACCCGTTCGTCATCGTTCCCGTCCAGCCGAAGTACGAGCGACGCGTCGCCGAACGGCTCACCGAGTGGGCGACGAACCCGCATCGAACCGAGGAGTTCCCGGACGACGGGACCGTCCAGATCCTCCGGTTAGACGAGGCGTTCGTCGAAACAGAAGTCTTCGAACTCGCAGTTGACCTCGGGAAGCACAGCCAACCAGCGACGATCACCGAGACGATGCAAGACCGGCTAGCGGCAGAACTGGTCGGGATTATGCTCGATAGGATCGAGGCACCGGGCGAGCAGCGACACGTCGTTCTCCTCACGCATCTCGGCAGCCTCTACCCGTTCACGCGTGCGTCGGAGCTCCTCGACGAACTCGACCGTCGCAACGTCCAGTCCACTATCGGTATTCCGTTCCCCGGAGATATCGTCGGTGGGAAGCTGAGTTTCTTCGGCGAGGAATCGCGTAACTACTACCCGGCCCACCAGATCGAAGGCCGGGTTGAGGGGGTGCATCTCCAATGAGCGACACACATATTCACGACATCTTCCAGCAATCACCGACTCGCGAACTCGAAGAGGTCCAGAAGGTAAACGCCAGAGCGCAGGCCGAAAACGACGTCCGCGAGTTCTACGAGACCGACAGCGCTCGCGACGTACTGACCACGCTGGGGGACCTCGTCGACAAGTATCCACACGAGCAACCGCGTTTCCTCTACATCTCCGCGACGTTCGGGTCGGGGAAGACACACCTCCTGAAACTCATCGGGTTCGCCGCCGATACCGAATCGGAGTTCACCGATCTCGGCGAAGAGCTGGCGAACAGGTGGCCGGGGTTCCAGTCGTTCCGACAGAGCGTCGCTGACTCG
This sequence comes from Haloarcula sp. KBTZ06, assembly GCF_048595605.1. NCBI lineage: Archaea > Methanobacteriati > Methanobacteriota > Halobacteria > Halobacteriales > Haloarculaceae > Haloarcula > Haloarcula sp. KBTZ06. The sequence goes on from NZ_CP184340.1 coordinate 148,890, forward strand.
CACGTCGACCGGCTGAAACCCGTGTTCCTGAACCTCCTCAACCGGGACGCAGCACAGGAGCCGCCGCTCCCGTATCTCATCTACGAGGCGATCGGCCGCGAACTCGGCTATCCGACTGATCCGAACTGGCTGCTCGAGTGGGCGTGGCAGCTCGACATGAACCACGGTGACTGCTGGGAGCGGCTACAGCAAGTCGAGCACGACGGACAGACGTTCGAGGATGTGTACGACGAGCGGGCGTCGCTACGGAGCTGGCTCTACGACGCCGTTCCGACGCTCGATGACTCACCGTTCGCGTCTCGGGCAGAGGTCAAGCAGTCGATCGACGACGCCATCGCGGAGGTCGATCCCGACGAGTTCGACCCCGACGAACTCGTCGACCGCATCGAAGCGGCGCAAGCGTCGCTGAGCACGCCGGAGACCGAGACGGAGTTGCTGATCGGGCTCGACGAGGTGGCCCTGTTCATCGGCGATGGCCGCCATCGCTACAGGGAGTTCCAGGAGACGATGGAAGCGCTGACTGAGCTCGGCGTCGGGCCCAATCCCCCGGTCATCGGGACTGGACAGTATCCGATCGAGCGTATCCACGGTGAGTTCGACGATACGGAAGTCACGGAGCAACCGTGGTACGGTGCCCAGGAACCGTTGGAGGGTGCCGACACCGAGATCATCGTCCGGAAACGGTGGCTGCAGAAGGATGTCGAGGGCGGACAGGCCGTCGAGACCGCACTCCGGGAGATGCCCGACCTGACACTCGATGCATACACAGATATCGCCGGGGCCGATCCGGACGCAGTCGAGTCGTACCCGTTCCGGGAGTACGACCTCGGGTTGCTCCGGACGGTGATCCAGCAACTGATGCCGCGTGGACGCGTGACCGAAGAGGAGTACGTGCAGGGTCGGGCGTTGCTCATCCTCGTCCGCTCGCTGTTCACGCGGTTCGAGTGGGGCGACAAGCGGGTCGGTGCCCTCGTCACATGGGACGAACTGTACGACCTGCTGGTCGAGGAGACGACGTACGTCCCGCTCTGGGTACAGGAGATGGTCGAGAACAAACTCGTCCCATCGGCCGGCGGCGACGAGAACGCGTTCTCAGTTCGGGTGGCAAAGGCGCTGTACCTGCTGAATCAGGTTCGGTCCGCGGTGCCGTCGACGCCGGCGAACCTCGCCCGACTGATGGTCACGTCGACCGACGAGTCGTTCGAGTCCGTCCGGGACGATGTCGAATCGGCGCTGTCTGCCCTCCTCAAGGATCGGAAGGTGCTGACGGAGACGAACGACCGCGGCGACGAGGAGTACCTGCTGGTCTCCGAGGAACAGGAGGACATCCTGACGCGGGCGAAGACTCGCGCACAGCAGATTCCGTCGCATCGGCTGTCGGCCAAGTTGGAGAACTCCATCCGGGAGGGAAGCGATCGCTTGCTCTCTGCTGGCAGTCGACACGAAGTGGATTTCGAGGGAGAGCGCAAAGTCCCGCTCCGATTCGGCTACTCCGTCCTGGACCCGATCGAGCAAGCACCGACGCCGGAGTTCGACGCTGTTCGTGTTCGGCTGGTCGCGAACCGCGACGCCGAGATCAGCGACCAGGTTGCTGCGTGGCAGGCAACAAACGAGGGGTGTGACGGTGGTGAGCATATCCTCGTCGCCGTCAGTTTACAGCAATCGACAATCGACCGCCTGCGGGACGTGATGGGGATGCAGGAAGTGCTCTCGGAAGAGACGGACACGTATCCGGACCTGGAGTCCGATCACCGCGACGAACAGCGGGCACTCGAATCGACGATTCGCGAGCAGCTCGAAGAAGCGGACGTCTACGTCCGGACGGGCGGGACGAGAGGGCGGTACGAGGACGCATTCGAGCAGGTCGTTCAAACGGAAGTCCAGTCCGTGTTCAGCGGAACGCGGTTCGTCCTGACGAACGGTATCACGGAAGTCGACGACGCCAAGCGGATGGCACAGTTCTTCCGCGGTGTCGCCGACTGGCCGCTCACGAGCGAGGACGCTGTCACGCTCGGGGTAGATACAGACCGCGCCGAACTCGCCGACGGCCGGTGTCAGGAATTCCTCGACGAGTACGCGGACACCCAGTCGCTTCGTGCGGAAGACGTGCTTACCCAGACTGTCCAGCGTGGCGGCGCGTATCGCGGGACGCCCCAGGAGTCGATCTCGGCACTGCTGATCACGCTCGCAACGGCCAACGAGATCGCACTCCGGCGGGACGACGAGTACATTACCGAACCCGAGGAGATCGGCCGAGCGGTCAGAAACAAGACGAACCTGACCGAGGTACAGATCCGCTTCGAGTCGATAGGCAAGATCGATCCAGAGCAGATTCGGGACACTGTCGAGACGCTGATCGGCGATGAGCCGGACGGGACCGACCCCGACGCGTGGCTCTCCGCGTTAGCCGAGTGGGGTGACGAGAACAGCGTGCTGGTGAAACGCGTCCTGCGAGGCGTCAGCAGGGAGTTCGGCGACGGCGCTTCGCTGGACGAACTCGAAACGGCGCTCCAGCCCGCGCTCGGGGGCGAATCGCTCGAAACGGATGCGTTCGCGTCCGAGACGGTCGAACGGCAGTCCGAGCGGTTCGCTCGGGCCAGCGGGCTCTTCCAGCCGAGCGAAGACGGCCAGTCCCTCTGGGAGCAGTTCAGCCAGCGGACAGTGGAGATGAAGCGGCGCTACCCCGGTCCGGACATTACGGGGGAGATGCAAGCAGTCATCGGCGGGGACGAAGTGCCAGATGCCGACCGGCTTCGAGCACTACTCGAAGAAGCTGACACGCACAGGCGTACCGTCGTCCGTGCGCAGTACGAACGCATCACGGGCGGACCGCCGATGGACGAGGAGCCCGAGAGCGTGGTGTCCAGTCTCGCGACGTGGCTCTACGCACACGACGGGAGCAGCAAGGAAACCGCGGACCGCGTCGCCGTCGAATTCGACGGCGTAACCATCGACGACCTCTACGATCTCTTCGAGACGGCGTGGCGGGGTGACTCGTTCTCCGAGGAAGCCCTCGTCGACCCGACGGTCGTCCAGCAGGCCAAGCGGTACGAGCGGGCACGGCGGCTCCTCGAAACATCCGGTGGCGAGGCCTCGCTCTGGTCGCAACTCCGGGACGCGTCGAAACGACTCGCGGAAGACCATCCGAATCACCCAGTCACGGCCGACGTGAGCGAGATGCTCAGCCGGTCGCAGCCGCCGAGTGTCGACGATGTAGAGCAACTCCTCGATGCGGCAGAGAACCCCTTCGAGGTAGACGAGCGACTCGAGGAACTCGCCAGCGAACTGCAGTCCGAGTATCCCGACCACGATCTCACCCAAGAGGTCGTCAATGCAGTAGAGGGAACCAGCCCGCCGAGTGAGGAACGCGTGGGTGAATTGGTCGAAGACGCCGAGCAGTTGCTCGACGGTGTTGACGAGCAGCTGCGACGGATTCGGGAGACCATGGATGAACTACCGGATGGCTCTGTGATGGTGATCGAGTCGCTCGACTGACGGTCTGGTGTTGCAAAACACCGAATTCATTTATATTCAATTCGCAATTACGCAACACAGGGCCGTAATCACGGTCGAACCGACGTGCCCGTCCAAATTCTCTCCCATTGTTACTGGTGGCTCCAAAGGATTATCATGCGTCTGTGATTCTATCTCGACATCATGCTTAGAGTCGGGGACAAGGAAGACGTTTCCACGTTAGAAACGGTCTCCCTGAAGGAAGAGGGATTTCGTGAGGATGACCTCCGAGAGTGGATTATCAATAGTCCCGAGAGCATCCTCGGAGAGGACTTTCGACTGGTCGGACGGGAGGTCTCTGTAAAGCAGATCGGCGATGGCATCGACCTTCTCGCCATCGACCGAGACGCTAACGTGGTCGCTATCGAACTCAAACGAGGCGCGCTAAAGCCGAAGGTCGATTTTCAGGGACTCAAGTACGCCGCCTACACCTCGCACTGGGATTACTCCAAACTCCGCGACCAGTTCGAGAAGTTCAAGTCCACGTCGTGGGGTCGGACGCTCTATGAAGAGGAAACCACGTTTACCGAGGTGCTTGACGAGTTCTGCAACGAGGACTACACGCTCAATCAGGATCAGCGAATCGTCTTCGTCGGTGAATCCGTCCGCGAGCGGCTGGACATCGTGCTCCGGTGGCTCAGCGACAGATCGATCGACATCTCCGTCATCGAGTTCCAGCTCCTCAAGGACGGCGACCGGCTGTATCTTGACGCAGAGCAGACGATCCCGACACCAGAACACACCGTGACGGACGTAAGTCCCGACACCTCTGACGAGCCGTGGAAGGAGGACGGACAGAGTTGGCACCTCAACGAGCGTTCAAATGAGGAAACAGCCGGTTTGCTGGAAGACGTCACAGCCGCGCTGCAGGAACTGGAGTTCCTCAACGGGCCGGAGTGGGGGCAGAAGCACTACGTCGCGTTCAACAAGGGCCGAAAACGTCGCATCGCGATCCGGACGAAGCGGACGCTGTTCCACATCGACCTGTACGACGTCGATACGGCGTCGCTTGACGCTGCGGAGATTGCGGATGCACTCGGGATCGATGCCGAGTCGGTTGCAGTCAAAGAGGATATGCGGGGCAGTGGCCGAAGCGGAGTGAGAATCACCTGTAACCCGAATCAGGAGATCGATTTTGACGCGCTTGAATCTCAGGCTCGGGAGATACTCGGCGAGACTACCGAGTGAGATAGAGGGCAGCAGAGGCTGCAGCTCCACTCTTTTCGAACCTAGCACCGGGTCGGCTTTCCGCTGTGTCGGCCTTCTGTTCACGGAAGGCGCTTAGAATGCTGCGCTGTGGTTGTTAGAATCCGCTATTATCGGCCAGTTCCAGAGCTTTCATCCCCGCAATAAGGATCAGCGCGATGATCGAGAAGAACCCTGCAAGCTCAAAGAGCGCCATCGGGTTCTCTACGAACCACCAGAAGATTGGTTCGAGAAACTCGATCCCGTAGAAGTCCGCAAGTATCTTCGATATCACGGCACCGAAGACGGCTATCAACAGTAGATACAGGAAGTACCGAAGCTTCCGAGGGCCGGCGAAGGCATCTACCATACCTCAGCTTCCACATTTTGGCATAAATGCTTCGTGGAGGGTTACCCCCGTCGGCCTATCTCCGAGTGCTAATCCAACCGCCGTCCGAGAGATCGAGGGACAATCTTCAAGACATCGCAATGGCTCTGCTTGAAACATCACGGATTCTCGTATGGACGGACAATCTACCCACCCCCGCAAGGCCCAGCTCGACAAGGAAGAACGCGAGCATCTCGAAGCCGTCGTCACCGAGATGCGCGACCGGGTCGAGGCGAACGTTCGCTACCAGCTCGAAGACGAGTACGGCCTCGACGAGAAGCCGGACACCGTCGGAGCAAGCGCCGACGAGTCCTCCCTCGCTGCCGCTCGCGAGGACGGCGACGCGTCCCTGAGCGAGACGCAGGAAAACCTGGTCGAGGCTATCGAACTCGAAGCCGCCGATGGCCACGATTGGGAGGACGCTCACGAGCAGTATATCACGGGCGTCGGCTACACTATCGTCAACCGTCTGGCGGCGCTCCGTTGTATGGAGGTTCGGGACTTCATCGACGACGAAGTCACGTCGTTCCGCGACGACGGTCTCACGCCGGCCGCTGACCGGTTGGTTACTGAGGAATTCATGCTGGAGGAGGAAGCCGTCCTCGAAGCCTATCGGAACGAATGCGACGCCCTCGCTGATGAAATAGAGATCCTCTTCGACCGCTCGACCGCCTACAGCCTGATCGACCCCGACGACGACACCTACGAAGATCTCTGCGGAATGCTGGACGAGGTCCCCGACGAAGTCTGGCGAGGCGACGACGTGCTGGGCTGGGTGTACGAGTACTACAACGTCAAACTCCTCGATGACCTGCGTCGGAAGGGCGACCGCGAAGGATTGGAGCCCGAAGACGTGCCGGCGGCGAACCAGTTCTACACGCCCCATTGGGTCGTCCGGATGCTCACCGACAACTCGCTCGGCAAACTCTATCTCGAAGACAACGGAACGCTGCAGGAGACCGTCGAAGCACAGGACGCGCTGACGCCGGACGAGCGCAAGAACCGGCCACTCTCCCCCGACGAATCCCCGGACTTGGCGGATTTCTGTACCTATCTCGTTCCCTCGGAGGAGGAAGGCGAGCCACCGGCGTTCGACGGCCCAGAAGACATTCGCGTCATCGACCCGGCCTGTGGAAGCGGCCACTTCCTCCTGTACGCGTTCGACGTCCTGGAGCGCATCTGGCGAGCAGAGACCGACCTTGACCACGCGGAGATTCCGCGGGAGATTCTGCGGCACAACCTCCATGGTGTCGACCTCGATATGCGGGCCTGCCAACTGGCCGCGTTCAATCTCTATCTGAAGGGGCGGACGCGTGCCGAGGCCGAAGGGGCAACTGGCTTCGATATGCCAGAAGTCGGCATCGTCTGTGCTGACGCGAAGGTGGCCGACATCGAGGGCGTCGAGGAAGTGTTCGACGAGGTCGCTGATGGGAAGGATGATGTTGAGAACGCACTGCGGCGGATTCTCGATGCATTCGAGGAAGTCCACGGCCTCGGAAGCCTGCTGGATGTTCGTGGGACGCTTGGCGAACTGTTTGAAGACGGAATTGATCAAGAGAGCGTCCAGATTACTCTGGAAGATGACCCGACTGAGCATCACACGCTCGGGCAGATTCTCCACAGCCTTCGAGAGGCTGTTGACGAGCACCGGGAGGAAGACTCGTTCTTAGCGCAGGATTTGCGGAGCTTCGTACGCCTGTTGGATGTGTTGGCACAGGACTACGATGTTGCGTTGATGAATCCGCCGTACGGGGCGCAGAACCGAATGCCTGATGTCGTTCAAAATTACGTAGACGAATATTACGAATATACTTCTGAATTCTATATTAATTTCTTTGAAGTGTGTAATAGAGTTTCGAAGAAAAATGGCAGAATTGGAATGCTTGTCCCGTGGAGCTTTATGTTTAAACGGTCATTCCAAGATTTCCGTGAGGATCTCGTCGGGGAACGGGGAGGTTTTGATTTCCTCGCAGAATTTGGCTACGGCGTTCTTGACAACGCGACAGTAGGAACTGTTGGTACAGTTATTAGATCAAGAGCTGAAAATAGCCCGAAAGGGACATTCCTACGATTACATGATGTCGAGACTAAACAGAAAGAAAACTCATTCTTGGAAACTCTGGTAGAGACTAAAAATACCGATGTTCCACGATATTACGAAGTGGACCTGTCAGAGTTCTCAGATATACCCGGGAGCCCTATTTGTTATTCTATACCCCGAACGGTTAGAGACCTACATAAGACTGAGCTGAAATTAGATGCAGAAAGAGCAGATATAGAAGGTACTAGTGTGGCTAACGCTGTGCAAGGCCTGTCAAGCGGAAATAATGATCGGTTCATACATTATCACTGGGAAAGTGATTCCAGTGGAGGTTCTCTTCCAATCTCAAGAGGGGGTAAAGACGCGTGGATTCTTCCAAAAGTGACTGAGACGGCCCAATGGGAAGAAAACGGAAAAGAGATGGCTAGAACCGATTCCTCACTTCTTCGTAATCAAGAATTCTACGGTGAAGGTGGCCTAACGTGGACATATGTGAAAAGAACTGGCCGACGGTTCGGATATTTCCCGGAGGATAGTCTCTTTGATTATGCAGGTTCGATGCTTTTCCCTGAAGAGGACATTTCTCGGTGGCAAATGTTAGCCGCTCTTAATTCGAATCTCTACCACTGCCTATTCTTATCAATAACCACAGAAAGACATTGGAATGTAGGTGAAGTAGGACGAATTCCGTGGAGGCGTGAACTCGAAGAGCTGAATAAATTGGGTGAGTTGGCACGAGATCAATACCGCGTAATGGTTGAGAGTAGATTGAACAACCCGACTAGTCCATATTATATTGCTCCATCATTACTCCCCAAAGAGGAGGCAACTGGGTTCTTCTATGACCATTCACACATAGAGAAAGCAAATGAGGTAATAAGCATAGAATATCAGGGCGACTCTTTTGATAAAGATCTGAGGGAACTAGCTCGTAAGGCCGAAACAAGGAAACTTCAGTATCGACAAGAACTAGAGTCACTTGCTAATCAGATTGACTCGATAGTATATTCTGAATTTGGTATATCAGATAGCATCCGTGAAAATATTGAAACCGAAATCTTCCTCCGAACCTCCGAAGACCCCGAAGACCGCGAAGTCCCCGACCCTGAGTCCGTCCCTGAAGTCCCCGACAACCTCGACGAGCAGGTCAAAGACCTCGTCCACCACTTCGCGATGGAGGCTGTCCGCGAGGAATCTGATGGCATCATCCCAGTCGAAGGCGCGGACGAACAGGCGGATATGCTCGACCGTATCGTCGAGCGGTTCGAGGACGCATACGGTGAGTACGCCGAAGACCGACTCGTCGAAGTTGACGACATCCTCGGGGCCGAGTCCGCCGCCGACGAGGCCTACCCCAACCTCCGGGCGTTCGTCGAGGACGACCTCTTCGCCTACCACGTCGACACGATGGAGAACACGCCGATCCTCTGGAAGCTCAGTACGGCGCGGCTCCTCGCCGACGCCGAGAGCGAGGGCTTTGCGTGCTTCGTCGACTATCACCAACTCGACGCCAGCCTCTTCGACCGCCTCGGCAACACCTATCTCGAACCACGGAAATCTGCCCTCCGCGACCGGCAAGCGGCGGCGAACCAGCGCCGGAACGACGAGTCGCTCTCTACGAGCGAACGCGCCGACGCGACCGAGGAGTTCGAGTTCTGTTCGAGCGCCCTCGAACAGATCGCAGAATTCGAAGCGGTACTTCAGGAACTCGGGTCGACGAGCGAGCGGGACTTCGACGACGGCGACCGCGAACGCGTGGACGGACTGGCCCCCAAGGTCGCCGCGTTCCGGGAGGAGACTGCGGCACGCATCGAGACGCTCGAACGACTTCGCGAGGTGAACGGCGAGGAGTGGTTCCAAGACACCTTCTCCGATGGCTTCTGGGACAAGGTCGACGAGTGGCGCGACGAGTGGCTGGACGCCCTCGGAGAACTCGAACACGCCTGCGAGGAGTACGCCAAGCCCAGCGACGAACCCGTCGAAGCCCACCTTGCCGACCTCTTCGACTACTTCAACTGGCGGCTCAAGGGTTCGGACCACTACTCCAGCACGGGCATCCTCTTCATGACGTACTACTTCGAACGCGAAGGGAGCGACCTTCTCGATGAGGACGGTGAGCCATTCGGCACCCTCACCGAAGATGAGGAACTGCTCGCGTCACTCGCGACGGGCATCGACGACGCGTCCGTCCTCGACGAGGAGTACCTCCAACAGATTGCAGCCGAGGAAGATGTCGACGACGTGGACGAACTCCCACCGTTAGCGGAGTTCAAGGCGCTCGCCGCGGAGATCGACGACCGCTGCCAGACTGTGGACAAACAGATTCCCGCGGACTGGTCAGACCGAGCGCTGTCGGAAATCACGACCGCTGGCTATCAGCCCATCCACAAGCACGGCGTCGCGATCAACATCACGCCGCTGGCCGAGCAAGACATCGTCCCCGAAATCGTCGAGGACAAAGTGCTGTAAGTCGGACCCATGAGCAACGAAGTCGAATTCCCGGTCGGGAAAGCGATTCTTGCGATGCTCTGCGGAGCATCGCTGTTCCCGATTAGCTACCCTGTATCGTACTTTTTCGGGTACCTCGGCGTACTGAGTTGGGACTCCGTCGCGATGTGGGGCTTTCTTGGCCCGATGTTCGTCATCGGTGTCCCAGTCGTGCTGTATGATCTCCCTGAGCGGTTTGCGGAGAAGCTGACCGGGTACTGGCTACTCGTGGCTAGCGTCGGGTGGGTGACACTCATCAGTACAATGCAGTTTTTCAATTCAGACGTCCCAGAGTCACGTATGAATGTCTACGCGATGGGCACGACGTTGCTCATTGTTGTTTCGACTCTCTCGATAGCAGCCTACCTTGACTACACCAACGCACCGGTAGACGAGTATCTCGACGGTCTCCGTCCCAACTGATTATGCAAGCAACGCAAACGCTCCCCGAAGCCGCGAAAGACACCATCCGAAAAAAGTTCGACCGAGCCGAATCAGCGGACCCGATTGTCCTCTGGTGGGACGACGGGAACTACCTCGAAGACATCATCGAGCAGGCCTGCGACGAACTCGGCGTTCACCTGAAAGTCGCCGAGGAGACGCCGCTGGAACTCCGTGCCAACCCGGTCGACGGCGAACAGGTCTGGTACGTCCCACACGTCAAAGAGCCCGAAGACGCCGAGGGCGACTTCGACTGGTTCCGCGACGTCGAGCACACGGGCGGCGAGGTGGAGATGAGCATCGAAGACCTCACCGTCCACGCGTTCGAGCGCGGACAACTCGATGCGTGGGAGCTGAAAACTGCAACGCAAGCGGACGATCCCGCAAAGCGCCGCGAGATTGCGCGGATTCTCCACGACCAGCTCACCGGCGGGCAGCTCCCGACGCTCGAACAGCTCCGCACGCAGATCGTCACCGGCGGCTACACCGACCCGGTCGCGTTCGTGCTGGAGAACGGTTGGGGGGACATCGACGACAGCCCCGACACTATCGAGCAGATGCAGGACTTGCTGACCAGCGAGGGCGTCAACGCGGTCGCCAGCGAGGACGAACCCGCTGGGATCGTCGCGGCGACGCGTCGGTGGGCCGTCGCCGAGTGGCTGATCCACGCCGGTGTCGACGCCGAACGGTTCCCGACGGAGTGCCGCGCCGAGACGGCCGGCGATCACGACCTCCCCGAACTCAAGTCGCTGTTGAACAACACCACCTCGGCCGGTCTCCTCGCCGACCGCTATCTCGGCGAAGCGACCTGGCCCGACGTCGTCGCGGCCGTCGACGACCCGTGGGACCTCGCGGACTGTCTCGTCGACGCCGCGCTCGAACGTCGTCTCTGGGAGGAGTGGCACGCGTCCTTCGACGCCGGCGACTACGAGACGTGTCTCGAGCGCGCCGAGGAGCGGTACGACGCTCTCCTCGGGAGTGAGGACTTCCGGGGCACTTACCGCGGTGCCTACGGCCCGGACAGTCCGTGGACGCAGACGTGGGAGCAGGCCGCGGAGGTCGCCCGCCTCGCACACCAACTCGAGACGTGGGACGAGAGGGCCACCGACGACGTCGTCTCGCTGTACGCTGATCCGGACGACGGAACGTGGCAGATCGACAACGCGATGCTCAACCTCGTCGTCGCCGGCGCGCCCGAGTCCGACCTCCCTGCCGACCATCCTGCCGTCGATACCCTTGACGACCTCCGCACCCAGCTCCAGTCGGAATACGTCGAGTACCTCGAAGCCCTCGGCGACCGCGTCACCGAAACTGTCGAGGCCGGCGCTCCGTTCGTCGACGAGGACCACTCCTATCAGTTCTTCACGAAGGAGTCCGCCGGCCTCGAAAGCGGCCAGACGGTCGCACTGTTTGTCATCGACGCCCTCCGACTCGACCTCGCGCGCCGGCTCGCGGACGAGTTGCGCGACTACGTGGCGACGCTCCCGGCCGACGCCCCCGAGTTCGCCGTCGACGAAGACGTCTGGCTCGGGACGCTGCCCTCGGAGACCGAGTTCGGGAAGGCCGCACTCACGCCGGGCGAGATCCAGATGTTCGACGTCTCGCTGGTCGACGGCGAGTTACAGCCCCTTCGAAACAACCGAAAGGTGAACACGAACCGGCGGAACTCGCTGTTGGGCGGCGACGGCTGGACGGTCACTCGCGACACCGAGGACGGCTGGCAGTCGACGCGCGTCGCCTACTTCAAAAACGACCTCGACGACATTGGCGAGAAGGAACTCAGCGACCTCGAGGCGATGCTGGCCCGACGCGTCGACTCGCTCGCGGAGTTTATCGGGACGAAGCTCGAACAGGGAGAGTGGGACCAGGCCTACGTGCTGACCGATCACGGGTTCGTCCTGCTCCCGGACAACGCGTCGCCGGAGAAGATTTCTCGGCCGACGGAGGCGTCAGACTCCGGTCGGCGATGGATTGCCGGCGAGGACGTAGACGCGGATTCACCCGGCGTGTTACTCGACTCCAGCACCCGGCTGGGGTATCTCGATGCCAACGTCAGCGTCCTGGCGAGCCCGCTCAAGCGGTTCAAAAAGCAGGGCCTCGGGGACGCACGGTTCTACCACGGTGGCCTGCTCCCACAGGAGTTCGTGCTCGATTTCATCAGCATCACGCAGGGGTAGCTGTCCTGGTCGAGCCATCGCGATGGGGCAATATTCAAGAGACCACAGTTGTACTGGGAGAATATCACTGACTCTCATATGGATGGGAACGCTCTGGCCCCCCGAAAGGCGCAACTCGACAAGGAAGAGCGCGAACACCTCGAAGCGGTCGTCACCGAGATGCGAGACCGTATCGAGGCGAACGTTCGCTACCAGCTCGAAGCGTCTGATCTGGCAGACCGTCCTGATGACGCGTCCCTGAGCGAGACGCAGGAAACCCTCGTGGAAGCTATCGAACTCGAAGCCGCCGATGGCCACGATTGGGAGGAGGCCCACGAACAGTACATTACGGGCGTCGGCTACACGGTCGTCAATCGGCTGGCCGCGCTTCGCTGCATGGAGGTCCGGGACTTCATCGACGACGAAGTGACGGCCTTCCGCGACGACGGCCTCACCCCGGCCGCTGACCGGCTTGTCACCGAGGAGTTCATGCTGGAAGAGGAGGCCGTCCTCGAAGCCTATCGGAACGCGTGCGACAAACTGGCCGCGGAGATCGAGATCCTCTTCGACCGCTCGACCGCCTACAGCCTGATCGACCCCGACGACGACACCTACGAAGATCTCTGCGGAATGCTGGACGAGGTCCCCGACGAAGTCTGGCGGGCCGACGACGTGCTGGGCTGGGTGTACGAGTACTACAACCGTCCCGTTGTCGAGGCGCTCGACGCGAAGAACACGCTCGAACCGGAGGACGTGGGGCCGGCGAACCAGTTCTATACACCGCACTGGGTCGTCCGAATGCTCACCGACAACTCCCTCGGCAAACTCTATCTCGAAGCGACTGAGCAGGAAGACGCCGTTCCGAATCCGGACGCTCTCAGCCCCGAAGAGCGCAAGGAACGCTTGGTCACGCCGGAGGACAGCCCGTCCGTTCCCGAACTCTGTACGTACCTTATCCCTGACGAGGAGGCCGGCGATGCACCGGAGTTCGATCATCCGTCGGAACTGCGGGTCATCGACCCGGCCTGTGGGAGCGGCCATTTCCTCCTCTATGCGTTCGACGTACTGGAGCGCATCTGGTGGGCCGAAACCGATCTCGACCGCGCCGAGATTCCGGCGAAGGTGCTGGAGCACAACCTCTACGGCGTCGACATCGACCTGCGCTCGTGTCAGCTCTCGGCGTTCAATCTGTATCTGAAGGCCAGAACACGTACCGAAGCGGAAGACGGCCAGTTCGAGATGCCCAGCGTCGACATCGTCTGTGCGGACGCCCGCGTGGCGGACGTCGAGGAAGGCGCAGAAGTGCTGGACGACATTACCGGCGAGGGAACGGACCTGCGTGCTGCGCTGGGAGAGATCATCGACACGTTCCAGCACACGGAAGCCCTCGGGAGCCTGCTGGACGTGAGCGGGACGCTCGAAGACGTGTTCGAGAGCGGTCAGACGGACCTCTCGGACTGGGGCGACGGAACACACCAGTCGCTGAACTCCTTCTTGAAGGCACTTCGAGAAGCCGTTGGTGAGCGCTCGTCAGATTCGTTCGGCGAACAGAACCTCAAGAGTTTCCTGAATCTGCTGGTAGTGTTAAGCCAATCGTACGACGTGGCGCTTATGAACCCGCCGTATGGTTCGGGGGGACGAATGCCGGACACCGTGCAGGAATACGTCGAAGAGAACGAGAATTACAAATATACGACGGAGTACTACATCAACTTCTTCGAGGCGTGTGATCGGCTGGCCAAAGCCGACGGACGCACGGGGATGCTCGTTCCGTGGTCGTTCATGTTCAACAAGTCCTTCCAGACCTTCCGGGAGGATTTCGTCGGTGGGAGAGGTGCGTTCGACTTCTTCTCAGAGTTCGGGTACGACATCCTCGACAACGCGACCGTCGGCACTGTCGGGACAGTTGTTCGCTCCGAGGCAGACAGCGGGCAGACAGGGACGTTCATCCGCCTCCCGGATGTTGCGAAGGGTGAGAAGGAAGGGGAATTCATCCGCGCGTCTTTCGAGGGTTCTGAAACCGGTGTCAAGCGACTCTATCACCGAGACCTGTCCGAGTTTGCGATGGTTCCCGGCACGCCGCTTTCTTATTGGGTGCCACGAGGCCTGCGAAGCATCTATCAGTCCGATACCGTTCTCGACGCGGATAATGCGGGCTTAGAGGACCGGGAGACGCTTGGAGACATCAAACAGGGTACCGCAACCGCAGACGATTCCCGGTTCGTGCATAAGTTCTGGGAAGACAGGGGCGCTGAATGGGTGCCGTTTGCGAAGGGGGGCGCTGATGCGTGGCTTTTGCCTCGAATAAAGAACACCCTCCTCTGGGGAGAAGACGGGACGGAAGTCGATAGATACCCCAAATCCTACCCCCGCAATACAGACGCCTACTTCAACGAATCATTAACGTACACCGTCGCAAAGCGAAGCGGTCGGAGGTTCGGGTATCTCCACGATTCGTCCGTCTTCGGTCACAAGGGCTCGGTTCTGATTCCGGATCGGGCTATCTGGAACGCCCTCTCGTACACGAATAGCCATCTATTCACGTATCTGATGCTTGCACAGACCTCCGAGCGAATGTGGGAAGTCGGGTTCGTCTCGAAAGTCCCGTGGCGGACAGAACTCGAAGAGATCGACGAACTGGCAACCCTCGCCCGGGAAGCCGTCGGGCACCTCATCTCGAAGCGGCAGTACGACTTCGTGTCGCCGCATTACGATGGGCCTGTCCTGCTCGATGCACTCGGTGTCGATGACCCGCTACCGCAGTACGATCATCCACACCGCGAGCTTCGGGACGAACTTTCGCTCGATAGCCCGACACAAACTGTGTCCACGGCAGACTCGCTCAATCAGGTCGGAACTGCCGCCGCGAAACACTTGGCGCGAGTCGAGCAAACCCTCCAGTCCTGTGCGAACGACATCGACGATGCCGTCTTCGATTGCTTCGACATCACCGACGGGCAGCGCGAAACGATCCTTCAGGAGATCGCGCTCCGAACCATCGAAGATCCACGCGAACAGGAAGTGTATGCTCCAGCGGCCATCTCAGAGCCGTCTAGCGACTTCCCGGAACAGGTCAAAGACCTCCTTCTCCACTTCACGCTCCGAGCGATCAACGACACCGATGACGGCATTATCCCGCTTTCCGAAATCGACGGCACGGACGACCTTCTGACCCACATCGAGGCGGAGTTCGAACGTGTCTGGGGCGAGCACGCGACCGACCGCCTCGCGGAAGCCGACGCGGTACTCGGGAACCGCAACGCGAGCGACGAAGCGTACCCGAACCTTCGGGCGTGGCTCGAAAACGACCTGTTCGAGTACCACGTCGCGGAGTTCGACCGAACGCCGATCCTCTGGCGGCTTTCGACCGAGCGACTCGTTTCCGACGCCACGGGCGAGGGCTTCGGCTGTCTCGTCGATTACCATCAGTTGGACGCGAGCATCTTCGACCGACTGCAGAACCAGTATCTCGAACCGCGGCGGACGCACCTCCGCGAACGCCAGGCGGCGGCAAACAGCCGTCGGAACGACGAATCGCTCTCGACCACTGAGCGAGCCGACGCCGCCGAAGAGTACGACCAGTGTGAGAGCGCCCTCGAACAGCTCAGCGCGTTCGAAGAACGGCTTGGCGACCTTTCGCAGGCCACCCCGAGTGACTGGCCCAGCGTGAATCAGGAACGCGCGGCCGAGGCGGCCGAACGCGTGGCGGAGTTCCGGGAGCGGACAGCATCACGGCTAGACACTCTCGAAACCCTCGCCGACCTGAAGGACGTAGATATGGCAGACCTGTTCAGTCCCTCGTTCTACGAGACGGTACAGGAGAACAAAGACGAGTGGGTCGATGCGCTCGACGACCTGCAGACCGCCTTCGAGGCATACGCCGAAGACGGCTCAGAACCCGTCGAAGCACATCTCTACGACCTCTTCGAGTACTACGACGATCTCGTCGGCTCCTCCCACTACGCGAGCAACGGGATCCTGTTCATGACGTACTACTTCGAACAGTTCGAGGATGCCGAGCAGTCACAGATCGGAGACACCGGCGTCGCCGAGCGGCAGCGACTGCTCGCAGAACTCGCGGCCGACGTTGACGAGTATCGGCAACTGGCCGACGAAATCGCTGCAAACTGCGACGAGGTTGCGACCGATATCTCCGGCGATTGGGAGGAACGGGCGCTCTCAGAAGTCGTGACCGCAGGCTACCAGCCCACCCACAAACACGGCGTCGCGATCAACATCACGCCGCTCGCCGAGCAAGACATCGTCCCGGAAGTGGTGGCGGACAACGTACTCTGAGGCGGTGGGGAACCGATCTCCGTCAGAGGAGGTGGCTGACAAGGTTCAAGAGTCTATGCCGTTTTGGAACACGTAGCACTCGATGACGGATTCTTCATTCTCGTCCGGGCAACGAGTCCTTCTCAACGGAGCGCCGGCTGAAATCATCAAAACACAGACAGTCGGCGAGATCGAATATTTGAGAGCATACATCGACGGGAAAGGCGTCAAGACTGTCTGTCTCGACGATGTAGAGATTCAGCCACAGCAGTCCGGAATCGAGGAACTGGCCAACCAGCGAATCGACGACCTTCATCCGGATCACGATGCGGTCGCGGCGCAGTGGTTCGACCTCCGGACGCAGGCGACGAAGCTCAAACTCGCTCACGAACAGGGACAGCTCCTGAGCATCTCGAACTCGCTCGTTCGGCTCGAACCGTATCAGCTTGACGCCGTAAACTGGGTGATGCAGAAGCTCCGGCAGCGGGCGCTTATCGGTGACGACGTCGGGCTCGGGAAAACGATAGAGGCGGGCCTCGTCCTCAAGGAACTCGCTGCACGGAATCGCGCTGACCGCGTCCTGTTCGTCGTTCCCGCCCACCTCCAGAAGAAATGGATCCGGGATATGGACCGCTTCTTCGACATCGACCTGACCGTGGCAGACCGCGCGTGGGTGGAAGGTGAGCGCCGACGGCTCGGCGAGGAGGCTAACATCTGGGCCCAAGACCAGCAACGGCTCGTCACCAGCATGGCGTTCCTGCGGCAGGACGAGTTCCGGCCTGCACTCCGGGACGCGTTCTGGGACGTCGTCGTGGTCGACGAGGCCCACAAGGCTGCAAAGCGGGGGGACTCACCGAGCAAGACGGCACGGATGATTGACGCTGTCACGGGGAACTCCGACTCGTTGCTGCTTCTCAGCGCGACGCCACACGACGGGAAGGGCGAGGCGTTCCGCTCGCTCGTGGAGTACATCGATCCGTTCCTCGTCGCCGAAAACCAGGAACTCTCACAGGAAACAGTCGACCGCGTCATGATCCGTCGCGGGAAGACCGACATCTACGACGAGGACGGTGAACGCGTCTTCCCGGACCGCGAGGTCAACTCGGTATCGGTCTCGATGACCCACGACGAACGACAGTTCTACCGGGCTGTCACCGACTACGTGAAAAACGTCTACAACCGCTCGGAGAAGCTGAACGAACCCGCAGTCGGGTTCGCGATGGCGCTCATGCAGAAACGACTGGTGAGCAGCGTCGGCGCGATTCACGCGACGCTCCGACGACGACTCGACGACCTTCTCGACGAAGAGGCAGAAACGGACGGGCTTTCCGAGGAAGCACGAGCCTATCTCGACGGCGAGGATCTAGACGAGGACGACAAGCAACACGCGGAAGACGAGATCGCCGGTCTGACCGTCACCAGTACCGACGAACAACTCCAAGAGGAGATCGATACGCTCCGCGACCTCGTGTCGCTGGCGGAGGATCTACCGGTCGACTCCAAGGCCCAGAAAGTCAGACGGTTCATCTCCCAACTCCTCGAGGAACAGCCGGACGAGAAACTCCTGTTGTTCACGGAGTACCGCGATACGCTGGACTACCTTCTCGAATTCGTGCAGGACGAGCCGTGGGCCGACGAGATTCTGGTGATTCACGGCGACGTTGACAAGGACGAACGGACCCGGATCGAAGACGAGTTCAATCACGGGCAGTCACGACTCCTGTTCGCGACCGATGCAGCGAGTGAGGGGATCGATCTCCAGCACAGCTGTCACATCATGGCTAACTACGAGCTTCCGTGGAACCCGAACCGCCTCGAACAGCGGATCGGACGCATCCATCGCTACGGACAGGAAGAGGAGGTCAAGGTCTGGAACTTCCTCTTCGACGACACCCGCGAGAGCGAAATCTTCGAAATGCTCCAGACCAAGGTCGAGGAGATCCGCTCCCAGCTCGGAAACACAGCGGACGTGCTTGGCATCCTCGACGACATCGACGTGGATGCGCTCATCATGGAGTCCATCGAGAACGACGACCCGCCGAGTGCGACCAAAGCGGAACTCGAGGAGCTGATCGAGGAGCGCCAGCGGACGCTCGAAGAGTGGTACGAGCGGAGCCTCGTCGATACGAGCACGTTCGACGCGGAGAGTCGCCGGCAGATTCAGGAGGTCGTCGACGAGTCAGCGGACGTCTACGGAAGCGAGGGAGACATTCGCGAGTTCTTCGAGCGAGCAGTCGAAGCCTTCGGAGGCGAATTCGAGAAACGCGGTACCAACCTCTATCAAGCCGAGTTGCCTGATGGGATCAATTCGCCCGGCCAAGATGCGACGTTCGGCCCGTTCACGTTCGACCGCGACTTCGCGATGGATCACGAGGACATCACCTACCTCGCTCCGGACACGGACGTCCTGCAACGGCTCATGGCACGCGTGTTGGAGGACGAGCGCGGTGCGGTCGGACTCAAACTGCTGCCGTTCGTCGACACGCCGGGGATTACCTACAACTATCGCGTGGCGTTCGAGGACGGCACTGGCGATGTGATTCGTGAGGAGACCATCCCCGTCTTCGTGGATGCGACGCAAGGGGACGCTCAGCAGGCGCTTGGTGAACGTGTCGTCGAAGGCGACTCGGTAGCAGCAAAGCCCGACGTCGACGACTTGCGAACGGTTCTCGACGCTCAATCCGACTTACGGGCGGCCGCTGACCGGTACGTGAGCGTGCGTGTCAACGAGATCAAGAACCATCTTCAGGAGAAACGTCACAAGGAGACTGCCCAGGAGTTGGAAAATCTCGAGGAGTATGCACAGGCGGAACGAGAACGGATCGAGGCCTTCATCGAGGAGTACGAGCGCAAATCCGACGCCGGCTCGGATATGGACATCGCGATCCGTGGCCAACAGGAGCGACTTGCACAGCTCGAAGAGCGAATCGAGACACGTCGCCGTGAATTAGAGCGCCGAGAACAGATCATCTCACTGGCGCCCGAGGTTGAGAACTACTGTTTGACTCTCCCATTATGAATCGGTTTCTGAATGAGACTACCTCAGTGTCGTAATTGCGACGGGCTCGCTGACAGTCGGCTGAATAATTTGCCTTCCGAGAGAGCGTTCGTGGCCGCGCAACAATCACAGAACCGATAGACTGCAAGCCGATATCACAACTGTTTTTGTTACCAACTGTGTACCGGTAGGTGGGTTCTGGTCCTCGCTCCATTTCCCCCTTGAATCCGATTCAGATCATCGATTGGCCCGAGTCCAGAACCTGTCGTCGTGGATGACGACTTCGAATGGTGCGTTGCACGCCACTCCCCCCCGGCTGCCCACCATTCCGTTGCTGACCTGAGTGAGGGGATAGCAGTCCTCGTGATACGTATCCGGGAGTTCGTCTGCCGTCACTACCACGTCTCTCCAGCAGCGGGGCGGCCACAGACTGGTTCGGGTATATCAGCGTGGCTCTGGTGTAAGACATCGTAAGCTCACGTATACCCATTGGGGCGAGCATCACGGTTAGGCAGGAGATCCACTCCGGTATCCGGGCCGCACCGACGGCCCCGATATCCTACCTTCTTGCGGAATGACTTGTCTCGCGACGCTGTATCCGTCGATAGAGGCACTCGCAAAACGGAGAGTGGGGAAACCAGGTTGGCAGACACTGGCGTTGGCCCCACTATCAATATACAGCCCAAACATATAAGTTTTTTGATAGATGCTTTACAATATTATGTATTTGTCTGGGCGGATAATAATAGGCGATACGAGCGGACTGCTCGCCTACATTACTTTCTTGCGCAGATAGGCCGAGATGGCTTCACTGATGAGCACAAGGCCCAGAATCGAGATGAGGATCGTCAGGACTGCTTCCCAGTTGAAGTAATTGATCTCAGTCTGGAGCGGGACGCCGATCCCGCCTGCGCCGACGAACCCGATGATCGTCGACGCTCTGACGTTGATATCCCATCGAAGCGTCGCGACACTGATGAACGCCGGCTTGATCTGTGGAACGATACTGTAGATGAGCACATCAATCGGCGATGCTCCGGCTGCAGTGATCGCTTCGACAGACCCGCGGTCGATCTCCTCGATGGCTTCCGCGATTAGCTTTGCAGTGAACCCGATCGATCTGATCGAGATCGCCAGCACGCCAGCGAGGGCCCCAGGGCCGAAGATAACCACGAAGATCAGTGCCCAGATGATGACGTTGACCGAACGGGTAAACGAGATGATGAACTTCCCCAGCAGGTACGCCGGCTTGTTGGGCGACGTGTTGCTGGCTCCGAGGAACGCAACCGGGATCGCCATCACGATGGCCAGTGCCGTTCCCAGAATCGAGATATTGATCGTCTCGAGCAGCGGCCCGACAATAGTCCGGGAGTACCCCACATTGGGGGGATACATCCGGCCGAAGAGGTCGGCCAGCTCACGCGGGGCAGTCACGGCGTAGCCGTAATTCACTTCCATGGCGCGCCAGGCTGCGACGAGGATGACGAGTCCAGCTAGCAGCCCGAAGAACCGGAGTAAGCGCTCACGGCGATCGAACCGGCTCCATGAGTCAGTGCTGTTTGACATTATTGGATCCGCCTCCGAGCGAGAGCGCTGACACCTTCACCAACCATGACGATGGCGACGATGACAGCGATAATTGCCATGCTAAACTGGTAATCGTACTTATCGAAGGAGTTCAGCAGCGTGATACCGATACCGCCCGCTCCGACGATTCCGACGACAGTGCTGTGTCGGAGGTTGATGTCCAGGCGGTAAATCGACAGGCCGACGATCCGGGGCATTACCTGCGGGAGAACGCCGTAGAGATACGTCTGAACGGGTGTCCCGCCGGCAGCAGTGATCGCCTCCATCTGCCCACGATCGATGTCTTCGATCTCTTCTGCGAGAAGTTTCGCGAAGAATCCGATCGTTTTGAACGCGAGGGCAAGGACACCAGCGAGCGGACCGAATCCGACCGCTTTGACCATAATGATCGCAACGATGAGCTCGTGGAGTGAGCGCGTGACTGCAACGATGCTGCGACCGACGTAGTAGACTGGCTTCGGCGAGAGGTTATTGGAAGCCATGACAGCGACCGGCACGCTGACGATAATACCCATTGTCGTGGCGACAATCGTCATCACGATACTCTCGACGATCCCCTGTATGAGGAGTTCCCGCTGCGACGGAGTGTACGCTGGTGGGAGCATACTCGTGACGAGTTCGACACCAGCTCCGATCCCTCGCACGAACCGGCTGGGAGAAATCCGAAGGTTCCAGAAGCTATACGCGAAGAACAACAAGATAAGCCCGTAGATGAGATACTTGACTTTCTTGTTGTAGAAGACTGTGGGCCGCTCCCAAGATCCTTCAACGGCCGATCCAGATTCAGCAGCCATATTGATTAGTCACCTCGTTCAGCAATGACGTCGTCAGATCCGGTGCTGCTACCAGCACTCGGCTCTTCGCGGTCCGCAATGGATTCACCACCGCGGTAGATTTCGTCTCTGGCTGCCTGATCCAGATCGTCAGGTGGGCCGTTAAAGACGATCTCACCGTCACTGAGTCCGATGATCCGGTCCGCGTAGTCGACCGCCAGATCGACTTCGTGGATGTTGATGATGATCGGGATATCGTCTTCGTGAGCGATGTCCGTCAAGAGGCTCATAACCTCCCGGGAGGTATCGGGGTCCAGCGCACTCGTCGGTTCGTCAGCGAGCAGAATTTTCGGCCGCTGAATGACGGCACGGGCGATACCGACGCGCTGTCGCTGGCCACCGGAGAGTTCATCTGCACGGTTGTTCTCGACGCCCTCTAGGTTCACCCGACTGAGGATTTCCCGTGCGCGCTTGATATCCTCTGGTGGGAAGTTCCGACGGAACGCGTTCCACGTACTGAGATAGCCAAGGCGGCCGGAGAGTATGTTCTCCATCACCGTGAGGCGCTCGACGAGATTAAACTCCTGAAATATCATGCCCATATCGCGACGGACATCGCGAAGGGCTGATTTGTCCAGGCCGGTCACCTCTGTATCATCGAGCGAGACACGCCCGCCAGTTGGCTCGGTCAGCCTGTTGATACTACGAACGAGCGTGCTTTTTCCGGCCCCGCTTGGCCCGATGATCGCAACGATCTCGTTACCACTGACTTCGAATGAGACACCTTTGAGTGCTTTATCACCGGAGTCGTACGTTTTTTCCAGATTATCTACAGTGAGCATTATTCGGTTCTCTTCTTAGCCTTCGATGTTCTCGGTGTTGTACTTGATGTCGTTGTTCTCCTGAATCTGGAGGATGATATCGTAGACAGTGGCGTAATCAATCTCCGTCCATTTTCCGCGACCACCGAAGACCTCCGCGATCTTGGTGTCCGAGTAGTCGTAATCGAGGAATGCCGCCCTGATACCTTCCTGAATTTCTGGTTTCAGGTTGTAGCGGTAACAGAAGCTCGTTGTGGGGAACGGGTTGCTGGCCCACACGACTTTGAGATTCGTCGGGTCAATGTTGTCCGCCTCCGCAACACGCGTGACACAGGTGCTACAAACGGGGGCAGCGTCGTAGTCATCGTTTGCCACTCCGAGGATACTCTGTTCGTGCCCGCCGGAGTAGCTCACTTCGTAGTCGTCTCCCGGAGTAACGCCCTGGTTCGAGAACAGCGCACGCGGAGCGAGGTTCCCGGAGTTAGACGACGGTTCGGCGTGTGCGACACGCTTGCCTTTGATATCCTCAAGCGACGAGATGTCGTCGTTATCCGCCTGTGTGGCGAGCCACAGCCGATAACCGAAGTCACCCTCCTTCGAGATCTGGAGCGAGAACGGGACAGCGCCGGCCAGATTCACAGCGAACGGCGTTGGCCCAGTGGAGAACCCGGCGACGTGGAGACGCTCGGATCGCATCGCCTCAATCTGGGACGCGTACGAGTTGAGGGGGAAGTACTTGACCGATTTCCCCGTCTCTTCGGCGATGTTGTCCATCAGCGGTTGCATCGTATCCCGGTAGACTGCCGGGTCCTCCGTCGGCGTCATCGCAAACGCGATGCGGTCCGGGTCAATCAGGTCGTCTTGATTACCGGGAGTACTCTGGACGGGGTTACCGTAGCGGGGCTTCTCGCGCTCCTTCATGTTCTTCAGGTCCTGCAGGGACCCCGTCTCGAACCCTGCCTCGATGAGCGTCTGCATCAGCTGCGGGAACTCCGGGTTCGCCGGATCGAACTCGGGATAGTTGGTACTCTGTCCGGAACTACCGTCGCCACTACTGGAACCGTCACTGCTATCAGTGCTGTCACCACCAGACGCTTCGGTGTTCTGGCTACTCTCCTGAGAACAGCCTGCAACGCCCGCTGCAAGCGCAGTAGCGCCAATTTTCAACACAGATCGTCGGTCAACTGGGTTCTGTTTCATTGTCGACGCAGACATGTGCGAAACCTGGGTTAAAAAGTATTTATGTTTATATCTGACAAAACAACAAACCCTTTGTACCGAGTTTTAGATGCTCTTCACATAGAATCTAGAATAAGTATTAGAAGTAGATATATAGAAGATACTAGACACTAAGCAGTAATCGAGGGCGATCTTCGAGTTCCGCAGGAGCCACGGCAATATTCAAGCGAGCCTCAAGGCCAACACCTATTACCCATCAGTATATTTGTCTCCATATAGAATATAGTAGTATATAGACTATATAAAAATGACGGAACCACCGTTTGTAAGATAAGATGACTGTAATGAGTGCAATCGCGAATACGGCTGTTTTCGGAGGTATAGAGGGGATAACTGTCGATACTGAGATACTCCACCTATTTATTGCAGGTGCACTGGGTATGCTGCTCGGGCTCGAACGAGAGTGGGCCAACAAGTCTGCGGGAATCCGAACGTTTACGCTGACGAGTCTGGTCGGCGCTGCCGCAATGTCACTCGACGAGAGGATACTACTTGCCTTGGGAGGGGCATTGGTACTCGTGCAAGGGGGGTTGCTCGGGATCCGGGGAATAGTCGCACAGTGGACCAGCGACGATAGTGAGTTGGAGTTCGGCCTGTCTCTGACAACCTCGACCTCGTTACTTGTCGCGTACGCGGTCGGAATACTGGTCGGAGCCAATCACGTTCTGATCGGCGTCATTATTGGCATAACGTCGTCGTTCCTGCTAGTCCTTCGAAGGGAGCTACACGAGTTTGCGAACCAGCTATCGCGAGAAGAAGTACGCAGCGCAGGTGAGTTTGCGATCATCTCGTTTGTCGTGTATCCGCTCCTGCCCGGCGGGACGTATGGGCCATGGGATGCGATCGATCCGAAACTGGTCTGGATGCTCGTGATCGCAGTCAGTGGGATCGGGTTTGTCAACTATATCGTGATGCAGCGATACGGCAGCAAGGGGATCGCTGTAACTGGCTTCTTCGGCGGGCTGGTGAACTCCACTGCCGTGATCGGCGAAATCGCGGGCAGGGCAAAGAACAATGCGGGGATCACAGAGCTCGCAGTCGGAACGATACTGATCGCTGATGCGGCGATGGCGGTCCGTAATTTAGCGATCATCGTTGCATTCGTCCCCGAGTCGGCTGTCAGTGTTGGACTCCCGCTCGGCCTGATCGCGATTAGTGGCGTCGGACTCGCATATTACGATAGCGACTGGGAGGGAGATCTGGAACTGGATTTCGACTCGCCGTTTAGCAGTGCAAATGCGCTGAAATTCGGCTTGCTCTTCCTCGCTGTCTTGATTCTGACCGCCGGAGCACAGCGCATCTTCGGAACAGCCGGGTTCCTGATTACGAGCTTCCTCAGCGGCATCGTATCGAGCGGCACGACGACAACGACCGCAGTGACGCTGACGTCGACCGGTCAGATATCGCCGGCAGTAGCGGCGCAAGGCGTGCTGGCCGGGACGCTCTCCAGTATACTCGTGAAAAT
Organism: Haloarcula sp. KBTZ06; assembly: GCF_048595605.1. Lineage (NCBI taxonomy): Archaea > Methanobacteriati > Methanobacteriota > Halobacteria > Halobacteriales > Haloarculaceae > Haloarcula > Haloarcula sp. KBTZ06. The sequence goes on from NZ_CP184340.1 coordinate 174,259, forward strand.
CGGGTTTGCAACAAGTATCAACCGCTCACTGCTAGCGCCGGTGGTGCGAAAGTCACTCTACCTGTCGCTCATCGGGATCGGTGGCGTGGTTATCAGTATCCAATTGATATGAACAGTCAGAGCTATCAGCGTGTTTCGAGGGTCGCCGCGGCCCCTGCGGCAGAGGAAGCGCCTGTGATCACGTCGGCAGCGGCTTCTGCCGAAGCGTCACCGTTCGAGATGGAGGAACTCTAGATGACGTACACCAGTGCCATCATCGACCTCGACGGGACGATATATCGCGGGGATTCGTTAGTCGAAAACGCTGCAGAGGGGGTACGGACAGTACGTAAGGCGGGGCTTTCGACGCTGTTCGTCACGAACAAGCCGATCGACCGGCGGGAGAAGTATTGCGAGAAACTGAACGCGCTGGGCATCGATTGCAGCAGTGAGGACATAATCACGTCCGCCACTGCATCAGCGGACTATCTATCCGCGCAGCACCCGGAGCGCGAAATCTACGTCATCGGCGAAGACGCTCTGGTCGCGGAGTTGCGTGCCGCCGGATTGAAAACGACGTCCGACCCCGAACGAGCGGGCACTGTGATCGCATCACTTGATTTTGGTTTCGATTACCAGGCGCTACAAGATGCGCTAATCGCACTTACCGAGAACGACGCGCTTTTCGTTGCGACCAACCCGGATCGAACGTGTCCGGTAGATGGTGGTGAGATACCCGATGCAGCAGGGATGATCGGGGCAATAGAAGGAGTTACCGGGCAGGAATTGGATCAGTTGATCGGCAAGCCGTCCAACGTAATCCTTCAGATGGCGCTGGAACGGCTCGGTGGCGAGCCGGAGCGCTGTCTCATGATCGGTGATCGCCTCGGGACAGACATCAGAATGGGGAACCAGGCCGGGATGGAGACGGTACTGCCGCTAACTGGCGTTACCAGTACGGCGGACTTAGAGGAGAGTGACGTGAGCGCGGACCACGTCGTGACCGACCTTTCAGAACTGGCAGCTATCGTAGAAAACGGACAGTAGGTCCGGAAACAGGGGAGTAACTGTTTCCAGGGGTCTCGATACCCAGAGCTCAGTCGAGCACTCCGGGGTAGTCAGCGATGATTCCGTCGACACCGGCCTCGACCAGTTTCTCCGCCTGATGCCAGGTCGTTATCGTGTACGGGATTACCTTCCGACCTTCCTCGTGTGCGGTCTCGACCAGATCGATCTCGGCGAAATCCGGGTCTTCGAGGTAGTAGTCCTCGTTGAAGAAAGGCGTGTTCATGATCATATTGTACGGCGGCTGGATGTACTCCGCGTCCAGGTCACGGACGATAGAAAGACCGTCCTCGATTGAATCCCAGAACAGGTACGCGATCGGAATACTGGCGTCCGCGTTTCGGACGGACTCCAGCGCAGCCTTCTGGAACGACTGGATGATAACGTCGTTTTCGTGATGCGAGAGGACTTCGAGTGCCTGTTCCGTGAACGGATCCCAGGTCTCGACATCGGATTCCGACGCGTCGTCGTCGGGAGAGACACCAGCGGCCTTCCACTCGATGTCGAGTGGGATACTGTCCGGAGTCGCTTCGACGAACTCGTCTAGTCGAGGGATTGTCTGTCCGCTGTCACGGATTTCAGCGTTCAGAACCGTCTGCACGTCGTTCTCCCAGACGTACCCTGATTCGTCTGTCAGGTCGTCTAGCTTATCGTCGTGGAAAACGACGATTTCGAAGTCCTCACCCTTCCAGGGCTTCCCGCCTGCAGGCACAAGGTCACATTCCATCATATCGGTATTGTACTCGTGACTGCTGGGACCGCCGTACGCCGCCTGCTGAACTGCGGCGATGGTGTTTTGCGGATACAGACCGCGGTAGCCACGGTGTGCAGCGAGGATCGGTGGAGAAGCGATGGGCGGTTCGGTACTGCTGTGATCGTTTTCCCTGCCAGCCGCAGTGCCTACAATGGAGCCCAGTGCGGCAGCAGACGTACTCTTTAGCACGGTTCGACGGCATATGTCTGGTATTCGAACCATTCCGTGGCCTATTACCTACACAATCTATATATAACTATTGATTGCACATATCAGTATATACTATTGCGTTTTCTTGAGTTTATTTGGGTTATACAGCAGTAGAAACGGCTGCAGAGTGGATGTATATATCAATATATAGCATAAATGCCGGTTGAATCCCCAGCTTCGTTGTATTGAGACTACATGTAGCAAGCTAATCGGACGGAACTGGGCTTGCACAGCGCTCTCGCTAGCAGCGGCTCTGAGACAGCGCTCTGCCACTATCCCCGTGGTCGCGCCGGTCGTCGCGTTCGAGAAGACCACAGCACCGGATCGAACCGAAAATGTCGGTGCCCGTCCCTTCTATCGGAGGATCGAGAATCGGTCGGAAAACCTAAAGAGTGCTATCGATGGGGCTAGTTTCTTCGGGTGGTTGCGCCGCCGCTGCGTGATAGATGGCCTCGCCCGTCTGTGGGTCGAACAGGTGGAGCCGCTCGGTCTCAACTGTCAACGCAACTCGGTCGCCCGGCTCGACGGCCGTTCGGGGTTCGGCGTGTAGTTTGAACTCCTGATCGCCGGTCCGACACTCCAGCAGGAGGCTATCGCCGAGCGGTTCGGTGACGGTTACTTCAGCGGCGAACGAGCTTCGGTCGGTCGAATCAGCTACCGAAAGGCTCTCCGGCCGAACGCCTAGCAACGCCTGTCCTCCGGCGGCTGTTTCCAAGCCGTCGCCGTCGGGTAACGGGATGCGAAACGTCGGTCCGACGGCCTCGTATTCAGTCCCATCACGGGAGATATCCACGGCGAGCATGTTCATCGCAGGGTCGCCGATGAACTCCGCGACGAACCGAGTCTCGGGGAAGTCGTACAGGCGCTGTGGGCTGTCGACTTGCTGGATGCGGCCGTCGTTCATCACTACCACCCGGTCACCGAGCGTCAGCGCTTCTGTCTGGTCGTGGGTCACGTAGATTGTCGTGGTCTCGAATTCGCCGTGGAGTTTCGCCAGTTCAGCCCGCATCTTGATCCGGAGTTTGGCATCGAGGTTCGACAGCGGCTCGTCCATGAGGAACACCTCCGGGTCACGGACTAGTGCGCGGCCAAGTGCGACTCGCTGTCGTTCGCCACCCGATAGCTCGCCTGGCTTTCGGTCGAGCAGGTCGTCGATGTCGAGCACCGCTGTGGCTTCTCTCACTTGGCGGTCGATTTCCTCGTCACTGAAGTCGCCGGCCGACTTCATGCCGAACGTGATGTTCCGGCGCGCGGTCATGTGCGGGTACAGCGCGTAGTTCTGGAACACCATCGCGACGTCCCGGTCTTTCGGTTCGACGCCGGTGACGTCCTGGTTGCCCATCTGGATCGTGCCGTCAGTGGCCCGCTCTAGCCCGGCGATCAGCCGAAGCGTGGTGCTTTTGCCACACCCACTGGGCCCGACGACAGTCACGAACGCCCCGTCCGGTATCTGGAGGTCGATGTTTTTGACGGCGACGACACCATCGAATTCCTTCCGTACGTTCTGTAAGGTTACGTCAGTCATTGGTATCCTCTCACTTTTGTTGGATCGTAAACGTCTCCAGCAGCTGTCGTCGGAACAGCACTAGCAGTGCCAGCGGCGGCAACAGGGTCAGTATCGACCCGGTCATCACCATCGACCAGGCCACTTCGCCGGTGCTGGCCTGTCCGCGAAGCAGGCTCAGCCCGACCTGTGCGACCTGCAGGCTCTCGGCGTTGATGATCACCAGCGGCCAGAGATACTGGTTCCATGTGTAGACGAACATGATCACCGAGACGCCCACGAGGACGGCACGGGACATCGGGACCAGGACCGACCACAGAAACCGCAGCGGACCGACACCGTCGACCTTTGCCGTCTCGACGAGCGAGGCCGGAATCGACAGGAAATGCTGGCGCAGTATAAAGACGGTCGTCGCGCTGGCCAAGTATGGGACCGTGATAGCGAAGATCGTGTTACCCATGCCAAGCTCCGTCGTCAAGCGATACAGTGGCACAAACCTGACCGGGACCGGGAGCAAGAGCGTAAAGAGAATAAACAGGAACACGGCGTTCTTGTACGGGAACCTGTAGTAGACGATCACCAGCGCGGCCAGCAGCGACACGATCAGCTTTCCGACGACGACGGCGACAGACATCACGAACGAGTTGAGCATGTACCGCCAGAATTCGAGGCCAATGAGAGCACGCCGGTAGTTCGACAGCGCGTGGCCACCGGGTGCCAGATCGCCGATAGAGGTGACGATTCCGGCCCGCTTCGTGGAGACGAGGGCCGCGATCACCACTGGCAGTACGATCAGGAACGCGACGGTAGCCGCAAGCACATGCAGCGTGAGCTGCTCAGTCTCGAATCGCCGGATGCGCTCGCTAGTCATTCGTCCCGCAGTACGGGAGCGCTCAGCGGCAGTAGTCAACGCAGTGAGGAGTGACCCGAGCATGTTAGCCTCCGTAGTAGGCGTACCTGTCGCTCAGCCGGAACTGGCCGTACATCAACAGCCCGACAGCGACGAACAGCACCACGGACTTCGCCGAGGCGAACCCGAACTCGTAGAACTGGAAGGCGGTCCGATAGAGGTCGTAGATGAGAATGTTCGTCGCACCGGCGGGACCGCCCTTGGTCATGAGATCGACCATCGCGAACGTACCGAAGAAGCCGTAGATCGTGTTCATGATCACCAGGAACACGAGCGTCGGCGAGATGATCGGGACGTACACGCGGAGCAGTCGTTGCGTTCGGGAGACGCCGTCGAGTTCGGCCGTCTCAGTCAGCGACTCGGGGACGTTGCCGAGTGCGGCTGTCATGAAGATAACGTTGTACCCGACCTGCTTCCACACCGCTGCGATCAACACGACGACGAACGCCTGTGGACCGTTGCTGAACCAGTTGACATCGATGCCGAGAGCCTCGATGTAGCTCGTGAAGATGCCGATGTTCGGGTGTGCGATGAACAGGAACACCAGCCCAGCGACTGCCGGCGGCAGCGCGTACGGCCAGATGACCGCCACCAAGTACAGTCCCTTCCCGACTTCGATCTCGTGGATAAGGAAGGAGACACACAGGGCAACGGCCATCACGCCGACGACGACGCACGTAGCGAACAGGACCGATAGCAGGACGCTCCGGAGGTACTCTGTGGAGCCGGCTAACCGCCTGTAGTTCTCCAGTCCGACGAACACGTCACCCCGGGCGAGTGAGGCCTGGTAAAAGCTCAGCCCTATCGCACGGACCGTCGGGTAATAGAGGAACAACAGCGACACGACCATCGTCGGTAACAGCAACACACCGGCCTGCAGGCGGTCTGTGAATACTTCGTGGGTGGACATTAGCTGTAGTATCGGTCTAGTTCGTCTTCGACGGCCGATTTCAGCTCGGAGAGCCCCTCGTCGACGCCGACCTCGCCGCTGAACAGCTCGACCGACATATCCTGAATTGTTGTCTGGACCTGCCGAGCCGGGCCGATGAGCATCCGTTTTGTCGCCGGCGTGTTCTCGGCCTGTGTCAACTGGTCAAACGCGGTTCGGTACATCGGGTTCTCCGCAAACCAGCCGTCGTTTTCGAGTTGCTCGACAGCGGTCTGTCGGATCGGGTAGTAACCAGTCCCCTTGTGCCAGGTGATCTGTGACTCCGGTCGACCCATGAATTCGAGGAAGCTGCCGATGTCGTCCTGGCGGTCCTGTGGCAGTCCGGAGGGGACGAACCACGAAGCCCCGCCGATAACTGGCCCGGTCCGGTCGCCGTCAATCGTCGGATAGAACGCGTTGTCGACCTCGAACCCGTTCTCCTCCGCGCCGGAGCGGATACCAGTGACCGATGCCGTCGAGGTCATCAACATGGCGGCTTGTCCGGTGAGGAACGTGGACGTTGCTTCCCCCCAAGCCTCTATCCCGGGGTTGCTGAACAGGCCGTTGTCTGCCATCTCGTGCCACCATTCGTACAGTGACCGGGCCGTGGCGTTGTCCGTTTGCATCGTCGTCGGCTGACCGGCGTGGCCGTTCTCGGCGTCGAGTAGCGTCTGGCCGTCGACGGAATAAAAGTGCTCGACGAACCAGACATGGTTCGGCCATGTGAGGCCGGCGTCGGTGACGCCTTCGTCGACGAGCGTCTGCGAGTAACTTCGGACTTCCTCAAGCGTGGTCGGCGGACTGTCCGGGTCGAGTCCGGCTTCCTCGAACGCCGACCGGTTGTAATAGAGGATGGCGTTGGAGTTGTTGAACGGCATCGACGTAAGCGTCCCATCGATGGTGAAAAACGAGGTCACGTTCGACAGGAAGTCATCGACCGGGTAGTCGTCGGAGAGCAAGTTCTCGACGGGCTCGACCGCGTCCGTGTCGAGGACCTGCTGTGCGAACAGACTGTCGATCTGGAAGACATCGGGGACCTCGCCGGAGTCAAGTGCGCTCAGTGTGTTCGTCAGTACCCCCTCGTAGGAGTCCTGAAAGACCAGGTTCGCGTCGATGTCCGTCTCGGACTGGAACTGGTCGACCAGCCCCTGCAGCGTCTCACCGTTGGTACCACCCATGGCATGCCAGATGGTGAGGCTGTCTTCGTCGACCGGCCGGACACTGGCACCGCTGCTACTGCTACATCCGGCTAGCCCCACGGTCCCCACCGTGAGTGCAGCCCCCGATGTTTTCAGAACCGACCGCCGCGATACATGGTCGTACCCGCCACCACTTTGAACCATACCCTTTGCCAGCAAGGCATGAAAAATGAATGATTATAATTGCTCTCTATAGCAGACAGTACGCGTATATGGGCGTCATAACCGAACGATAGACGTAGCAAGTGAGCGGCTGGCTCCCGAGTCTCCGTGCGTTTGGAGGCTCCCCAGTCACGCCGGAGTGAACACGTTCGAAGCGTGCTTCGAAATGGCAAATGTATTATCTTTTTACTCACAGGCGACTGATTCGGCGTATGCTGAACCAGCCGTTAATTGTCTTATCCGCTTACCGGGTGGTGTGACACTGTTCGACGGAACTACACTCAACGAGTTGTCGTTAGACAACCGAGTTGGCCTCGCGCCGATGACACGGGTGAGCGCCACCGACGACGGCCGTGCGACGGCGGAGATGGCACAGTACTATCAGCGGTTCGCCGACGGTGGGTTCTCTTTTCTTATTACAGAGGGGACCTATCCAGACAACGCATACAGCCAGGGGTATCTGAACCAGCCAGGTCTGGCGACCGACGCACAGGCAGCGGCCTGGCAACAGGTTACCGAGGCGGTCCACGACGCTGGTGTCCCGATTTTCGCCCAGTTGATGCACGCCGGCGCACAGAGCCAGGGGAATCCACATATCGACGGGGAACAGACCATCGCCCCATCGGCGGTGCAACCGGACGGACAAAAGGCCGAAGCCTACGGCGGGAGCGGTGACTTCCCTACGCCGAAAGCAGCCACGGTCGACGAGCTAGCCGACATCCGTGACGGGTTCGTTACCTCGGCACAGAACGCCATCGAAGCGGGGTTCGACGGTGTCGAGATCCACGGTGCGAACGGGTATCTGCTTCACGAGTTCCTCTCGGGAGAGTTCAATCAGCGTGATGACGAGTACGGTGGTGTGCCTGCGAACCGGGTGCGCTATCCCCAAGAGGTTGTCGCTGCGGTCGTCGAGGCGACACCCCCCGATTTCGTCGTTGGTATTCGTGTCTCGCAGTCGACCGCCCTTGACGAGGACCACCTGTGGCCCGAAGGCGAGGACGCCGCAGCGGTGTTCTTCGAGGAACTGTCGACGGCCGGTGCCGACTACATCCACGTCACCGAACCCGATGCGACCACGCCGGCGTTTGGCGACGACGGACCGACGCTGGCCGAGGCCGCGGCTACCTACGCAGCAGATGAGACAGTCATCATCGACAACGGCGGGCTCGGAGCGCCTGACGCGGCACGCGAGAAGGTCGATGCCGGTGCCGACCTGGTAACGTTGGCGACGAGCGCACTCGCCAATCCGGACTGGCCTGAGAAGGTCTCAAAGGGTGAAGAACTGACTGCATTCGACCCTGCTGAGTTCCTCGCTCCGTCCGCAGAACTCTCGGAGCATGAACTGCAGACAAGCGGTGCCTCGGCCGACGACTGAAGCAGTTTGGACACCAGATACCGCGACGCGAAAGACGGTCCGAACGCCGATTCGAGGGGTGAGTTAGATCGGGGACGAGCGACCCCGACGGCACCTGCGATGCTATGTGCGTAGTTCGACGGGGCCAATATTTCAACTATCTAGAAAATGGGAATGACTAACTAGGCTCGCAGACATGTGGGAGGTACAGATGCCAGAGCCAGTCATCGCGTCGGTCGGTGCCTCGCCGCTCGGCCGCACAGACCTCCCGGGCCGTGACCTGTTCTCGGTCGCGCTTGCGGAGGCCTTCGACGACCTGCCCGACCCTGCCGACATCGTCGAGGCGGTGTACGTCGGCAACCAGTCGGAGACCTACGAACACCAGATTATGCAGGGGACGCTGCTGGCCGAGTGGGCCGGCCTCCGACACGTCCCCGCCGAGCGAGTCGAAGGGTGTGCCGCCGCGGGCGCGCTCGCGCTACGACACGCGGTCAAGGACGTCCGTAACGGCGAACACGAGGCCGTGCTCGCGTGCGGCGTCGAGAAGATGACGTCCGCGGGCACCAGCGGTGCGACGGACGCGCTCTCGGCGGCGTTCGACCGCGCCATCGAGCAGCGTTCCGGCATCACCGCCCCCAGCCAGTACGCACTGCTCGGCCAGCGGTACCTCCACGAGACCGACGCCACGGAGCGAGACCTTGCCGAGATCGCAGTGAAGAACCACGCCAACGCCGCTCGCAATCCCCGGGCACAGTTCCCGAAAGAAATCGACGTGGCGACCGTGCTAGAATCGGACCCCGTCGCCCCGCCGCTGAAGCTCTACGACTGCGCGCCCGTCGGGGACGGTGCCGCCGCCGTCCTCGTGACGACCGCCGAAATGGCGGCCGACCTCGACCAGCCGCAGGTGCGCGTCGCGGGCAGCGGGGCCTCCGCGAACAACATCGCGGTCGCGGAGCGGGACATGACCGACATCGCGGGCGCTCGCATTGCCGCCGAGACGGCCTACGAGGAAGCGGGTATCGACGCCAAATCCGTCGACATCGCGGAGGTTCACGACGCATTCACCGTCTGCGAGGCGCTGCTCGCGGAGGCCGCCGGCTTCGCTCCCGCGGGAACGGGCTATCAGAGCTACCAGCCGCCAGCGGAGCGGGCTGACGGCTGGACCGACGTGCAGTTGAGCCCGAGCGGCGGCCTGAAGGCCCGCGGTCACCCCATCGGTGCGACCGGGCTCTTGCAGGCGCTCGAAGCCTACGAACAGCTCACGGGGGCCGCGGGCGACCGGGCAGTCGAGGATGCCGAGACAGCCCTGTTGCTCAACGAGGGGGGCGTCGCGGACGCGGTTACCGTTGGCCATGTGCTTACGACGGCGGAGGCACCATGACTGACGGCGGCCTTGATGCAACCGACCCGCGGACGCTGCCGGGCTTCTTCGACGCGCTCGCCGATGGCGAACTCCTGGGCGGGGTCTGTACGGACTGTGGACAGGTCCTGTTGCCGCCGCGACCGGCCTGCTACGCCTGTGGCAGTCGCGACGTCGACGTCGAACCGCAGTCACCCGAGGGCCAGATCTTCTCGTACACGGCAGTCCACACGCCGCCGCCGGCGTTCGAAGCGGACGCGCCCTACACGGTCGCCGTGGTGGAACTCGCGGACGGTGGCCGCTTGCTTGGCCGCGTTGCCGCCGACTACGCCGACGTCACCATCGGTGACCCGGTCGAACTCACGGTGCGGGAGCCGACGGCCACAGAGCGTGAGGTCGCGCTCGACTACGAGAGCGACTGGCCGGTCCACGTCTTCGAACCGCGGTGAGGGGCAGGCCGGCTCCACAGCGATTATCGGTGAGTGATCGGGAGCCCAGTCTGGTGCGAGCGAAACTGGAGAGGGGCCGTGAGGTGAAGAGACGCGGGTAATACGCTGAAAATGGATATTGGGCGCTGCCGGGAGTGTCTATTCGTGCCGGCGGTTCTCAGTCGCAACTGTGGCGAAATCACAGGAAAAGCTCAACAGCGAACGCAATCGCCGCCAGAAATAGCCAGAACCCGAGAACAAGTATGGCAAACCACTTTCGACCATTCCCCGACAAACTCGGCGTTTCTGAGGGATAATACGGAGCTAATGGATTATTTGGCTGTGGTTTTTTGTCGGGCATAATGGACAATGCAGCTTCAAGTCATATTACAGTTCTGGATTCAGTCAATCCGTACGCTTACCGAGCGGTTGTCTTACTCTCGCTCATGAATAAAGTCTACTCCGGGTATCGTCTGTCGGCGTAAGTTTGGGCCGTATGGTTCACCGCTGTGTTGAGTCGATAGACGCCTCAGCCGACTCTCCGCCTCGACTGGAAGTTGTGGATGGCCTGCCCCAGCAACTGTAACAAGAATGGGTCCACACCCCCACCCCACTGGTTCCGCTGTTAGGGAATAAATAGACGGCACCACCCCCATGGGAGGGGGTGCTTTGCTATTTTGTGATAACGTCCTACGGTTGTGGTTTATTACTGAGACACTTGAAGTTATTTACTAGCTCTAGAGATATTCAGGCCGCGATCTGGATAGGTCACCACCAAATTTCGGTCCTAACAGCGGAACCAGTGGGGTGGGGGTAGGGGTCGAAGAAGAGGTATCCCAAGATACTCGACCTGTTCAGGGTGGAGAAACAGCGTGGTCCCACAGCGTATACCCCTTTCCATCGAGCTAACAGCGGAAGTAGTGGGGTGGGTGTGTCGCTCTACAGCTACAATCCCGCGAAATCCTGCTGTCTAACCACTCGCAGTTACTCGATCCCGTTCCTCGACCAGGGAACTTCTCGGCTACCGCGCTAACAGCGGAAGCGGTGGGGTGGGGGAGTAGGAGGGTCGCTATCCCATTTCTCATCTAACAGCGGAAGTAGTGGGGTGGGGGAGTAGGAGGATTGCTATCCCATTTCCCATCTAACAGCGGAAGCGGTGGGGTGGGGGAGTGGTCAGTCAGGTGTTCCCCTCTCATCTAACAGCGGAAGTGGCGGGGTCAATCATTTATATACCCAACCGAACAGCGGAAGCAGCGGAACCAAAGGTTAAGACACTCCGTGTTGCAACTACACACAAATGAGCGATATTACGTTTTCGCCCACCTCCACAATATTCGAACAACGCGAGGCACTACTCGAAGAGTGGACTCCTGAGGAGCTCGTCGGACGTGACGAGGAGCTCCAGAAGTATCACGCTGCTCTCCAGCCAGTCATCAACAACGAAACCCCGTCGAACATCTTCCTGTACGGGAAAAGCGGTGTCGGGAAGACTGCTGCCACCCGATACCTCCTCTCCGCCCTGGAACGCGATGCAGCAGATGTCGACGGACTGGACCTCAGTACGGTCGAAGTCAACTGCGATGGACTCAATTCGAGCTATCAGGCCGCGGTCGCAATCGTCAACACACTTCGTGATCCGGCGAATCAAATCTCCAACACCGGATATCCACAGGCTTCAGTGTATCAATTCCTCTTCGACGCACTCGATGACCTGGGCGGAACGGTACTCATCGTTCTCGACGAAGTCGATCACATCGAAGACGATTCGCTGCTGTACAAACTTCCTCGCGCCAGATCGAACGGTGACATCTCCGAAGCGAAACTGGGCGTCATCGGTATCTCGAACGATCTCGATTTCCGCAACCAACTGTCCTCGAAAGTCCGGTCGAGTCTCTGTGAAAAGGAAGTGTCTTTCTCGGCGTACAACGCCAACGAGCTTCAGCTCGTTCTGAAACAGCGTGAGGCTGTCGCGTTTCAGGACGATGTCCTCGATGACGGCGTCATCGAAATGTGTGCTGCGTACGGCGCGAAAGACTCCGGGGACGCCCGCCAGGCTCTGGACCTCCTCCTTGAGGCCGGAGACCTCGCTCGGGAGTACGACGATGAACTCGTAACGGAACATCACGTACGCGAAGCCCGGCAGCGGCTACAGACCGATCAGGTCGTTGAAGGTATCCGTAACTACTCCGATCACGGCCAACTCGTTCTCTATGCGCTCACCGGGCTCGCCGAAGACGATGACACGCCAGCCCGGACACGAGACATCCTGGGTGCGTATCAGGAGTTAGCCCGTGATGAGGGTCTGGACCCGGTTTCAGAGCGCTCGGTCCGTGACTATCTCGGTGAGCTCACACAACTCGGAATTGTGTCCTCAGCGGAGTACAACCGGGGGAAAGGCGGTGGAAAGTACAAGGAATTCGAGCTAGAGCAATCCATCAGCTCGATCAAAACAGGGCTGTCAGAACTCCTGAAAAAAAGCCCGTAACCCCACCGCTTCCGCTGTTAGCCACCCCACTGGTTCCGCTGTTAGACGGAGAGCAGACATAGACAATCTCTCCGACGGAATTCCGGACCGCGAGCGACAAGCCATTGCGATCCAATGAATGCGGGGCCTGTTCGATACCGATGACGTGCTCTGACTGTCGTCAACGATGAGCGGAGCGTCCCGAAGTCAAGGCTGAACGGCATCGTCCCGACGTGTTTTATCGAACCGCTGCTTACGATGCGTATGCGCGAACTCGTTTTCGCTCTCGACTACGAGCCGGGCTGCAACAGGGTTGCAGACGCTCTCGCCGAACACCCCAACGCCCGTGTCCGCTCGCTCTCGCTGCACGCCACTGCTGACCGTCTCTGGCGCGTCGACCACGCTACCGGAACTCCCGAGGCGCTCGACGCCATCGAAGACGCCTTTCTCACCAGCGACTACTACGCCGACTGTCTCGCCACCGAGGACTGCGGAGCCACCCAGACCACTCGCGTCCTCGACCGCGCCGACGACACGCTTGTCCTCTACTCCGACTGGGAACGCACCCCCGCCTGTGCTTCGGTTCCCCACATCGCCCGCGATCACCTCGGAGAGGGCGTACTGTTCGAGACGCGCCACGAGGGGCATCACTATACGTGGCGACTCATTCACTCCGGCGAGGGTAACGTGGCCGCGTTCTTCGACGACCTCGCGGCGGCCGTCGGGGAAAGTGCCCAGATGGAGATACTCCGCACTGCGGACACGACGGCGTCGATGCGAGAATCCGACGGGACACAGGGTGCCCTATCGCCGGAGCAAGAGGCCGCACTCCGGGCCGCTGTCGAGCACGGTTACTACGAGTCACCCCGAGAGGTCGACGTCGGCGAGTTAGCCGAGCACCTCGACGTCCCCCGGTCGACGCTCACCTACCGACTGCGTCGGGCTGAGGAACAGCTGGCGAAGCAGTACGTCGCGGGCAGCCGAGTGGGCGAGGAGTCCTCGGTATCACGTTGACCCATCGGGTTGGAATATTCCAATAAAGCCTTATCGAACTCACGCGCCTATCATGAAGTGATGACAGAGAATCCGGATTCGACGGGGCAGGCAAGTGGGGGCGGTCAGCAACAGGAGTTGACTGTCCGCCTCACAGTCCCCGAAATGGATTGCCCCTCCTGTGCCCAGAAAGTCGACAAAAGTCTCCAGCGTGTCGACGGCGTTGTCGACACCACGCTCCAGCCGACCACCGGTACAGCCAGTGTCACGTACGATTCTGAACGTACTAGCGAGGCAGATGTAGTCAAGGCGATTGAAGCCGCTGGTTACGAAGTCGTTGGCGGCTCGGACTCCGACGCCGATGAACGGGTGGAGTCGGGCGACAGCGTCGACATCGCGCCGCCGTCGGAGGTCTGGACGAGTCCCCGCGCGAAGAAGACGTGGGTCGGCGCGGCGCTGGTCACGTTCGGTCTCCTCTTCGAGTTTCTCCTGACAGCACAGAATATCGCGGTGGCAAGTGTTCTCGGCTATCCACTGGCCGTTGCCGACGTGCTGTTCCTGGGGGCCGTCGCCGCCAGCGGCGCCCCTGTCGTCCGCAGCGGCTACTACTCGGCGAAGAATCTGAGCCTCGACATCGACCTGCTGATGGGGACGGCTATCATCGCCGCGACCGGTATCGGCTACTTCGTCGAGGCCGCGACGCTGGCTGTCCTGTTCAGCATCGCCGAGCTGCTCGAAGACTACGCGATGGACAGGGCACGGGACTCCCTGCGCGAGCTGATGGAGCTATCACCGGACGAGGCGACTGTCATGCGCGATGGCGAGGAAGTGACGGTGCCCGCCGACGAGGTGGAGATCGGCGAGACCGTGGTCGTCCGCCCCGGCGACAAAATCCCGCTCGACGGGACGGTCGTCGAGGGCGAGAGCGCGGTCGACCAGTCACCGATTACCGGCGAGAGTGTTCCCGTGGATAAGTCCGCCGGCGACGAAGTGTACGCCGGCGCTATCAACGAAGAGGGGTACCTCGAAGTGGAAGTCACGTCGACGTCGGGCGACTCGACGCTCTCGCGCATCATCGAAATGGTACAGGGCGCACAGGCGAAAAAGACCGACACCGAGCAGTTCGTCGACCGGTTCTCGGGGTACTACACGCCGGTCGTCGTCGTGCTGGCGATTCTGACCGCCGCCATTCCGCCACTGGTCATCGCCGACCCAGTGTCAGTGAGCGTGGCCGGGTACGGCGTCACGTTCGCTGGCGACTGGCAGACGTGGTTCATCCGCGGGCTCACGCTGCTGGTGATTGCCTGCCCCTGTGCCTTCGTCATCTCGACGCCCGTCTCGGTGGTCTCGGGCATCACCAGCGCCGCGAAGAACGGCGTCCTCATCAAGGGCGGTAACTACCTCGAAGCGATGGGCGGGGTCGACGCCGTCGCCGTCGACAAGACGGGCACGCTCACGAAGGGCGAACTCGCCGTCACCGACGTCGTCCCTGCCGGCGACACGGATGCGGCGACGCTCCTCAGTCACGCCGCCGGACTGGAGCGGCGCAGCGAGCATCCGATCGCCACGGCGATCCTCGCCCGTGCAAACGAGGAGGGTGTGGACGACCGCCCCGACCTGACGGGCTTCGAGAGCCTCACCGGGAAGGGTATCCGCGGGGAGATCGACGGCGAGACGTACTACGCGGGCAAGCCCGCGCTCTTCGAGGAACTGGGCTTCGATCTCTCGCGGGCCCGCCGCGACCCAGACGGTGTCCCCGGGAGCGGAGCGACCGGAGCCTCGTCAGCGCATCGGTCTGACGGTGGCATCGTGCCGGAAGAAACGGCTGCGTCCGACGACGGGGCGTTCGCCGAGGATGCACTCGCCGCACTGGAGCGGGAGGGCAAGACGGTCGTTATCGTCGGAACGGAGTCGAAGCTGCTGGGTGCCATCGCCATCGCCGACGAGGTACGCCCCGCCTCGAAGCAGGCTGTCCAGCGCTTACAGGAGCTGGGTGTCGAGCACGTCGTGATGCTGACCGGCGACAACGAGGGTACCGCCCGTGCTATCGCCGACGCGGTCGGCGTCGACGAGTACCGCGCCGAACTCCTGCCGGACGAGAAGGTCGATGCAGTCGAGGGGTTGCAGGCGGAGTACGGCGAGGTGGCGATGGTCGGCGACGGGATCAACGACGCGCCCGCGCTCGCCACCGCGGAAGTCGGTATCGCGATGGGCGCTGCCGGCACCGACACCGCGCTGGAAACGGCGGACATCGCACTAATGGGCGACGATATCGGGAAGCTCCCCTACCTGTACGAGCTGTCACACACCGCCAACGGCGTGATCCGGCAGAACATCTGGGTGAGCCTCGGCGCGAAGTTCCTGCTCGCACTGGGTGTCCCACTAGGGCTGGTTAGTGTCGCGCTCGCGGTCGTGGTCGGCGACATGGGGATGAGCCTCGGCGTCACCGGAAACGCGATGCGGCTGTCGCGAATCGAGCCGGACCGGTAATCTGACCGTCTGCCAGCCCATCACTGCGTTACAGGCTATTCTGCGGGCTTCTCGGTACCACGTTCGCGGGCAATCCTTCCGCGGCTTCCGGACGCGTTTTGTCGGGAGCGATGTTGTTTCGATGCCGCAGCGGGTTAGAGGACGACGACAGCAAGTCCGGCGGCGGCGACGATTCCAAGAGCGACCGTCACTCGCCGGCCCAGTTCGACCGTCCCCAGTAGCCACGCGAGTCCGGCTTTCGTGAGCGTATTCGCGATAGCGCCGATGACGATGCCGGTAGTCGCTACTTCGGGCGAGATCTCACCGTCCGCTTCGAGCGCGCTCAGCGTAAGCGTGATGGCGTCGACGTCAGCGAGCCCCGAGAGGAACGCAGTCGCATAGATACCCGAGTCGCCGAACCAGGTATTCGCGGACTGGGACACGAGGAGCACGATTGCGAAAACAGCGCCGAAAAACAGTGCCGGTCGGAGACGAAACGGGTTCTTGAGATCGGTCTCGACCGCGGACTCTGTCGTCGATTGCCAGTAGACGATGCCGGCGATACCCACGCCGACACCAGTCATTACTCCGAGCGGAACGACGACGCGAGGGAGTAAGGCCGGGTTGACGACGGCGACCTCGACGAGTGCGCGCGGGAACATGACGATCGACGCGACGACAATCGAGAACGAGCCGATCTTGTAGAGCTCTGGAGTTTCACTGATCCGCTCGGCCATCGAGACCGTCGTCGCGGTCGAAGAGACGAACCCGCCGAGGATTCCCGTGAGGGCGATCCCCCGCTTGGCTCCGAGAAACCGGCTCAAGATGTAGGCAGCGAAGCTCAGGCCGGTGACAAAGCCGACCATCAGCCAGATGAACCGCGGATTGAGGCCGTATAGGACATCGAGTTCACGATCAGGCAGGATCGGCAGCACGACCACCACGACGAGGATGAATTTGAGCGAGGCACGGCGTTCCCGCTCGTCGATCTGGTCGACGAAACTGTGGATCGTGGGTTTCGCCGACATGAGGACAGTGACACTCCCGCCGAGAATGATCGCGAACAGCATCCCGCGTTCGGAGGACACTGCCAACGCACCCAGAAGGACAGTGAGCAAGGCAGCGGTCACCGTCGTGAGTCCGATATCCCCTTCAGTCAGCACTTTCCCGGCATACGCGACGGTCAGGGGGACTGCAATAGCGAGGACTGTGACAGGTAAGAGGGCCGGAAAGAACGCCTGGGCGGTTGCACCGACGAGGGCAAACAGCGGAAACGTCCGGCTGCCAGCGAACGTGCCCCCAGATTTCGCCTGTTCCCGTTCCAGTCCGATGAGAGCACCAATACCGAATGCAACGAGGAGACGAAGGAGGAGCGAATCGATGATCGCGACCATTCTCTAGGGGTTCATGCCTCCAAGTTGTCAAACTTCGGGTGTGAGAGCCGGTATCGGTCGTCTGCTGTGGCGACTTCGGAGCCGTGCTCGGTTTTTCCCTGATGACCGGAGAACTGCGCGAGCCATTCCGGATGAGCCGACTACACCTGTGCCGTCACCTGCATTCCGACTCTCGGTCGGATTGCTGTTTGTTCTTCTGGAGACCCGGTGAGGCAGGAGCTACGACTCGATGTCGACGAGGTAGACGAGGAGAAAGCCGGCGGCGACGGCAAGTACTGGGATCTCGTACGGACGCTGGTGAAAGGTCAGAATCGCTGCTGCCACGATGAGCGCTCCGGCGATCACCGCGTAACCGAGATTCCGCTCCCCTATTCCATGTCCATCAGCCGGTTCCGTACGGACGACCAGTTCACCACGTTCGAGCCGATACAACGTTCGGTCGACTCGTGACGGGACCCGTGCCAGCGCGGGAAGCGACCGGCGCACGTCCGCCCACGTTTCCTCGATGATTGCGTCCAATTCACTCTCGATGAGGTTCTGTTCGACGAGAAACGAGCGAACAGCGGCGAGGAAGTCGAACTCCGGATCGAGCTGTCGACAGACGCCCTCACCGACGGTCCCGACACGGATGAGTAGCATCACGTCCGGCGGAATCCGAAACGGGAACGCACGGAGGGTCGTCGTCAACTCCGTAATGATCTGCCGCCAGGTGATCTCCGACTGGCCTTCGAGGTTCTCGATGACAAGTTCGAGCACCCGGCCGACCTCGGCGCGGTTGACGTGTGGTTCGAGGACATCGAGCGCGATGAGCGCGTCCACCAGGTCGTCCACGTCACGACGGACGAGTGCCCGATAGAGGGCGATGATATCGTCCTGAACCGTCGGTGGCAGGCGTTCGCTCATGCCGAAATCGAAGAGTAACAGATGGCCGTCGTCTGTGACGCCGAGGTTGCCCGGATGGGGGTCAGCGTGGAACACGCCGTCGACGAGACCCATCTCCAGGTACACATTGATGATCCGTGTCGCCATCTCGTGTGGCGTCACGTCGACATCGTCGAAAGCGTCGTCGTCGGTTATTTTCCGACCGGTCAGATACTCCATAGCTAACACGCGCTCAGAGCACAGGTCTTCGTAGATGGCAGGGATGACGACTCGCTCATCGTCGTCGAAGTTCTCCCTGATATCGGCCATGATCGTCGCTTCACGCTTGAAATCCAACTCGTTCAGGATGATGTCCTCAAAATCGTCAGCCGCGTTTTGGATCGAATACTGCTGGCGTTCGGTAGCGAAGGGGCGAATCAGCGGAAGCAGCCCCCGGACCACCCGGAGATCACGCGTAATCACGGGTTTCAGTTCGGGACGTCGAACTTTCAGTGCGATTCGCTCACCCCGATAGTCTGCCGTATAGACGTACGCGAGCGACCCGCCGGCGACCGGTTCGAGCGTCGACTGATCGAGTTCGTCGCCCAGTTCTTCCGCAACGACGTGCTTTGGATTTCCCCCTGCGGCCTCTGGAACTTCGTCCTGAAGGGTTCCGAAAACGTCGGCATACACCGGTGGAACGATATCTGGGCGCGTCGAGAGTACCTGCCCGACTTTGATGAAGGCCGGTCCGAGTTCGAGCATCGTATCCCGGATCTGCTCGGCCCGTTGTCGATGCTGCTCGTCTGGAACCTGTCTTCGTGAGCCAAAAAGGACGAACCGCCGACGGTCACGGAGAAATGACAGCGCGAAGGGTAAAAACCGGACGATAACGACCAGGTACCGGCGAAACAATCCGTTCATCTATCGAAGCGAAAACGGCTGAGTCGCGTCAATTGGCAGTGCATACTCTGGCTTCGATCAAGCGGCATATATAACTGAAGGAAACATTATGTTGGCTCGTGTAAATATACACTTTCTGACAACCTCTCAATACTAGTGATCCGCGCATTTCAGCTCATAGAGGGCCGATTCGAGTGACAAACTGTGCCTGGGATGCACAAGTCAGTGAAACGGTGGACTGACGACGGTACATATATGCAATAGGGACAAGAGGTTGCTAAGAACATCAGCAAAACAACTGAGGGCAGGTAATGTCGAACCACTACATCACGTCAGCAGACCATCTCCCCGAGGAAGCACAGACAGAGACCACACTACAGATCACGGATGCCCAAACGAAACGCATTTTCGAGGCACGCGTTCGGATTGCCAAAGACCCCGATGCGCTCACTGACCCGGAACCGCTAACAATCGTCGCCGGGCCACACGAGAGCGTCAGCGAGACCAGATACGTCGAACTGCTCGACGAGACTGAGGCGACTGGTATCGATCAGGAGCTGGTGACGCATCTGGCGGCCGAACAGGAGACGGCGTCGAACATCCTCAATACACGATCCGACGATCTGAAGGTCCTCTTACAGTATCTCGTCGAGACCGGCGAGTACGAGTCAACGGCCGATGCGCTTCGCGAGATCGCGTTCGACCAGCTCGCCACAGAACGACCGGCCCTGCTTGACGCCTACGCTGAGGTCCGCCGTGAACTCGACGACGACCCACTGAGGCGCGTGCTGGAACAACAGGAGTGATCTATGTCGGTTAGTTCGCTCCGCGAGTACCTCGATTTGCTCGACACGACCGGTTGGCTCCGGTCCTTTGACCAACCGGTGTCGTGGGACCTCGAAGCGAGCGCGGCGACGATGCTCGCCAATATCCGCGACGGCCCGATTCCGGTGTTCGAGTCCATCGCAGGGCTAGAGACGGAGTCGAAACTGGTTGGCGATCCGTACCGCGGCCCCCAGACGCGTCCCTGGGATCACTTCGCCCGCGCGCTGGGACTCTCAGGCGGCCTTTCGGGCCGTACGTACTACGACCGAGTGATTGATCGCCTCAACGCGCCACAAGCGCCCCGAACTGTCGCGAGCCAGGAGGCTCCCTGCAAAGAAACAGTGCGGACGGGGAACGAGGTCGACCTCCTGTCGTTTCCGTGGCCATATATCCATGAGGGCGACGGGGGACGGTACTCGAATCTCCACACCATCGTCGCACCGGACCCCGACACGGAGTGGGGGACCTGGTCGAGCCATCGCATGATGATCCACGACTCCTCCCAGGCCAGTCTGCTGTTACTGGCCGGCGAGCAGGTACCCAACCGCTACTACTACGACTACGAACCCCGGGGCGAACCGATGCCCGTCGCGGTCGTCATCGGTGCCGAACCCACCGTCGAGTGTACTGCGGATATGTGGATTCCGACAGGCCGGAGCGAAGCGGCATTCGCGGGCGGCCTGAAAAGCGAGCCTGTGGACCTCGTCCAGTGCGAAACCAATGACCTGTACGTCCCGGCGACGGCCGAGTTAGTTCTCGAAGGCCACGTTCGACCCGACGACCGCCTCGACGAGGGGCCGTTCGGCGACTACTTCGGCTACATGAACGGCCCGCGACGCTCCATGCCGGTGTTCGAGGTCGATGCGATCACCCACCGCCACGAACCGCGAATACCGTTTTGTGTCGAGGGGAGCGGTGTCGGATACGGGCAAAACTCGACCAGTACGCTCCGGCTCGTCGCGGCCGGCCCCGACGCGACTGTCGGTCTTCGGGCCGCCGGATTCGACGTTGCGATGGCGGTCCCGTGGCGATTCACCTCTCGCACCGTCTGGGTCATCGCGACGGATCGACCGTATCCGGGCTATCTCCACGAACTGGCGAACTTCATTTTCACGACGTGGGGGATGCTCCACATCGATTTCTTCGTGTTTGTCGACGCTGCTGTCGACCCGCTCGACCCACGGGCAGTCTTGACAGCTATCGCGCTTGAGGCCGATCCGGACGCCGACTTCCATCAGTTCGGCGTCGAGCGAATGCCGAAAGTTCCGCTCAACATCTACCAGACGCCCGACGAGAAGGGCAACGCGGACGTGGGGACGTCGAAGGCGAAGACGGCCAAAGCCTACATTGACGCAACGAGTGACGGTGACGCGGCGGAGATGGCAGCGACCACAGAAACCCGGAAGCGAGCCCAGGAGCGGTTGGTCGATGCGGGCCTAAACGCTGCGCGGTTCGACCGGCTTGACGAGCGGGAGGGCCAATCACAGTGATACCGTTCACGCAGTACGTCCGCGGACTGGCCGGCGACGACGACCTCGTCCGACTCGACGGCCCGTTCGAAGTCCCGGTGGACGTGCTTGCGGCGGAGGCGCTCCGGGCGAGTGGGCCGGCGCTTCGATTCCAGCGCGCCGCCGGCAGTGATCTAGTTAGCGGTGTGTTCAGCGGCCCGGACCAGACACACCAGCGCGAGGCCCGGCCGTGGTCGCGGCTGTCGCTCGGCCTCGGACTCGACCCGGAAGCTCCGCTCGTTGATCTACTGGAGACGATCAGCACTCTCGGCCCGGCCGGCGGGAATACGGACCCGACATACACGAGTCGGGCGGCCTCGGGGAGAGATATCGACGCACAGGACTTGCAGTTCCCGCAGAGCGAAACCGATACGTGGCCTGCTATGACGCTCGGTGTCGCATCGGTTTCGACCGCTGACGGCACACACTGGGCACCGGTTCACGGCTCGGTCGTGGGCGGCGACACGCTCAGAGTGCGTGTCCCAGACACGCTGTCGTCGCTTGTCGGCGAAGGGACGACGATGACGATAGCGCTCGGCGTGCCGCCGGCGGCGATCACGACGGCGTACCTGCTCGCTGTCACCGAGCAAACTGCCACGCCGATCCAGTCCTGTGGGGTGACCGGAACCGTCCCGCTCGTCCCGACCAACGGCGGCCTCGTCCCGAGCGCGACGGAGGTCGTCATGGAGACGACGGTCGTGGACTGCAAGCCGGACTTCCGGTCCGACCGTCGAGAGGGCTGGGAATACGTCATCGAGAGCGGCCCGCTCTCGCTGTCGGTCGAGCGCGTCCGCACTACTGAAAACCCGGTCATCCCCGTCTCCCCCGTCGGTCGCCCACTCGCGGATGACACCCGTCTCACGGGGCTCGTGACCGCCGCAGCGCTCTATCACCGACTCAACAACTACTGGGGCATCTCGCCAGTCGAATGGATTATGCTGCCGGCAGAGGCTGAACTCGGTATCTGTTTCGTCGCTAGTGACGTGCTCTACGGCGGCTTCGAGTGGCAACTCGCGAACATCCTCTTTTCGTTCTCGTCGCTTTTCGACACGGTCGTTATCGTCGATGAAGACGTTCCGCCACAGGACTTCGGCCGCGTTCTGGCCGATATCTGGCTGAAATCCCACCCCGCCCGCGACTGGACGTTCAGCGAACCGGATGCACCGGCAGCGACACGCCCTCACTATCGACGAGACAACGAAACCGGCTCGCGCCTGTACGTGAACGCGGCGTGGGACCCGCGCTGGAAGGAAACCTACATCGCGCCGCGAGTCACGTTCGAGAACTCCTTCCCGAACGACGTCCGCGACGTGGCTCGTGTCCTGTGGGACGAACCCGACACCGCTCCCGGAGAGACGACTGAAAACGAATCGCCCCACTGAATATGTCTCTCGCGTGTATATATCTTCGAATATGTTGTAATCAGTTCTGTTTACGCCATACTGCAATCGAATAATACCTAGGTAGGAATGAAAAATAAAATAGATTCAATACGTTTTTCGCAAAAAGTAACCGGTACAGTTATACCAGAACCCGGTATTCCGAGCGGTGTATGGTCACCAGCCACAACCTCCCGGACTACGACACAGCGCGAAACGAGTTCTCCTGGGACGATATATACGCGGCAGCGGACTGGGACGCACCAAACGAGCTGAACATCGGGCACGAAGTCGCCGACCGTCACGCGACCGACCGGGGCCAGGTCGCACTCTACCAGGTCGGGACCGACGGAGAGCTGTCGAAAATGACGTTCTGGGAGCTTGCTGACCGTTCGAGCCAGTTCGCCAACGTTCTCGACGACCTCGGGGTCGCCCAGGGTGACCGGGTCTTTTCATACATGCCCCGGATTCCGGAGCACTACGTGGCGCTGGTCGGCACGCTCAAACACGGTGCCGTCTGGGGAAGTGTCAACGAGCGGTTCGGCCCCGACGGCATCTCGTACCGTCTGGACGACTGCGACGCGAAGGTCGTCGTCACCACGACCGACAATCGCGACACGGTCGAAGACGCGCTGGACGAGGCCCCGTCGGTCGAACACGTACTCACCGTTGACCGCGGGGGCGGCGCACCCGCTGACGACGTGGTGTTCAATACCGCGCTTGATGGCGCGAGCACGGCGTACGAGGTCGCTGAGACCAGCGGGGAAGACGACGCGCTGCTGTACTACACTTCGGGAACGACCGGGCTGGCCAAGGGTGTCCTCCACAAACAGCGCTGGATCGCCGGCGTCGCGGCAACACAGAAGTACGCCGTGGACCTTCAAGACGGCGACCTGTACTGGTCGACCGGTGACCTCGGCTGGCTGACGGGTGCAATCAACACCCTCGGTGCCTGGTTCTGGGGTGCGTCGCTGTTCACGTACGAAGGCGAGTTCGACACCGACGAGTGGGCCGCCCTGCTCGACGAATACCCGATTAGCGTCCTGTTCTCGGTTCCGACGGCGTACCGGATGCTCCGGGAGAACGAGGAGGTCCTTGCGGATGTCGACCTCGATTTGCGGCATGCGCTTTCCATCGGCGAACCGCTCAGCGCCGGCGTCGTCGAGTGGGGAGAAGACGAACTCGGCGTCACGATTCTGGATACGTACGGCCAGACTGAGACCGGGAACATGATCATCAACAACTATCCAACGATGGACCTCCGGCCCGGGTCGATGGGGAAACCACTCCCCGGAATCGAGGCCGACATCGTCGACCCACAGAGCGGCGAGGTTCTGGAACCCGGTGAGACGGGCGAAATCGCACAGCGCGGCGACTACCCGTGTTTCTTCGCCGAGTTCTGGAACAAGCCCGAGAAGACCCAGCGAGCGTTCGTCGACGGACCGGACGGGACATGGTACCTCTCGGGTGATCTGGCACACAAAGACGAGGACGGCTACTTCTGGTTCGAGGGGCGTGCGGACGACGTGATCCTCTCTGCTGGCTACCGCATCGGGCCGTTCGAGGTCGAGAGTTCGCTGGGTGAACACGACGCGGTCGCCGAGGCGGCAGTCGTCCCCAAACCACACGAAGCGCGAGGGAACATCGTCAAGGCCTATGTCGTGCCGAGCGAGGACGCTGAGCCATCCGCCTCGCTCAAAGAAGACATCCAGAGCTACGTGAAAGAAGAGCTCTCAGCACACGAGTACCCGCGCGAAATCGAGTTCCGGGAGGGCCTACCCAAAACAGTGACCGGGAAAATTCGCCGAACCGAACTCCACGACGACGCCGAAGCAGAAGCCGAAGTCGAATCCTGACACAGGGTATCAAGCAGTACGAGTGCCAACGCAGACACAACCACAATGAATTTCGAAGAAACAGAGGAACGCTCGATGATTCGGTCGACCGCGGCGGACGTGGCGGCCGAGTACGGACCGGAGTACTGGCGCGAGAAAGAGGAAGCAGGCGAGTTCGGAGAGGAATTCTGGGACGAACTGGCCGCGGCCGGCTTCCACGGCCTGCTGGTCCCGCCGGAGTACGAAGGGGCCGGGATGGGCATACAGGAGATGGGGCTGGTCATGGAGACGCTCTGTGCCAAGGGCTGTGGCATGGCAGGCACTTGGTATCTGGTGCTCACCGCCGGCATGGCCGCTGCCGGTATCAGCGAGAGCGGAACAGAAGCGCAGAAACGGACCTATCTGCCGGACATCGCCAACGGCAAGCGAAACTTCTCTATCGGCATCACGGAACCCGAGGCCGGGACAAACACGCTGAACGTCGCCACCCGCGCGGAGAAAGACGGCGACGAGTACGTTCTGAACGGGAACAAGGCCTGGATTACCTTCGCCGACCGGGCTGACAACATGATTCTCGTCACGCGCACGACCCCACGCGACGAGGTCGAGCGCGGGACCGACGGTATAAGCCTGTTTATCGTCGATATGGACGACCCCGGCATCGACGTGTCCCCGATTCCCAAACACGGCATCAACTACTCGAAGTCCTGTGAAGTCTTCATCGAGGACGTTCGGGTCCCCGAGGAGAACCTCCTGGGGGAGGAAGACGACGGCTGGTGGACTCTGGTCGATATGCTGAACCCGGAACGCATCGGCTTTGCGGCCGCCGGGACCGGTATCGGCAAACTGGCCGCCGACACTGCTATCGAGTACGCTAGCGACCGGGAGGTGTTTGGCGCGCCTGTCGGGAGCCATCAGGCGGTGTCGTTCCCGATCACCAAGGCGTACGCACGCATGGAAACGGCGGCGCTCATGCGTGAGAAGGCCTCTTGGCTCTACGACCAGGGCGAGGAGTGCGGGTACGAGACGAACGTCGCGAAGGCGACGGCCGTCAGTGCTGGCATCGAAGCGGTCAAGCAATCCATGCAGGCGTTCGGCGGCTGGGGCTACGCGAAGGAGTACGACGTCGAACGCTGGTGGCGCGAAATCAACCTGACACGGCTGGCCCCGGTTTCCCAGCAGATGGCGTACAACCATATCGGCCAGCACCTCGGCTTCCCCAGATCCTACTAATGTTCGAGAAAGTCCTTGTCGCAAACCGCGGCGAAATCGCGGTCCGTGTGATGGCTGCGTGTGAAGAGCTGGGTATCGAAACGGTCGCCGTCTACAGCGATGCCGACCGCAACGCCGGCCACGTTGAGTACGCCGACGACGCATACAACGTCGGCCCGGCACCCGCAAGCGAGTCGTACCTCGACCAGACCGCGATACTCGATGTTGCCGAGCGGGCCGGGGCCGACGCGATCCATCCCGGGTACGGCTTCCTCGCCGAAAACGCTGAGTTCGCTGGCCGCGTCGAGGCTACCGACGGCATCACCTGGGTCGGGCCGCCAAGCGACGCAATGGAGACGCTGGGCGAAAAGACGAAAGCCCGGACGGTGATGCAGGATGCCGGCGTCCCGGTCGTCCCCGGCACGACGGACCTTGTCAGCGAGCCGGACGAAGTGCGCGAACTGGGTGCCGAGTACGGCTACCCCATCGCGATAAAAGCCGAAGGTGGCGGCGGCGGTCGTGGCATGAAGATCGTCCGGAGCGAGGCCGAGGTCGCGGAGGCGCTCAAGAGCGCGAAGCGCGAGGGGGAAGCCTACTTCGGCAACGATTCCGTGTACGTCGAAAAGTACCTCGAAGCACCGAAACACGTCGAAGTGCAGGTGCTTGCAGACGAACACGGCAACGTCCGTCATCTGGGCGAGCGCGACTGCTCGCTCCAGCGTCGCCACCAGAAGGTCATCGAGGAAGCCCCGAGTCCCGCTCTCGATGCCGAACTGCGGACGCAGATCGGCGAGGCCGCCAGACGCGGTGTCAGCGAAGCCGGGTACACGAACGCCGGCACGGTGGAGTTCCTCGTCGAGGACGGGGAGTTCTACTTCATGGAGGTGAACACCCGCATTCAGGTCGAACACACCGTCACCGAGGCTGTGACGGGCATCGACATCGTTCGCTGGCAGCTCCGGGTCGCCGCGGGCGAGCAACTGGACTTTACACAGGAGGACGTGTCGATAGACGGACACGCCGTCGAGTACCGAATCAACGCGGAGAACCCGGCCGAGGACTTCGCGCCGACGCCGGGACCGCTGACGACGTACGCGCCGCCAAGCAGTATCGGTGTGCGGCTCGACCACGCAGTCTCGCAGGGCGACGAGATCGGGGGCGACTACGACTCGATGATCGCGAAGCTCATCGTCGCTGGCGAGGACCGGGACCACTGTCTGGACCGGTCGAGGCGTGCCCTCGACCATTTCACCGTCGAGGGGGTCCACACGACCATCCCGTTCCATCGATTGATGCTGGACGACGACACGTTCCGCGCCGGGACGCACACGACGAAATACCTCGATCAGGAACTCGCCGACGATGCCCTTGACGCGGCCGTCGCGCGGTGGGGGACAGACGAGGTCGGCGGCAACACCTCATCGGCGTCGACGGACGAAATCGCCGTCGAAGTCGACGGAAGGCGCTTCGATGTCGTCGTTACGGACGGACGACCCCGCGTCTCCGGTGATGGTAACGCCAGTGGCGGCTCCGGCAGTGGCGCTTCGGGCGGCAATTCATCCGGTGGCGGCCCGGTGGCCACGTCGGGTGCGATTACGGCTGAGATGCAGGGCACTATCCTCTCGACCGAAGTCGCGCCCGGTGACGATATCGCAGCGGGCGATGTCGTCTGCGTGCTGGAGGCGATGAAAATGGAAAACGACGTGGTGGCATCCACGGGCGGCACTGTCGCGTCCGTCCCGATCGCGGAGGGCGACTCCGTAGACATGGGTGACACCCTGGTTGTACTGGAGGAGTAAGTATGCAAGTCAGAATTTCAGACGACGCGACCGAATCGGAAGCACAGGCCATTGCCGAGGCGCTGGCGACACACTTTGAGGACGACATTACCCTCGTCATTGACAGCGGCGAAACGGTCGCCAGTGCCACGTACGACAGCACTCGACGGGACGAATCCACGGAACCGGTCGACGACGACCTCGGTCCGACCGAACGCGAAGAGGCCCTGCGCGAGGAGATTGCAGAGATCCTCGAAGGCGGGCCGGAAAAGTACAAGGAGCAG
The DNA here is from genome assembly GCF_048595605.1 of Haloarcula sp. KBTZ06. Lineage (NCBI taxonomy): Archaea > Methanobacteriati > Methanobacteriota > Halobacteria > Halobacteriales > Haloarculaceae > Haloarcula > Haloarcula sp. KBTZ06. The sequence goes on from NZ_CP184340.1 coordinate 202,017, forward strand.
TTACCTGAGGAGGGCAAGCTGTTCGTCCGGGACCGTATCGACCTGTGGTTCGGTGACGATTTCCTGTTCGAAGACGGGAAATTTGCGGAGTTCGACGCCGACGACCAGCTCCCGGCTGACGGGCTCATCACGGGGGCCGCGGAGTTCGAGGGCCGTGACCTGCATTTCATGGCCAACGATTACACGGTCAAACGTGGCAGCATGGCGGCAAAGGGTGTCGAGAAGTTCCTCCGGATGCAACAGCGGGCACTGAAAACCGGGCGTCCGGTGCTGTACCTGATGGACTCCTCGGGCGGCCGTATCGACCAGCAGACGGGCTTTTTCGCCAACCGCGAAGGTATCGGGAAGTTCTACTACAACCACTCGATGCTATCGGGGCGGGTCCCGCAGATCTGTGTGCTGTACGGTCCCTGTATCGCCGGTGCAGCCTACACGCCGGTGTTCGCGGACTTCACCGTCATGGTTCGGGACATGAGCGCAATGGCCATCGCCAGCCCCCGGATGGTCGAAATGGTCACCGGCGAAAAGATCAGCCTCGACGACCTCGGAGGCCCTGCTGTCCACGCACAGCACTCCGGGAGTGCGGACCTCATCGCTGACGACGAGGAACACGCCCGCGAACTCGTCGCGAAACTCATCGGCTATCTGCCAGACAACGCCGACGAAGACCCACCACAGACCAGTGGGACGGCCCCGAAGCGCTCGCCGGAGGGTATCGACGCCGTTGTCCCGGACAAGCCGAACAAGGGTTACGATATGTTTGACGTGATTGAGCGGGTCGTCGACGCCGGGTCGACGCTCGAACTCCGGCCCGAATACGGCAAGGAGATAATCACGTCGTTCGCCCGGATAGACGGGCGGCCAGTCGGAGTTATCGCCAATCAGCCAGCCCAGCGTGCCGGGGCCATCTTCCCGGACGCGGCGGAGAAAGCCGCCCAGTTCATCTGGACCTGTGACGCCTACAACATCCCGCTGCTGTATCTCTGCGATACGCCGGGGTTCATGGCCGGGTCTGGCGTCGAGAAAGAGGGCATCCTCGAACAGGGCAAGAAGATGATCTACGCCACGTCTTCGGCGACAGTGCCCAAGCAGTCCGTTGTGGTCAGGAAGGCCTACGGCGCGGGCATTTACGCGATGTCCGGTCCCGCCTACGACCCCGAGTCGACAATCGGCCTTCCGAGTGGGGAAATCGCGATCATGGGACCTGAAGCGGCTATTAACGCCGTCTACGCCCGCAAGCTCTCCGAGATCGACGACGAGGACGAGCGACAGCAAAAGGAGCAGGAACTCCGCGAGGCCTACCGCGAGGATATCGACATTCATCGAATGGCTAGCGAGGTCGTCGTCGACGACATCGTCCCGCCGAGCGACCTCAGAACGGAACTGACGAACCGCTTTGCGTTCTACGAGACCGTCGAGAAAGACCTCCCGGACAAGAAACACGGAACTATCCTCTGAGCTATGACAGGACGCTACTACGAGGAGTTCGAGGTCGGCGAGACCATCGAACACGAGAAGCGCCGTACCGTCAGCGAGCGCGACAATCAGCAGTTCTGCGATATGACCATGAACCAGCAGCCGCTCCATCTCGACGCCGAGTTCGCGGCCGAGACGGAGTTCGGCGAGCGACTGGTCAACGGGCTCTACACGATGAGTGTCGCTGTCGGACTGACCATTCCAGAGACGACTGACGGCACCATCGTCGCGAACCTGTCCTACGACAGCGTCAAGCATCCGAACCCGGTGTTCCACGGCGACACGATTCGCGTGCAGTCGACCGTGACCGACAAACGCGAGACCAGCGACGGCGAACGCGGCGTCGTCACGATGCACGTCGAGGTGTTCAAACTCGCAGATTCGGACGACGTCCTCGTCTGTGAGTTCGACCGCACCGTGCTGTCGCTGAAACGGGACCACGCCGAGTGACGCTGTGACCGCTCGACGGACGAACCGCAGATTCAAGTCACCTATTCGGGCACACCGACGACCCAGCGCCATCGTTGCTCGAACGTGCCGTCGAGAGCGCCGAGGAGTTCACGAGCTTGTCGAACCCGCTCCTCCGTTTCGAGTTTCGGATAGAGCCGTGCGGCCATCGCGGGAATCGCGTGGAACAGCCGGATGTTTTCGGCAGTCGTCGAAAAATTCCAGGTCCCCGTAATCGTCGAGAACTCGTCCGCGAGGGCGTCCCGAATAGCCGGTGTATCAGTCGGGGAGCGTGACTCGCGCTCGAACTGTTCGAAGACGTCCGTGCCGTCAGGCCGGAACCAGCCCAGCGGTGCGACAGCGCCGACCACGCCGTCTGTGTGGAGGATTCTGGCGGCTTCTCGCACTGCGGCGGCCGGGTCAGGGACCAGAAAGAGCGAGGCGGTAAACGCGACGCCGTCGACTGACCGGTCTTTGAGTGGCACATGGTCGAAATCGGCCTGCAGTCGAGCAGTGGACTCGATCTCGCTCAGCATCTCGCGGCTGATATCGAGGGCAATTGTGTCCGCTGTTGTCTCGGCGAATACGCGTGTGCTCACGCCTGTTCCTGCGCCCGCATCGAGAACTGTCCCGAGGCCGCCGTCAGTACGAGCGCCCATCTCGGCGGCGAGTAGTCGCGCGAGCGACGTGAAGCGATTGGTCCGCCGCTCGTAGGTCGTGTAGGCGTCGACGCTGGCATCGAAGTTCTGCCGGACGACGTCTTTCATACGCGACAGCACAGCCAGGTCCCGGATAGGTGTTGCCGTTGGCTACCGCTGACCGGCTTCGCGAGCGCGTTCGAGGACACGCTCCGCCTGTGCGATAAGCGGTGCGTCGATCATCTCCCCGTCGACCTCGAAAACGCCGGCGTCTGTCTCGTTGTCGGCTGTGACGACGCGTTCGGCCCATGCGATATCCTCGTCACTGGGGGTGAACGCGTCGTTGATGACCGCGACCTGGTCCGGGTGGATCGCCATCTTCCCGTCGTACCCGAGTTGTGCGGCGAACTCAGTTGCCTCGCGGAGGCCGTCCAGATCGCCGTAGTCCGGGTAGATCGTGTCGATTACGTCGATTCCCGCGGCGCTGGCCGCAACGACGACCCGCTGGCGTGCATAGAGCACCTCCCGTCCATCGCTGGTGCGACTCGCACCGATGTCGGCCGCGAGGTCTTCGGCCCCGAACAGGAGCGCATCGGTGGAATCGGCGGCTGCGATCTCCGCCGCGTTGAGGACGCCGGTGGCCGATTCGACCAGCGCAAGCACCGGGAGGTCCGTATCGTGTTCTCTGAGGAGCCGTTCCAGTGCTTCGATGTCGTCGGCGGACCCGGCCTTGGGGAGCATCACGCTGTCGGGACCGGCGTCTGTCAGTATCGCAGCGAGGTCGGCTGTGGCGCTTACCCCCACTGGATTGATGCGAACGCAGATGTGGCTGTCCGAACTGACAGCCGAGAGTACTGATTGAACGGATTGACGTGCCTGCTCTTTATCCGCCGGTGCAACCGCATCCTCGAGGTCGAAGACGACGACATCGGCGTCGCCACCGGCCGCTTTCCGCATCAACTCCGTATTGTCACCCGGTGCGAACAGAACACTGCGACGAACCATAGCTGTGCCTTCACTCCCCGGTAGTAAGATTGTAGGGGGTTGACGCCCGGCCATACCGGGGGTGAGCCTTCGTCTGGCGATTTGTTCGTCTGCCGCCGTTATCATCGGCTCTTCTCGATGCTGGTATCCTCAGCACGATTCTCCACTCGCTCCGGTGAGTATTCCGCACAGCACAATCAGGCATGGATTTTTATGATACTGGGTAAAAGCTCCTTCTGTGACAACCGACCTCCCCGGCGTAGCCGACAGGCAACTGTTCGATACGCACGCGCATCAGCCGACCAGTGAGTTCCTCCACGACGCTGGCGGCGAAATGATGCAAGACGCCGCCGACCGCTTTGGCACTGACCTGGAGACGTGGGACTACGAGGAGATGCTCGCGGAGTACCATGAAGCGGGCGTCGGTGGCGCTGTCCTGCTTGGCTGGGACGCGGAAACGAACACCGGGAACCCACCCGTCCCGAACGACTACGTCGCCGAGGTCCGGGACGAGTATTCCGACTTCTTCGTCGGGTTCGGAAGCGTCGACCCTCTGAAAGACGATTGTGTGCAGGAGGCAATCCGGTGCGTTGAGGATCTGGACCTCTCCGGGTTCAAGTTCCAGCAGATCGCACAGGGCTTTGACCCCTCGGACGAACGCCACGACCACCTGTGGAGTACCATCGAAGACCTCGGCGTCCCCGTCGTCTTTCACGGCGGCAACTCGACGCTCGGGGCCTGTAGCGCCGGCGGCCGTGGCCTGAAGGTCAAGTACGGCAACCCGATGCTTATCGACGACGTGGCCGCCGCCTATCCGGACCTCGACATCCTCATTGCCCATCCCGCGTTCCCGTGGGAGAAAGAGCAGTTGGCGATCTGCCAGCAGAAGGGCAACGTGTACATGGACCTCTCGGGCTGGGTGCCGAAGTACATCGACGATCAGGTCCTTCACTACGCCGGGACCGTTCTCAAAGACAAGGTGATGTTCGGCACCGATTACCCGATGATCGACCCCGAAACGTGGCTCGAATCGTTCGCCCGCGACACCGACTTCGACACGGACGTCCAGCGGAAGATTCTGTTCGAAAACGCACAGGAGTTTTTCCACCGCTAATCGAAGTCCGGGGTTCGACCGTCCAGAAACGCCTCGACACCACGCGAATGAGCCGGCGTATCGTACGCCAGTGACTGGATGCGTGCTTCTTGACGCAGCCCGGTCTGTAACGGCTGGCCGATGTTGTCGTGGATCGCTTCCTTCGCCAGCCCGAGGTTCGCCGTCGGCTGTGCCTGAAGCGTTTCGAGCAGGTCGGCCGTCCGCGCGTCGAGGTCACGCTGCTCGACAGCCTCGTTGATCAGGTCTATCTCGGCGGCGGTCTCGGCGTCGATCAGTTTCCCGGTGAACGCGAGTTCCTTGGTCTTCCTGAGCCCGATGAGCCGGGGGAGTATCGCGGTTGCGCCCATATCCGGCACGAGGCCGACGCTGATGAACGACGCACCGAACCGGGCGGACTGGGCGGCATACGCGAAATCAGCGACAGCCACGAGCGACAGCCCGGCACCGACCGCATCCCCGTTGACCTTCGCGACGACAGGCACCGGCGCTTCGAGGATGTTGCTGGCCACCCGACCCAGCGTCGTCCGGACCCGCTCGTAGGCTTCCGTCGCGGACTCCTCACGCTCGCTCATCGCCTCGATATCCCCGCCGGCACTGAAGGCGTCGCCGTCGCCGGTGAGGAGCACGGCATCGTGTGTCGCTGGGTCGAGGTCAGCGAGCGCAGCAGCGAGCTCAGTCGCGACCGCCCCGGTCATCGCGTTTTTGACATCGGGACGGTCGAATACGATTCGTCGAACAGCGCCGTCTTCAACGCGCATGGTCGTACTCACACGCGCGGGTACTTTACTCCCGGTCGTCGTCCGGTCGGCCTTCGCCGACGCTGCCGAACAGCTGTGTGAGCAGCGAGTGCTGTGCGCGGTGGAGCCGTTCGAGGAACGCGGACTTACTGATACCGAGTTCGGCGGCGACTTCACTAGCGGTGGTCTGTCGTGGGACGACGAAGTAGCCCATCTCGACCGCGTACCGGAGACTTTCCGCCTGTGCCGGGGTCAGGTCCCACTGCTGGGCGATAGACGCGTCTTCTCTCGCACGCAGGGCGTACACCCGCTGTAGCTTCACGCCGACGGTTTCACCGGCCGTCTCCATGACCGTCTGGAGGATCTCGTGGCCCACCACAGCGCCAGTTAGAATCGCGTTTCCGTCCCGATAGGTCAGCGATTCCACCATGAAGCCCGCGCTGATGAGTTTGTGGACGACACACTGCTGGAGCGACAGACATCGGTAGTTGTACCGACCCTCGGTAACTGACTGGTAGAGATAGCGGATCCGGTCGTCGCCGTCGAGGTAGTCCCCGAGTTCCTCACTCGCCTGCGCGCTGAACCGCAACAGTACGTTACGGTCATCCCGGAGGAGTGGCGGGGCCGCCTCGATGGGCGTGCCAGTGGCACTACTCGCATCTGCCAGTGGACAGTCATCGCCCTCGATGCGAAATTCGACCATTAGACACTCCTCTATCATTGCCTCGTATATGTGCGGATATACTTATAAAACCCGTCTATATAGGGGCAAATTAGTATGAACATTCCTCACGATTTATGGGATACATATGAACGTTGACGAAGTCAAAGCCCGCGCTGGACCCCGGGAGTTCAGCCCGAAAGACGACCTTCCCGAAGAGTATCGGAAGGCAGCCACGCGGATGCTTGAATTCCACGCCAACAGCGAGATTATGGGGGCGTACCTCGAACGGCCCTTCATCAGACAAGCCCCGAGCATCGAGCGAAAGATGGCCTTCAGCGCGAAGGTGCAGGACGAAATCGGCCACGGCCAGATGCTCTACCGAGCGGCGGAGTCGCTCGGTATCAAGACCCGCGAAGAGATGCTCGACGACCTGGCGAACGGGGACGGAAAGTTCCTGAACTGCTTCCACTACCCGATGGAGAGCTACGTCGAGACGCCGATGATTGCCTTCTTCGTCGACGGGGCTGCGATGCGTCGTCAGGCGACCCTGAAAAAGTCCAGCTGGGAGCCGTACGCCCACGCGATGGACAAGATATGCTTCGAAGAGGGGATGCACGTCAAGCACGGTGAGTCGATCCTCCGCGAACTGATGAACGGCTCCCGGAGGGAACAGCGCATGACTCAGGAGGCCTTCGAAGAGTGGTGGCCGCGAATTCTGCAGTTCTTCGGCCCGACCGACGACCAGAGCACCCACCACGACTTCGCCGCGGAGGTCGGGCTGAAGACGTGTACAAACGACGAACTTCGGAACGCGTTCCTCAACACCTACATCCCGAAGGCGAAAAAATACGGGCTGGAGATGCCCGACGAGCCACGCATTCGGGACAACGGTGACGGGACCTACGAGGTCGTCGAGGACGACCTCGACTGGGACGAGTTCTTCACCGTCTCGCAGAACGAATATGACGGCAGTATCGAACAGATTTCCGGTCGCCGGCAGGCCCAGGAAGCGGTGCAGTGGGTCCGTGACATGATGGACGACCAGACGACCACGAACAGCGGCCCGCAGACACAGGCAGCGGACTGAGAACGATGATCTGGGAAGTATTCCGACAACAGAGTCCGGACGCGGATTTCGTTCACTGCCGGGACGTCCACGCACCCGACCGAGAGATGGCGAAGCAGTTCTCGGTCATCCAGCACGGGCGGCGGAAGCCGACCCACGCGCTCTGGGTTGCCCCGCAAGAGAAAATCACGCAGGTCGATCCTGACGCAGAGAGCCGTGACGAGGTCGGAAACAGCGCCGAGAAACCGTGGGCTGTCTTCCGGCAGGACCAGCCCGGCGGGTATCACACGCACTGCGGTGACGTCGAAGCCCCCAGCACCGCCGGCGCAGAACAGGCGGCGATTGCAACGTTCAGTGACGACGACCCCAACAGTCTCTGGGTCGTACAGCACCAGTACATCGGCGAAGTCACCGAGGACGACGTGAGCTTCGGTGGGACGACCAACAAGTCCTACCGGTTCGCACAGACGTACAACGTCGATCCGGCTGCTGAGGAGGTCGAAGCCTCCGAATCCGAGCAGATAGAAGCGGAGAAACAGCGAGGTGAGATCTAATGGCAACAACGGAATCCGACCTCGGCGGTCCAGCCGACCTGTCCGAGGACGAACAGCGCGCAGTCGAGGCACAGCTACTCCGACTCGCCGACGACGAGCTGGTTCAGGCCGAACGCTACACGTTCTGGCAGGTGCGTGCGCCGACACTGGAATCGGACCTCTCGATTTCGAACAACGCACAGGACGAGCTGGGCCACGCCCGACTGTGGTACGATGCGGTACAGCAACTCGGCTACTCCGAGGAATCGCTCATTTACGAGAGCGACCCCAGCGACTTCCAGCACAGTACGCTCGTCGAGCTACCGTTTGCGGAAGGTGACTGGGCCGATGCTATCGTCAGAGCGTACCTCTACGACGTCGCTGAAGACATCCGCCTCTCTGCGCTCGAGGACTCGTCGTACGAAATCATCCGGAACAGAACGAGTCGCATCCAGGGCGAGGAAGGCTATCACCTCGAACACGCCGAGAGCTGGCTGGACCGGATGGCACTGGACGAGGAGGCCAGCGAACGCGTTCAGGCGGCTATCGACGAGCTCTACCCGTACGCCCTCACGCTGTTCGAACCCGTTGGCGACGTGGAGGCCGACATCGACCGGCTGGGCATCCGCACGATGACCCTCGACGAGATGCGCACCGAGTGGGAGACCCGCGTCGAATCGTTCCTGACCGAACTGGGGTTCGACGTGCCGACCGATGCTGCCCCCGCAACGCCGGCAGGCCGGGACAACGAACACACCGACCACTGGCACGACCTACACGACGAAATGACGGCCAGTTACCGGAATCTGGGCCGTGACGAAGCGACGCTGATAATGGCGGCCGACGATGAGTAGCGACTACGACCGGCCACGCGCGGACGCTGATGCTACCGCGTGTTCGTACACCGACTACGAGACTAAAGACCACGCAGCGGACGACGTGCCGGCCACGGGCGAAGACGCCGACGGCATTGAACGCGACGTGTGGGCAGCCCTGTATCAGGTCGAGGACCCGGAGATGCCGGTCAGCATCGTCGACCTGGGCCTCATATACGGGCTCGACGTATCCGACGGTGACGTCACGGTCGACATGACGCTCACCTACAGCGGCTGTCCGGCGCGCGAGATAATCCTCGGGGAGGTCGAGGAGGCCGCCGAGAGTGTCGACGGAATCGAGACCGCGTCGGTCCGACTGGTCTGGGCCCCGGACTGGTCGATTGATCTGGTCACAGAACAGGGCAAAGAAGCGCTGCGGGACTTCGGCATGAGTTTCGACGGATGAGTGAACCCGACCCCAGTGTCACGACCAGCGGCGAACAGACGGGCGCTGAGTGCCCGTACTGTGGCTCGACCGACACCGAGCGGAAACACCCACGCGGGCCGTCGCGGTGCCAGTCGATTCATTACTGCAACGAGTGCCTGCAGCAGTTCAAAAAGTTCGAGTAAGCAGTTATTACTCGCTAGTTTTGCCTTCGGAGTTTCACAGCGTGAGGCAGAGCGGTGGAACTGTTGCTGGCTGCCTGGGCACGACTCGTCGGGGGAAGTTTCAGCCGAGGTTGATGTGGACGTTTTTCACCTCGGTGTAGGCCTCGATAGCCTGCTCGCCCTGTGCGCGGCCGTGGCCGCTCTGTTTCGTGCCGCCAAAGGGTGTCTGTGGCCAGGTGTTGGGCGTCTCGTTGACCATCACCATCCCGTAGTCCAGGCTGTCTGTGACGGTGTGTGCGCGAGTCAGGTCGTTCGTCCAGACGCAGGCGGTGAGGCCAAACGGTGAATCGTTTGCGACCGCAATCGCTTCTTCCTCGTCGCTCACTTCGATTGCGGTGAGCACGGGACCGAAGATCTCCTCCTGTGCAATCGTCATCCCGTTGTCCACGTCGGCAAAGACGGTCGGCTCGACGAAGTGACCGGTGTCTCTGTCCGCAGGAACGCCACCACCAGCCACAACAGTCGCACCCTCCTCCTTGCCGGTCTCGATGTAGTCGAGTATCTCCTGTTGCTGGCCCGCGCTGACGACTGGTCCCATCTGCCCATCGTCGTCGATGCCACCGCCGAGTGGGATGTTCTCTGCGATCTCTGCCATCCGGGAGACCATCTCGTCGTAGACGTCCTCGTGGACGACGATACGCGAGTTCGCCCAGCACATCTGCCCGGCGTTCATGAAAATCCCGTACTGGATGCCGCGGGCGGCGGCATCGAGGTCAGCGTCGGGGAACACGACTGCCGGCCCCTTCCCGCCGAGTTCGAGCGTCACGTCGGCGACCGCGTTGGCAGCACTGCGCTGGACCGTCTTTCCGACACCTGTACTCCCGGTGAAGGTGACGTGATCGACGCCCTCGTGTCCGGTGAGTGCGTCGCCGGCCTCGGACCCCTTCCCGGGAACAACGTTGACGACACCATCCGGAAGGCCCGCTTCTTCGGCGGCTTTCGCGTAGTACAGCGCCGACAGCGGCGTCATAGCGGACGGCTTGAGGATAACGCTGTTCCCCGCCGCCAGCGCCGGTGCCAGGCCGCGGCCGGCGAGCTGGAAGGGATAGTTCCACGGCGCGATGTGTGCAGTCACACCGACCGGCTCACGGGTGGTGTAGTTGAGCCGGCCGTCCTCGACCGGAATCTCGTCGCCGCGTATCTTGTCCGTCCACCCGGCGTAATGGCGGAACGTATCGATGACCATGTCGATTTCAAGCCCGGCTTCGAAGGGGGTTTTCCCGTTGTCGTGGGATTCGACCATGGAGAGCTCGTCTTTCATCTCCTCGATGGCGTCGGCCATCGTGTGGAGTTTCGCCCGGCGCGTCCCCGGGTCCATCGTCGCCCACTCTGAGCCGTCTTCGACGGCCGCCTGTGCCGCCTGTACCGCATCGTCGATATCAGTCGCCTCGGCCTTCTGTACCGACGCGTAGGGCTGCTCAGTTGCTGGGTCCTCCGTCTCGATGCTGCCGCCGTTGGTCGATTTTCGCCATTCGCCGCCGATATACAGGTCTGTCGGGCCGGTGTACTCCATTGCAATAACAGAGGGAGTGCGCGGCGTCTTAGTTGTTATTATTGATCATTAATGTCTGGGTGGCGAGAGCGCGATCCTCGATCTCCAAGTCGCACAATCGAGGCACTACCCGCTACCGATGCATCGCTTTCAGACGCGTCAGTTGACTCACTCGCGTTTCTTGATCAGGAACTTCATGTCGCCCTTGAAGACGACGGTTCCGTCCTGGTTTTCCATTTCAGTGTCGAGGACGACTAACCCGGCGTCGTCGCGCCCGACCTCCTTGGTGTTGTCCACGACGATCTCCAACTGGAGTGTGTCGCCGATGTGGACCGGGTTCGGGAGGTCCATGTAGTTCATGCCGAGGAACGCGAATGCGGTCCGCTCGACGATCCCGGTCCGGTAGACGAAGCCGGTCGCCTGCACGAACGTCATTGGACCGTGTGCAATCCGCTCACCGAACTCCTGTTCTTCCGCGTACTCCTTGTTCGTATGCAGTTCCGTCCAGTCGCCCGACAGCGCAGAGTGCATGACGAAATCGGACTCGGTGACCGTCCGGCCGACACTGATAAACTCCTGTCCCTCTTCGAAGTCCTCGAAGTGGTGTGGCTCGTAGCTATACGCCATAGTTCCCCATCTGATAGCAGACATTTATATTTTTACGCTCCGCTGACAGCAGCGGCGACCGGTATATATTTATCATTCCTGATAGAACCACAGGCCGTATGTCCGGCGTCGCCGACGAAGTCAGAGAGCGCATCGAATCCGACGCGTACTGCGAAACCCTCGGCATCGACGTCGTCGAACTCGACTCGGGGTACGCCCAGACTGAACTGACGATTACCGAGGACCTGCTGAACTTTCATGGGACGCCCCATGGCGGTGCGGTCTACTCGCTCGCCGATGCAGCCTTCGCCGCGGCGTCGAACTCGCACGGCGAGGCGGCGGTCGCACTGGAGACGAACATCTCGTATTTAGACGCCGTCGAAACCGGTGAGACGCTGTCTGCGGTCGCCGAGGAGACGCATCTCGCGGACAGCACCGCAGAGTACGAGGTAACGGTGACTGCACAGGATGGCGAGCGCATCGCGACGTTTCGCGGACGAGTCTACCGGCCCTGACAGTCAGTCACGGTGGTCGTAGACGCGTTTTACTTTGCCGACCTGCGTTCGGTCGATGCTCCCGGGCGCAACGAGTTCGAGTTCGTCCGGGGTGAACGCGAGCACGTTCTCCAGTCGCTCGATGATTTCGTCTTCCAGCGCTTTGTCGCCCGGCCCTTGCTCCGCAGTCCGTTCGATGGTGAGTTCCAGGACGTCGAGGTTGTTCTCCTCGTAGAGGTCGATGCGGTAGTGCGGAGCGACGCCGTCGATGTCAAGCACAGCGTGCTCGATTTCACTGGGATAGAGGTTCACGCCACGGACGATGAGGAGGTCGTCAGTCCGACCGGTGACGTTGTCCATCCGAACCATCGTCCGTCCACACGCACACTCGTCGTAGTTCAGCGTCGTCAAATCCCCGGTCCGGTATCGGAAGACCGGTAACGCTTCTTTGGTGAGTGTTGTGAGAACGAGTTCACCCTCCTCGCCTTCCTCGACTGGTTCTTTCGTCTGTGGGTCGATGACTTCCGGGTAGAAGTGGTCCTCCCAGATGTGGAGCCCGTCCTGTGCTTCGTGGCACTCACACGAGACGCCGGGACCGATGATCTCCGAGAGCCCGTAAACATCGATGCCGTCGACGCCCAGCCGCTCTTCGATTTCTGCCCGCATCGGATCGGTACACGGTTCCGCTCCGAAGATAATCGTCGAGATCGGCAGGTCGCTGGGGTCGTGGCCCATTTCCTCGGCCGTTTCGGCGAGGTACAGCGCATACGACGGGGTGCATGTGAATACATCGCTCTCCAGGTCGGTCATCAACTCGACCTGTCGCTGGGTCTGGCCGCTCCCGATAGGGATAATTGTGGCCCCCAGCTCCTCGGCTCCGTCGTGAAGCCCCAATCCGCCGGTGAATAGCCCGTATCCGTAGGCGTTCTGGACGGTGTCGCCCGGTTCGGTCCCACTCGCAGCCAGCGAACGGGCAACGACTTCGCTCCAGCTGTCGAGGTCGTCATCCGTGTACGAGACGATTTTCGGCTTCCCGGTCGTCCCGGACGACGCGTGGATCCGGGCGACGTCCGCATCGTCGACGGCGAACAGGCCATCGGGGTACTCGTCGCGGAAATCCTCTTTCGTCGTCATCGGCAGTTTCGTGATGTCGTCGATACTCTGGATGTCTTCGGGCGAGACGCCCGCTTCGTCGAGCTTCTCCCGATAAAACGGGACGTTCTCATAGGCGTGCGTAACAACCCCCTGTAATCGGTCGGTTTGCAACGCACGCAGCTCTGTACGGTCAGCCGCCTCCAGTTGCTTGTACACCATCGTCAATGATAGAGTGGAATGATAGTGATAAAATGGTTTGGGATTGACCACTCCGAGTGCCGGTCGTGCTTGCTGTGTGACTGTCGGCAAGTGATGCAAAGCTATTTTTCAGTACCCTCAGAGTTCCATGTATGCGGGACGCGTATCTCATCGGCGCAGGGCAAACGCCGTTTGGCTCGATGCCCGAAGAGAGCTACAGATCACTGTTCGACCACGCAGTCAGCGAAGCCATCGACAGTGTCGACCACGGTATCGACACGGATGCAATAGACGAAGCGGTCGTCGGCTCACTCGGCGTGGGCGGTCGACAACTCGGTCTCTCGGGACCGGCAGCAACCGAACACGCCGGGCTGCACGGAATCCCCAGCGTGCGCGTCGAAAACGCCTGTGCTGCGTCGGGCTACGCCGTCCGTCAGGCGGTGCAGGCAGTCAAAAGCGGGATGGCCGACGTGGCGCTGGCTGGCGGCGTCGAAGTCATGACAGACATGAGCAGCGACGTGACGAAGTACTGGCTCGGCGTCTCCGGTGAAACAGAGTGGGAACGGCTGACTGGGACGACCTTCTCTGGCGTTTACGCACAGATGGCAAGTGCGTATCTACAGGAGTACGAGGCCAGCGAGGAGCACCTCTCGATGGTGGCGGTCAAGAACCATCGGAACGGCGCAAAGAACCCGAAGGCCCATCTGGGCTTCGAGTGTTCCCTCGAAGACGCCGTCGACGCCCCGGTCGTCGCGGACCCGTTGAACCTCTATCACTGCTGTCCGACCTCCGACGGCGCAGCCGTCGCTCTCGTCGCCAGTGAAGACGTCGTTGAGCAGTACACTGACGACCCGGTCCGGTTCGCCGGGGTCGGTGCGGCCAGCGACCGGGTCGGCCTCTTCCAGCGAGATAGCTACACCGCGGTCTCTGCATCGGAAGCCGCTGCAGACACGGCCTATGATCGTGCCGGGATCGGCCCTGACGACCTCGACTTCGCCGAGGTACACGACTGCTTCACGATCGCCGAACTGCTTGCGTACGAGGACCTCGGCTTCTGTGACCGCGGCGAGGCCCCACAGTTGCTTGAACAGGGAACGACCGAAGCTGACGGAGCCATGCCGGTCAATCTCTCCGGCGGGCTGAAATCGAAGGGCCACCCTATCGGCGCAACCGGGGCCGGACAGATTGTCGAAGCGTTCAAACAGCTCACCGGCAGCGCCGCGGACCGGCAGCTAGCGGCCCCGGAGTACGGGCTCACTCACAACGTGGGTGGGAGCGGCGGCAGCGCAGTTGTCCATATCCTCGAACGGGAGGCTGCACGATGACTGCGTCGGGGCTCGCGGCTATCGGCGCGTACGCACCTCGCCTGCGGATCGACGCCGCGGAGTTCGAAGCCGCCTGGGGTCGGTTCGATGCAGCGGGGGTCGACGAGAAAGCGGTTCCCGACGCCGACGAGGACGCGGTCACGATGGGTGTCGAAGCCGCACGCCGTGCGCTCACTGCGGCCGACGCGTCCGGGACGGATGTCGCGCACTTGGCCTTCGCGACAACGACACCACCGATGGCGGAAGAGGACCTTGCGGCGCGACTCTGCAGTATTCTCAACGTCCCCGACAGCGCAAAGACCCAGACCATGACCGGCTCCACGCACGTCGGTGCGCAGGCACTGGACGCAACCATGGACGGCGGGCCGTTCGGGGACGGTGTCGGCCTCGTCGTCATCAGTGACTGTCCCCGAGGTGACCCCGACAGCGGCGTCGAGCACGCCGCCGGTGCCGGGAGTGTCGCGCTCGTTGTCGACGAGGACGGTCCCGGGACCGTCGTTGACCGGGCGTCACACACTGAGGCCTACCCCGGAACGCGCTTCAGAACGGGTGGGGACGACCGGACGACCGGCCTGGGTGTGCCGCAGTACGACCGCGAGGCGTTCACGACCACGCTCGGCAGTGCGGCCGACAGACTGGACGTGTCGATGGATACAGTCGATGCGGCAGCGGTCCAGTCCCCGGACGGGAAACTCCCGTATCGGGCAACAGGTGCGCTCGGGGTTGACGCAGAGACTATTGCCGCCGCGGACACAGTCAGTACGCTCGGGGACACCGGCGCTGCCAGTGCGTTTCTCGGAGCGGCGACAGCGTTTGCAGACGACGCCGAACGCGTGCTGATTGCCGCGTACGGAAGCGGTGCGAGTGCGACGCTGTTCGTCGCCACTGGTCCTGTTCCGGTCAACACTGCACTGGACGGTGCCGTCTCCCTGTCCTACGCCGAGTACCTCAGGCGGCGTGGCGAGATTACGCGCGACGAACCCGAGGGTGGCGGCGCCTACGTTAGCGTCCCGTCCTGGCAGCGGACGCTTCCGCAACGCCACCGGCTCGTCGCCGGCCGGTGCTCTGCGTGCGGTACACTGAACTTCCCGCCCACCGGGGCCTGCAACGACTGTCACGAGCGCACCGGTGATTTCGAGACTGTCGAACTGCCCGGGACCGGGACAGTCGAGGCAGTAACGACTATCGAACAGGGGGGTGCGCCACCGGAGTTCGTCGCCCAGCAGTCCAGCAGCGGCGAGTTCGATAGCGCTATCGTCGCGCTTGATGGTCCATCTGGCGAGCAGACTGTGAGCGTCCCCGCACAGGTGCTCGATACAACCGACGAGGTCACGATAGGCACCTCCGTCGTGCTGACGACGCGGCGCATCTACACGCAGGAGGGCGTCATCAGATACGGCTTCAAAGCACAGGTCGCCAGCCAGCGCCGGTAGCCGACAGCATCAGGGACGCTCGAACACAACCGCGACGCCCTGACCGAAACCGACACACATCGTCGCCAGTCCGTGCGTCGCCTCCCGCCGTCGCATCTCGTGTAACAACGTTGTCGTGATCCGCGCCCCCGAACAGCCAAGCGGGTGGCCGAGCGCGATAGCGCCACCGTTGACGTTGAGCCGCTCGGCCGGAATCCCCAGCTCGCGCTTGCAGTGGAGACTCTGCGCGGCAAAGGCCTCGTTGAGTTCCACGAGGTCGATATCGTCGATTGTCAGGCCGGCATTGTCCAGTGCAGCACGCGTTGCCGGAATCGGTCCCCGTCCCATTACCAGCGGATCGACACCGGCGACGGCCCGCGTCTTGATCCGGCCGAGGACATCGAGACCGTGCTGGTCCGCGTACGCCGCTGAGGTGACAAGCATCCCAGCAGCCCCGTCGGTCAGCGGTGACGCGTTCCCCGGCGTGACTGTCGCCGCCTCGTCGTCACGAAACACCGTTGGGAGTTCGCTCAACTGTTCGACTGACGTGTCTGCCCGTGGTGTTTTGTCGGTCTCTATCGCTGCCTCGTCGGTGTGGACTGGCACGGTCTCTGCGTCGAACCGACCGCTTTCCATGGCAGCGACCGCCCGCTCGTGTGAACGCAACGCGAACTCGTCCTGGGCTTTTCGGCTGATATCGTGGGTCCGTGCGATGGTTTCGGCCGTCTGTCCCATCGGGAGCCTGTCGGGGTCGTACCGCTGTTCGATAGCGGGATGCAGCCAGTCGGAGAAAGGGACGGTGCTCATGTGCTCGACACCGGCCACCGGATACACCGCCCCGTCGCCCGCCTCGATGGCGCGAGCGGCGTCGACGAGCGTCGTCAGTGACGAGCCACACAGGCGGGTCGTCGTCGCCCCGGGCACCGTCTCGGGGAACCCACCGGCGAGTATCGACTGCCGGGCGAGGTTGCGCCCCTGCTCTGCCTCCTGGTTTGCACACCCGAGCCGGAAGTCGTCCCACTCGACGGCCGGGACATCGGTCCGGTCAACGAGGGCAGCAAGCACAGCGGTGACGAGGTCCTCGGGATGTGTCCCGGCCAGCGCGCCATCCTTCGGTACCTGTGGCGTTCGTACGGCGTCGACAACAACGGCTTGCGAGTCGGAAGCAGTCATCCTCACCGACTCCTATCGCGGCCGCCGTATTAAATGCAGGCCACGCCGGCGGCGAGACGCAAGCAACGTTTTTATCCTTCGCTACTGTGCTGAGAAACGATGCACGTAGCTATCCTAGGCGCCGGTACCATGGGACACGGTATCGCTCAGGTGTCGGCAATGGCCGGTCACGACGTCACTCTCCGTGATATCGAGGCGGATATCGTCGACGACGGCCTGGCCGCCATCGAGTCGAATCTGGAGGAGGGTATCGCCCGGGAGAAAGTGACCGAATCCACGGCTGAGGCAACCCTGGACCGCCTCACCGGAACGACATCGCTGGAGGCGGCTGTGACCGGGGCAGACCTCGTCGTGGAAGCAGTCCCCGAAGACATGGATATCAAACACGAGACGCTTACCGAGGTCGAGTCCCACGTCGACCCGGCGACGCTTATCGCGTCAAACACCTCTTCACTGTCACTGACTGAGATAGCGAGCGTCCTCAACTATCCCGACCGAGCCATCGGCCTTCACTTCTTCAACCCGGTTCACATCATGGCACTCGTCGAGATCGTCGTCGCGGAACAGACGAGTGCCGAGACGGTCGCGCGTGCCCGCGAGTTCGTCAACGGGATCGACAAGACACCGGTCGAGGTGGCCGATGCACCGGGCTTTGCTTCCTCCCGCCTCGGCGTCTCGCTGGGCGTCGAAGCGATGCGGATGGTGCAGGAGGGCGTTGCAACACCGGGGGACATCGATACCGCGATGGAGCTCGGCTACAATCACCCGATGGGGCCTATCGAACTCGGCGACGTCGTCGGTCTCGACGTCCGCCTCGATATCCTCGAGTACCTGCGTGCGGAACTCGGTGAACGGTTCCGCCCGCCACAGATCCTGAAACGAAAGGTCCGGGCCGGGAAACTCGGCAAGAAATCCGGCGAGGGGTTCTACGTCTGGGAGGACGGCGACATCGTCGGCACCAGCGGCGACTGGGGGGACGCATGACGGACCTCGCTGACGCCGCGGTGGACTGTGAAACGGTTTCGGTGAGCGTCGGCGACCGCGTCGAGAACGTCGCTACCGTCGAATTACGCCGTCCGGAGGCCCGAAACGCGCTCAACACGCAGTTGCGGTCGGAGTTCAAACAGGTCTTCGACGCAGTTCCGGACAGTGACGTACGTGCTGTCGTGTTGACTGGCGCGGCAGACACCGGCGCATTCGTTGCGGGTGCCGACGTGACGGAACTCCGCGAGCGGGATATGCTAGAGCAACGGGAGGCGAGCAAGCGACCGCGGGTCTACGAGTACGTCGACGAGTGCCCGATGCCGGTCATCGCCCGCATCAACGGGCACGCGCTCGGCGGCGGCTGTGAGCTGATTCAGGCGGCTGATATCCGGATCGCGCACACGGACGCGAAGTTCGGCCAGCCGGAGATCAACCTCGGCATCATGCCCGGCGGTGGCGGGACACAGCGGTTGCCACGTCTGGTCGGCGAAGGCCACGCGATGCGGCTGATCCTCACCGGCGAACTCATCGACGCGACGGAGGCCGCTGACATCGGCCTCGTCGACGAGGTCCACGACGACGACTCCTTCGACGAGCGCGTCTACGATCTAGCGTCATCCATTGCAGAGAAAAGCCCCGCGGCGCTCGAATTTGCGAAGAAATCCGTCCGCGCAAGCTCCCGCATGGACCTCGAAGCCGGCATCGAGTACGAAGCCGAACTGTTCGCGCAACTGTTCGCAACTGGTGACAAGGACGAAGGAATCGACGCGTTCCTCGAAGACAGAGAGCCGGAGTGGACCAGCGAGTGAGCGCGTCCCCATCCCAGAACGAAGTCCCTAGCTTGGCTGATACCGCACACAGGGAAGAACAGTCCAAAAACAGCCAGTTGCCCCGCTAGAACTGCGCTGGTGGTCTCACGGATGGGCCATGTTTATCCCGATTTCGTTGACGACGCCCAGTAGCAGCGTCGGCAGTTCGTCCCGGAGAATGGGGCCTTCAAGCCGGCTTGCCGGGCCGGAGACACTGATAGCCCCGATGGCAACGTCGTTTTCGTCCGTAATGGGGGCCCCGACCGCGTGCAGTCCCTCCACAGACTCCTGAAAGTTGAACGCGTAGCCGCGGTCACGTATCGTCTCGATTTCCTCCCAGAGTTCGTCCCTGTCGGTGATCGTCTGTGGCGTCCGGCCGGGCAGGCCGTGCCTGTCGATGGTCTCCGTGATCTGGCTATCCGGAAGGTGTGCGAGTATGGCCTTCCCCGCGGCGTGCTGGTGGAGATAGTTCCGATGGCCGACCCGGGCGTACGTCTGCACCGAGTGTTTGCCCTGCGCGCCGTAGATGTGGACGCTCCGGCCGTGTTCTTCGACTGCACACCAGATCTTTTCCTCGGTCTCCTCCGCGAGTTCGTCGACTCTCGGCTTGGCCTCGTCGTAGAGCCGGTATTTGTTCCGCGCCACTTCGCCGTAGTCCAGAAAGCGGATACCGAGCTGATACTCGTTGTCGTCCTCGACGAGGAGGCTGTTGGCCGCGAGCGTCTTCAGGTATCTGTGCGTTGTACTCTTCGCACAGTCGAGGTGGGCCGTCATCTCCGACACGGTGGCCGTGTCGTGTTCCTTGAGATACTCTATAATCTCGATCGCTCGCTCAATCGTTCCGACCGGCCTGTTGACAGCGGGCGGGATTGCCATACGTACACACATGACTAATTGGCTTACAAGTGTTTTGTTCGAGTAGCTTGAATCGGTGGCAGCCCTGTCTGATCGGTAAGTAAAAGCCACTCCGGGGCGACACGGGGAACGCATGACAAAAATCGTCGATTTGCTCGTCCGGAGAGATGGCTACACTCACGAGGAGTTTGCCGACCGATGGCAAGGCGATCACTCGGAGCTAGCGAAGGATCTGCCGGGACTGCAACGCTACGTAACATCCGTGCCAACGGACCCGGAGCGTGCAGCCTACGACGGCGTGCTTGAGCTCTATTTCGAGGACATGGACGCACTCAGCGAGGCGTTTGATTCCGACCTCGCCGAGACGGTCCAGGCCGACGCGGCTGAGTTTATCGACCTGGAGGCCGGCCCCCGAATGATTGTCGAGGAAACGGTCCAGCTCGACGAAAGAGACGACTGATAGCGTCGCTCCTGCTGTTCCCGTTCGACTCCGTTTCCCGAGAGCGAACCGTTGCAGATGTCAGCCATCGAGTCGGCTTCCATCGACGTAGAGTTTCTCGGCGGGCGGCCGCTCAGCGTCGTAGCTGTCGTGATACTCGAACAATTGAAAGAGCGCCCCGGTCGGGTTCGACGGTGGGACAAACGCCTCGGTCCAGTCCTGGTACTCGCGGTACTCGACGACGCTGTAGCCGTTGCGTTCCAGGACCGCTTTCATCGCGTCAACCGCAGCCACTTCGAGCGTGACGTGGTGGAGTCCCGGACCGTGGTCGTCGAGATACGACGTGAGGAACGTGTCCGGTGCCTCCGGAGCGATGAGTTCCAGCCGTGACGCGTCCCGTTCGAAATCGTACTGCGCCCAGCGAAACCGCCCTTCGACGGACTCTTCGATGAGTTTCCGACAGCCGAGGGCGAACAGGAACGGTTCGGCGTCACTGATGTCCTCGACAGCGATTCCGATATGATCGACACGGATCGGCGTCTCCTGAGACATGGCGAGGACTGCGTCAGGCTCCCAATTATATGCTTGGGTCGGACGATAAGTGTCAATCTCGGTGGGAGGGTACCCGGCCCCTCCCTGCTATAGTCTATACTCCTGCACCACTGATACCGGACTCGAACAGACACACCCGACTCCGTCTGAAATGTTCCCAAATATTTATTAAATATCCAGACTGTCGACTACGGGATGCCAGCACAGCACCAGCAATCGCGGCGGCACCTCACACGACGAACGCTCCTGAAGACGGGCGCGGCGGTCACCGGCATGACCGGTATCGGAGCCGTGGAGACGGAGCTAGCGTACGCACAGGACGATGACGCGACGGTCACGATACGACGAGACGACTACGGCGTGCCACACGTCTACGCCCGCGACGCCGACAGCCGTGACCCGGTGTTCTATGGGTTCGGATACGCGACCGCGGCCGACCGGCTCTACCAGCTAGAACTGTACCGGCGGTACTATCACGGGACTGTCGCAGCGGTCCTCGGCTCGGGTGACGGGGACACCGACTGGGTCCAGTTCGATATCGAGGCGCGGCGCAACACCGCCGGCGAGCCGTCACTCGACGAGCAGGCCGCTGAGCAGTTGACGGCGGACCAGCGAGCGGTCCTGCAGGCGTTTACCGACGGCATCAACCGGTACATTACCGACGTCCGTGAGAGCGAGGAGCTGGAATTCCACCAGGCGTTTCAGGAGCACGGGTTCGAGCCCGAGGCGTTTACTACGGCGGACACCGCGGGGATGTTCGTCGCCAGTATGGCATATTTCAGCGGCTTCCAGCTGGAGACCCTCAGCGCGACTGTCCTCGACGCACTCACACAGGAAACAGGGAGCGAACAGCGTGCCACGGCGCTCTTCGAGGACCTGCAGTGGGGTAACGACCCCGGCTGCCCGACCTCGACAGTCCAGCCATCGGATGCCTACTCCCCTCCCTATACTGATGTCGGGGCAGGGTCGACACCCAACGTGACCGGGGGACAGGAGACAGACAGGGTGACGCGCGGGGCAACCGGCGCGTCTGTGACGCCGAGCAACCTGGTTACTGGTGGGGACTACACGCCTCCAACTGACGCCGACGGGATGCACGAAGGAGAGATGGAGCGGATGCGAACGCTTGCGTCCGGACTCGATAGTCTGGGCCTCCCGATCAAGTACGGCAGCAACGCCCTCGCTGTCCAGGGTGATATCACGGCCAGTGGCGATGCGCTACTGATGGGCGGGCCACAGATGGGGTTCAACACGCCTTCGATAATGTACGAGGCGAGCCTGCACGGGCCGGATTTCGACGTCACCGGTGTCACCGTTACCGGGTATCCGTTCATCATGTTCGGCCACAACCGCAACGGGGCACTGACCTCGACCGCCGGGATCGACAACTGCATCCAGATGTTCACGGAGTCGATCACCACCAACGCGTCGGGTCCGGACACGTACACCTTCCAGGGCGAGGAGTACGAGGTCGAAACAGCCGAGCAGACGATCACTGTCGCCGACGGCGAGGACGTGACGTACACGGAACGGTTCACACGCCATGGTGTCGTGACACAGTGGGACCCCGACAACGGGGAAGCGCTGGCGCAGACGAAGTCATACGCCGGCCGGCACATGAACTGCTGGCGGGCCTTCTACGAGTGTCAGTTCGCGACGGACGCCGAGGAGTTCCGGGAGTCAGCACAGCGCTGTGACTATGCACTGAACTTCATGTGGGCAGACAAGGACGGCGACATCGCGTATGTTCACTTGGGACGGTATCCGGACAGCGAAGCAGTCGACTGGGACACTCGGTTGCCGGCCGACGGAACGCAGTACGAACTCACGTCGGCGGACTACCTGCGCGCGGCTGACGGTGACGTGCCCTACGCGATCAACCCCGCCCCGGGGTACTCGGCACAGTGGAACAACAAACCCGCACCGGACTGGAACAACGGCGACCTGAGCTATTCGTGGGCGACCGACCACCGCGTGCAGCGGATCATCAATCTGGTCGAACAGCGGTTAGTACAGGAGGGGACAGTCGATTATGAGTTCCTGAAGACCGTTATCTACGATATCTCCTTCACCGATCTGCGTTCGATTCGGTACAGAGAGCATCTGCTCGACGCGCTTTCGGACGCAGACCTCTCCGGCACCGAACAGCAAGCCCGCGACGAACTGGCTTCGTGGGACCACTTCGCCCAGGCCGACGGCGAAGACAACGAGGGACGCCACTCTGCCGGCTACACGATCTGGGATGCGACGTTCCCGTACATTCTGGAAGAGGTTTTCAGCGAGACGTTCGGGAGCGCATACGGACCGGCATCGTACTTCCTCGACTACGACTACGGGCGCGGCACCCTGATGCGGGTCCTCAACCCGGCGGAGACAGCACTGCCGACGCAGGCCGAGTACGCCGATGGAGATATCACGGACGCGCTGGTCAGGGCGTTCCGGACCGCAGTGAGCGAACTCGCCGAGCGATACGACGGCGACCCGGAGTCCTGGCGGCGTGAGGCAGCCCTGCACGAGTTCGACAACCTCGCGCTGTTCGGGATGCCTATCGGCGTCACGTCCGCGGGGAACACGGCGCTGATGAACCGTGGGACCGAGAATCACGTCGTCCGGCTCAGCGACGACCCGCAGGCAGAGAACATCCTCCCGCCCGGAAACGACGGCTACGTCGCTCCAGACGGCACTACCGGCGAACATTACGACGACCAGCTGGCGATGTTCGAGGACTTCGAGTACAAACAGTTGTTGTTCGCTGACGCCGCTATCGAGTCCGCAACGGCTGAAACCCGTGAGTTGACGCGGTCAGCAAGCCCGGCTGACGGTGCCACCGATGACACGCCGACGAGTGAGGGCACTGAGACAGACGAGAGTACTGTGGCCGGTGGGGCGACAACTCCTGCCGAGACAGAGAGCACGGTCACAGCGACGGAGACGAATACCGGGACTGCCGCCAGTGGTCCCGGCTTTACAGCACTGACTGGGGCGACCGCAGTACTCGGGACTGCGCTGGCGTGGCTGTACAGACAGGACGACAACACCAGCTAGCCCCCACGGCGGTGGGGATCAAAAGCCGCGAGACGCGATAGTGGAGTTACCGAACGCGGCGAACAGCGCGAGACACGCCGACAGGGGGCAAGGCTTTAATACGATTTGCTTAACAATAGATAATGAACCTATGTCGAGCGAAGGTACCTCACCAGACAGTAGTGTGGGAATCGACCGTTCACGGAGACAGTTCATCGCCGCCGCTGGCGCGGTCGGCGCGCTTGGCCTCGCCGGCTGCCAAGGTGGATCAACAGGTGGCGAGGAGGCGGTGACCGTCGCGAGCCTGAATCCAATGACTGGCCCGTTCAGCTCTCTCGGGCCGGGCCAGCGCACTGGCGCTGAACTCGCTGTAACGGAGATAAACAACAACGACGACTACGACTTCGAGTTCGAGCTGGTGACGGGCGATACAGAGACTGAGGCCGGGGCCGCACAGTCCGAGGCCCAGCGTGTCGTTCAGGAAGAGGGGGCAGAGTTCGTGTTCGGTGCGATTTCAAGCTCCGTTGCGCTCGGGCTGAACGACTTTGCCGCGCAATCTGAGCATATCTACTTCCCAGGCGGCGCAGCGGTTCCGATCACCGGGTCTGCCTGCAACGAATGGGTGTTCCGCTTTGAAACGAACACTGCACAGATCGCTGAGGCGATATCGGCGTATTCAGTCAACAATCTGGGGAACAACGTCTGGTTCCACTACGCGGACTACGCGTACGGCGACTCGGTGTACAACCGCACGAGCAGACGAATGGAGAGTGCCAGTGACGACTACACCGAGGTCGGGACATCAACGTCGGCGTTGGGTGCCAGCAACTACGGCTCGTTCATCACGCAGATCAGCAACTCCGACGCTGACGTGGTCGTGTTGGGGATGACCGGTGGTGATCTGGTGAACTTCACTAACCAGGCCGCAGATCAGGGCCTCACCGACCAGATGGCTGTTGTCGGTCCGACCCAGACGTTCCAGAGCGTCCGTGCCGGGACCGGGTCGAACAGCGTCGGCACCTTCGGCGGCGCTCGGTATGACCCCTCGCTCGAGACCGGGGACAATCAGGCATTCGTCGAGGCCTACGCCAGCGAGAACGACAGAGAGCCCGGCAACTTCGCCCGCGTCGGCTACGACTCGATACGGCTGATGGCCAAAGGAATGAACGAAGCCGGGAGCACCGAACCGGGGGATGTCCGGGACGCCCTCGAAGGAGGCACGTTCACGACAGTGCTGGGGGACATCACGCTTCGGGAGAGCGATCACCAGGCCACCAATCCGACGTGGATGGCCGAACTCGTCGAAGGCGATGGTGGTTCAGCGGATGTCGAACTCCTCGAGCAGGTCCCGGGTTCGGAGACGCTGCCACCAGCCAGTGACCTCGGCTGTGAGATGTAGGTAGCACAATGGTTGCTGCCGACTTCATCGAACAACTGCTGAATGGCCTCACCCTGGGGATGGTTTACGTCCTGCTAGCCGCCGGCCTATCGGTCATTTTCGGCGTGATGGACGTGATCAACTTCTCCCATGGCGAACTGTTCGCACTCGGTGCGTATTTCTCCCTCAGCATCATCGCGCCGTTCGGCGCGGGGACTGGGTTCTGGATCGCGATAGTGGTTGCACCGGTCGCCGTCGGCCTCATCGGTGCCGCTATCGAGCGAACGACTGTCCGACCGCTGTACGGTCGAGACCCGTTATATCACATTCTCCTGACGTTCGGGCTCGTGCTCGTGATCAACGACGGTATCCGTCTTATCTGGGGGACACAGCAACGACAGCTAGCTGTCCCGGAGTATCTGAGTCGGCCAGTGTCCATACTGGGCGTCCAGGTGTCCGTGTACAATTACTTCATGATCGTCTTTGCGGCGCTGCTCGCGGTAGTGACGTGGTACCTGCTGAACCGGACGAAGTACGGGATGATCATTCGTGCCGGATCGCAGGACCGCGAAATGGTCCGAAACGTCGGTATCGACATCGACCAGTACTACACGCTGGTCTTCGGTGTCGGTGCGGCGCTCGCTGCCGTCGCCGGGATTGTCCTCGGTGGCTACCAGAACGTGAATACCGGCATGGGGAACAGCGTCATCATCCCGGCGTTCGTTGTCGTCGTCCTCGGCGGCCTCGGTAGCTTCAGGGGTGCCGTCTTCGGCGGGTTGCTCGTCGGTGTCGTCCAGACGCTGATGCGGGCCTACAGTGGGTCTGTCGTGGCAACGGTCGGCGATGTCACGCTGAGCGTTCCCAATCTCGAGGGGTTGACTGTGTACCTGCTCATGATCGCCGTGTTGCTCGTGAAACCGCAAGGACTGTTCGGAACGCGAGGTGACGAGTCGGAAAGCGAGGGCGAGATCCTCGTCGGGGGGTACGGCGGGGTACTGGCGGACAGCACACGGGTACGGCTCGGCGGTATCGCCGTTGTCGCGCTCGCGCTCGCCCCACTCGCGATTCTGTTCATGGGCGACCAGTACTACCTCGTCGTTCTCAACGAGATCCTGATCTGGGCTATCTTCGCACTGAGTCTCGATATCGTGATGGGCTATGCCGGCCTGGTCCCCCTGGGCCACACGATGTTCTACGGCGTCGGTGCGTACACCGCCGCGCTCGTCATGTTGCACTATTCGCAGTCGGTTTTCGTCGTGTTGCTCGGGGCGATTCTCATCTGTGCTGTCCTAGCTTGGATCGTCGGCAGCCTCTCGATTCGGGTCTCCGGCGTGTACTTCGCCATGATCACGCTGGCGTTCGCGGAACTGCTCTACAGCGCTGTGTTCAAGTTCGACTTTACCGGCGGGAGCGACGGCCTGCTCGGCTTCGAAGCGTTCCTCGGATTCGGTACTGTCGGGGCGTCGCTCTCGAACATCGAGTTCGGGCTCCTCGGCTACGAACTCGGACAGCAGTTCGTGTTCTACTATCTCGCCTTGCTCATCGCCCTGCTGTCGTTCCTGTTCGCTCGGCGCATGATGAACGCGCCGTTTGGCAGTGTCCTGCAGTCGATTCGGGAAAGCGAGGAGCGAGCGGAGTTCATCGGCTATGACGTCAACAGATACAAGCGCCGGGCGTTTGTCATCAGCGGCGGAATGGCTGGACTGGCTGGCGGCCTCCTCGCAATCAGTCCGTCGACAGTCATCATTTCACCGGACCAGACCCTCAACTGGATCCACTCTGGTGAAGTCATCGTCATTGCGCTGTTTGGCGGAATGGGGACACTGTACGGTCCCATGATCGGCTCCGGTGTCTTCTTCGGTGCCGAGGAGTTCCTCTCGTCGTACACCGACCAGTGGCGGCTTATCATCGGGACGATGTTTATCCTGTTCGTGCTGTTCGTCCCACGCGGTATCGTATCGATTCCGTCTCTCGTCGCACAACGGCTGGAGACGGCCAACAACGCGGACGGTCCTGTCGACATGGATGAGCCGGAAGTGAGAAGCGATGACTGAGACTGTACTCGAAACGGACGGACTGACGAAGCGGTTCGGCAAGCTCACCGCCGTTGACGACGTGTCGCTGTCGGTTGCGGACGGTGAGTTCAGGAGCGTTATCGGGCCAAACGGGGCCGGGAAGACAACGACGTTTAATCTCATCACTGGCGCACTATCGCCGTCAGCGGGTGTCGTGCGGTTCAAAGGTGAGGACATCACTGACGTCGCGCCACACGAACGGGTTGGCCGCGGACTGGGCCGCTCGTTCCAGATTACGAACGTTTTCGGCGGTCTCACCGTTCGAGAAAACGTGCGGCTGGCAGCACAGTCCGTCCACAGTGACGAGATCAATCCCAGCGAAGCGCTGTTCCGTGACAAGAACGGCTTCGACGAGATCACGGAGCAAACCGGGACGGTGCTGGAACAGATCGGGCTCCAAGACAGGGCTGACGAGCACGCGGAGGCCCTGGCGTACGGCGATCAGCGACGACTCGAACTGGGGCTCGTGCTGGCGACAGACCCCGCCCTCGTCATGCTCGACGAACCGACCGCCGGAATGAGTAGCGAGGAAACACAGGCCACGATGGACCTCATCGATGAGGTCCTCTCGGATCGGTCGTTGATGCTCATCGAACACGATATCGACCTCGTGATGCGTGTCTCGGACCGGATTACTGTCCTTACTCGCGGCGAAGAACTCGCAAGCGGGACACCCGACGAGATCGCAAACAACGAAGACGTCCGCGATGCGTACCTCGGTGGTGTCCGAGAATGACTGACCCGCTCCTCTCTCTCGAAGATGTCCGGGCCGGGTACGGGATGACCGAGGTGCTACAGGGCGTCTCGATGGATGTCGAACGCGGAAGCGTTGTGTCGCTGGTCGGGCGCAACGGCGTCGGCAAGACGACGACGCTACGGTCGATTGTCGGTAACATCACCCCGACTGGTGGGTCAATAACGTTCAACGGCGAGGACATCACGACACGCAACTCCGAGGCGACGATCCGGAGCGGCATCGGGTTCGTTCCCGAAGAGCGACGGATCTTCCCCGAGTTGACCGTCCGAGAGAACATCAGAATGGGTGAAATCGGTGCCGAGTCGCCTGATGGGCCGTCAGTCGACGACGTACTGGATATGTTCGAGAACCTCGCGGAGCGAGAACACAAGGACGGGTCGGTCCTTTCCGGTGGCGAACAGCAGATGCTCGCGGTCGGCCGCGCCCTGACTGCCGACCCGGATCTGTTGTTGCTTGACGAACCGACGGAAGGGCTCGCACCCTATGTCGTCCGGCAGATAGAGGACCTGATCCTCGAACTGAACGAACAGGGTATCACGGTGCTGGTCGTCGAGCAGAACATCCCGGTCGCACTGGCGGTCTCGGAGTACACGTACATCCTCGAAAAGGGCGAGATCGTCCACGAGGGGACTGCGGCGGAGATCCAGAACAACGAGGACGTACTCGACAGACACCTCGGCGTCGGTGTCACTGACTGACTATGGCGACAATCGCCGGGCACGACCCGATCCCCGGTCACTAGCCGTATAGCGCAGGGCCCCGTTCGAGACGGGGCTTACCGACCATAGTTCGAGCCCCATGCACCGAGCGGTAACGACCACTAGAGTGCCAACACATCAAGAGTGTCAACATGTAACACGGAAAGTTCTATTCTATTGAATCGGCTTCTATCGTGCTATAGCGTTGTTCCGAAGGGATTCGAACGGTCTCACAGGTGTCTTGCCCAGATCAGTGGT
The DNA here is from genome assembly GCF_048595605.1 of Haloarcula sp. KBTZ06. NCBI lineage: Archaea > Methanobacteriati > Methanobacteriota > Halobacteria > Halobacteriales > Haloarculaceae > Haloarcula > Haloarcula sp. KBTZ06. Next base: position 230,784 of record NZ_CP184340.1, read on the forward strand.
GTTCGAGTCAGTAGAACTACTGATACGAGAGATTCACCTGTAGCTCGCCGGAGATTCCACGGATGAGGTCCGTCAGTTCGTTTTCGATGCGTTCGGAGTCCAGCCGGTTCGCTGGTCCCGACACGCTGATGGCACCGTACGTGTTGCCGGCGTTGTCTACCAGCGGGGCACCGACGCCGGCTACGCCTTCGAGGAACTGGTCGATGCCGTAGGCGACGCCGCGGTCCTGAATCTCGTCGAGTTCTGCTTCGAGTTCCTGCCGCTCCCGACCGTCGGGGAGGGGGTAGTCGTAGCTTTCGAGGATTGTCTCCCGCCGGTGTTTCGGCAACACTGAGAGGATTGCCATGCCACCAGCGAGCCTGTACAGTTCGGTGTACTGGCCGATCTGTGAGTTTGTCTGAATCGCCCGACTGCCGAGCGCTTTGGCCAGGAAGACCGCCTTTCCGTTCTCTTCGACGATCCACCACGCTTTCTCGTCGGTTTCGTCGGCTATCTCGTTCAGTTTCGGGGCGACCTCCTGGTACATCTCCTGCCGCTCGCGGACTTTCATCCCGATATCCAGAAACCGCAAGCTCAGCCGATACGCCTTGTTCTGGTCCTGGACGACGTAGCCTCGGCTCTGGAGTGTCGAGAGATGAACGTGGACTGTGCTCTTGGGCATCTCCACCCGCTCTGCCAGCTCAGTGACGCCGAGTGCCTGTTCCGTTTTCAGTGCTTCAATAATGTCCAGCACCCTCCCGGCGGACTCTATCGGGCCTTGTCCTGTCATACGCGTATATTCGGCTAACTGTTTATAAAATTATTCAACAAGATTGAACTCTGTGTCCGGGGACTGTGTTATCAGGTGTATTCCCAGTGGCGTCGCGACGACTGCACCATGATATACTACCCAAAACTCGGCAATCCAGTGACTCTCCTAAATTCCGTCCGTCCGTTTACGTACCTACTGACCACTGTATTGCCACTGAGAAACGGAGTAAGGCGGCGGTGTCCCGGTGCTCTAATGCCGGCCGATGCAGATGTCGGACGGTGGCACTTGCTGTACACCAGGATGTTCAATCAGCTTGAACTCGGCCGCAGCATACGAAATACAAATGAGAACATAGCGAGGATAGCAGCGTTACCGGGACTAGTCCTGTCACGGTCTCCCAGTCCGTTTCGATTCGCCCTGTTCGTGCTCAGCACTCTCCTTGCACAACCGCAATCGCTTCTCGTATCGCCTCGATACTGGTCTGCACTCCAACGCCGACACTATCACCTACGGCCGGTAACTCTCAGGCTGATTCTGAATCAGATAATAGATGTACGCCTGTTATCCTATGGCTGTATCTCTGAGATATGTGCGCTCCAGAGCGCAGTGCAACCATCCGGCCTACAGTGAGGGTTGTTCACAGGTGTTGAATCTCAGTCAGGGTTGCATCTGTCTCCCCTCTGCTCCCGACGCCTAGTGAGACGTGTAGAGCAGTCGACCACTCCGATAATATTTGTACGCCTGTTATCTGAAGGCCATGCAGATGTCGTATTACGAAACACAGTGCCGTTGCGGTACTGACCCCTCACAACGACAACAGTTCATATAGCAAGTGACTGCGCCTCGCTAGCTACTTCTGGTGACTGCGCGAATGAATTTCACATTACGAAACGAACTCCCACACCCGCTCGCAGAGCGGAAATATTGAATACTGAGCAAGCACGTCTCAGACCATCTCGTCAGCAAGCCCTGCTCACAGAGCCGTCAAAATGGGTCGGTTCCGCGCTGGTCCTCCCAGTGGCTCCTTTGGTATTCTTCCGGCCGTCACTACCACTGGTACCCTTCTCGGGTATTCTCAAGCCACGTTCTATCGGACGTCGCGGAATGAGAAAAATCAGGCTGCAACCGGACTCTCTTCGTCGATTTCCGTTTCACTGTTCTTGATCGCAGTGCCGGAGTCCGCATCAAACAGATGGATGACCTCCTCTGGGAACTGCAATCCGACCGTGACGCCATTCCCGAGGTTTGCTCCATCCTCGACGGTGACCGTATACTGCTGCCCGTTGATAGTCACGTACACATGAAACAGGTCCCCAAGTGGCTCGACGACGTCGACGGTCGCGGTAACGGTCTGCTCCGGGCCAGTCGCGGTGTTGAGCTGAATATCTTCAGGCCGGACACCGAGGATGACTTCCTCGTACCCGTCGAGCTGGGCGGCGGTTTCAGCGGACAGCTCGTAGGTAAACTCCTGGTGCACTAGCGACCTGTCCTCGACAGCGGCAGGAATGAAGTTCATCGAGGGCGACCCGATGAACCCGGCGACAAACCGATTGGCTGGACGGTGATAACACTCCAGTGGCGTTCCAACCTGCTGTAACACGCCATCGTCCAGAATAGCGATACGGTCGCCCATCGTCATTGCCTCCGTCTGGTCGTGAGTAACGTAGATCGTTGTCACGTCGAGTTCGTTCTGGAGGCTCTTTAGCTCTGTCCGCATTTTCGTCCGGAGCTTGGCATCCAGATTGCTCAGTGGCTCGTCCATCAAGAACACCGCTGGGTCCCGAACGATTGCTCTCCCGAGCGCCACCCGCTGTTGCTGGCCCCCAGATAGCTCCTTTGGCGGATCATCAAGCAAGTCCTCGATGCCCATCATCTCGGCTGTCTCGGTTACACGCTGTTCAATCGTTTCTGTATCTAGGTCCGTCGTCATCTTCAACCCGAACGACATGTTCTCCTCTGCGGTCATATGTGGATAGAGCGCGTAGTTCTGAAAGACCATCGCGATATCGCGGTCACGGGGCTCGGTGCCGATGACAGACTCGTCTCCGATCAGAATATCACCCTCAGTCACCGTCTCAAGCCCGGCGACCATCCGCAAGGTTGTCGATTTTCCACAGCCGGATGGGCCGACCAGTACCAGAAACTCGCCGTCGTTTAGCGACATATTCACCGTATCGACAGCGACAACCTCGTCGCTCCCGTCGGAGAACGTCTTGACAAGGTTATCGAGCTCTAACTGTGCCATGCGATACCTGTTATTGTTCCACAGAGATATATAATAGTTTGTGTTTTTCGATTATAGATGGGAATCTTTCATATACCTGGAGCGGGTTTGAGTTCGTATACGGGACTAGCGGTAGTGAAAAGAGCACAACTATGGTTCCATTCACAACAGAGTCAGAGTCGGTGTATCGTCAGTTGGGTGTCACGCCGGTCGTCAATGCAGCGGGCACAAAAACGCGGATTGGCGGCAGCCTCATTCGAGAGGAAGCCGCGGACGCCATGCGCGCTGCTGCCGACGAATTCGTTCAGCTGAGTGATCTAGAGGCAAAGGCTTCCGAACAGATCGCTGAAATCGCCGGGTCGGAAGCCGGATACGTTTCGCCGGGTGCTGAGGCCGGCCTGTTGTTGGCCGCGGCTGCCGCAATCGCGGGGGACGACCCGGAGACCATGTCGGAGTTACCCCATCCGACAGACGCACCAAACGACATCGTGATGCCCCGGACTCACCGGACGGGGTACGACCACGCACTGCGAGCGGCTGGCGCAAACATTGTCGATGTCGGGACAAACGATTACCATCTCGGCACTGGCGCAACAAACGTGGAACCCTGGGAGATCGAAAGCGCCATCGACGAAAACACTGCCGGGGTCGCGTACGTCCAGAAAACATACACACAGCCGGACCTCTCGACGGTCTCGGAGATCGCACACCGACACGATGTTCCCGTGATTGTCGACGCTGCCGCCGAGGTGCCGCCCATTGAGAACCTCTCTCGTTTCGTCGAGCAGGGAGCGGACATGGTGGTGTTCAGCGGTGGCAAAGGAATCCGCGGCCCACAGACGACGGGTATCATCGCCGGCAAACGTCAGTATATCCGTTCAATCGCTGTGCAGCACCAGGATATGCACGTCGACCGCCGGGTTTGGAACCCACCCAGCTCGCTTATCGATACGGAACGGTTCGATGGGGTTCCCAGACAGGGAATCGGACGGTCGCTCAAGGTCGGCAAGGAGGAACTTGTCGGCCTCATTCGCGCGCTAGAACTATTCATCGAAGAGGATCAGGAAGCGCTTGTCGCCGAGTGGGAGAACCTCGCCGAAAACATGGCGAGCCAACTTGAGGCAGCGGGCGTAGAGACCACAGTTGTTGCTGGTGGTGAGCAGAGTGTTGCTCCACGGATCATTGTGGATATAACTCACTCCCAATCGACTCTTTCGGCAGCCGCGTTGGTGTCAGAACTGCAGCGCGAGGACCCACGCGTGTATGTCGGCGAGGACCGCATCGACGAGGGCGAGATTGTTCTCAACCCGATGTGTCTCGACGAAGACGGTGCTGCGTACGTCGTCGACCGCCTGCTCACACATCTGTAACAGAGAAAAGATATAAATAATAACTTACAATACCATAGCATAGTATGGACGTCCTCGTAGTAGTTGCCCACCCAGACGACGCAGATGTCTTCTGTGGCGGTACGATAGCAAAGCACGCTGAACGCGGTGACGAGGTCAGTATCGTACACATGACTCGGGGAGAGTACGGCGGGCTGCGAACGGACTCACAGGAAGCCGTCGGGAGAGTCCGTGAACAAGAGGCCCGCGCTTCGGGGGCGGTGTTAGGCGCCTCGGAAGTCGCGTTCCTCGAGTTCAAAGACGGGCGGATCACTTACTCCCTGGAGAACCGTGTAGAGATGGTGGATGTAATCCGGGAGTACGACCCGGACATCATCCTCACGCACTACAAAGACGATCTGCATCCAGACCACCGAGCGACGTCACGGTTAGTGACGGACGCGTACTACATGGCTTCGCTCCCCCTCGTTGAGACGGATTTCGAACCCTGTGATCCGGACAACATCTACTACTTCGGCAAGCCGACATCGGAGTTTACCCCCTCCATGTTCATCGATATCGATGGGTACTTGGAACAGAAGGTCACAGCGATCAAGAAACACGAGTCTCAGGTAGAGTTCCTCGTCGAGCACGGCGGCATCGACGCCGAGTTCGACAACCTCATCGACGGACTTCGCGCCGAGAATCTCGTGTTCGGGAAACAGGCCGGGGCCCGCAGTGCGGAGGGGTTCGTCCCGCTGCACGAGTCCGCACAGGAGTTTCTCGGATAAGGTCGCTGGCGTTTCACGAGCACTGTCGTTGAAGCGACCTCAGTCGGGAATCGTGACCGGAAGCGTCCCCGTTGGGTCGACTGTCCCTGCCAGTGTTTTCGCCGCTGCCTGAATCGCACCTGGTGAGTAGCCGTAGGTCGTCAAAAACGTGGCCGCACCTGGACAGACAGAGAGGTCGTATGGGTTCCGTACGGCAAGGACTGCCAGCTGGTCGTGGTGCGCAATGAGCGTCCGGAGCGTCGCTGCCTGTGACTCGTTTGCCAGGGCATCGTAACTGACAGCGACAATCTGCTCGTTCTCTGGCGCTATCTCGACAGTCTCACCGGTCGCCACTGTATGTGTCGTGATTTCAAACCCGACCTCGCTGAGCGCAGCAGAGACCGCCTCTGGGTCGTAGCGCTCGTCCTCGGCGGGCGACCCCCGCGTTCCGGTAAAGCTGACCACATGCAGGTGACGCGACGTATCGAACGGCACTGTCTCGCTGTCGTCCCTGACGAGTGTTACCCCACAGTTTGCGATTTCAGTTGCAAGCTGTTTCGATTCGGGCGCACAGCGATTCCATTCCGGCTTTTCGGCAGTCTCAGATGCACCCATCCGTTGCTGTTTACAACGCCGGATGCGCTGCAGCGACCGGTCGATTCGCTCCTCGGTAAGCCGTCCCGTTCGGACGGCGGTAAGCACGGCCTCAATCGCTGCACGCTGTCGCTCGAACGTATGTGAAACAGTGACGATATCACACCCGGCCTCGATTGCACGGACAGCCCCTTCGGTGGGACCGACGCCTTCGGCAATCGCGTCCATCTCGAGACAGTCCGTGACGAGTAACCCATCAAACCCCAATTGCTTTCGAAGCAGTGCTGTCTGGACTGCCGACGATATCGTCGCTGGCAGTTCCGCGTCGCCTGTTATCGCCGGAAAGGCAACGTGTGTGGTCATGATCGCGTCGATACCGCTCTGTATCGCCGCTTCGAACGGTGCGAACTCCACGCGTTCCAGTCGGGACCGCTCGTGGGCGACCACCGGCAGGTCGAGATGTGAATCGACTGCCGTGTCGCCATGACCGGGGAAATGCTTCCCACAGGCCGCGACAGCCACGGACTGGAGGCCCTGGGCCATGGCTGCGCCCAGCGCGGCCACGCGCTCGGGATTTTCACCGAAGGATCTGACACCGATTACGGGGTTGTCCGGGTTGTTGTTGACGTCGAGGACTGGCGCGAGGTTCAGATTGATCCCGAGGCTCCGTAGCTCCCGTCCGACGGTCGCACCTGCTTTCCGAGCCATCGCTTCGTCATCGCAGGCCCCAATGAGCATCTGACTCGGCAGTTGCGTGCCCCAGTTGAGGCGTGAGACGACGCCGCCCTCCTGGTCGGTGGCGACGAACAGTGGGAGGCCAGCGCCGACTGCTGTGGCTTCTGACTGCAACTCCGCCGAGAGGGCTGCCACCTGCGCCGGCGACGTAATATTTCGGGTGAAATAAATGATGTTGCCGAGGTTGTACTCACGAATCAGTTCCCGTATCCCAGCAGTCGGTTCGGTGCCATCAAAGCCAGCCATGAATAACTGGCCGACTTTCTGTGCTAATGGCATACTCGCCACCGTCTGAGTCTGCATATAACAACATCCGACGTGCTGGGGATATAAAACTACGTTTGGAATCGCGAACCGCCACAACACTGGAGCCGAAGATTACTGCTTGACACTCCCGGACGTCAGCCCGGAAACGATCTGCCGCTGGAACACGACGAAGATTGCGAGCAGTGGCACAGCGGCGAGGGTCGAGGCAGCCATCATCTGACCCCACATCGTCTGATCCTGCTGCTGGAAGTTCTGAATCCCAATTGAGAACGGCGTCACGTTATCGGTCGCAAGGACTGACGCGAACAGCACCTCATTGAATGCGAGCAGGAACACGAACATCCCAGTCGCGGCCAGGCCCGGTGCTGCAAGCGGCATCACGACGCGGAACAGGGCCTGTGTCCGCGTACAGCCATCGATTCGCGCGGCTTCCTCCAGTGCGGTCGGAATCGTGTCGAAGTACCCACGAAGCATCCAGATGGTGAATGGAACGGTAAACGTCGTATAGAGGAATATCATCCCGTGGTACGTGTCTTTCATCGGAATGTTTGCGGACTGGTCCATGATGATGAACAACAGAAACATCGGGATGAGGATGAGTACGCCAGGGATCATCTGCGTTGCGAGTGCCCCCATCTCGAATTTCTCCTTGCCAGGGAACTCATATCGCGACAACGAGTAGGCAGCCAGTCCACCGATGAGCAGCGAAAGAACTGTTGTCACGCTCGAAATGACCAGGCTGTTAACGTAGTAGTCGACGAGCGGGAACCGCTGGAACATCAGGAAGTAGTTCTGGACATAGGGGTCCGCCGGAATTATGTCAAGCCCGAGTTGCAGCACTTCATCGCGGGTTTTGAACGACGTCGTGAACATCATCCAGACGGGGAATATCGCGAATATGAGAACAAGGATGAGCACGGAGCGCCAGAGCAGTTGGTACACGAGCTCTTTACCATCGGCAGTCAGCCGCATTTCGTCGGGCACCATCGTACTTTCTGACCCGACAGCAGCCATGAGCGAACTGAGCATCTCAGATAGCCCCTCCGTCGTAGCTAGACGCCACAACGCGCTTGTAATAGACGTATGCGATGGTCATAGAGAACAGGAACAGCATCGCGCTGAGCGCGGACCCGATCCCGTATGCACTCTGTTTGAAGCCAAAGGAGTAGATGAGCAACATCAGGACGTTCCCCGATTCGCTCGGTGACCCTCCCAGCAAAATATACGGGACGGGGAAGTTGATGAAGGTCCAGAGGATCAACAGCAGCAGAATGACGGCAGAGACAGGCTTCAACTGTGGCAGCGTCACGTACCGCAGCTTCCCCCATCGGCCGGCCCCGTCTATCTCTGCAGCCTCGTACAATTGCTCCGGTACCGACTGCAGTCCGGCGTACAACATGATCGCCGCATACGGGAAGTTCCGCCAGACGTTCGCGATGATTATCGCGTACAGTGAGTTTGGACCCAGCAGCCAGAACAGGGACCCCTCGATGAGTCCGGCCTGCCGGAGTAACGCGTTGATGACTCCAGTATCGCTCCGGAACATCATCCGCCAGGTGAGAAGCGTGACGACAACCGGTGTCACGTACGGAATCAGAATCACGGTCCTCGCGACAAGCTTCCCCCGGAATTGCTTATCGAGGGTGAGTGCGGTGACGAGCCCGAGAACGTACGTCCCTACGACCGAGCCAACCGTGTACAGAATGGTGACTTTGAGCGAGTTCCAGAACTGTGCGCCATAGATCGTATCCTTCTGGAAGACCTTCGCGAAGTGGTCAAGCCCGACGAACGTCTCTGGGCGGAACCAGTCAGTATATCTGAGCGACGGGAACTCGTAGAAGCTCATAACGAACCCGAGGATGACTGGAATCCCGTGGACGAGAAGCATCATTGCCAGAGCCGGGGCAATGAGCTTGAGTCCGAAGCGCTGGCTTGCAGGTAACGAGCTAACGTATGGGATATGAACCGCTGGGAGTCGACGTCTGACTCGCTGGTACGCGGACAGGAGCATACACAATCGATTATTATGCAATGTATTTAACCGTTCTGCACGACGCTAGAGTGACATGGTCCCGACACAAAGCTATAGTAGCCATTGAAAATCAATGCACACCTGATCGCACGACGGCAGTGCGATCAGTGTGGACATCGTTTCAATTGTTACTAAAGTAGCTATTCGACCGGACAAGCACAGAACCACACTGAAACGCCTGTTTTCCGAGGTTATCCTTGAAGCGCGTTTTCTGCCTGCATCGCAGCCTGTTGGAGTGCCTTCTCGGTATCGCCTTCGGACCAGGAGTCCGTTGCTGCCTTCGTGAGTACCTTCGTGACAGCCCCCTTGATCGCTCCGGAGACATCACCCCAGCCCACGACTTGCGGCGCTGTCTTGGCGTTTGTGTTGTTCAGAACGTCTTCACTGAAGGACTGATACAGCTCACCTTGGAAGGCGTCTTGCTCGAAGCTACTCTTGATCGTCGGCAAGAAGCCAGAGCCCTTCGCGAGTTCTGCGTTGACCTCCGGCTGCATCAGATACTCGATGAACGTCGCGGCTTCGCTCTTCTTCTTCGTCCAGGGATGGATGCCCATGAGGTTCACTCCGAAGAAGGTCGACGACTCTCCCCGGGGACCGGCCGGCGGCTTGCCGACGCCGAGTTCGGCGTCGATATCGTTTGCTACTCTGAGCCCCTGCCACGTCGAGGCTATCCGTTTGCTGCTAAACGCGTTGTTCCGTGCAACGCCGTTCCACTCGACTGACGCCTGTGGGGACGCCTTGTGCGTCGTCGACAGGTCCTTGTAGAAATTCAGCGCCTCCACCGCCGCGTCACTGTCGAATGTCGGCTTGGACCCGTCGATCACGCTCCCGCCGTTTTGCCAGATGAGCATCATATAGTACTGGACGACTGCCCAGTTGTTCGCCCCCGGAATGCCGAACAGGTATCTCGTGTTGTAGCCTTCCTGTTCCCACTTTTCGGCCTGCGTGTTGTACTTCGACGCATCATTCGCGAGTTCGTCCCAGGTCGACGGAGGGCCGTCGATACCGGCTTCCTCGAACAGCGATTTATAATAAATGTGCCCGCGGGGTCCCCAGAACCAGGGGAACCCAGCCCGGACACCGTCGAATTTGCCGATCTGAAGCGGCGAATCATAGATATTGTCTGTCGGCATCGAGACGCCGGCTTCTTCGAGGTCCATCCAGCCGTCGGAATTGACCTGTTGTGGCATCCACGTCGATGCGATCTCCTCGACGTCCGGACCGGTCCGAGTGGAGATACTGTTGTTTTGCTTCTTCCGAGCGACGCCCCAGCCCATCGTCTCGAAATCCACGCTGATCCCGTGTTCTTTCTTCAGTATGGGATTGTGCTTCTCGTAGAACGTCTCAATGTGGTCATTGACGAAGTGACGGACAGTGAGGGTGGTTATATCGTTCGATTGCTCCCCGGTGCTCGCGCCGGAGCCGCCATCCCCGCCGTCTCCGGAGGTACTCTCTGAACTTTCGTTGCCGCCACAGCCCGCGAGCAGGGTGACTGTTGCCGCTCCGGCGCTTTTGATGAAGCGACGTCGCTTGCCACTCCGCAAACTACTGTCTGACATATGCTATCACCAACGACCCATGTAGTATATATAATTAATTGTTTAGGATATTCTTCGCAACAGGTCCTACAGCCTATCACAAATACCTATCGTATGGTTTTATTATCTACTGCCATCAATCGGTAATCTAAGTGATCGCAGAGCGAGTCCGATCAGTCAGACAGTCGCTGGCTGACCGGAGCGTCTCTGCCGGCGTTGTCGTTGAAACAACTGACCACGGTGCCGCCCCTTGAACACCAAAACATGACTACACACGCAGTCTACGACGAGATCCGAACCGGTATCGATCGACTGAATCATTTCGAACTGAGTACGCACGACCTTTCCGAGCCACGCGAGCGTATTGCACACGCTGACCGAGTCCACTTCATCGGCTGTGGGTCCTCGTACTGGACCGGCGTGATCGGTCAGTATGCGTCTTTCCAGAGCGGCATCGATGCAACGGCGCACGCCGCGTCAGAATACCTGTTCGCCGGTCCGCCGATTACTGAGGAAACGGTTGTCGTCGCCTACTCCCAGTCCGGCGAGACGTCTGAAACCGTTACAGCCGCTCGACGAGCAAAAGAGGGGGGTGCGGTCGTTATCGGTGTTACAAACAGTGACGATTCGACGCTGGGGTCAGTAGCGGACGAGGTCCTCGTCACGCCGGCGGGGACCGAGAAGGCAGTCCTCGCTACCAAAACAGTCGATGCCGCGCTGATGCTGACGTTCTCGTTGCTCGAAAGCAAATACAGTGAGTACACACCGAGCGAACTGCAACGCACATGCCGGAACGTCATCGATCAGGACTTTCAGGCAGCCGTCGCCGTCCTCGCGGAGGCCAAGACACTCTACACTCTCGGACAGGGGATCGAATATGGACTTGCAGGCGAGGCGGCGACGAAGTTCGGCGAGGGTGCACTGTTGCATACGACAGCGCTCCCGACACCGGAAATCAGCCACGGTCCCATCGCAAACGCTGCCGGTGAGCCGGCACTCGTCATTGCGACCCGAGAATCGAAGTCATCGTTGACCAGCGAGGTCGTTTCAAAGCTACGCGACGCCGGAGTGACCACAATTGTCCTGCGGCGGCCGACGAACGACTACGGTGGAGACATCTCAATCAAACTCCCGTCCCGATCACCGGACCACCCGATAGTCCCGTTGAAGATCCTGCAATCGCTCACGTACAAGACGGCCGTCAAGAAGGGATACAATCCGGACGATCCACCGGAACTCTCGAAACATATCGAGTGGAGTGCGCTGGGGTAGCGGGCTACACCAGCAACCCTAGCGAAGGGCACGTATCGATCACCGATGAGAAGCAACGAATTGAAACGGCTAACTCACACTGGTCTCTTTTCCGCCCTCTGGAGTCCTGTCGATAGCTGACAGCGGTGACGACCGTCACGATACACAGCCGCACAACCGATATGTAAACCCAGTGGGAGCTGGATTATGCAGATTATATCATGAAGGTTAATCACACTCCGGATACGATGCGGCAGTATGCAAATCACCGGATACGAACTGTTCGAAATCCCTCCCCGCTGGGTCTTCCTGAAACTAGAAACCAACACCGGAGTTCTGGGGTGGGGTGAGCCCGTCATCGAGGGGAGAGCGAAAACAGTTCGAGCGGCGGTCGAGGAGATGCTGGACCAGTATCTCATCGGGAAGGACCCGTTTAGAATCGAGGATCACTGGCAAGCGCTGTACCGTGGCGGGTTCTATCGCGGCGGACCGATCCTGATGTCTGCCATCGCTGGTATCAATCAGGCGCTCTGGGATATCAAGGGGAAACACTTCGGTGCACCTGTGTACGAACTGTTGGGTGGAAAGAGCCGTGATAAGGTTAGAGTGTATAAGTGGATCGGCGGTGACCGGCCGGAGGATGTCGCTGCAGAAGCGACGCGGTTAGCCGAGGCCGGCTACACCGCACTCAAAATGGATGCGACGAATCAGACCCGGTTCATCGAAACAAAGGCGTCGCTCGACGAGATCACAGAACGGATTCAGCACGTTCGAACAGCGGTGGACGACCGAGTGGATCTCGGGATCGATTTCAGAGGCCGAGTATCAAAATCGATGGCCAAGACCCTCACCAACCGCCTCGAATCCGTCGAACCGATGTTCATCGAAGAGCCAGTGCTTCCCGAGAACATCGAACACCTTCCGAACATCGCGGCACAGACACGCGCACCAATCGCAGCAGGTGAGCGACTGTACTCGAGATGGGATTACAAAGACCTCCTCAAAACGGGGGCGATTGACGTGATTCAGCCCGATGTCTCTCACGCAGGCGGTATTTCAGAGATGGTCAAACTTGCTAACATGGCGGAGTCACACGACGTCGCCATTGCACCGAACTGCCCACTGGGTCCAATTGCGCTGGCTGCGTCGATCCAGGTGGATACGGTCGTTCCGAACCTGTTAGTCCAGGATCAGGGGTTCGACGTCCACTCTGAGACGACCAGTCCCGCACACGATCTGCTGAATTCGAACCCGTTTGCGTTCGACGACGGCTACCTGAAGACGCTGGACGGCCCGGGACTGGGTATCGACGTAGCACTAGATGTCGTTCGGGAGAAAGCAGAGGCCGATCTCGACTGGCACAACCCGATATGGCGGCACGAGGACGGCAGCGTCGCCGACTGGTAACGATTGTTTCATAATAATAAAAACTTAAGCTATAGACGGGAGTAGTAATCTTATGCCCGATAAAACTGAGACAGCAACACTTTCGGCACCGATGAAGACGTTCGCCATCGTCGACGTGCTCAGAGACGCCGACGGGCCGCTTGGCGTCTCAGAGGTGGCCGAGCAACTCGGGTACACTCGGAGTACGACATACAAGCACCTGAATACGCTGTTGCAGTCAGGCTACGTTACAAAGAGTACAGGGAACTATCAGCTGACGTTACAGTTTGCCGATATCGGCGAACACGTCAAATCTCAGGCACCCATCTACCACGATACGAAGCCCCAGATAGACCAGATATCGGCGACGACCGGCGAGTCCGCCGGACTGGTTATCAAGTGCGAAAAGCAAATTGCCGACGTCTATCATACCGCCGTTGACGACTCTCCGAGACACGTAAACTCCCCGTGTTTTCACTGCAGCGCTCCGGGAAAGGCAATCCTCGCGGCGACCGACCCAGAGGCGGTCGATGCTATTTTAGACCACACTGGTCTGCCTGCAATGACCGAGAACACGATTACGGATCGCCAGACGCTCACCGCCGAACTCGACAATATCCGGGACCGGGGTATCGCGTTTGAGCGTCGCGAGCAGTATCCAGACGTAAACTGTGTCGCGGTTCCGATTCAGGACCAGTCTACAACCGCAGCCGTGTACGTGGCAGGACACGCTGAACGGCTGAGCGGGAAGCGGTTACAGGAGGATGTCCCCGGGATGATTCTGAGCGCCGTCAGGCAACTCAATGCGGAGCAAATCTGAGTCATTCGTCAGCCATTCCTGTTCATCTCGGCCATTGTCAGCACAGCCTGGAATCAGCAATGTTCAGTACAGCCGCAGCAACTCCAGTCCTAGCTGACCGACGGCAGTTTCAGCAACGCCATACATATCCCAACAGAATTTTTTATCCGAGATAGGGTATTTCTTTTAGCGAAACCATTTGAGAGCGAGTGGTGAGTGAAATAACAGCCGTACACTTATTATTCTAATCCACTCACCTGAACCTGGCCCTCCTAAATATGCACATATCGTACTGTAGCGGTGCTGCATCGGTCTTTTTTCATCCACTTGCCGTTCACACCGCTGTCGTTCAGTATGCTTCCCGCATCCTCACAGCTTTTCATAATACGAAATAATTTCGTCGAAGTCCCTCTGTCTATTGGTCGAAACATTCAACTGTTGATGGATGGTGCGTTTCACTCACGGGGATACCTACAACAATGGATGCAATCGCTGTCAAGCGGGGGAAGACTCGGCCAGAACGCATCGACATCGAGCGCCCGGAACCGGACGAGGGAGAGGTGCTCGTGCGGACGCTCCGTGTTGGCATCGACGGAACGGACTTTGAGGTGCTATCGGGATCACATGGCGAGTTTCCCGAGGGCAGCGACTACCAGATACTGGGCCACGAGGCCGTCGGCGTCGTGGAGTCCTCGAACGGGACCGCGCTGAACGAGGGAGAGATTGTCGTCCCGACAGTCCGGCGGCCCGCAAACACGTCGAGCCGGTTCTTCGAGAACAACGAGCCCGATATGGCTCCACCAGGTGAGTATGTCGAACGGGGGATTGCGGGGGCGCACGGCTACATGGCCGAGTACTTCACCACACCCGCATCGTTTCTCGTCCCGATCTCGGAATCGCTGGCGGATGTCGGATTTCTGGTCGAACCAATCAGCAATGCCGAAAAGGCACTCGAGTTGGCACAGCGTTCCAGGTCGACCTTCGAGTGGCAGAATGCTTCCGGACTCGTCCTCGGAAACGGACCGCTAGGACTGCTCACATTGGCGATGCTTGCAGACCGGTGTGAGCGGACGTACTGTCTCGGCCGTCGTGAACGGCCGGACCCGACCATCGACATTATCGAGGAACTGGGGGCTACCTACGTTAATTCTCGACAGACGGCCGTCGACGAGATACCCGATGTCCACGAGCCGATGGATCTGGTGTTCGAGGCGACGGGGCACGCAAAACACGCGTTTTCGACGGTCGAGGCACTCGATGCGAACGGAGTCGGGGTCCTCCTTGGCATCCCTGAGGACTGGGAATTTACTGTCAACGGTGGAGCGCTTCACAGGCAGTTGGTCCTCCAGAACAAAGCGTTGCTCGGGAGCGTGAACTCCAACGTCCGGCATTACAAACGCGCTCGTAACACACTTGCAGAATACCCGGACTGGTTCCTTGCGTCTATCATGACGACCCAGTGTTCGGTGTCGGAGTTTGCAGACGCATTCGAGGAGTCACCGGAGACTATCAAATCGTACATCGAATTCAGCACATAAGCTGCAGCATACCATCGATATGTGCATATTCACTTGAGAGAGTGGTATCCCCTCCGCATTTCTACATAAATAATCGCCTTAGGCACTCTTTTGACGAGAAAATTCGAAGCCGGGCTTCTCTGGAGGCATTTATGTCGACAATATTGTTATATGAAGATACCTACGGCATGTTTAGACGTAAGTATCTGTTGAGAGCGTAGAAATACATTGAACCCTCAAAATGAAACCCTCAAAACTGCTTCCGTACACATTATTTAGCTGCTGAATCCCAGAGCACGTTCGAAGCGGTCGACAGTTTTGTTATTGAATGCACAGCTATCTCTTCGGTTGTCCCCCAAAACGCGTTCGGAGACTGACGATGTGGTCTCGACTCATTGCCGCACGGACAGTGGACGCGCTGCGTCGTCCCGCCCCGCCCGCTCGAAATGCGAGTGAGGGTAATCGTGGTTAGTGTCTCCGCGTACCGTCGAACCCGAAGGTGTCAGCGAACTTTGAAGGGGAGATAGCATACCTCCGACCAGTGATCGCAAATGGACTAATTTCGCCGGTCGACGCCTTAGCAGAGCGCGCTATCGTTCGCGCCAGTGGCTACGTCTGGGAGTACTCATCGACCCACTCCTGCAGCGTGATGCCCATCGTTGACTGCGTAATCGCGTTCGAGGACGCGGAGTTCGCACTCTTGACGAGTTCGGCTTCCAGTGTCCGCGTCGGGATCTCGCCGATAAAGTGCGGAATCGCTCGTTGGACCGCCAGCGGACAGCCGACCTCGTGTGCGAGTGCATAGCCCGACAGGGAGTGTGGGACCTCTTCGGTTGCGTATTTCGGGTCCGGGTCGAGTAGCTTCTCGTCCTCGACGAAGTCGACGTACTCGTAGCACTTTCCGACGTCGTGGAGTAGTGTGGCTGCCACGATGACGTCCATATCGGGGTCGGCACCGTGGAACTCCTGCTGCTCGATAGCGGATTCCCGTGCGATTCTGGTGACACCGCGGACGTGCCTGACGTTGGTTACTTCGTGGATGTTCCAGGCGTAGGGGATATCGGTAATGTCGCGCCAGCCACCTCGGTCGAGCGCGAGTGTCCACGCCTCGATGACGTTGCTGCGGAGGCTGTCCGACGAGATGTAGTCGAGTTCCGGGAACGCCTCCGTGACTTGCTCCTCGTAGTCGGGCATACTACCCCTCGTCCTGGACGAGCTGTTCCTGGCCGATAAACCGGGGCCGCTCGTCGATAGCCAAGAAGTTATCCACGTCCTCGCGTGCCGCTTTCGCTTTCCCTTTGTCGGGCGCGTAATCCCGCGACCCTTCGCTGCCGAGCGCGTCGTATAGCTTCTCGAGGTCGTCAAAGTAGAGTTCGGCGACGCCGTCGAACTCGGCGTTCTCGGGGTCAGTGGGGATGACCGTATTGTACTTGACGACGCCCTCGATTTCGCGGGCAATCGGTGTATGGTTGCTCTGCCAGTAGTCGACGAACTCATCGTGTGTCATGTCGTCCTGCCGGACGAGAAACGCCGAGTGCTTGTAGAGGCCGTCGGTGTCGCCGTCGACCTCGTCTTTCTGGACGATCTCTTCGCCGATAATACGCGGCCGCTCCTCGACAGCAAGGAAGTTGTTCACGTCCTCGCGGGCCTTCGCGGCGACCGCTTTCGTGGGGTCATAGTCACGGGAGCCGGGACTACCCAGCGCCTCGTGCAGGTCCGCAAGCGTCTCGAAGTACAGCTCCGCCAGTCCGTCGAATTCGGCGTGTGCTGGTTCTGTTGGAAGGACTTGCTGGTAGCGAACCACGCCCTCGATGTCCTTTGCAATCGGCGTGTGATTGGTCTGCCAGTAGTCGACGAACTCCTCGTGAGACATGCCGTCCTGTCTGACTAACAGGGCTACGTGCTTGTACATCATCAGCACATTTCTGACCTATGAATATAAAAGCTAACGCTGTCGTCTATCAGATTAGTTAGGTCAGTAAAGATTAATGTACGTGTGACGCCGAAGACTGAACCGATATGGAGTCAGTCAACCCAGCCACGGGTGAGCGGCTAGACGTGTATGACCCGGATGATGACGACACGGTCGAACGGAAACTGGACCGAGCCGCAGCGACGTTCGAGGAGTGGCGTGATGTTCCGTTGCGTGAGCGCGAGCAATTGCTCGTAAACGCTGGTGAGGTCCTCCGGGAGAACAAACAGCGGTACGCAGAGCTGATGACCCGGGAGATGGGCAAACCCATCACTCAGGCCGTCGCTGAAGTCGAAAAGTGTGCCTGGGCGTGTGACCACTACGCTGAATACGCGCACAAATATCTCTCCGATGAGCACCACCCCAGCCCGCCGGGGACAGAAGTAAAGACGGTCCACGACCCGCTCGGGCCGGTACTCGCGGTGATGCCCTGGAACTACCCGTTCTGGCAGGTCGTTCGCTTTGCCGCGCCCTATCTCACTGCCGGCAACGTCGGCCTCCTCAAACACGCCTCGAACGTTCCCGGGTGTGCGCTCGCGCTCGAAGAGGTGTTTACCGAAGCGGGCTATCCCGAAGGCGCATTCCAAACGCTGTTGGTCGGTTCCAGCGATGTCGACGGCGTTCTCGCAGACGAACGCGTTCGCGCGGCGACGCTTACCGGAAGTGGTCCCGCTGGGCGCGCCGTCGCCGAAACGGCCGGCAAACACCTGAAAAAGACTGTGCTGGAACTCGGTGGGTCTGACCCGTTTATGGTCCTCGACGACGCGGACCTCGACGCTGCCGTTGAGACTGGGGTACAAGCACGGACGCTCAACGGCGGACAATCGTGCATTGCCGCCAAGCGCTTCATCGTTCACACAGACGTCTACGAGGAGTACGTTGAGCGACTCGTCGCTGCCTTCGAAAACCTCACTGTCGGCGACCCGATGGCCGACGAAACTGATGTCGGTCCACAGGCTGACCCTGACCTCATGGCCGAACTCCACGACCAGGTACAGACCAGCGTCGACGCCGGTGCAACGCTGTTGACTGGGGGCGAGCCGCTTGACCGGGCCGGTGCGTTCTACCCACCGACAGTACTGACTGACATTCCTTCAGGGTGCCCCGCTGACACCGAGGAGACGTTCGGCCCAGTGGCGACCGTCTACGAGGTCGCCGATGTAGAGGAAGCAATCGCAGTCGCGAACGACACCCGTTTCGGGCTGGGTGCGAGCCTCTGGACTGCGGACCGGGAACGCGGCCAGCGGCTGGCACGAGAGGTCTCCGCGGGCTGTGTCTACATCAACGAGATGACCAAATCAGATCCGCGGGTCCCGTTCGGCGGCATCAAAGACGCCGGCTACGGCCGTGAACTCTCGGAGATGGGAATCAAAGAGTTCGTCAACAAAAAGACAGTCTGGGTCGAATAACCGTTCGCGTTTGGCACTGGGTGGTCTTCACATTGCTGACGCGCTCGGCTCTCGTCTGCCGGCAGCAACGATGGTAGTCAGCGATTCGCGTGACAGGACAAACCTTCTTGTTTCAAGGGGCGTTATGCAAGCGCATGGAGTTAGCAATACTGGGCGGTACTGGTGACATCGGTGAGGGGCTCGCAATGCAGTTTGCCTCGGACACGGACCACACGATTACGATCGGCTCGCGGGACGCTGCGAAAGCCACCGAGCGAGCGAGCACGTACGAAGAACGACTGTCCGAGCACGGCGTCGAGACTGGAATCAACGGGACAGACAACAGTAGCGCTGCGGCCGGTGCAGACGTGGTTATCCTGGCTATTCCGCCACACCACGTCGGCGATACAGTTGAAGCACTGGCAGAAGATGACGTGCTCTCAGACCAACTGCTCATTAGCCCCGCCGTCGGAATGAACGGCGATGGGGATGGACTTCACTACCGACCACCGTCGACAGGGAGCGTTACTGAGTTTGTCGCGGAGCGAGCCCCTGAATCTGTTCCAGTGGCCGGCGCGTTCCACAACCTCGCCGCGGACCGGCTAGCGGATCTGGAGGCCACGCTCGATGTGGATACGCTGGTGGTCGCGGACGACCCGGCGGTCAGTGAACGAGTCGTGACGCTAACTGATGACCTTGCGGGCGTCCGACCGATCCCTGCTGGGCCGCTATCGAACGCTACGGAGGTCGAGAGTCTGACGCCACTGCTCATCAATATCGCTCGATACAACGAGGATATGCACGATGTCGGTGTGAGTTTTAGCTAGACCCGGCCGCGCTTCCGTCCGCCGCCGCGGTTCGATAGTATCGTAGCGAGATCGGCGACGTCCTCGCGTTTGCCTGTATCTGTAGACAGTCGCAACCAGATCAGGAATTATCTCAGCGCGCGTTGTCGATTTCGTCGATCGCGTCGGGGTTTTCGATACTCGAGAGGTCCCCCAGTGCTGTCCCCTCGTAGACGTTCTGAACGATTCGACGGACAATCTTTCCCGACTGGGTCTTCGGGAACGCGTCGACGAAGTGGAGTTCACGCGGTCGGAACGGCTTGCCGAGCGCGGTCCCGACCTGCGCGCGCAACGTCTCTCGAAGGTCGTCTGACGCCTCGTACTCCTCGTTGAGGATGACGTATGTGACAACCGCGGTCCCCTTCGTTTTGTCGTCCGCACCGATGGCAACAGCGGCGTTGACCGCATCGTGTTCGATGAGTGCGCTCTCGACCTCGGCCGGGCCGACCTTCCGGCCGGCGACGTTGAGCACGTCGTCCGACCGACCGTGTAAGAACCAGAAGCCGTCCTCGTCTTTCTGTGTCCAGTCGCCGTGGTCCCACATATCGCCGAACCGCGACCAGTACTCTTCGAGGTACCGCTCGTCACCGCTCCACAGCGACTTTGTCATCGACGGCGCTGACGACTGACAGACCAGATACCCCTTCTCGTTGGCTTCGGCAACGGATTCCCCTTGTGCATCGACGATGTCGATGTCCATGCCGAGCGCCGGACCACCAAGCGTCCCCGGCTTCAGCGAATGCAGCGGCGTCGGTTGCAGGAAACAGCCGAATATCTCCGTTCCGCCGGAGATGTTCATAATCGGTGTCGTGCCGTCGCCGACGTTCTCCAGAAACCACTCCCAGGAGTCCGGGTCCCACGGCTCGCCAGTTGAACCCAGCAGGCGCAACGTCGAAAGGTCGTGCCCATCCGGCCACTCGTCGCCGTGTTTCTGTAGCGAACGGATCGCCGTCGGTGAAATCCCGAACACCGACAGATTGTGGGTGTCGATCATTTCCCAGAACCGGTCCGGCTCGGGATAGTCGGGGGCCCCCTCATACAGGAAGACGGTGCCACCGTGGGCGTGATTGCCGATCAGCGTCCACGGCCCCATCATCCAGCCGATGTCCGAGACCCAGAAAAACCGGTCTGCGGGCTTGTGGTCGAACGAAAAGAAGATTTCCTTCGCCGGCTGGACGAGCCCGCCGGCGTGCGTGTGGACGATGCCCTTCGGTTTGCCTGTTGTCCCAGATGAGTACAGCAGCATCGACTCGTGGTCGGCGGGGAGCGACTGGGTCTCGTAGTCGGCAGTTTGGGAACCGACTGCATCCGCCCACCATTCGTCACGAGCGGGGTCCCACGAGAGAGTGGATTCCCGAGAACCCAGCCGATTGTAGACGATTGTGTGCTCTACGTGGCCCGCCGCTTCGATAGCCTCGTCTGCGGCCGACTTCAGGTCGATTTCGCTTCCCCGGCGGTAGAAACCATCACCGGTGAACAGGACTGAACACTCGGCGTCTTCGATGCGAGTTGCTGTCGCGTCGACCCCGAAGCCGGAGAAGATAGGGACGGCAATCGCACCTACTTTGAAACAGCCATACAGCAATGGGACGATTTCCGGGACCATCGGCATGTACAGCCCGACGGTGTCACCGGGTCCGACACCGCGCTCTTCGAGTGCATTGGCGACGCGATTGGCCTGTTGGTGGAGTTCGTGATAGGTTATTTTACGGACTGTCCCGTTTTCACCCTCCCAGATTGTCGCGACGGTATCTCGGGTCTCTGAATCTGGGGCCGCGTGACGGTCGACGACGTTGTGCGCGATGTTGAGTTCCCCACCGACGTACCAGTCCGTGAACTGCGGACCATCTGTGTCATCGCGGACTTGCTCGTACGCCTCGTAAAACTCCAGGTCGAGATAGTCGACTATCTCGTCCCAGAACCAGTCAAGTCCGGACGCCGGCTCACCGTCGATATCGGTGACCGTCCGCCTGTGGAGTTCTTCGAAGGTCTCGATGCCGTGCGCTTGCATGAACGCGTAGACGTTGCTCTCGGTCACGAACGTCTCGCTCGGTTCGTACCGTACCTCGTCGAGTGCTGTGAGTGAATCTGACATTGGATTCAAGTGGCTGTGACAGTGTCGGAAGCTGTGCAGTCGCTGCAGTTGAGCGACCCCGTCTGGTTGCGCTACCCCGTCTTGTAGACGCCGCGTGCGTCCGCGACCTGTGTGCCGTCTTCAGCGTACACTTCGACGCTGACGACGCCAACGTCACCGCCGTGGCGAACCACATCCGCCTCTGCTCGGAGGTCCCCTGTCCCGGCTTCGAGGTAATCGATGCGCATATCGATGGTCGGCACCGGCTGGTCGACGAGAGACACGAGCGCGGCCCCGCCAACGGTGTCTGCGAGCGTGAACGTGACGCCGCCGTGGGCCATTATCTGCTCTTCGTTCCACGACAGCTCTTCGCGCATTTGGATATGCCCTTCGGCGTACCCGTTGTCGACTGTGGTTATTTCGATATCGAGCAGGTCGGCAAACGGCATGTTCTCGAAGAACGCTTCGATGTCCATACTCATTCAACCGGTTTTTCATCAGGGGAAATAAGTATTGGTGTTCACACGGTGCCGGACCACACGGGCGGTACCGAGGGACTCACTGGCGCTCATGGTGTCTCAGCCCCTTCGGTCCGGACTGCGTCTGGCGTCTCGGCAGTCACCGACACGACGTGTCAGTCTTAGCTGATCTTCGGCTGCACCTCTTCACCCAGCCGCCGGATACACTCGACCATCTCCTGCGTTCCGGTTCCCGGGTGATACGTCCGGAAGATGAAGTGTATGTCGTCGCCCAGCGCCTCGCGGTACGTTTCGAGTTCTTCGGTGACTTGCTCGGGTGTCCCGAAGATAGCCTGCTCTTTGAGTTCCTGCTTGCGGTCTTCGTCCAGTTCCGCAACGGTCTCGCCGGAGAATATCTCCTCGTACCGGCGCTGGATGTAGAGGTAGCCGTCGCGCATCCGCTCCCACGCGTCCTCGCGGGAGTCTCCGACGAACCCGTGTTGGAGGACGTACACCTGAAAGTCGCCCTCGATATCCTCGTCGTCACGGACGTTACGGATATCCTCGACACGCTTGCGGACGCCATCGACTGACAGCGACGACGGGGCACACCATGCGTCAGCGGTCCGGGCGGCTCGCCGGACGGCAGGCCGCGACGCCCCACCGAGCATGAGGGGAACGTCGTGTGCAGGTTTCGGTGTCACAGTGACGTCCGACGAGATGTCATGGAATTCCGGCTCGTAGCCGAGCGGCCCGTCAGACCAGGCCCCTCGAAGTGTGTCGACCGTATCGGCTAGCCGCTCGGCCCGTTCGTCGTCAGGAATCCCGAAGGCGTCAAACTCGGAGACGTTGGACCCGATTGCCATCCCGAGCGTCGTTCGGCCACCGGAGATCTGGTCCACCGTTGCGATATCCTCGGCGAGCCGGATCGAATCGTACAGCGGCGCGAGTGCGATGCAGGACCCGATTTCGATGTCGTCGGTGACTGCGGCTAACGCCCCAAGCGCCGGTGTGACGCCCGACAGATAGTCGTCGTCGAGGAAGTGATGCTCTGAGACCCAGGCGCTATCGAGACCCGCGTTGTCGATAACTTCCCCCAGTTCGAGCATTTCGTCGTAAATATCGCTGGTTTCGCGGTCGTCGTCCGGGCGCTGCTGACAGGTAAACAGGCCTGTTCCCAGTTGCATAAATTTCCGTAACGGCGCGACCGACTTAACGGTAGTGGCACGCCGGCGACCAGACAGTGCGTGAGACCGGCCAAGATGCCTGCCAGTCAGTAGTCTATCCGCGTGATCTCCGAAACGGGCCATTCGCTGAGGATCTCAACGCCGTTCTCGCGGACAACGACCATCTCTTCGACGCGGACGCCCTGTCGCTCTGCGGGTTGCATCGTCTCGACAGCCATCGTCATACCCTCCTCGATTTCGATCGGGTGGTCCGGCGAGAGCCCGCGCCAGATGAGCGGCGTCTCGTAGAGCTGTAGCCCCAGCCCATGCGCCCAGTGGTTGGTCGTCATCTGCCAGAACTCGTCGGCGTCGTACCAGTCCATATGCTCACCCTCTCTGTCGGGGAATCCTTTGCAGATCTCGTCGGTCGTGGCCCCCGGCTCGATTCGTTCGAGGACGTCGTAGAGGTCGTCACGCGCCTTTTCGTAGGCGTCTTTCTGTGCCTGCGTCGGTTCACCCATGCTGAACGTCCGGTAGTAACAGGAGCGATAGCCCAGATAGCCGATGTTGTAGAAATCCGCGTAGACGAGGTCGTTCGGCCGGATCATTCGGTCGGTCGTGTTCGCCTGATGTTTCGGCCAGGTGTTCGGACCAGAGGTCACGTAGCCGCCCTGGGCCATCGCGCCGTGGCCCCAGAGTTCGCCGACCGTGTCGCCCCAGACTTCCGATTCGCGCTTGCCTGGCTTCGCACTCTCCGTAATCCTCTGGAAGCCTGCCTCACAGATAGCAGCGACCTGTCGCAGACACTCGACCTCGTCGCGGGTTTTGGTCTTCCGCGCGTCGAGCATGATATCGGTCGCTGCACTGGTGTCGACATCGACGCCGCGGTCCTCGAACTTCTCGATGAGTGTCCCGTTCCCCACGTCGATACCCATCGGCTCCCGATCGACACCGTACTCTTCCATGGCGGTGTACACCGTCTCGGCCATCTTGTCTTTGAGCCAGTCGCGCGCGGAAGCGCTGCCTGACGCCCGGGGAACGTTGCCGAGTCCGGGACAGGCATACCGGATATCGTCGAGCCAGGGACAGTTGAACCGCTGGTTCGATGCGTGGTCCGCAGTGTCCCAGTGGACCACGTCGCCGTCTTCGGTCAGGAGCGTGTAGTGATCTGCCCCGCTCCCGCCAGTCATCGCCAGCCCAGTGACGTACCGGACATTCGGGTCATTGATAAGCAGCATCGACCCCAGTTCGGAGTCCTGCAGTCGGTCGAGGGCTCGCTCTTTGCGCTCGCGTCGCATCCGCTGGACGTCGATCCGCTCTTCCCAGTCGACGGCCATGGTGCCACGCGTTCCTTCCATGAAGTCGCGCTCGTACATCACGTATGCGTACAGGCAGGTCCCTAATCAAACACTGGGTTCACTCCGGCCGATACGGGACAAACGCAAGCACCCACGGTACGCACGTCACACAGCGACGGCAGGACTGGTGTATCAGAGCGATTCGAGCCCGTTCTCTTCCCGGAGGGTGTTGATGTAGGACCGGAACCCGGATTCGAGGTCGTACTCGACCTCGTAGCCGAGATCGTTCTGCGCAGCGGTCATATCGAGATTCTGGGTCCAGGGGAGTTCGCCCTCGTCGGAGACATCGAGGTCGGCGTCCGGAACGATTTCCCGGACAGCGTTGGCGGCTTCACGGATCGTCGCGAGGACGCCGCGGACGTTGTAGATGCGCTGGCTGAGATCGTCCTCGTCGACGAACGTTGCTTTCCGGAACGCCTGTGCGATATCGCGGGCGTGTTGCCAGTCGATCACCTGATCACCGTACTCGACGCTGAACGGTTCGCCGAGTGCCGGCTTCTCGATGATGTTTGCGAGGAACGCCGACCCACCGGTTTCGCGGTAGGGGCCGTACGCGACTGTCGGACGGAGTCCAACGTGGTCAACACCGTAGTCCTCGTGGTAGACACGGGCCTGATGTTCGTTGTACTCCTTGGTCGCGCCGTAGAGCGTGTCAGGATAGACGAGTTCGCTCTCGTCGACGTACTCGGCGGCGTAGTTGTGTGGCGGCGCGTACACCGCCGCGCTGGAGGCCCAGGTGACACGCTCGATCTGGTCGTCGAGGGTGCGTGCGGCCTCGAAGACGTTGTTCGTCCCCCTGATGTTGACATCGAGGCCAGCCCGCGGGTTGTCCCGTGCTGTGTTCGTCAGCAGTGCCGCGAGGTGAACGATGTGTGTCGTCCCCGTCTCTTTGACGGCACGAATCACATCCGTCGCCTCGGAGACATCACCGCGCCGGATGGTCACGTCGTCGGCGACACCCAACTTCGATAGGATGTGGTCGTCCGTCGAGAGGTCGTAGGCGACGACGTCGTGGCCGTGTTCGATGAGGTCCTCGACCACATACGAGCCGAGGAAGCCGGTTCCACCAGTGACAAGCACCGTCGTATCTGTCATTGTCATATCAGTGTGTGTTCCGTGGTTGATTTATATTCTTTGCTAACCCGTGTCTGGGACGTCATTCGTGCAGTCCGCCGACTTCCTCGTAGAACGACGATTGGAGGGACTCGACCATCTCTTCGTCGCGGTCGATGCGGACGTCGATGACGAACGGGACATCGACGCTGGTCCCTTCGGCGAGTGCATCCCCGAGTTCAGCAGGCGTCACGGCTCGTGTCGCTTCAGCGCCGAACGCCTCGGCCGCTTTCACGAAGTCGGTGTCGTGGAACTCGACGCCAGCGATGTCGCCCGCCTCGTGTTGCATCTGACGGACCATCCCCAGGCTGGTGTCGTTGAGGACGACGAACGTGGGCGCGACGCCGTTCTCGACGGCTGTCTCCACACTCGTCATCGTCATCGTGAAGCCACCGTCGCCGGCGACGGCGATGACATCTTTCTCCGTCGTGATGGCGGCGGACACCGCGGCTGGCGTTGCCCATCCCATCGCGCCGACGCCACCGCTGCCGTAGTAGGTCCCGGTGTCCGGTGTCTGGAGGTAGTTCAGCAACCAGAATCGGTTGTTGCCCGAGTCTGCGGTCACGATGGTCTCCGAATCAACCACTGTCTCTATCTCTTTGACCGCCCGCTGTGGCTTGATTGGCGACGCGTCCGACTCGCATCTGGGGGCGTAAAACGACTCCTGCGCCGCGGCCGCACGGTCGCGCGCCCAGTCGTTTCCAGCGCTCTCGGGGAGGTTTGCCGCCAGGTCGTCGAGGCTCTGTGCGGCGTCACCGATGAGTGCAACATCTGCGGGGTAGACCCAGCCAGCGTTGCGTGTGTCGATGTCAGCGTGGATGATTGTCTGCTCGTCGGGTCGGATGAACTCCGGGGACTGCCAGTTCGTGTCCATCGGGTTCATGCGACAACCCACGACGAGGAGGACGTCTGCCTCGCTGACGACCTGATTTGCGCCCTCGTGCCCGAAGGAGCCGATAACGCCCGCGGCCAGGTCGTGGGTTTCGGGGAACGTGGACTTGCCGAGATAGGAGGTAGTGACGACGGCATCAGTAGCCTCAGCGACAGTTTCGAGCTGGTCGTAGGCGTCGGCCGCGTGAACGCCGTTGCCGGCGATGATGACCGGTCGGTCGGCCTCGCTCAGGGCTGTTATCGCTGTCTGGACGTCCTCGCGGGCCGGTCGCGATTCCCAGTTTTGCACCTGATCGTGACCGTCCCAGACCGGCGGAATCGGGTCTTCGGGCATCTCCTCGGTGACGGCATCGCCGTCGAGGATTATTGCCGTTGGCCCCGGCCGGCCGGCAGTCGCGTGTTTGAACGCGAGCTGGAGGCTTCGCACCGTCTCCGTCGGTGAGCGCGGGAACCAGTTTTCCTTGGTGTAGGCGTCGAGTGCTGACGGCAGGTCCAGCCCGCCGTAGTCACCGCGAGCCTGCTGGTACGGCGCGAGTGTGGAATAGTCGCCACGCTCGCTGGCCTCGGTGATAACGACCATCGGTGACGAAGCGAGCTTGCCCTCCATCTGGCCGATTGCGCCGAGGCTGCCGATCCAGGGGCCTTGCCCCGCGAGGACCCCGGGGTTGCCGGTGAGTCGCCCGTGCATTTCGGCCATGACGCTGGCTTCGCGCTCATCGCGTGGTCGGACCATCTCGACGTCGGCCTCCGGGACGTGATCGAGAATCTCGATGGCACGACCGCCGGGATATCCGAAGACGTACTCGACGCCTTGCTCGTCCAGTTCTTCGACAAGGCGCTTTCCTGTTTCAGTCATGGGTAGTGAATTTGAGAGTCATTATCGCGTTACGTCCCACTGTGGGTAACTCCCAAGATATAGAGTTTGGGGTCAACGTTGCACCAATCCCGGTGAACGGACGTACTATTCGGGGCCCTGCGAAACTCGATGTCCTGCCGCGGTGTTCAAGTAATTCGACAAAGTCATAGTACCAGTTTCTAGCGGACTCGGTCCTTTGACCGCTCGGATTCCTTGTTATTGCTCCCGAAAACTGTTCTAATAGTTAGAACAGAGTAAATTCCAGTGCAGACTCCCTAGATTCATATACTGACTGAAAGGATAAATTAGGAAAATTGTCGGTAAAGACCTTCTAAGTTTGACTTCACCTACTGAGTAAGACACCTGAACCTTGGAGTATTGGATACTACGGTTGGCGGATTACAGCGTTACTGTTGTAACAGCGTTTGTCGCACGATTTTCGCATAGTGTTACACTCATATAGATGTAACAGTACCCTGCTGTGCAGGCTCGGTTGTCATTGTCCTCATATCTTTGTTATTTACATCGACGAATAACCCTTCTTTGGAGCGGAACTATCGGTTCTTCAATGCTGTAGAGGCAGTAGCGGTTCTGGGGAGTCCGTAGCAGCTGGGGACTCATTCACCGAACTACATACCGAAGGTTCAGTGAGCGTGGCTGTGAGTCCGTTCGAATAATTCGAACCATTACGATCTACGATTGATTTATATACTAGAGTCCTCTGGATAGCTGCCTGTCCGAGCGGAGAGTGACGACTGATCGCCGAATTTGAGAGCCCATTCCGATACGAGAACCGGACTGCGCATTCGGTATGGCTAGTCCGGTGCTGGTGCTCGATTGGACGCTCAAACCAGCACTCTCGCATCGGCTACCCGTACCTATCTGGGCCAGAAGTGCGCTGTAACGGTTATAGGGTACGTCGAACGCCCTGTCGCCGACACCGTTCGTATGTTTCGAACGAGTATCGGCACTGGCGCGGTGCGCACACGACAGCGTTGACAATACAGGCACGTCTGTTGAGAGTCTTCTGCGTATCGCTGTGTTCGAGATCAGCTCGGATCGGACTCGTCCCTCTCAGGGCCCGTTTCGTCTCTGAGCAGAACCGCTTCGGTTCATAATAACGTTTATCACGAAAGATGGTGTCATGGGTAGTGTTGCGATGCACGATACAGTCAGCCGTCGAACTGTCATGAAGAGCATTGGTGCCGCAGGCGCTGTCGGACTTGCAGGCTGTTCGGCAGATGGTGGTGATGGTGGCAGCGAGAACACCATCAGCATGGGTATCCTAATGGGAGTCACAGGTGGATTGTCCGAAGTGGGTCCTGCGATTCGGGACGCAGCAGAACTAGCCGTAAAACAGGTCCGAGACGCGGACAACGGGTTCTCAGTCGATACGCAGTTTGAGAATACGGAGACCAAGCCCAGTCGGGGTGTGAGTGGTGCGGAAGCCCTCGTGAACGGTGGCTACCCGATGATTTGCGGGGGGTTGGCGTCATCGGTGACACTGCAGGTCGCGGAGAACGTCGCAATTCCGAACCAGACCGTGATGTGCTCACCATCGGCGACGTCGCCGGATGTCACGTCACTGGAGGATAACGACTTCGTGTACCGGACGCCCCCCACGGACAAGTTGCAGGGGTCACTGCTGGCACAGATAGCGGCCGAACGGCTCGAGAAGGAGAGCGCAGCTATCCTCTTTCTCAACAACGCGTACGGGAACGGCCTGTCGAACGGATTCACGAAGACGTTCGAGGAGGAGTACGGTGGTGAGGTCCTGAATCAGGTCTCGTACTCGGCGGGTCGGTCCTCGTACACCTCCCAGTTGCAGAACGTGCTTGACGGTGACCCGGAGACGCTCGTGATTATCGGCTATCCGGAGAGTGGGAACAAGATCTTCCGGAACTTCTACGAGAACTTCGACAGAGCGGACATGGATATCCTGGTGCCGGACGGACTCAGGGCCGATGACTTGCCCGGGAATGTGGGCCACGACATGACAAACGTTCGCGGGACCAATCCGTCCTCGGCCGGACCGGGGATCGAGTACTTCAGATCTGCATACGAGGAGGAGTACGGCTCTGCACCGGGACCGTTCAATCAGCAGTCGTTCGACGCCGCGGCAGTTCTGCTGCTGGCACGCGCGGCAGCCGGTGAAGACGACGGGACCGCAATCCGCGACCAAATGCGGGCAGTCACAGATCCCGGCGGCGAAACAGTCGGACCCGAAAACCTTGGAGAGGGTGTTTCGCTGGCGGCCGACGGGAACGAAATCAATTACCAGGGCGTCTCGGGCCCAGTCGAGTTCGACGACAACGGGGATCTGGCCAGCGCCGTGTACAACTACTTCAGGTACACGGAGGACGGCACAGAGAATATCGAACAGGTGGAGGTGTAACCGAAATACCACTGGTCTTTCTCCTCTGACTACAATTGCCCCTCAGGTACGACAGTCTAAGTGGATTTTGTACCATTGCCGTGGCTCAGATAGAACCTATTCATCATACTGTCTGGCAAGGTTGAAGCGACGGCACCTGTCGTACAACCGAAAGACTATAATCAAATACCGTTATACTCATGAACTGATGTCTCAGTACGCAGCACGCGTCGAAGAGATGGATATCAGCGGCATCCGAGAAGTCTTCGAGGCGGCAGGCGAAGACGCAATAAATCTGGGTCTCGGTCAGCCTGATTTCCCAACTCCAGAACACGCCCGGGAGGCAGCGACGAGTGCGATTCAGGATGGGATGGGCGACTCATACACGTCCAACAAGGGCATTCCAGAACTCAGAGACGCCATCAGTGAACGCTACGCCACCGACAACGGACAGGACATACCGCCCGAAAACATCATCGCCACTGCCGGCGCAAGCGAGGCGATTCACGTCGCCATAGAAGCCCACGTCCAGCCAGGTGACGAAGTGCTCTGCCCCGACCCCGGGTTTCTGGCCTACGAACAACTGGTGCTACTCGCCGGCGGCGAACCAAAGCGGGTCGAACTCAGAGATGACCTGACCCTCGACCCCGCTGCTGTGGAGGATGCCATTACGGACAACACGTCTCTGTTTATTGTTAACAGTCCTGCGAACCCGACCGGTGCGGTGCAATCGAAGCGAGATATGGCGGAGTTCGCGCGGCTAGCGGATGAGCACGAAGTCATTTGCCTCTCCGACGAGGTCTACGAGAAGATCGTCTTCGACGGTGAACACCACTCACCGGCGGAGTTCGCTAGCTCCGATAGGGTAATTCAGGCCAGCGCGTGCTCGAAAACGTACTCGATGACGGGGTGGCGGCTCGGGTGGGTGGCGGCCAGTTCGGAGCGAATCGAACGGATGTTACGGGTGCACCAGTACGTGCAGGCGTGTGCCAGTGCCCCATCGCAGTACGCTGCCGAAGCGGCGCTTACCGGCCCACAGGAACCGGTGCGAGAGATGGTGTCGGCCTTCGAGGAGCGTCGAAACGTGCTTCTCGATGGGTTGGAGGATATCGGCCTCGACACACCAGTGCCGAAGGGAGCGTTCTACGCGATGCCCCACGTCCCGGACGGGTGGACCCAGAAGATGCTGGACAACGACGTCATCGTGGTTCCTGGCGAGGCATTCGGGCCGAGCGGTGAGGGACAGGCGCGAATCTCGTATGCCACGAGCACAGCTGAACTGAAAGAGGCGCTGGAAGTGATGGGAACGGTCACGGATTCTCTGTAGCGCGCCAGCAGGGACTCGCGACTGACTTCGCCTTCCGGCAATCGGTTTCATATTTCTCGTCGTGGACATAGATACATATGCGCTTCAAGCAAGCACTGCCGAAGTCGGGAGCGTATGCGCCCGCGGTTGTGTACTGACCCCTGGTATCAACGCTGAACCCTGGTATCAACCCCTGCGGTTGCAAAGCTCGCCTGATTTAGTCACAATGTCTGACATATGTTGGACATTACCGTGTGTGATACTAGCATGAAACGGGCGTATATTTTCGGTTCCCTGTGATTCTATGACGATTTTACATCAAGATTTTTAACACTGGGTACAGAGCACGATAATATGGCGGCACGAGACTACTACAGCCGTGGACAGAATCTACTATACAACCGCCCAGTACTCGTTATATTCGCCGTTATCGGCGTGTTTCTCGTATTCGACATCCTTCGACAGTTAGGCACTGGAACAATCGTCGTCACAGACCTCATGAGTTATCTCTGGAACGGACTGGTGCTTGGGATGTCGCTTGGACTGGCCGGTGTCGGCCTCTCGATGACGTACAGTATCCTCAATTTCGCGAACTTTGCCCACGGTGACTTGATTACGAGCGGTGCGTTCGCCGGATGGGCGACGGCGTTTCTGGTTGCAGGGCTGGGTGAATTCTCTGCCGAAGCGCTCGTCCTCATCGGCGGCCCGATCGCAGTCGGTTCGAATGAGCTTGGAATAAACGTCGTCAATACCCCACTGGCGCTTTTGGCTGGATTGCTCGTCGCCGCGGCCCTCACAGCCGCCCTCTCGCTTTTGCTGGATCGAATCGTATTCAAACCGATGCGCAGTGCCGATGGCGTGACGCTGATGATCGCCAGTGTCGGCGTCGCACTGTTCCTTCGTAATTTCCTCACCTTTTCGTTCCTGACTGACAGTCGCGGGCTGACAGGCGGCAATATCCCCCAATTTACCATCGCGGGCGTCACGTTCGGTGGGCACCAGATTACGCTGGTCGTCGTCGCCGCACTCCTGATGCTCGGCACGCACATTCTGCTCCAGTACACCAAGATCGGCACGGCCATGCGTGCGATGGCCGCGAACAAAGACCTCGCAAAAGTCACGGGCATCCCAACGGAACGCGTCGTCAAGCTCACATGGATTATCGGCGGCGGGCTTACTGGGTGTGCAGGCTTTCTTATCGCGTTACAGCAGGGAACGCTCACAGTTACAATGGGGTGGGACCTGCTGTTACTGGTGTTCGCAGCGGTCATTCTCGGCGGTGTCGGATCGATCTACGGCGCAATGGTCGGTGGGGTCATCCTCGGCATCGCGAGTCGACTCGCACTCGTCTGGATCCCGGCTAGCTTCCTCCTGGTTGCGGCATTCGTCATTATGATCGTCATGCTGCTCGTGCGCCCGTCGGGTCTGTTCAGTGGGAGGACGACGGCATGAGTACGGGTTCCATTCAGGCGCGGGCTGAGGGCTGGCTTGGCAACAATGACGTGCGCCTGCTTGTCGCGCTTGCTCTCGCGATCGGGGGACTGTACGCGCTTTTCAGTGTCGTCCTCGGGTTCCAGCTGAACGGTACCGTCAACACGCTCCGTCGTGTCGCGTTCCTCTCAGCTATCTATGCCATGTTAGCGCTCGCACTGAACCTCCAGTGGGGGTACGCGGGCCTGTTCAATCTCGGTGCGGCCGGGTTCATGGCGATCGGTGTGTACACGATGGGGATACTGACCGCCCCAGTGACGGCCAGTCCGCCCGGCTTCGGGCTGCCGCTCCCGGTCGCCATTGTGGCTGCTATCCTCGTGACTGGGGTCGTCGGCGGCCTCGCAGCGTTGCCGGCGATCCGGCTTCGTGCCGACTATCTTGCCATCGTAACCGTCGCGTTCTCGGAGATCGTTCGCCTCACACTCCGTGCCCCGGAGTTCGCGAACACTCGCATTGCCGGCGTCGCATTCGGAACTGGCGGTGCGACGGGCCTGTCCCTGCCATCGAACCCGATCCGGATTCTCTTTTACACAGACCCGGCCGCAACAGCCCCAGCGCCCAATGCGCTGGGTGCGGCGATGTTCAGCGCCGTGGAACCACTGGGAATCGAGCAGACGCTGGTCATCGGCTGGGCGTACGTGGTCGTGCTGTGTCTCTGTCTCGGCCTCCTGTACTGGCTGATGATCCGTATCGGGAAGTCACCCTTCGGCCGGGTCCTCAAGAGCATCCGCGAGGACCAGCAGGTCACGCAGGCACTGGGGAAAGACACGCGCCTGTTCAAAATAAAGACCTTCGCGCTTGGCTGTGCGCTCATGGGCCTGATTGCCATCCTTTGGCGGCTCTCCGGAGGCTATGCATCGCCACGGATGTTCAAGCCGATACAGACGTTCTATATTTTCATTGCCCTGTTTATCGGCGGGACTGGCTCACCGACAGGAAGTATCGTTGGCGGTGCCCTGTTCGCGAGTCTGCTCTTCGAGGGACCCTCGTTCGTCCGCCGGGTCGTGGCAGAGTACCTCCAGCTCAGCAACGCCCCCGACACGCTTGTCGGTGCGCTTGCCGAGCTGGGGACCCTTGATGTCACGCCCCTGCTGGCCTATTCCGTGCAGGACGTGAGCATCTCCGCGCTCCGTCTCATGCTGTTAGGTATCGTCCTGGTGTATCTCATGCAACGGCATCCGGACGGGCTGCTTGGCCATCGAAAAGCAATCGCATCGAGCGTTGACCTCTCACAACAGGCGACTCGCGAGGACGACAATGAGTAAGAACGCACACTCAGCACGGAGCGACCAGACCCAAAAGGGACAGCAAGAGCAGATACTCAAAGTGGAGAACCTACGAAAGACGTTTGGCGGTATTACCGCTGTCGCCGACGTCTCTTTCCACGTCGAAAAGGGGTCGATCACCGGCCTGATTGGCCCGAATGGGGCTGGCAAGTCGACGACGTTCGACCTGATTACCGGTGTGCAACGGCCGGACGGGGGCGAAGTCGAGTTCAACGACACGGAGATAACGGGGTACCGGTCGGATCAGGTCGCAAACCAGGGCCTCGTCCGGACCTTTCAGATCGCACGGGAGCTATCGGAGATGACTGTGCTGGAAAACCTGCTGCTGGCACCACAGAACCAGGCCGGCGAAGCAGTCTGGCGAGCGGTCCTCCCGCGAGCCAGAACGAAGGTCGTCGAACAGGAAAAAGAGCTCCGGGAACAGGCCTGGGAGATGCTCGAACTGTTCGAGATCGAGCACGTCGCGCACGAATCCGCCGGCAATCTCTCAGGGGGCCAACGAAAGCTTCTGGAGATGGCGCGCGTGCTCATGACCGACCCCGAGATGGTGCTGCTGGACGAACCGCTTGCGGGAGTCAATCCGACACTCGAGGAGAAACTCATCGACCGGTTGCACACGCTCAAAGAGCGTGGCTACACTTTCCTCTTCGTCGAACACGACATGGACGTTATCATGAACAACTGCGATACGGTCATCGTTATGCACCAGGGGAGCGTTCTCACCGAGGGGCAACCGGACGCGGTGAAAAACAATGAGAAAGTGCTTGACGCCTACCTCGGAGAAGAGGTGAAAATATGAGTTTGCTGTCAGTACAGCAACTGGACGCCGGCTACGGTGACCTGCAGATCCTCACAGACGTCGATATGGAAGTCGGACAGGGTGAGTACATCACCATCGTCGGCCCGAACGGCGCAGGTAAGTCCACTGTGATGAAGTCAGTGTTCGGACTGACGACGTACATGGGGGGCGAGATCGTATTCAATGATAGGGACATCGCTGGCGAACAGCCGGAAGATATCATCTCGTATGGGTTGAGTTTCGTCCCCCAGAGCAACAACGTGTTCGAGCCGCTGACGGTCACGGAGAACCTCAAGATGGGTGCATACACGCTGGACCAGTTTCCCGAAGAGCGGCTACAGGCGGTTTACGACCGGTTCCCGATACTGGAAACGCGGTCAGAACAGAAGGCGGGTACACTTTCAGGCGGCCAACAGCAGATGCTTGCGATGGGCCGTGCGCTCATGCTCGACCCTGATCTGTTACTGCTTGACGAGCCCAGTGCAGGCCTCGCACCGGACCTCGTCGACGAGATGTTTGACCGCATCGACGAGATCAACGACGCCGGAACCGCCGTCCTCCTCGTCGAGCAAAACGCCAAAGAGGCATTGCGGCGGTGCGACCGCGGCTACGTCCTTGTGCAGGGACAGAACCGACACGAAGACAGTGGTGAAGCACTTCTCAACGACCAGCAGGTTCGCGAGGACTTCCTCGGCGGGTAGTCTCTGTACCCAGGACTGGCTTGGAGACTGCTTTTTGCCACAGGAAGGCGCCGACGCGAGATACTGTACGGGCCGTCGAGCCGGCACGGGCTGTTGAGTCCTTGACGGCCCATAATCAGCGAACGGATTGCCACACTGCAGCCCCGGATTCAGTGAAGTTGTAGATATTTGAACGTATTTAGTTCTTCACAGCACCTCGTTATATCGACTTATCCGTATTACCGTCTGAATATATGTTGTGTTACAATCATCACAAGATAGGGAAGGTAGATATAATAGTCAAATATGTTGTACTTGTTGCTGTCTCTACGTCCCTTTGGCCCAGTAACTGTCACCGCTCATACCGGGATAGCTACTGTGGCGTGTGAACGAGTGTCGCACAAACAATAAGTATCTACCATGTCAGTCTCCACATATGCATCCGGGCTTGAACCCTATCGCCTGCCCTGCAGGTCAGCTGTCCCGGCAGTTAATGGATTGGGCACTGCCCTCTTCCACAGCTACATTTTTCACATTTTCGACATTTAAACTGGCGTAGACTGCCAGCGCACAGGTGGTCCCTGTGCCCGGTGGAAAACGCCAGCCTTGAACACGCTCGGGGAGCCGTACTCAGCGGCTGTTCGGGTTATCAGGGTCTGTTGAGGGAGCGTCTGTCGAATACAAAAAACATCATCGAAAACAATGAACATGAAAAACGAAGCAGGAAGCAAGGACGTGCCAGCGGCCGTCAGAGAAGACTCGGATCTAGTCCAGGTACTGGATGCTGAAGGAAATGTCTTACCACAGGCGTCTGTTCCGGACATTTCAGACAGGCAGTTACTTGAGTTGTATGAGACAATCAAGCTCGCTCGTCACTTCGACCAGCGGGCGATCAGCTTCCAGCGACAGGGGCGGCTAGCGACATACGCACCAATGACGGGCCAAGAAGGGTCACAGGTCGCCACGAGCCTGGCACTTGCCGAGCAGGACTGGTTGTTCCCGACCTACAGGGAGCACGCGGCGAAGTACGCCCACGGGATGGACCTTGCATCCCTTTTCGAGCCACTGAGAGGCTATCGAGAGGGATACGCGATCCCCGACGACGTCAACGTGATGCCGGAGTATATTCCGATTGCGACCCAGGTTCCACAGGCCATGGGAATGGCGTGGGGACACAAGCTACAGGGAAAGACCGATACGGCCGTCCTGTGTCACCTCGGTGACGGTGCGACCTCCGAAGGCGACTTCCACGAAGGACTGAACTTCGCTGGGGTGTTCGACGTCCCCGCTGTGTTCGTCTGTAACAACAATCAGTGGGCGATTTCGGTCCCCCGCGAGCGACAGACCGCGAGCGAAACCATCGCTGAAAAGGCACAGGCATACGGTATCGACGGCGTTCGAGTCGACGGGCTGGACCCGCTGGCGGTCTACAAAGTCGCCAGTGCGGCACTGGAGAAAGCCCGGAATCCGGGTCCCGGAGAGCTACGCCCAACGCTTATCGAGTCCGTCCAGTATCGCTTCGGTGCGCATACCACTGCGGACGACCCGTCCGTTTACAGAGACGAATCGGAAGAAGAGGCCTGGCGCGACCGCGACCCCGTGGACCGCATTGAAACGTACCTGTACAACGAGGGCATCCTCGATTCCGACCTTGAGAGTGAGATCCAGGACAGTATCGAACAAGAAGTCAGCGAGGCGATAGAAACGGCGGAGCAGACAGAGACGAGTCCGGACAACATCGTCGAGCATGTGTACGAGGACGTTCCAGCGCGGCTCGAAGAACAGCGGGACGAACTGAACCGGCTGCGCGAGAAGTATGACGACGGCGCGTTCTCGGAGGTGCTGGAATGAGTTCGACAGCCAGTACGCAGACGGGGCAAAACGCACAGCGTCTCACCCTCGTGGAGGCGATACAGGACGGACTGTACACGGAAATGTCGCAAGACGATAGCGTCGTCGTTCTGGGCGAAGACGTCGGGAAGAACGGCGGTGTTTTCAGAGCAACCGACCAGCTATACGAGGAGTTCGGCGAAGACCGCGTCATCGACACGCCACTGGCAGAAGCCGGAATCATCGGGGCTTCGATTGGACTCGCCCAGACCGGCATGAAGCCTGTTCCCGAGATGCAGTTCATGGGCTTCATGTACCCCGCGTTCGACCAGATCGTCAGTCACGCTGCGCGCCTCCGGAGCCGTAGCCAGGGGCAGTACTCGGTGCCGATGGTGATACGGGCCCCATACGGCGGTGGGATTCGCGCCCCAGAACACCACTCCGAGTCAAAGGAAGCGTTCTTCGTGCATGAGCCCGGCCTCAAGGTCGTCTCACCGAGCACACCCTACGATGCGAAGGGGCTCCTGGCGGCGTCCATCCACGACCCGGACCCAGTCATCTTCCTGGAGCCGAAGTTGATCTACCGCGCCTTCCGTGAAGATGTCCCGACGAAACCGTATGAAGTGTCGCTGAGTGAGGCTGCTGTCCGGCGGGAGGGAAGCGATATTTCAGTCTATACGTGGGGAGCAATGACCCGGCCCGCCCTGATCGCTGCGGAGAACCTCAGCCAGTCAGATGGCATCGAGGTCGAGGTCATCGACCTGCGGACCCTGTCACCCCTCGATGTAGCGACGATTACGGACTCGTTCAAAAAGACCGGCAGAGCCGCGATTGTACACGAAGCACCGAAGACCGGCGGACTGGGGGCGGAAATCGCAACGACGATTCAGGAAGAAGCGCTCGTTCATCAGGAAGCGCCAATCAAACGAATCGCCGGCTTCGATGCCCCCATGCCGCTCCATTCGCTGGAGGATTACTATCTGCCACAGGCGGTCCGTATCCAGGACGGCATCCGCGAAACAGTCGATTTCTAACATGGTCCGTGAATTCGAACTCCCCGATGTCGGTGAAGGCGTCGCCGAGGGCGAACTGCTTCGCTGGCGGGTTGCGCCGGGCGACGCAGTTTCGGAAGACCAGCCAGTAGCGGAAGTCGAGACCGACAAAGCCGTCGTCGACGTCCCGTCCCCCGTCGACGGTGTTGTCGAAGAACTCCGTGCCGCGGAAGGTGAGACAGTCCCAGTCGGTGACGTGATTATCGTCTTCCGGGTCGAAGGGGAAGCCGAACCGGACGGAACTGAAACGCCTGCAGACGACGCCACTGCGGACAGCGGGTACCAAACCGACGACGAAGCACCAACACAGCCAGTCGAAGATACGCAGTCAGAACCAGCGGTGACACAGCGCGTCCAGGTCGCCGCTCCGCCGTCTGTGCGGCGTCTCGCCCGTGAACTGGGCGTCGATATCTCCAGCATTGCGGACTCGTCTCCGGGACGTATAACGGAGTCGGATGTCCGCGCGTACGCGAACACGGACTCTCACTCCTCGACGCAGGCGCAGTCAAACCAGCGGACCGCTGCTGCAGAGCGACAAAAACAGCAGGCAACTTCGACGCAGTCTGTCAGCCCAGTTCAGGCGAGAAAAACGGCAGACCGGGAGACGACGGTGGCCGTCCCGAAGACCAGACACGTCGCAGCCGAGGAAGGGGTCGATCTCGACAATGTCCCTACTGATGAACGAAAGGACGGAGAACCCTTTGTCACGCTCGAAGCGGTCCGAGAGTACGCAAAGGCCCAACAGCAGGCACAGAAAAAGGATCAAGAAGCGGTAGCCGAGAGGGCAGCGGCTGACGAGCCGGCGCGCCCGGAGTCTCGGACGCCGTACAACGGGATCAGGCAGACGATCGGAGCCGCGATGACGGAGTCGAAATATACGGCCCCGCACGTCACCCATCAGGACGAGGTCGACGTGACTGCGCTGGTCGACGCTCGTTCGAGCCTCAGACAGGAGGCCGAGGAGCACGATATACGACTGACGTATATGCCGTTCGTGATGAAAGCGTGTGCCGCGGCCCTGCAAGAGAACCCACAGGTAAACGCCTCCCTCGACGAAGCAAACGAAGAAATCGTCGAAAAGGAGTATTACAACATCGGTGTCGCAACGGCGACTGATGCCGGGCTGCTGGTTCCCGTTGTCGAGCACGTTGATGCGAAAGGCCTGCTCGAAGTCGCATCGGAAACCAACGAAAAAACCCAGAGAGCGAGAGAACGGAGTCTTTCGCCGGAGGAGATGCGTGGCGGGACGTTCACTATCTCGAACATCGGCGGCATCGGCGGGGAGTACGGAACACCGATCATCAATCAGCCGGAAAGCGCAATCCTGGCACTGGGAGAGATCAAAAAGAAGCCACGGGTTGTCGAAGCCGATGGTGAAGAGACGATAGAACCCCGTCATGTGATGACACTATCGCTGTCGTTCGACCACCGAGTGCTCGACGGCGCAGACGCCGCACGGTTCACGAACTCCATACAGAAGTACCTGCGAAATCCAAACCTGCTATTACTAGAATAATGGTCGTCGGAGATGTCACTACCTCGACTGACGTACTGGTTATTGGCGCGGGCCCCGGCGGATACGTCGCCGCAATCCGCGCTGCACAGCTTGACCTCGATATCACTCTCGTTGAAAAAGGAGCGTACGGGGGAGCCTGTCTCAACCGTGGCTGTATCCCCTCTAAAGCGCTGCTAAACGGTTCAGAACTGGCATCGGAGGCGGGCCAGGCGGAGGAACTGGGGATTTACGCGGACCCAACAGTGGCGCTCGACGAGATGATGAGCTGGAAAGACGGCA
This sequence comes from Haloarcula sp. KBTZ06, assembly GCF_048595605.1. Taxonomy (NCBI): domain Archaea; kingdom Methanobacteriati; phylum Methanobacteriota; class Halobacteria; order Halobacteriales; family Haloarculaceae; genus Haloarcula; species Haloarcula sp. KBTZ06. The sequence goes on from NZ_CP184340.1 coordinate 270,710, forward strand.
TCGTCGACCAACTAACGAGCGGTATCGAGCAACTGTGTACGGCAGCCGGCGTGAATCTGTTAAAAGGGACTGCCGAATTTGCTGCTGAGAACAAGATCAGAATCGTCCATCAGGGAGAGGGGCAGGGCTCTGAATCGTTGAAATTCGACCACTGCGTCATCGCAACGGGGTCCCGGCCGATCGAAATTCCGGGGTTCGACTTCGATGACGAGCGCATCGTCTCCTCCGACGGCGCTCTGAACTTCGAAACGGTACCCGACGAACTCGTCATCGTCGGAGCCGGATACATCGGCATGGAGCTAGCGACAGTCTACAGCCGACTCGGGAGCGACGTCTCGGTAATTGAGACCCTAGAGCAGGCGCTTCCCGGCTATCAGGAGGACATTGCCTCGATAGTCCGACAGCGAGCAGCGCGTCTCGGCGTCGACTTTCACTTCGGGTACACGGCGGACAGCTGGGCAGAGTCGGACGGTAAAGCCGTCCTGACTGCTGTCCCTGCCGACGAGGCGGCGCACGATAGCGATATCGAACTCACTGCTGACAGAATACTCGTTGCCGTCGGCAGACGCCCAGTGACTGACACGCTCGGTATCGAAGCTGCCGGCATCGAAACCAATACTCAGGGGTTCATTCCAACGGATAGCAGATGTCGGACGAACAAGGAGCACATTTTCGCGGTCGGCGACGTGGCGGGTGAGCCGATGCTGGCACACAAGGGCTCGAAAGAGGGGGAAGTCGCAGCGGAAGTAATCGCTGGCGAGCCCGCTGCGGTCGATTATCGGGCACTCCCGGCTGCGGTGTTCACCGATCCGGAAATCGGAACCGTCGGGCTGACGGAGGACGAAGCTGCGAACGAGGGTATTACCCCAGTTACAGGTGAGTTCCAGTTCCAGGCGTCTGGACGGGCACTAACAGCGAACCGGCCAGAGGGCTTTGTCCGAATTGTCGCCGCAAAAGAAACCGAACGTGTGATCGGTGCACAGATCGTCGGTCCGGAGGCATCCGAGTTGATCGCAGAAATCACAGCCATGATCGAAATGGGTGCAAAGCTTCAGGACATCGGCTCCACCGTCCATACGCATCCAACATTAAGTGAAGCGGTAATGGAAGCCGCACAGAATGCGAGAGGAAAAGCAGTACACAGACAAAACTGACTGGTCGATATTGACTCATCAGAAACCAGATCTACGACCAAAACCGTTGAATATACAGCCAGCTATGGCCTATCCGATACTGTTTACTGAAACGAAACAACAACTCGGGAATAGAACCCTCGCTGAGCGACCGCTACGTTCTTTTCTGGGTATAGATTGAAGCTATAGTCGCCATTGAAAATCAATGTCCACCTGATCGAACGACGGCAGTGCGGTCAGTGTGTACCTCGTTTCAATTGTTACTGTAGTCTCCAGCGTCGGACAACAGATACGTTCCAGATTCAGTCGTTCGCGACTGTTTGGCTTGCGGCACCGTCACTGGCACTCAGTTTGCTCTCCTCTTCTTCGGGTCTCGGTACGTCTGTTGGAAGGTTTTCGTACAGAATTCCTTTGCTTGCGTTGTAGCATGTCATGCAATGACATGGCTGATGGACTTACATAAAACCGTCCCTTATTCTGTACCGCCGAATATTAATATTCCGAGGATGTTTATATATTGACCAATTTTCCAGAACGAGGTTATAGAGTATTTGTTTGGATTCGGTGTCGATGTGGATATATACGACCTGTTTTTTGCGCTGAAAGTTCAGCTACTGTCTCGTATGCTATCACTTCCTGTCATCTGTCTTTTCTATGCTGTCGGATACAATCCAAAAATCTTGGATTATATACTATCTCGTTGTAGACCTAATATTTGTTCTGATCGCAATCCAAACAGGTATGTTAGATATCTGGGTATTGTGATGTCATGCATTCCTCTTCACAGAAGAAATGCTCCGTTATCTCTCCGTCCGGATCACGTATCGTAACCCCGCTGAACTTCATCTGTTCGCTGATCACTTGTCCACAGTAATCACAGCGGTAGTTCGGTGACCCACCGACCAAGACCCGAGTTGACTTGTTTTGGATATTCAGTTCGGCAGCGGCCGTGTTGCCGCTGGCTTCCATAGCGCACCGAGCAGTTGCTAGTGACTGCTCCGCCTCAGTTTGTTCATTCATCGTTTGTATCGATTCGTTGTTGACAGGGGTCGGACTCGTTCCGTCGACTGTTACACATTACTCTGGATCGCTCTTGTCGCTTTACCGACGTTTTCCGCCTATGCCGGGTTACTGCCCGGACTAGGGTGGGCTACGTGGGTTACCGGGGAGAAAGTGTAAAAAACGTATAACCGGAGGTTACAGCCGCTAATTGGCTCGCTTTCCGGGGCGGTTCTACCGTTCTAGTACCCGGTTCCATACCTCCCAGTACGGAACTTCCGTATTTAATCATTTGGTTAGTCCCTATTAGCTTCGCCACTGAGACGGGTGCGCTCACAAACTCGAAGCAAGCTATAGTAGCCATTGAAAATCAATGCACACCTGATCGCACGACAGCAGTGCGATCAGTGTATACATCGTTTCAATTGGTACTATAGATGTCTTAGAGTGATGACCGCTGCAGGCCCCGGCTACGTTGTGCAGCCTCGCTGGACTCACAGGTTTGGGCCAGTTATTTTCGTTGGATGTGAACGCCACTCACGGAACTATTAAGTGAACATCCATTAAAGATAAGGACATGAACCCGGGCGCTGACTGTACGGCTTGGCAGGCAAGCCCGCTGTCCCGGCACTTGATCGGTGCAGGCCCCCTCACATCCGGTTTTACGTTTTTTACATTTTTCAAATTTTAAACTGACGTAGACCACCACAGTGCGGGCAAACGCCGGCACACAGGTGGAAAACGTCGGTCCTGGCTGGTTCCCAAACACCAGCCGACGGTTTTCGGGTCGCGATGACCCATCTCACGAAGCGCTGCGACACCAACTACAAACCCATAATCAGCGACATCATGAACGCACAAAACACGCAGGAGTACCGTAGCCAACAATCAGCAGACATCGCAAACGCGGACCGAGCGCGGAGTGCTGCCCCCGAAAGCGTTGAGAGCCAATCTATCAGGGTCGTAATTAGCTCGATTGAAACGCGACACTGCGATCACTGCGGCGCATCAATTGACGACAACGTCCGGTATCGTAATGTCACGACCAGAGATAGTGCTGGCAACGTCTCGGAATACGCGTTCTGCGGTGTCGACTGTAAGACCGCTCGGTTCCCGAGGCTCGGCTGACCGCCGGCTGGCGTGGCGCATTGTCGGTTTACAGGACCATACTGGGATTTTGGCGTCGGTTCGATAATACGGTCCGAGTCCTCACGCGGATTGACAGTCGCAGCCACCCTGTTCCAGAAACGCTACAATATCGTAGCTATGGCCGCAGTCCTCACACAGCACCTGCACCTCGTTGATGACGTTGAAATCGCCTGCCGAGATGGCGTCGTTCTTTTCGAGGCTCTCGATAGTCTGCCTCGTTACAGCGGTGGTTCGGCCCCGAAGCCGCTGTATTGAGTCGATGGCGTTTTCTTTCCGTTCTGCGGGCGTCCGCTCGGGTCGGGCCGCCCCACGGTCGTTCTTGAGATAGCGATACACCGTCTGGTGGGAGACAAAGTCGTCCATCACCGATTCAATATCGACCCCGCTCTGTTCGAGACGGGAGCGTATGAGCGGGGCGTCCGCGTCATCTTCGCGAAGTGATTGATAGACCTGCTGGATGTCGCCACTCAGTGTCGGTGCGTCGCTCCCTCCGATGGCGGACTCGAGCACCGACTGATTGAAGTAGTCCGCAAGGTCTCGGGTACTTTCTTCCTCCCCGTCGGCGCCGACCCACCGATCTTCGAGTTCTGCACCCATCCCGACAAGATCGTATTTTCGAATTACGGCATCCACCTTGTTCGTTCCCCCTCCGGACTGTGAGTCGTCTGCGGTCATGATCCGATTTACATGAACGCCATAGTTACTAAACACTCCCGCATATCGGGAGGTTTGGCGAGGTCCCTCATGCGGAGAGCTTTATCAGGCCCGTGCTCTGGTATGTGTCGGCCGATTCACGGACTGAACTACTCATTTGATGCGGATTCAGGCTCGCGAACCCACGCCACCGGAACTGGGGACTGCCGGACGATTTTGGCGCTGACACCACCCATGACGTACCTGCTGAAGTCAGTCTGTCCGTGGGTCCCCATGATCGCGAGATCGACTTCGTTCTCGTCGATGTAGTCGCAAATCACCTTCGAGGGGGTCCCGTGTTCGATGACGCTGGTGATCGAGTTGAGCGACGTCTCCTCGACTTTCTCAGTCGCTTCGGCCAGAATCTCATTTGCCCGCTCGGTCAACTCCCCTTCTTTCAGGACGGAGCGTGCATCCGGTCCGAGACCGCCGGTCTCGACAACGTGAAGCAGGTGGAGCGTTGCTCCCGTCGCCTTCGCGACATCGATCCCCTCTGCCACTGCGAGTGCTGCGCCACGGCTTCCATCCGTCGGGACGAGGACGTGCTTGGGGGGATACACGAGTGGTCGATCTTCGGCAGGGTTGACCGCAACGACGGGAACCGCTGCCGTATTGATGACGCGTTCGGTGACGCTTCCGAGCAGGATCCGCTTGAGCCCGCGCCGTCCGTGCGTCGGCATAACGATGCAGTCGATGTCGGACTGTTTGCTGTAATCGACTATCGTCTCGTGCGGGTCACCCTGGAGGACTGCAGAGACGACAGGAACGCCTTCATCTTTCGCAGACTGTGCGGCTTCCGCCACGATTCGCTCCCCTTCTGTTTCGAGAACGTCGATGACCTCTCCACGAATCGTGGTGACGCTGTCTCGGCCAGTGTCGGCGACGTTGATGACGTGAATCGTCGCCTCGTGTTCGACTGCGATCTGTATTGCGTACTCAAGGACCGATTCTGCGGCGTCACTTCCGTCGGTTGGGAACAGGATAGTGTCGTACATAGTGGCGTGCTGGACTGTGGATCAGCTATCTGGGTTGCGGAGGGCGTGCCGGGCTGTCCGTAGGCGGGTCCCTATTTTCGCACTCCCTGATTGCGGCTTCTGCGTCCTCGCGCGCTCTGTGCCGTTGCCTACGCATCAAAGCACTCGCGCCGGTATGTGTTTCAGAGACATTGTATTCGGAGGCTGTGTGGCGGACTACGCAGTGACGTCTAATAATATCTCGCCTACCGAAGCTCTCTCCAGCCATCTGTGGCTGGGACACACAGCGGATTGCTCTACGCCCCACCAGGGCTGGCGCGTCGACAGGACGGTGCTGACACACATTTTTAAGCCAATCCCCCCACCGTATTGAGATATGGCAGCAGTCCGACGCCTCGTTATCGATGTACTGAAACCCCACGATCCGCCCCTGCTGATGTTCACCGATCAGCTGGCCGAAATTGAGTGCGTCGAGGGCATCACTTCGTCTCTGATCGAACTAGATCAGGAAGTGCAAAACGTCAAGCTCACGTTCGAAGGCGAAGAGCTGGACTTCGAGGCAATCGAAGAAACGATCGAAAACCTCGGCGGGTCAGTACACTCTGTGGACCAGGTTGCCTGCGGTGACAGCGTCGTGACGGACCGACGGACGTTACAGGATGCCTGACGCGCCGTGACGTCCATTCGACAACTCCTCAGGCGTCTTCTCGGGAAGGACGACGTCCTCGCAATCTCGCGCCGGTACTTCATCTCGAACGGCTTCGACGGGACGCTGACGTGCATCGGCATCATCGTCGGCGCTGTCCTTTCGGGAGTTACAGATGGTTCCACCGTCATCAAAATCGGACTGGGCGCGGCAGTCGGTCTCGGGACGTCTGCGGTCTGGAGCGTCTGGGAAATCGAACGTGCCGAAACCCGGGCCGAAATCAGACGTATCGAGCGAGCGATGCTCAAAGACCTCGACGATACCCGCGTTCAACGCGACCAGAGCGGTGCCCGCTTCGTACACGCCATGATGAGCGGCCTGGGGCCACTCATCGGGGTTCTGATTCCACTGACCCCGTTCGTTGTCGCGGGGACCGTTGTCACAATGGTAGAAGCAGCACTCATTTCGGTCGGCCTGGGTATCGGTGTGTTGGGTGCGTTCGGCGCTTACATGGGCTCGATTTCGGGTCAGCGGTGGTACGTTGCCGCAGCGCGGATGGGACTCGCCGGCTTGGTCGTCGCAATTCTTAATCTCTTTCTTCCGGGGTGAGAGACCGCGACTCCGTTCTCACTGGAGGGCAAATCCCAACTTGCTTTCCACTGGTCCCCATACACGGTAGTAGATGCGTGTTGGCTTGCGACAGTTCAAACGGCCGTTGTGCTACGTGATGGCGCTCCTGTATGTCGTCGCGGGAGGATTGCATTTCGTCGTGCCGGAACTATACGTCCAGATCGTGCCACCGGTCTTGCCGGCGGCACTTGCGCTGGTGTATCTGTCCGGCGTCGCGGAAATCGCTGTCGGGCTCGGCCTGTTGGTGCCCCGGACGCGTTCGTACGCCGCGTGGGCGACGATCGCATTGCTCGTCGCGATCTTTCCCGCGAACGTCTATATGGCTGTCTCCATGGTCACTATCGAGGGGACGGGTGGCGGCGATCCCTCTGCGCTGGTCCGCTGGGCACGGTTGCCGCTGCAGGGCGTGTTGATCCTCTGGGCGTACTGGTACACCGACTGAGCGTGGCGAAAGCCTCGAGTGACCGGGCTGGCTCGGTCGTATTTCATCGTCTGCGACGGATTTGATCGACGGCGTCGTCGCCGGTTATGGGGCGAAGCTGTCGGCGTGGACGTGACCGGTAGCCAGCGCAGCTGGGTCGCAGCGATCGAATCGGTCGATGCCACTGTTGTCCCTACGAATATCGCCATATAGTGTGAGACGCCGAGGACTGCCCAACAAGGACCAGAGGGCCGCTCACCGCCATCACCAGAACCGTGCCGAGGGCCAGAACAACCGCGAGCGACCGCCATTTTTCAGCGGATATCCGCTTGGCAGACGCAACGCGACGCCCGTGTCCACGACGGCGGAGTCGGCCGTGAAGGGGACACACGGCACAGATGCCATCTGGCTTCTTGCGCCTCCAAGACTCCGGGGAGCTGCTTTGCCAGATTAGACATGAATAGGTACCGATTGGGAACTAGTATATATCTACACTACATGTGAGTTTACCGTAATGACATAGAGATATACTGTCTATCCATAAGACATATTCGTAACTGCAGTATAGATACAATGTCGACATGCCCTCCAGTAGTCGTAAACTTCTGTCGACGAACAGTGAACAGTGGCGTCTGGCGCACGAAGACCTCCACATCAGAAACACCACCGATACCAAACATGATGTCCGCATAGAAATATACGACAGCGAGGAATGTTGCCATAGAGCCCACTATCACCTCTTGTCAGGCCAGTCCGGCTGTTCGGTCAACTTGCTACAGGCTGGCTGCTACAGGGTTAAAGCCGTTCTCGATAGACAACACGAATCAGTCGCTGCCGTGACAGTCTCCGACGAGCCCGAACAGACTATCTTCGTCCACATTCAGAACGACGGGATCACCATCAAGGAGGGAGTGACACCCTCGCGCCCCTGAACCAGCGTGTCGCCGCTCCCCCTCGCCCCCCACAGGTAGGATCGAACGAAATAGGGTAAGCCCATCTTTAACACCCATCGGAACCAAATAACAAACGGAATGAGCTCTGCATCTACATCGGACAGGTCCCCAGAGTCTGCCGACTCAGTGTCGGGCTATCGCGACACGCTTGCGTCGATTTATTACGAATATGTCGGCGAACCAGCTAAAGAGCGAGATATTTACGTTGGGTTCGGACTCTTTTTTGCCGGAGTTACGCTTGCCATCGTCGGATTCTGCCTCTTTCTGTACAGTAACGTTCTGGAGCCCGGGAGCGCACCGTACTGGCAGATTCGTGAGGTTGCGCTCGTCGTCGGGTTCGTCGGACTGCCCTCCGTGCTGTTGAGCGTCGTCGTACTCCTCCCAGTCGGTTTCAAGACCCGGGTCGTCAGTGCCGCCGGCACGTTGTTCTGTCTCGCCGCAACGATAATTCTGGTTAATGTCTTTCCGTATGGGTGGACGAACAGTGGCGGAGTCAACGGCAGCGTCTGGACGATCAGCGTTTACGCCACTGGCTTAGTCATGCTTGCGGCCTCAACAGGAGCGGCGCTGGTTGCACACTACCTCGAGAAAGCGGCAACCCCAAGCGACTCAACTGAACCAGTCGAGTCGGCCGAGAGCGAGTCTGAATCTGTCAGCAAAGCAGATGTGGACGACGATATCGAACAGGCACTAGACGGAGCGGAACTATCGTGGGGTGGTGTCGAACAGCAGCCCAAAACTAAGCGGCTAAATCTGGATATGCCAGAAACGGACTCTGACCTCGATCGGACGGCTATCGAGAATTCCGAGGCGACCACGACACGAGCCGACAGCAATGACGTTGATGACGCAGTAGATGGGCTCAGACAGCTACAGGGTGGCCAATCAAAGACAGAACGAAGCACCGGTACCGAAGAACAGGTCGACGCTCTCACGCAGTTTCGAAATGAGCAGGCCGAAGATGACGATGTGGAAACCGGTGTCAAAGAGCAACGAAGCATTGTTACCCGTCTTCGGTCGTTGTTATTTGAATAGACTGTCTGCTCACCACAGACACTCCGCTGTTGTTCTCTCGTTGCGTGGGGTAACCCGGAGTAATATGTTCCTACGAACCAGTCCGTCTGTTTTCATAAATAAAATGTAACCTATTGCAACAAAACAGGATAGTTTTTTCAACTTGGTGGGAGGAATACAACTGTATGCCCCAAGGTCTCGATGTCGGTACGATGAACCTCCTGTCTGCACGCCAAGATGGTAACGAAACAGTATTTGTGCAGCAGCGGAACTCCTTCGTCGAAATTGACTACAGCGACATGGCCGAACAGATGCTGTCGAGAAGTGATGTTCTCCACATCCGCAAGGATGATCGCGTCTACATCGTTGGCGATGACGCCCTGAATTTCGCGAACATCTTCAGTGAGGAGACACGCCGCCCGATGCAAGCCGGGATTCTCTCGAGCGACGAGCAATCAGCTATTCCGATGATTAAGCTCATCACGGAACAGGTGGTTGGACAGCCGGAGTTCCCGAATGAACGCCTGTTTTTCTCGGTTCCCGCGGACCCAATCGATGCCGATGTCTCGACGCTATATCATCAAAAGACGATTGAGTCCCTACTCACTGATATGGGCTACAGCCCGGAACCGATCAATGAAGGGATGGCCGTCATCTACTCCGAGCTTGCCAACCGTGAGTTCACTGGCCTCGGTATCAGCTTCGGCGCCGGGATGACCAACGTCTGTCTGTCGTACTATGCAGTCCCCGTAATGAAGTTCTCCATCGCACGCGGTGGCGACTGGATCGACGAGCAGGCTGCACAGGCGACTGGCACGCCCGTCGATAAGGTCACCTCGGTTAAAGAAGAGGACTTCGCACTCAACTTCGAGACGGACGTCGGCGGTATTGAAGGTGCACTGAGTATCTATTACGATAATCTCCTCGACTATGTCATCGAGAACATCATCAGTGAAGTCGATGAGGAAGATGTCGAGGAGGGACTGGATGTCCCGGTCGTCGTGACTGGTGGGACATCCAGTCCTGACGGCTTCGAAGAGTTGTTCGCCGAACGGATCAACGAATCCGAGATACCGTTCTCAATCAGCGACGTCCGCCAAGCCGAGAATCCGCTGTATAGTGTCGCACAGGGCGCACTCGTCGCAGCGCGGTCGGAAGAAGAGCGCGAGGGGCAAAACGAGCAGGCCGAAGAATCTGACACCACCGCCGAGTAACGGTTGGTCTCGAATAGAAGCACTGCTCGCCGGCGTCAGCCGGAACATTCTACTGGTCCCCGTCCAGACAATACAACTGACGTCGGACGCTACTCAGTTTCGTCCCCGTTTTTGTCGGCTTCAGTTTCCGTGTCTTGGCTATTCTCGTCGTTCTCATTAGATTTGGCTGTAACCTTCCCGCTCTGTTCAATTTCGTTCTCGTCGATAACACGGTTCAATTCGTCAACAGCGTCCTGTCGGAACCTGTTAGCAGCAGACCCAAGAGAGACTCCCACCGCGACACCAGCCTGTTCAAGCGAGAACTCTGGTCGGTCTGTGGGCTCGTCCCTTTCGGGAATCGGGACGCTGGGTGTACGGCCGGTGTTTTCGGGTTTACCGGGGTTAGAATCAGGATGCTCGTTGAACCGAGCGAGAGCGAACTCCCAGGACTCTGGGGGGGAGGCCTCGTTGTGATGCGACGCAGAGATGTCTGCGAAGCCGCACGATTCACAGACGATAGCTGTCTGGTCAGCGGTCGCAAGCGTATACGTGCTGAGATCGGATTCGCAGCGGGGACACCGCATACTAGACCATGCGTGCCTCTGCTATACAATGGTTCCGTCAGTTATCGCCGTCCAGGGAACGAGTTATGAGATGGGCGACCGATGTTGGAGGTGATGCCGGAGATCGAGATTACGGACACACAACAGGAAGACTTGACGTCGATTCGGGAGGATCTCGAAGACGCGTTCATCGAGACGTACGGGCACATTCGTACGCAAGATGTCGTTGACTACCTCCTCGATACATACACACCGCCGGACCAGCTGGAAGACGAGCAAGGCCTGAGCCGTACCGACTACGAGCGACTCGCCTCGGCTGAGTATCCGGAACTCCAACACATCGCCTCCGAGGTGCCGGACGTTCCCGGTAGCGGTATTGAGGCCGATGAGATGCGAGGGAAACTGCTCGCAGCACTTGGAACGAGTGAACTTGCGGATCGCCTCGCGGATATCGAACCTGAAAAAAGAGCGAACGAGGGGGGTGAGGAGGCGGCTGCCGGCCCAACTAGGCCGGGGGACACGCCAGACGACGGACGTGACGTCGCACAGAACGGTACGCCGACACAGACCACACCGTCAGCCGATACCATCGAAAGCGCCGACGCGGCCGAGTCGAACGCGGCAGCTGACGACACTCCGAGTGATACTCTTTCCGCTGCCAACCGTTTGCTAACCGAACATGACGAGAAGTGGACCCGGTCAGACGAGACCGACGAACCATACGAAGTCACACTTCCCGACGGTTCAACGGTGAGCGCCCGGACGAAAGACGACGTCCGAAAACTGCTGTTTCAAAACTACTGAGTACACTCTCCTCGCGAAAACACTGTCTGACGTCGACTATCCCTCCACGAGGGTACGTCCCATCGAGCGCCTACGACTCACCATCCGATACGTCCTCGAGGTAGCCGACCCGACACTGTGGGCAAACGTCACCGGGAAAGAACGACGATTCACTCGCGGGGAGTTCGAACTCACACCTCGGACACTGATACGTCGGAACCGAGTCGCTTGTGGTATTCTTTGAGCGGTCCGCCGTATACGACTGCTCGTCTCGACCGTTTCCTATACCCGGTTCTTCGGGGGTTTCAGAAGACGGTTCTGCCGTGTCTGTAGCAGCATCATCAATGAGGACTGCATCGTCGTTACTTGACGGCGTGTCGCTGTCGTCATCTGGTTCCTGTGTCTCCGACAGTATCACGGCGTCATCAGTCGTTTCCAGAAGCGCCGATTCGGTCACCGCCGGTGACTCGTCACTCGCCGCCACATCTGGAGATGTTTCTGCCACATTGTCTGACACGGCCATCGTTGATGCGGGTGGCTCGGTCGGTTCCGTTTCGTCCGCTGCCTGCACCGGATCTCTCGCTTCGGTCTCGACCTCCGCGTTCTCTCTCACCCCCGCTGGCCCCTTGTTTTCGGTTCTGTGTTCGACTTCTTCCGACCGCTCGCCATTCGCTTTCGATTCCTCTGTGGTGGATATCAGGCCTTGGTTCTCAGAGATATCTCGGATATGCTCACAGCGCTCGCAAGACTTGTATTCCCGAACAGTTAGAACAGTGCCCCGCTTATCTTCGTCGTACGACTCCTCTATCGTCGACTCCCCGAAGTCGTGTCCAAATACCTCACAACGCAGTCCCATGCATGGCCATTTACGTCGTACGATTAAGAATGTATTCACCAGCAGTGACATCTTTGTCGCGTTAGCCGCGGGCGGGAACGTGTCTGTGACCAGCCTCGCCCCGTCGCTAAAGTAGTTGTCAAACCCGTTTACTTGCGCTCAACCCCATATTGATTCTGGAACCACTATGAGGAGAGCAAGGAAGACAACGAGGATACCGAGACCAAGTATTCGCAGTACCCCTGCCGAACGTTGTCGGCTCGGAGGAAGAGATTCGGCTAATCCAGAGAACGCAAACGCGATACCCAAAAAGAGCATGTTGTGAGGGCCGTTGAGTACAATACCGAAATACGCCCACCCAAGGATGCAAATGAACGAGAAGAGTGAGAATAAGAGGCCCTTCCGTCGTCCGTCTGGTTCACGAAACAGCATCCGTTGAACTGCCTCCATACGTCCTACCAGAAGTTTGACCCGCTAAAGAGTTCCCCTGTGTTGACTGTAACTGAATTAGCATAGATCACTGCCGAGGATTTTAATAACCCCGGGAGTACGCGACAACAATGGGGTTTACAGAGAAGTTCGATGCTGCAGAACCGACACATAGGCTCGTCTCTCGGAGTCTATCCGGTGTTAAGGACTGGGACGAACTCGGCGGTGTGACAGTCGAGAACCGGGCGATTCGCGTTCTGATGGACTACGGAACCGTTGTCCACCTAGAGCTTGAGCCAAAACACGGTCAATTTGAGACGGTACAACGGGAGCTAGTGCGGGTTCCCGACTCGAAATGTATGTTTGTCCGTTCGGATCACGAATTTCGAGCGTCGCTTCCTGAGGACCGGGTGGTGATTGAGTCAGTACTCGAAATCCCGGACGGTGATACTGACGCGTGGACGGACCGTCTGTTCTACTTCGACGAATTTGCAGTCCTGACCGACCAGTCGTGGCTGTATCGCTCAGTACCGCATGAGACCCATATCCGAGAAATCAACCCGGGTGGACACGAGGGAGTAATTGAGGAATTGAACGAGACACTCGATCCGGTACGAGGGTCGGCTGTTGTCCCGTTTGGCGGGCTTGTCTCTTGGACAACTGACGATACCACGTATGATTTGAAATGGGACTCGCTGTACTGCTCCAATAAAGAGAAGAGCGCATCATATGATTTGGAACGACTGAAGCAGGTGACTGTGCTGTTTTCTGAGGATAGCCTACGTCTCGATTGGAAGCCGGTATCCCAGGAGTCGTTACTTCGTCGAACGATTTGGCGAGTCCTGAATCCGGAGAGTGCCACTCCACCAGCACACGTCGAGATTCCTGCCGGTGAAGACGGAGAAAAGATACTGGAGGCGTTCCGTCAGCTACGTGAGAAACTTGGATATGAATATAGCGTTGAGACTGCTTCGGATTAGCACTCCTGATCAGTTAGCATCAATAATTGGTTCGTCTGTACTGACCAGTTCATGCCACGAGTAGTTGTCCCAGAGTGGTGCCCTCCGACGGTCGGATTTTGTGGCCCTCTGCTGGCCGAGCGAGTATGGTTCCGCCACAGATCGGTGTCGGCGTGATTGTTGCAACGCTTGAGCAAATCCGTCAACGCGGACACAGCGCTCACACGAACTCCCGAGACTGAGCCAACCTTTCCCGTACGACAAAAATATGACGACTTTGATTCTTTCTGAATGCTTGAAAGTGACATTGCGAAAGCATATATGAGGAATTAATAGTTCCTCCTGTAATCAGTAGAACCACCGATCAGTAGTTCTACCTGTAGGCCGTCCTCAGAACGGCTATCCCATTCTGATGGGCTGGACAAAAGCGCACGCTCATAAACGCTACGAGTCCGAAAAGAAGCAATATTCTCCATAGCGGTTGTCTTTGACCATGACAAAAAATCACACAGAAATCCTTCTCCAAGGACTAGAGCAAAACACATGGCGAGCCTCTGTGTTTCTCGTATGTAATACGAAACATCCTTGAGCTTTACTTCAACAAGTTTGGACCATCCCTGATAGAACACTATGGAAATCGGACTACTGTCAAATATATAAGCTAAAACACAGGACAAAGAAACTCTCCGTTTTCATATGTTTGTGACACGACGAACCGACCACCGCTGGAAATTGGCTTTAGAATATCTTGCTGACACATCCCTCTAAACTAAACACTACCAGTTGACCGTCCACAGCAAGCTTACAGTGCTTGCCGTTGAACTCAGTACTTCGGATATAGTAACAATTGAAACGATGTACACACTGATCGCACTGCCGTCGTGCGATCAGGTGCGCATTGATTTTCAATGGCTACTGTCGGACCGTGTCGGGTGACGCTACCGCGGCACCCTTCTACAGCGACAGCTCGACGTGGCCCACAACTCCCAATACTAAGTTGAACCCCTCACAGAAGTACTGGCTCCGGAAAACCCTCTTGACAGATAATAAATAGCAAATCGAAGAATTTTACTTTTAGGCCAGCCTAATCCACTCATGTCGAAGAAGTCTCGAAAGGTCGTGGCTGGAGAATACGACGTTGTTATTGTTGGCGGAGGAGTCGGAGGGATTACAGTTGGTGTTTTTACGAGTCGATACGGACTCTCCACACTAATCCTAGATCGTGGTCGGTCATCACTGGGCCGGATCGCACATCTGGAGAACTTTCCTGGCTTCCCTGGCGGAATCGATACGCCAACATTCCAGAAACTTTTGCACGCACAAGCCGAGCGAGTCGGTTGTGAAATCACGCGTGAGAAGGCTGTAGAAGCAAGCCAGACAGAAGACGGCTTTCGTATTGAGACTGAAACGGGTGACGAGTATGCAACTGAATCGCTCGTCGCGGCAGCAAAGTACGGGCGAGAGTGGCTCGAAACACTTGACGAGGGAGAATTTCTGGGGGACGACGGGGGAGTCGATATCAATTGGGAAGAGCACAAACGCTACGGTCGAACATCGGTAGATGGACTCTATTTTGCTGGTCGACTTGGGACGGCTGAGGACCAAGCTGTGGTCGCCGCAGGACAAGCGGGCGAGACTGCGCTCGGACTGATCCATGACGTGCGGCGTGATGAGGGCTTGCCCGAGGATCTCGCAACTCACTACACTGACTGGGTGTTCGTTGAAGGGTCTGTCATCGACGGTGATTGGGAAGCACACGTCCGGAAGGAGTTCCCGGAACGGGTTGGAGACGCCGACCTCTCCGAGGCACGTTTCGATGAGCTACAGTCACAGTACGTCGAGCGGAAGGTGGAGCAAGCGATCTCACCATCCGAACAGCGCAAACGACGTCGGGATGGTCACCGCCATCTCGTAGAGCACATCGACGACGATGCGGTACTTGAACGGGCCGAGGAGATCAAAACGGAACGGTCGTCTGGACTGGACGACGAGCGACAGTAGTTTGAGACCGGACTCTAGAAAGCCCCGTTGACGATGTCCGCGACGCGCTGCCGGTCAAACAGTTCCGTGTCGTCCGTCACGTCCCCGAATACGTCGGGGTAAATCTGTTTTGCGGCCTGTTCGGTCAAAAACAGGTTGTGGATCGGTCCCTGATGGAGGTATCCGCCACGATAGACGCGACCGTTCTTGACGGCCGTCAGTTGGCTACCGACCGGATGATCTTCCATATATGCGAGGATGGTATTTCGGAACTCCTCGACCGACATCTCGGCGAAATTCCGGAACAGAATCACATCCGGGTCCAAATCGAGTAGCCCTTCGTAGTCGAGGTCCATGTTCCCCGTAGTGCTCTGATTCTCGATGTCCGTCCCGCCAAGTGCGTCGCTCACGCCGAGGTCACGCCACTGCTTCTTACTCGTTCCCTGGTCGTTGAGCCGGTACGGTGTGAACTCATCTGGTTCCTGCGTGACACCGTACGTAAGGAAGACATTCGGTCGCTCATCGGCTGTCGGGAGTTGGCTCTGTATGTCCGCAATGAACTCGTCGTGGAGTTCTTTGAACGCCGCATAGCGCTCTTGTTCTTGGAACACCTGTGCGACCTTTTCGAAGGCCTCGTACAACGTGTAGTACCGGTAGTCGTGCCAGTCGTCCGATCTTCGGAAGATCAAGTTCCCCACGAACGGGGCAACGTTCGTGGTGATTTCCTCGATGTCCGACTCATCCCAGTCGAACCAATTAATGAGCATTTGCGGATCGTATAGGTGGACATCGTTGTCAAGTTCGTAGAATTCTTCCTTTGTCCGGACCTCTGGATAACTCTCGATAGGTTCGGTATCGATCTCCACGCCTGGTATTTCGTTGTACAGATGTGTGTAGTATCGGTCAGCACCTCCGATACCGGTCATGCCGTCGGCTTGGCCCAGTGCGACTCCCATATCAGCGTAGCTACCGTCGTAGGCAATCCATTGATCAGGAGTTGAGTCGAACTCTACCTCACCTATCGGTTCCATCGTTACCGAATAGTTAGTAGATTCAGTAGCGGTCTCAGTTGATTTCTCCGTTGTATTATTGGCCGGAGTGGATTGAGAGTCAGATCCAAATACACCGGCACAGCCCGCCAGCAATCCGCTGCCTGTAGCAACTCCGCCGTACTTGAGGACATCTCGCCGCGTTGGTGTTTCCTGGGAACCGTTATTGCCGTCCATACTTTTAGGCCAGCCTAATCTCACTTAACGTTGGCGTTTTAGGACGGCCTAAAAGGCGTTGTGAGTGGATTCGCTATTTCGACGTAGACCGACTCGTCATCTAAAGTCGAATCCAGTTCGTCATATCCCTCGAACCTCGTAAACAGGTTCCCCTTGCATGGTATTTGATCGCTGTCGAGTAGTACTGAGAGAAGGTCGGAGGTTGCGGGCTCGATCTCCACAAGAGACGCTATCTCTTCGCGGAGAACCCTTAATAGCGTAGTTTCATCAGCAGCCCGGCCGACACCCAGTGCGTTAATCACACCGAATGCATTGTTGATGAATAGATAGTATCTCAGGCAACGGTCAATAATTTCGTCGGAGCAAACGGTTTCTACCCGATTTTCCAGGCCGGGAATCCAGCTATCGACCAGATCGTACCGTGATCTGGGGAAGCAGTATCCACCGTTGTCTCGATAGAACCCTTCCTTTGGCCAGCCGTCCTCATCCAGTCGAACTACAGTGTTTTGCTGATGAGCTTCCAGTCCGACACCAAGCTTGAAGTACGACCACACAACAGGGTGAATTACGGTTCTCAGATACTGACGGAACCACTCACGGGCTACTTTTGACGCCGGACGACCCTCCCGCTGTGCTATTCGCTGGATGATCTGTGAGACCCACGGTGGCTCAGACGGTCGATCCTGACAGAGCGCAACGACGGTAGCAGTATTCTCCGTAGAAATGCCTCTGAATGGGTTTTCTCGAAGAATCATCTCGAACCCCGATTCGCTTCCGGAGCCGACATCGATTGTTGCAGCAGCAGCGTCTGCCAATATCGAGAACTGCGGATGAGCATCACTGAGCCGATCGGCGTACTCTGTAGTGAGAAGCTCGGCAGCGGCGACTGCTAACCGAAGTTTCGACCGCGGTATTGTTCTCTCGGCGTTCGTTATCTCTATGGCTACCGAGGATTTGACCATATAGGGAGTTTCGGGGCTCCATAGCGTCCGAACAGAAGAGGTAGGATAGAATGTGGGACCGAATTCGCCAAGATCGATCAGGTGTCCCGTGTCTATTACATCCGCCACGTATTGTCGTGAGCGTAGGGCGTCAGCCTGCCACGGATGGACGGGAATAAGTAACTTTCCATCGTTGAGAGCAGACTCTGCTCGCTGCGGGATCATACTGTTCGCTTCGCGGAGTCCCGACGAGATCCACTGGGTTGCACTCTCGTCGTGTGCCGACCATTGTGAAACGATCTCGGCATCAGCGGCAAAGTAGTCGAGCTGAAACGAACCACGGAGTTCTGGTGCATACTCGGCAACCTCGTGCTCCGCGATTCCCTCACGGCTCTTTGGAGTCGGATGGAGGAGGTGACCGTAACAGAGCGACTGTTCTGCTCGAATGAAAGTGGGGAGTTTCTCCAAGTGAGCAGCGTTGTCACTGCGTTCACGAATGAATCGCTCTATTTCGCGCTGTGAGACAAGGATACGTCGCAGTAAATCGGTCGCCTCGGTTGTATCTGCTCCCGTTGACAACATAATCTCGCGGCGGATAAACGCAGCCAGCGTTCCAGCGTCTACTGTAGAAGTCTGGCCCTTTTGACGGACGTGTATCGGAAGGTCAAATATGTGTCGACCGGTTTCAGAGTCGTATCGAAGCGCTGCATACACCGCAACCTCCTGTTGTGTGAATGGTACGTAAAGGATGGATTCAGTACTGTGAACCGACACGGGAGCCTCCGCACCGGAAATGATCCGTCCATTACCGGTCTCCCGGTGATAACAGTTCAGTAGTGCATGCAGGGTAGCTGATTCAGCGTGCTCTGCTGGCGTTTTGCAGTTTGCTCCGAGCCCCTGTGACCTCTTCCTGTCGCTCATAATTATATCCCGGCTGTTTCGTCTATCGCCGCTTCGACGGCTTCGGTGAAACGAACGGCAATCTTGTTCACTTGGTTCTGGTCGATAGTGAGTGGCGGCAGGAACCGTGCGACAGCTGAGTCACGGCCACCGGTTTCGATGACGAGTCCGCGATCAAAACACTCCGCCTTCACCGTCGACGCAAGTTCGCTGTTTGGCGGGGGAACCTCTCCATCGTCAGTGTCCACCGTCTGGTCGACAAACTCTACACCGAGCATCAACCCACAGCCACGTACGTCACCGATCGCATCGAAGCGGGCGTTTAGCGAGTCGAGTTCCTCTCGAAGCTGCTCGCCCATCTTCGCTGCGTGCTCGTCAAGGTCGTTTTCTAATACGTGCCGTATTGTTACTCGGCCGGCGGCCATTGCAAGCTGGTGCCCGCGGAACGTTCCGGCATGAGCGCCAGGTTCCCACACGTCGAAATTCTCATCGTAGACAACAAGCGCCAGTGGGAGACCGCCGCCGACCGCTTTCGAGCAGGTAACGATGTCCGGAGTGATTCCTGCGTGTTCGAACGCCCATGTCTCACCAGTGCGGCCCAGACCGGTCTGGATCTCGTCAACGATCAGCGGAACGTCGTTTTCACGCGTCATTCGGCGGAGCTTCCGCAACCACTTGTCGGGTGCCGGATTGACGCCGCCCTCTCCCTGAACGGGTTCGACGATCGCCGCCGCAGGGTCGGTGACGCCGCTCTCGGAGTCAGCGATCACTCGCTCTACAAATCGGCTGATAGATTCGTGTTCACCTGCCTTCAGCCCGAACGGATGACGGTATGGGTCCGGGTATGGTAGGTGGTGGACGCCTGGCATAAGCCCCGGAACTGCCTCTTTCGCATCGGTGTCTCCCATAAGGCTGAGAGAACCATTAGTCATCCCGTGATACCCGCCCTGAAAGCCGAGGACGCTTCGGTTGCCGGTCGCAGTTTTCGCCAATTTCAGTGCGGCCTCGACGGCGTCAGTTCCTGCCGGGGAGCAGAACTGTACTTTTGCCGTGTCCGAGAACTCGTCCGGGAAGCTCTCGAATAGCGCGTCCACGAACGCTTCCTTCTCAGGGGTCGTGATATCTAATGTGTGGAGGGGCCGGTCCTCGGCTAGCACTCGCTCCACCTCCGAAACCACGTCTGGATGGTTGTGTCCGAGGGCTAGCGTCCCGGCTCCAGCCAAGCAATCGATGTACTCGTTTCCGTCGGCGTCGACAAGTATCGCACCTTTGGCTCGTGCGACTGCGAAGGGAAGTGTTCGTGGATACGTCCGCGCGCTGGACTCTCTATTCTCTTGGCTCTGCCGTAGTTGGGTATTAGATTGCTCGTATCTTCGGTGCGGGATTCTCCCTGAACGGCTGGATTCTCGATACATGCGTTTTTTAGGCTAGCCTAAAAACACAAAAGCCTGTCGGGTGATTGAAAAATGGCGGTGAAATCTGACAGCCGGAATTTTATTCTACATCGTTACAGTGAATGAGGTGGCAAGGGTCTGTGTTAAGCGGTAAGAGCCTAATACACGCTTCGTAGGTGCTCCATCTCCCACGATTGTGCGCTGTCGTACGCGAACTCACGCCAGTGACTGCGTTTTACCTGTATATATGTTTCGAACAACGCGTCACCGAGCACGTCCCGCAACACGTCGTCGGACTCAAGTTCGTCAAGCGCCTGGCCAAGCGTCCGGGGCAATCGCTCGACACACTTTTTAGACCGCTCCTCCGCAGTGAGATTCCCTGGATCAACGGAGAGTGGTTCGGGAACATCCAGACCCCGATCAACACCGTCGTATCCAGCCCCGAGAAGTCCCAGCAAGCAGAGATAGGGGTTCACCGCATTGTCCGCACCACGGAATTCCAGTCGTAACGAGTTCCCACTCTGATCGCCCGCGGTAAGCGCCGGGACGCGAACC
Source organism: Haloarcula sp. KBTZ06 (assembly GCF_048595605.1). Taxonomy (NCBI): domain Archaea; kingdom Methanobacteriati; phylum Methanobacteriota; class Halobacteria; order Halobacteriales; family Haloarculaceae; genus Haloarcula; species Haloarcula sp. KBTZ06. Next base: position 291,080 of record NZ_CP184340.1, read on the forward strand.
AAAGCCTCTCGGTTCTCCTGTCCCCAGCAGACGTACCCTGCTGCACCGTTCTGCGGTCGTAGTCGGGCGTACGAGTTGGCAGTGGGGGCTGCAAGGGCTGTAAGTGCTGGTGCGTGCTCTAGCACACCGGCAATGAACTGCTTGCCTATCCGGCTCAGGCTCCCCTCCCCAGAGTCGTAGAACTGGTTCGTCTCCCCGTCCCAGAGTGAAACATGAAGGTGGCAGCCATTCGTCGCGTTATCAAACGGCCTAGGTAAGAACGTGGCCCGGTATCCATCAGATCGGGCGACGCTGTCGACCGTCTCACGGACGAGGACGTGCTCATCGGCCGCACGGAGTCCAAACTGGTGACCTGTCACGATCTCGTGCTTTCCGGGGGCGTACTCTGGATGGTACTTTTCCACAACGACGTCTTGTTCCTCGAGAGCATCGATAGCTCGGAGGATCGTCCCGTGTGTTTCGCGCGTGCTTTCTGTGAGATACGCGCCGGGCGAACCGATAGTCTGGTCGCCGCCTTCTGGGTTCCGCTCGAACAGATGGAACTCGCTCTCGAAGGAGACTCGTGGCGACAAGCCTTTACTCTCGAGGGTGCGCGAGAACGAACGGAGGGACGAACGAGCGTCAATAGTCCAGGGATTCCCGCCGAGCGTTTGTATGTTGCAAAACATTACTCCTGTTCGCTCCGCGTAGGGAAGGGCTCGAAACGTGTCTGGGTCCGGACGGAGCCGAACTTCCCCGACAGTCGTGAGATGTCCGTCCTTGTTTCTCCGCCCGACCGCGTTGTACATCTGAATCAACTGTGATACGGTCGTTCCGTTCTCGATTGCTTCGTCCAGTTTAGCCGTGTCAACAGTTTGCGCGCGAACTGCGCCGCTCTGTGTGACGAAGAGCAACCGAACAAGATCGATATCCTCCTCTGCACATCGGGACTGGATAGCTGGTTCTTTTGTCATCAGCACTCCTCAATGGGAGATATTATTAGGCTAGCCTAAAAAAGTAGGCGCTGTAGTGTGTAATGTGCGATGCTAGCCGTCCATACAACACACCGTTCTTGCAGGACAAGGTTTATATACACTTTAGGCTAGCCTAAAACTAGGCGATTACGATGTTCGTACTCAGTCACTGCAAGAGCGACAGACGGATTGCAAACACAAAGAGCGGGGAGTACAGATAATGGAGTACTCAGCCACGGTACGCTCCACATTCGGAACCGACTACTGGAAGCGGGCGAACGAGGCTATGTTACGGAAGATTTTTGCGGAGTTCACCCGCGAGGGCCTTTTAACTCCGACGGAGATACGGACCGTCCCCGCAGAATCCGACGAGCCCACCGAGGAGTGGATTCGATACGTGATTCGGTTGACAGATGGTATCGAGTACCAGTTCGACGCGCATCAGCGCGCGCTCGGAACCTATCGAGTCCGTCGTGCCTCGATCATTCGACGTGACGGTCTTGCAGGGACTGAGCCGGAGCCGGCAGACGACCCGATTCAGTTCCTGGTCGACGCCCAGGCGTATTTGGGAACCAGCCAGACGACTCTCGCACGCCTCCTCAGAGAGTACTACAACACACTCGTCGCCGACACACACGTTCGCGCGTCGAAAGATAACCGTGAGCATGAATCGATTCTTGACCTCCCCTACGCAATGGTCGAAGGAGAACTGGAAGGACATCCCAAGTACACGTATAACAAAGGCAGGGTCGGGTTCGATTACGACGACTATCATAAGTACGCCCCCGAGACGAAACGTAAGCGGACACTCTCCTGGGTCGCGGCACATGAGAATCGGGCCACGTTCACGTCGGTTGCTGGGATATCACAGAGAGAACTCCTTGAGAACGAACTGGGGGACCAGTATCAGGCGTTCAGGTCACGGCTTTCGAGTGACGGGCTCGATCCGGACGACTACGTTCTCTTTCCTGTTCACGACTGGCAGTGGACGGACAGCGTTATCCAACTGTTCGCTGGCGACATTGCGGACGACTTGCTCGTCCCTCTCGGTGAAGGTCCCGATACGTACCTTCCGCAGCAGTCCATTCGTACGTTCTCAAATGTCTCGGCTCCCGAGAAGAAGCATGTGAAGCTCCCCATACGCGTGCTGAACACCAACGTGTACCGTGGGATACTCGGTGAGCAAGCTGAAGCCGCCCCTCAAGTGACCGAGTTCGTACAGTCAATCCTAGACGACGATCCGTATCTTCGAACCAATTGTAACCTCGTCCTTCCCGGAGAAATCGCAGGTGTGAACTACGAACACCCCAAGTTCAGCCAACTCGAGGACGCTCCGTACCAACTTCACGAGCTACTCGGGTGTGTCTGGCGAGAGAGCGTCACGCCTTCAGTAGACTCCAGCGAGTCCCCGATAGCTCTGGCTGCAGTGTACGAGGATGACTTCGATGGGACGCCGGTCGTGGCAAAACTCGTCGATCGATCGGGGATGACACCGGAGACGTGGCTCACCGAGTTTCTGGAGACTCTGCTGAATCCAATTCTACACTGTCTCTATCGCTATGGTCTTGTATTTATGCCGCACGGTACGAATGTCGTCCTGATACTGGAGGACGACGTTCCCACCCGGATTGCGATCACGGACTTCGTTGACGAGGTTGCGGTCATAGACCGGAACTTCCCTGAACTGATCGAGAAGCTCCCCGAAGAACTCCGCGACGATGACCGATACACGCACAGTATCGTGAAGCGGAAACCACCGATTCTCCTCTGTCATCGAATCGTGGGAACGCTGTTCGACGGTGTGTTCCGGTTTGTCTCTGACGCGCTGGAGCGAACCCACGGACTCACTGAAGCAGCGTTCTGGCAGCACGTTCGGAACACCATCGAAAACTACCACAAAAAGTTCCCGAGATACGAGGATCGGTACGAAGCAATCGACCTTTTTAGACCTCGGTTCCGGAACTACTGTCTCAACCGGAATCGGTTGCTGGATCACGGCTACACGAACACCAATACGCGCCCGAAAGTGCGCCATCACGGTACCATTCCCAACCCACTCGCTGAGTTCACATGATACGCATTGACCAGACTTGCGAGAATCAAGAGTTCAATAGCAGCAGCGTTTTGAACACATGACAGAGGAGAACACAGGCGGGGACGGGTCCACTATCGACGAACTCGGACGGGACATCGAACAGCCTCTCCGTAGTCTGTTCGTTCGATATGGACGGACGAAGCAGCGACGGTTAGCACTCGGATTGTTCGCCAGTGTCGTCTCACGCGGAGCAGGGCTCGTCACGCCGATAGTTCTGGGAACAACCATCGACGCCGTCTTTAACAATGAGGGAGCGTATACACTTCCTCTCGTCCCCAGTGCCTGGTTGCCATCGGACGCAACGAGTCAGTTTTGGCTCTCAGCCTTGCTTGTTGGCGGGTCACTCGTACTGGTCGCTTTGACGGCATGGCTCCGAGACTATATGATGAATGATTTCGCCCACGGTGTTATGTACGATATTCGAGCGGACAGCTACAGGAAGTTCCAAGAGTTAGACACGGTGTTTCAGGAGGAGGTAGACACTGGGGAGGTCATGTCCATCCTGAACAACGACACGACCAATTTGGAACGGTTCTTCGACAACGGACTTCAAGACATGGTACGGATCGGTGTCATGGTGGTCGGAGTTACGGGAATTCTTCTTCATCTCAACTACCAGCTCGCAGTGATTACACTGCTCGCACTCCCGCTTTTCATAGGTTTCACATGGTGGTTCACCCAGGCGGTCGAGCCACGATACGCCGGCTGGCGGTCGTCAGTCGGGCATCTAAACACTCGTTTGCAGAACGCGATCAGCGGCAGCCTGCTCGTCAAAACAGCGCCAGCAAAGGGATACGAGGCTAACCGCATCGATAACGCGGCGAAAGATCTGTACGACGATGCGATCAGTGCAATCAGATTGAGTGTTGTTTACCGGCCTGGCATGCGGTTTTTAACCGGATTGATACTCTTCGCAACGTTCGTCGTCGGAGGAACTTGGGTGTTCACCGGGCCACCAGGTCCGTTAACGGGTGATCTCACTGTCGGTACATTCGTCGTATTTATGTTACTCACCCAACGGCTCACCGACCCACTCGCGAAGCTTTCCGATGTCGTCGACCGGTACGAGAACGCGAAAGCCTCTGGAAAGCGGATCTGTGGACTCCTACGAGCACCCACGTACGTAACCGAAAATCCCGACGCAGCGGTGCTCGACAGCATCGATGGTCACGTCGAGTTCGATACAGTGTCATTCGCTTACGGGACAAATAATCCTGAGTCGAGCGCTGACGAACCTGTACTTGCTGACATCTCGTTCACGCTGAATCCGGGCGAAACCGTTGCACTCGTCGGCCCGACTGGTGCAGGAAAGTCGACGATAGCAAAGCTCCTCTTACGATTATACGATGTGACGAGCGGAGAGATACGAGCGGACGGGCACGATATTCGGGAGGTGACGCTAGGGAGCTTGCGCGAGTCCATCGGATACGTCAACCAAGAGCCATTCCTATTCGATGGCACGGTAGCGGAAAACATTCGATACGGGCAGTCACAGGCGAGTGACGAAGCCGTCCGACAGGCAGCACGAGCGGCACAGGCACACGAGTTCGTCGAGAATCTCCGAGACGGGTACGGGACAGAAGTCGGGGAACGCGGTGTGAAGCTCTCTGGGGGACAACGCCAGCGAATCGCGCTTGCCAGAGTATTCCTTCAGAATCCGGATGTCGTCGTTCTTGACGAGGCGACGGCAAGTGTTGACACGGAAACGGAACTGCTGATCAATCGGAGTCTGACTGAACTTGCGGAGGAACGCTCCACGATAGCAATCGCGCATCGTCTCTCAACGGTCTGTGATGCAGATCGGATACTGGTCATCGAAGACGGACAGATAGTCGAGCGCGGCACTCACAAGTATTTGCTGGAGGAAGACGGGTTGTACGCGATGCTGTGGAGAATTCAGACTGGAGAGATGGACGAACTCCCCGAGCGTTTAGAGCGTCATGTTGCGAACGACTCTGTCGTAACTAGGTAACCTACCTACCCAAAACGTCGTGTTTAGTCAAGGGTCAGGTAATTACTCTGGTGATCCGGGTCCGAGATCCTGCTTGGCGATGGGGAGAAATCGAACATCCCGCGGTCGTTGCAATAAGCTTTGGTGGAACTGTCGGCTCACAGGGGCGTTTTTAGCGACAGTGTCTGTTGGAGAAACCGCTAGAAAGAACCCTAGAACCGATTAAATCACCGTATCTTACAGGTGTACGCTTGTTATATCATGATGGTGGTGTTTATACTTGTAAATCCAGGCTATAGTATGCGGGAATATTGTATATCATTACATAGCACCGGTGCAGCGTTTGGGTCTATTACACTATCGGCCACTGCTTCTCATCCATTACTAGTGCCCGAAAACACCCCGTTTGCGTGCTTTAGCTGTCCCAACCCGGAAGACAAATAGTCCAACCGCTAGGTAGGCAACCGCCTGCCCGACCAATACCCCAAGGTCGCATACCGGAAGTTCCCACACGCGGAGTTCGCGCTTCCGTTCATCGGTCAAATAGTCATCACACACGACTTTGGCACTCGCGCTACCCTGCTCGTCAGCGATATCTTGGACATGTTCCAGTAGATCCTGCGTGGTTCGCGAATACGCGTCGTACCAGAATCGCCGGCCCATGTGCGGCTTCCGTGCGACGCCGTCGATCTCTTCTGGAACTCCGGCCGTATCGGTGAGGTCGTGGATCCAGTCCCCGATTGTTGTTCCGTTGACGTGTCCGATTTTTGAGCGCTCCGAAGGGGACAGATAGCCGTCGATGCGATGTGTACTGGACTTATGTCTCTACGGTGGTTGGTAAATATCTATTTAAAGTACATATCGCTATATAGATTCGCGTAATCTGGAATTTGAGACCGCACCGGGTTTAGCGGGGCTACAATGCGTGGATTCAGCCGGTTCAGTGAACAGGAATTGACTTAGATTGCTCTCCAAGCGCCCGATCTTGTTGCACTGCCACTCATTTTCGCGAATGTCGGAGACTTCCGACAGCGTTGCCACTCAGACGCCGCGCTATTACGGGTGGAGAACCTCACTATCCGATTCCTATCTCCTTTTTCAGCAGCGTCAGCGTATTAGCCGTCACCATGGGAGAGTGTTCGTATACACCGGTCAATTCGACCTGCACGAGTCGCTGTATTAGTCATACAGACAAGACATTTATCTCCTTCTCCAGATACCCTACTCATGAATTATCGATTGGTCCATTCAATCTTTGCCCTCATAGTTGCAGCTTCACTCATCGGTGCTCCAATTACAATGTTGGACTGGAGCCAGGAGGCAGATTTCACTACTGAGCCTATCGAGGAATCCGACATCAATGAAAACAGTCGGGTACTCCAGTATGATAATCTCTCAAACTCCGCGCAAGACCCTGTTCGACGAGCTATCGAATCCCCCGACGGCCACTACACGATTTACGGGCAAGAAGACTTTCCGGACCGATTCTTCTACAGTGACACCATTAATCCCGGCAAAGGTCAGTATGTGATTGCCTATGAGGGGCAGTACTATCGGCTCTTTACGATGTCGGGTGGCGGATTCTTCTTCGTGTACTTGTTCTACCAACTGCCGTTCATCATCTATGGGGTTCTCCTCGCCGGAGTTGCGTTCCTGCCGTCAAAGGGTTTGACTGGACCTCGAACTGAGGCACTCATTACTGTCCCCGGAATCGCGTTCCACCTCCTCGGTCCCGAATTTGACTTTCCTTTGCTTGCCCCAATACAATTCGTTAAACTTGGAGTCCTCGCCGTTATTGTCGTCCTGATAGGACTTCTGTGGGCATACCTGAGGGAGAGGAACGGAGAGCAGTGTATGCGGTAGCCGCAATGAATCGCGATCGGTAGGTCATCCACTCGGTCTGCGACCCATTGCTTTGTGCGAGCAACGTATTCGATAGTGTCTGGTCTCGTTCACTTGAGATGCTCGTAGCCCCAACTCTCCAGTATTGAAGCCACAGTGTCGGGATTCTCTGCCGCCAGTTCGACGAACGCCTCGCGCAGATCCGTCACCGAGACATCCTTTGAGCGCATGCCGAGTTCATCGGCCACGTCGGCCCTCACTTGGTCCTCTAATTCGGCGTATTCGTCACGGAGGAACGCGACGTGTTCGTTATCGCGGTCTTCTTTGACCGTCTGTCGGCGAATGACGTACGGGATTTCGTCTGTACTCATGCTGTCGGTGCTATCGCTTTCGGATTCGGACGGAGATTCGGCTGTCGTTTCAGGTGCTGGGTCCGGCGCTGGGTCGTCTTGCTCGTCGGTCGTCTCCTCGGCGAACGGGTCCTCTCCGGGGCCTTCTTTCATGCCCGCCATTTACGCCACCTCCTCGATAGCGCCGGGTTCCGGTGGGTTCGGGGCTTCGATCCCGGCTTGCGCTTCGAGGTAGCGAGCCAATCGGTCGTACTGTGCCAGCGTTTCGACCTCGTAGTCACGTCGACGGTCGCGATGGTCTCGGACATACGTGAACGCCGAGCACTGCTGTGCCCACGACCCTTCCATTAGCGAGGTACGGTCGCCGAAGATTTCTGGTGTCGAGTACGGGATCTCGCTAAGGACGCGCTTCTGGTCGTTCGTCCCTTTCACGCCGACCGGGACGGCCGCAAGGACGCCTACATCGATTTCAAGCGTGTCTTCAAGCCCGGAAACGAGCTGTTCCAACCCCTCAACAGCGGCTTGACCCTTGGCGCTCGGTTCGACTGGGATAACCAACGACCGTGTGGCGTTGATAGCGTTGTGTAGGTGTGGGCCTTCCGTCGCCGGCGGGTCACAAATCAGCACATCGTACTCGTCACGAACGCCAGCATCGGCGAGCGTGCTGAGTAACGCGGCGTGAATATTGAACGCATCCCCGACAGCGGCGGCCTGGTCCTGTTCGCGGCGGAGCCAGTCCCCGAGATCGGCGAGTTGGTTGTGTTCAGGGATGACATCGACGCCGTGTTCAGCGGTGACGATGAGATCCTCAAAGTCACCTTTGGGCCGGTTGATCATATGCCGGGCGAGATGATCGATGTTCTTCGAGCGGTCCTTGTCGACGCCAAACAGCCGCGAGAGATTGCCTTCTTGCGGATCTAGTGGGACGACCAGTGGTTTGAGACCGGCGCGGGCGTGTGCGACGGCGAGGTTCGCGGCGGTCGTCGTCTTGCCGACGCCGCCGGCCTCGCTGTAAGTGCTGTATGAGAGCATAGCTGGTTGTTATAGCCTTCAGTTGAAATAACCTATTGATTGATTTTCCTGATTCAAGCAACTTGTTCAACTAACCGATTCAATCAACTGGTTCAATCAATTGGTTCAATCATCCAGTTCAAGAGGCAACACAAATCGACAAAATGCGGTCAGGGCACACCGCTGGCTGGCCGCGTCTGGTCATCCGGTTCGCTGTCACAAGATAGTACCATGGCTTAAGTACACAACCGCACTACAGAGGAGTCGAATGGGTTCGGAGCCGGAGCCGACGCACACGTCGCTGGAGACACTGCAGGAAGCACTCCAAACGGAGCGAATCACCTACGTCGATACGCTGAACGAGGATATCGGCGCAGTCGTCGAGAGCGCAGACAAGCTCGCCTTCGATTACGTCGTCGGTGATGTCTCCGACTATGGTGTGTCCTCAAGCGACCACGTCCACCTCGATCTGGTCCACGAGGGTTCGACGATCCACTGCGTGCTCTTTGAGTACAAACGATCGACAATCGACACCACAATCGAGGATGGGATGCAGGTAGCTGTCAAAGGCTCGCTGTCGTACTACGAAGACGGGGGCAACGTCTCCGTCATCGTCGAAGACATCGTGGCGGTCGGTGAGGGCACGTACCAGCAGATCTACGAGCAAAACAGGGAACTGCTGGACTCGGATGGATTGCTCGATCCGGAGCACAAGCAAGCCCTGCCGGACTTTCCAGAACGGATCGGAATCGCCACCAGTGCGACAAGCGATGCCCGGATGGATGCGATCACCAGCGTCCACGAGCGGTATCCCGACGTGGATATCGTCATCCAGAACACGAGCGTTCAGGGCGACGATGCGATGATGTCGATCATGGGTGCGATCAGCGAACTCGATGACGACCCGCTGATCGACGTTATCGTGCTTACTCGCGGTGGTGGGTCCGACAAGCACCTCCGGGTGTTCAACGAAACGCCGCTCTGCCGTGTTATCCACAAAACCGAGACGCCAATCGTAGTTGGGGTCGGCCACGAGAACGACCGAACACTGGCCGACGAAGTGGCCGACAGACGGGTGATGACGCCGACCGAGGTAGGCAACATCGTTCCGGAGCGGACAACCCTCGACGCGGAGCTGGACACACTCGAAGAGCGTCTCAACACGGCCTACACAGCGACCGTCGAGACGACGCTGGAGACGATGGATGACCGACTCACCCACGCCTACAGACGGACCGCCGAATCGGACCTGTCCTCGTTCGAAGGCGAACTCGACCGCGCATACGACACGCACGTTCGCGATGCACTGACCGATCTTGAGAACCGGCTAGAGCAAGCACGAACCCAGTACGATCAGGAGCGGAAACGGAAACAGGAGGCCACAGCCTATCGCCGCCAGCGTCGACGGCTGCTGCTCGTCCTGCTCGCTCTGGGCCTGCTTGTTGTGGCTCTGCTCCTGTACATCCTGCTTCCACTATGAAAGACGAGACAATCGCCGACAAGACCGACCGGCTCGAACAGATTATCGACCAGCTCGAAAACGGAGACGTCTCGCTGGAACGGGCGAACGAACTCCATGCCGAGGGAACGAAACTGATCGCCGAACTCGAATCCGAACTAGCTGTTGGGGACGGCGAGGTTATCGACCGCTGAAGCCCGGTTGAATCCGTTTTGTGCTGTGGTATCCTCCCCCGCGAAAGCGTTCGAGAAGTACACGTCAGGCACAGTCTTCGCTCCGATTAATTCGTCACCCAATCGAGAGAGTCATTGTGCTGCCGGAGATACGTTGGTGCGACGTTGCCGTCCAGCTGGGGGACTGACTCACCAGCTCGGTCGACGATTGTCTGTTTCAGCAGGTCGCTGTCGGTCTCGAAGTCGGGATTGACGTGCAGCCGATAGTTGCGGTCGATAGTGAATAGTTCGCGGTCGAAAGCTGCGTGGTGAATCTTGCTGAGTGGGAGGACATTGGTGGGATCCGCCCGGTGCTGTGGGTAGTCGCTCCAGGGCAGGACATGAGCGACATCCAACAGCCCGCGGTGGTCAACGCCGGATATCGGGCAGGTCTTATCATACTGGACGAGGACTGTCTCCCGGAACTCCGGATCAACTGCACGGGCCTGAACCGTCGTTTCGTAGGTCGTTACCGTCGGAGTATCTGTGGTAGGTGCATCGGCCTGTGGGGTAGACCCAGCCCACTGCTCGACGGCGGTCTCAACGAACTGGCGGCCCTCATCTGTGAGGGCATACTGCTGGCCGTCCTTGTGGACGAGTCCGAGGCTTCGGAGCCAGTTTGCCCGCTGTTTGGCCATGTCCGTGTTGGCCGGATCCCAGCCCAAGCTTGTATGCGTCTTGAGTTGCTGGTGCCCGATTTCTTCGATTGTCATCGGAGCGGGCACAAGTGAGTACAGCAGGCTCCGGAGGCCGACGTTCCGGCGACACATGATTTCAAGGAGCGTTTCGGTCGTTTGCTCGGCGATGTAGGTGGTCCCCTCCGGGCCGAGTCGCCAGTGGTGGCCGTCGCGTTCGATAAAGCCGACATCTTCGAGATAGTCGATCCGGCGCTGTATCGAGTCCCGGCTCGAAACTCGTTCGAAGTGTCCCCGGTGCCAGCCGATGAGTTCATCGGGAGTGGGCTGTTGGTCGTCGACGTACTCGAGGATTGCATTGAGTGTCTTGACGTAGTTCGTTGCGCCGCCGAACATCGGGACGATACTCCGGAGCCGGTCAGGTGGCATCTCTGGCTGGTATTTTGGAGGTCAGTACATGGTCTTTGGGACTACGCGGTCGGGTCAGTAGTCAATAGCTGGACCGAAATTGAGTGCACTCCGAGTCTTCAGCGTAGTATTTTTGATAACTGTACTGGAGGGTAGACTCAGCTATAGGCTCGAAAGCGGTTGCAGTACACCCAGACAATCATGGGACTGCTGTGGGTAAACTGCCCTACACCGGGTTCACATCCAGAACAAAACCCTGTATCCAGAGTACTGTGGAAACTACCTGGGGTGGTCAGTCACCGTTTGGATCGACGCCTGGTATTCGAACAGATTTGGGTTACGAAAAGAGCGCTTCTCATCGAAACTCAGCCGCTTGTGAACCCGGCGAAAAGACCGACAGCGATAATTTTGCTTGTGATAAACCAGCGAGTAGATGCCCTCCTCACGACGTCGATTTCTGGGATTAGCCGCCTTGGGAATTACCGGTTCAGCTGACTTCACGTCTCTCGATACGCAGAAACGTATTGGTAGTCAGTCACCCTCCGACTGGCCGATGGGCCGGTACGATCCTCCCGGAACCGGGCACAATCCCGAAGTATCAGGTCCAAAAGACGATGTAGCGGTTGCGTGGACACACCAGGCCCCGGATTGGTTTCGGGGGAGTACCCAACCGATCCGCCGTGGGAAGACGCTATACGTCGGTGGCAACGGACTCCTTGCGCTCGATACCGAGACTGGGAAGCGGCGGTTCAGCTTCCAGGGGCCGTATCACTCAACTCCAGCGATTGCCCCAGCCTCGATCTATCAGACGAAGACACTCGGTATAACCGGGTCAGATGGGGTTTACGGGCTTAACGCCAATGGCGGACGGGAACTTCCCTTCATAGATATGAGCGTCGGCGGCGAGCGATGGACAGGACCGCAATCGCCGACGCCCGGTTTCTTCGGGCCGGCCGAGTCAACAACGCCGGTCACTGCGAACGGGACGATATACACGGCACTACCTGGGACGAACTCAATCGTAGCACTGAATCCGAACAGTGGGGAAATTCTGTGGCAACAAACCCATCACAAAGACGAGGCAGTCAGTGGGACGTACAACAGACCCGCGGTGGACGACGGCCTCGTGTTTGTCACCGCGTGGCCACAAGAGGCCACTGCGTATCGTGCTGATACTGGTGAGCAACACTGGCACCGTGAACTCGAAGAGATGACAGTTCTGCCGCCAGTGGCGACAGACGAGGGCGTCGTCATTCAGACGCGTGAGTCAGTTCAGTTGCGAACCAGATCCGACGGCGCACTCCTGTGGGAACGCAACCTCGACGGGAATGTGACCGACAGCACGCCAGCGGTAGCCAACGGGACGATATTCGTTGCCGATGAGCGGGAGGAACTGCATGCGCTTTCGCTGGCAACCGGCGAGACACGGTGGACAGTTCCGTTCGACGGAAAAACGACGCCGGTTGTCGCTGACGGTCGCGTCTACGCTGTGGACTCACTCTGGGCACTGGAAGCGTTCGACGTCGCCACGGGTGAGAAACAGTTCGAGTACCATCCTTCGGAAGTACCCCTCTCGCCACCGATGGTCGGGGATGGTATGCTGTATCTGGCGAATCGTGGCCGAGTTCTCGCACTGGAGGAAGCATAGTGCCCCGAAAAGAGGGGGCTGGAAGCGAAAGGGTGTCTTCACCTGGACACCCATCCCCGACGCCTCGACTGTCTACTCTGGGCGTTCTCAAGTCCGCGCTCGGGCGCATTCGTCGCGACCCTGTGCTCGCTGTCCCATTCGCCGTCGTTGGTGTGCTGGTTGCACTCGTTGACTGGCTTCGCCAGCACGATTCAATTCCAATGGCACCAACCGACGCGCTCAGTCAATCGGTCAGTGTCAACTACGCAGTGTTCCCGCAAGGGACTGCACGAACGGCCCGACACGTTGGTGCGTTGGTCGACCTCGAAACACGGTATCTCCTCTGGGCTGTGGGGCTCGAAGCCCTCGTTCCACTCGCAGTCGGGATCGCCGGTTGGGTGACGATTACACGAGTCCTCGATACCCACTCAGGTCCCCGTGCGTTGAGCAGGTATCTTATCGCGCTGGCTGCGGTCGTCTCCATCCCGCAGCTGTTGGGCGGTTTCTCGGTGGATATCACTGGTTTCCTGTTCGGACTGCTGCTGTTGGCGGTTGCTCTGTTCGTTCTGACCCGTCTGTTCCTGCTTCCGGCGTTGCTAGTCACCGGACGTGGCTTTGTGACGGCACTCAGGCAGAGCTATCATCGATCACAAGGTCAGGGCATGACCATCGGCGGCCTCATCATCGTCATTGGTCTCGCCTACTGGGGTCTCGCGACCGTGCCGGTCGCCGGCGGGTTTCTGAGTACTGCGGTAGTGGCACCGATCCACTCTGTGGCGATCGGAACCGTCTTTTCGACCGGCTCTCGTGGGACAGCGGCGATCCCGGCCAACCATGTCGAATCGAGGGATGCACGCTCTGGCGAGAGGCGGTAATACGTTTGTGAGCGGTCTCGCTGTTGTGGATCGTCACTAGCGCCTCACTCAGGCACAGGTTGCGCTACCACTGGTTCCAGCTTCCTCGAAGGTCAAACTGTGTTCCTGACCAGTTCTGGGACACGTCCGTATTCTAGTGTAGACGTGCGTCCCGTTATCGGCGACTTTCTCGCCGAGGTACACTGTCACGTCCCCACGCGTCCACCCATCAATCGTGGTCGTCACCGTCTCGCCGGGAGCGACGGTGATCTGTTGCGTGGGGACCCCATCATCAGCGAGTGTGACGTTTCGATCCCCATCCGGCCAGATCAACTGCGAGAGCGTCTTGAGCCTGTGTTCGCCATCTCTGGTCGTGACCTCGAAATTCAGGTACATCGCCTGCTCTCTGCTTTCGACAGTGTACGCTGACAGTTGATACGCTGTCGTGTCGTTGTTTTCCACAGTCAGTGTAGGTTTGAAGGGTCCAGAGACGGTATCATACTGGACATAACCAATCACAAGCGCCGATCCGAGGAGGAGCGCGATTGTTCGACGGGAGACCATCCGTAGGATCGTGTTCCAACAGGAAACAGAATATCATTCCGATTGTCTCATCCGAGTGTCACGGCCAGAGTTGATAAATCGAGATCGAATCAGTGATTCAGGTTGAGATTGCTGATGAGGGGCCAGAAGACTCATGCAGAAAACGGGACGTATTACCGCTGAGGAAGATACGGTCGTCGGACACAGTACTGGTAGTTGATTGTGCTGATGTACTGGCCTGTCTCCGCATTCGATGGGACAGTCGAACGGACAGATAACTTCCTACACCCAGTGCTGAACCAGGAACGCAGCCGATCATATCCGTTCTGCCTGCTCCCGTAATGTCGAAAAACTCACATGGATTTAATACACTTCAGTGACAATTACTCAGTATGGTTGCTCAATCGACACAGCGACAAGACTCGTTTTTTACACTCCCATCGCATCCAGTAGGGTACCTCGCAATCGTAGCTACGCTTACCACTGCTGGCATCCACTTACTGCTCGGTCCACAGGTCATGGGATTCAGTCAGACATTGGGGGCGCTGTTTATTCTGAATGGGCTTGGATTTCTTGGCGGGGTCCTCCTGTACAGTAGCCGGTACTGGCGACCCGAGCTGTACCTTGTCGCTGCGGGATACGCCATTGTCACCATTCTCGCACTGTTTGTGTTCCAGGGGTTCAGCTTTGACGCGTTCTATATGCAGGGGAACCTGAATCCGCTGGCCGTCGCAGCGAAGGTAGCTGAGGCCATCCTCGCCCTCTGTGCCATCTACTTGTACAGAACATCGGCTCCGTGAGAAGGCCATATTGACCGTCCATAGAAGAGGGACGCGTCAACGAGACACTGTTTTTCAAGGCAATCAAAGGATTTGTCAGTTAGTCCTAAATGATGGACCGGTTCAAGTCTGGGGTGACGTTCGTGGTCCTCGACCGAGTCATACTGTTGTCTCACCGATTCGGGGAGAGAGCACGCAGCAAATGAGCAGAACATCCATCAGCAGGTGCAGAGACAGGTGCCCCTTCTATTGGCTCTGGCGTTGGATGCGCTCCGTCAATCAGCTTTCTTGCTCTCAAAGTCATCGTCACCCCGAGAGTAACAACAAATAAGTGGCGCGACTGGTCCGGACAGGTATGGAGATCGTGGAACTCTCAGCAAACGAGCCTGCTGTCCGGCGCTTTATCGAGGAACTCTGGCTACCGTACTACCGCGAACTCGAAGGGACTGTCGATACGTTCTCACTCGCCGACGACGTCGACCTCGTCGCGGAGGAACTCCCGTTCCGCGTCGATCGACTCGATTCGGAGGAGTATCGAACGTGGATCGCCGTCGATGGATTCACCGACGAGACTCCACTCGCCGATGCTGACGGTGAGCTTGCCGGGTATATCGCGGCCGAAGTCGACGAAGCGCCGAGTGTCTTCGACCGCCCCGACCGACTGTTCATCTGTGACATCTACGTTGGCGAACCGTATCGTGGAACCGGACTGGCTGAGGACCTGTTCGACCGTCTCAGAGACTGGGCACGCGAAGCCGGATGTGAGGAGTTCAGTCTCGATCCGCACGTAGACAACGAGCGAGCCATCGCCTTCTACGAAAAGCTCGGATTCGAAAGGACGCAGTCTCACATGGTGGCTAGCGTCGACGACTGTGAGGAGAGATAGGAACTGATATTTGCCCGTTCGTTTGGAGGGAAATGGTGGGCTGCAATGGGCACCTTGCGTAGCGCCCACCACTTTGCTATGTCAGAGGCACGGCTGGGTTCTGGACCCGGGAAACCCAGTCAGACGACCAGCAGTCAGGGGAGCTCGAAGCGGGGACCAGAACCCACTCGGTTGTGACAGACGCCACATAAATAGCCTTTGTGGAACCACGGTAGCAAATACCACGCATCAACCCATTCACAATAGTGGCCAGCTCTACCACCCTACCGATGTTTCCAGTGGCGTACGCACTTGGACGTACACACTACCCCGTGGCTCCGCTGTGTACACCAGCAGAATGGTGGATAGGGGTGGGAGAAGCGGTCTGCAACGCACCATCCGAAGTCGTCTACTTCGACGACGGGCTCTACCCTGAAACAATCGATGGGATGGGTGAGTCCAATGGAATTGGACAGGGCACGGAACCCACTTGCTCCTGATACGAGTGGCCACGAAAACGCTTGTGTCACCCCCACGCTGTCTGTCGATTTTCCGATTACACAACTCACTCAACGATAAACTTCAATGAGACACGCTTGCACGACTCCGACGGTCCAAGCAGCAAAGGCTTGGGGAGATGATGTGCAGCTGGGGGGAGCGGCGTGCTACACACCATTGGAAGCCGTCATCTACGACAACGGGTTCTGGATCCGGGCCGATCGGTGAATCGGATACGATTCAGGGGGGAAGTGGAGTGGGGACCAGAACCCAACTATTCAGTACGTGCTTGGTATCAAAAATACTTGTGATTCAGAGTTACAGTCTATCCATCCGACAACTGCAGAGGCTCCACCGTCCCGCCACCAGAAGGTGGCTCGATGACTACCCCACCGAGCGTTGGCGAGATCGGTACTCGTCGCCTGTACTACCGTTCAAAATGCTCAAATCTGATTTTGATACTACGCTCGACCTAATACCCGACGACAGTAATTCGTGAACACAATGGTGACAGTCTCCGCATTCAAAGACGGATCCGCTGCCCTCCGAGAAAACCCGATCCTGTTCGTTGCCGGGCTCCTCATCGGGGCCGTAAGTCAACTCCAGTACGTGGATCATCTGATCGAATCACCACTACTGTCAGCGGGTGTCTCTCTCGTATGGCTCATTGTGTTCCCGTTCGTTCTCGGTGGCTTCATCGGCACCGCACAGACCGCAATCGAAGGAGTAGACGCGTCGTTCACCCAGTTTTTCATTGAAGGGCGAACACATTATTTCCCACTTCTCCTCGCAACTGTGTTGTTCATACTTATCGTGTTCGGGACCGCTGTCGGACTCGGATTTATCGGGTTCATCCTCGGTATCGGATCGATGGCACTCGCCCCAATTAACGAGATGGCTGCCTTCGTCGCCGGCGTCGGATCTATACTCATCTGGCTGCTGTCCATCCTCGTTGTCATTATGTTCGTGCAGTTCTACGACACTGCGATTGTCATCGAGAACGAGAGTGTTACTGATGCGTTCCGAAAAAGTGTTGCACTCGTCCGCTCAAATCTCAGAAGCGTCGTTGGATTCTCGCTGGCGTGGAGTGTCCTGCTGAACGCCTTCTTCATCCCCGAATATCTCGTCCGGTTGACGCTGACGGACGCTGGACCGGCTGACGTATTACCGATTGAGATAGGGATTCCGATGACCGTCTTGCTCCCTCTCGGGATCGCTCTGTCTTCAGTCGGCTTCGCGTACTTTTATACGGTCTACACGGCCTATTACTTGCGATTGACTGCTGTCCCGGAATCAACATAAACACCGACCAACAATTACAACCGATAGTTTCGAACAGCAACCAGCCGGGTCAGATCCCGTGCTCCAGCCACAGCAGCTACTCACACACATGGCACGACTTCTTCCAACACAAACTGACGCCGCCGTCGAACGAAGTGATAACCCCGCTATCTTGAGTCTCGATGACGACACGACACGGGAGGTAATCGAAGCGTTGTCCTCCGAGACTGCGTACGAGATTTTCCAACTGCTCAACGAAACGCCAGCGACACCGGCACGGATCGCTGAGCAACTCGGCCAGAGTCTGCAGAACGTTCACTATCATTTGGAGAATCTCGAATCGGCTGGCGTAATCGAAGTGACTGACACCTGCTATTCGGAGAAAGGCCGTGAGATGAGTGTATACGTCGTATCAGAGGACCCGACACTCCTCTTCCTCGGCACTGAGGACGACCGCCCGAGTCTCAAACGTGCGTTCAAATCGTTCGCTTCGCTGCTTGGTCCCCCCTCGGTTTTACTCGCTATCGGCGAATCCGTCTCACAGTTCCTCACTGCCGAATGAGCGAACACACCGACCCCCCAGTCCGAAGCGCTTCTACCAGTGACGACACAAGCGAGTGTGACGTGGCACCAACGATCAAGTCACGGGAAGATATCGATGGCTGTGGTTGTCTCGAATGCCGAAACATCGAGACGACGACCACCAATCGGACCGCCCTTGATGCATTGGTCTGGTCCGTTCGCCTGTTTCGCTCCTACCCCTCGATCATCGCCTTCGCGGGTGTGACTATCTTGGCCAACCGACTTCTCGAGACGGACATCATCAACGGGCTCCCGATGCCTGTAATCGGCGTATTCGATGCTCTGACGGCGTTTGTGTTCATAATATTGATTCGAGCTTATGTGGGAACAATTGTCGCCGGAGAACTGACTGATAACTCTGTAACGATACGCGAAGGAGTCCATCGGAGTATCACCCGGACACCGGCGTTGATTGGCGTAACACTGCTTATCGTTTTTTCTGTAATGACGGTTCCGTTCTTTCTGTTTCTGCCACTACTCCTCCTTGCTGGCGCTATTCCGGGAAACCCCGCAGATATAGTTGGCTTTCCCGTCGTTGCGGCGGTGGGTGGGCTCGTTTTTGCCGTGCCGTTTCTCGGCTTGCTGTTCAAGTTTTGGTTCGCACCGGAGGCCTGCGTTATCGGCCAATATGGCCCTCTCAAATCACTTCGGATTAGCTGGCAGATTACGACGAACTACCGTCGGAAGTTCGTGCTCATCGCAGTGATCGCTATCGGGAGTGTAAGCAACCTCTATCTACCCGAGATAGGGACGGGCGTCGCTTCGGTGACGCCTGTTTTGCGTGTGTTCTCTACAAGCGTTGGAGACCTACTTTCAATCGTGTGGGCGAGCGCGTACGCCCACCTCTACATCCAAGAGATTGTATCGTAAACGCAGTCCCCCAGACAGAAACAGGAGGAAGAGTTAAAGAGACCGGACAGCACAGCGACTTCATTTGTTTTAGATAGGTTCCGCTGAATCGACTTCCCAGCGTGTGTTGGCGTGATTACTCGATTTCTAACTGACCACTTCCGCCGCCCTCCTCGCCATCATTTTCGTCCCATTCGAGTTCGAACTCGACACTTAGCTCCGTCATATTGTCTGCCGGCCCTTCACGTTCGGCTTTGACCTCGAAGGTCGGTCGGGCAGGGGGATCCAGCGTTACGGACTCGGAGCCTGCTTTCAGGTTGATAGCGTTTCCGCTGTCGAGATTATCCGCGACTTTCCGGAGGTACGATGCGATCTCTTCTCGGCTCTGATCACTTTCTGACTTGAACAGGACTTCTTCGGGCATACAGGAATCGATACACAGCCTGCACCAATAAAGCCGCCTGCCGTGTGGGTGCGACGTGATTACGTTCCGTCGACTGCCCGATACCGCCGGTACACTGAGTGGGACACGTTTCGAAGAACGTCTCGTCTATTCCCAGCGATATGCAATCGTCTCAGCGTTGAAGTGTGCTGTTTCCGATCTTCAACTGATGACGGAACTAACGTTCCACGGACTTAATATCGGGCAAGTCGAACCGAACGACGACCTCGTCGACCGGATCGTCGAGACAGCGGCTGCAGAGTATCCCCTGACAGACGGTGACATCGTCGTCGTCACCGCGAAGGTCGTCTCGTTCGCCGAGAACCGACTCGTTGAAGCCGACGAGGTCGAAGTCACTGACCGCGACCACCGGGTGGCAGACATCACCGGCATCGATCCGCGAGAAGTGGCCGTCATCTACGACGAAAGCGAGGTCATCGGTGCGATCCCGATCGCAGAGGTCGGCGAAGACGTGCTGTTGGAACATGCCGTAGACCCCGAAGCGGCACAGGAGGCACTTGCTGAGGTCCCAGCGATGCTCGTGACCGAGCGGAACGGTCGACTCTGTACGAACGCGGGTGTCGATTGGTCAAACAGTCCGGACGGGATGATGACGCTACTACCTGAAGATCCAGACGAGAGTGCCCGTCGCCTCCGCGAGGGAATCGAGGCACAGACTGGCGCAGATGTGGCTGTCGTCTTGGCCGACTCGGAAATTGCCGGCCCGGGTTCGATGGATCTGGCGATCGGGTGCTCAGGGATCGAGGCGATCGATAACAACTTCGGACAGACGGACCTGTATGGAGAGCCGAAGGTCGGCGGTGTCGACCTCGTCGCAGACGAACTCACCGCCGGGTCGGCGTTGCTGTTCGGACAGGCGGACGAACAGATCCCCGTTACGGTCGTCCGGGGACTGGAGTACGAAGACGGAGAGGGCGTGCCGAATTCGGGCGGTGTCGTCCGCCGCGGACTCCGCAAGAGCGTCCAGCTAACGGCTCGCCTGAAGGCCCGCGAGTGGTTCTGATAACGACGTTATAATCTAGAGTCGGGATACTGGAGAGGTCATCGAACTCTCGGTACACATTGACGATGATGTGCCTGTGCTGACAGTCACTCGGCCGCGCGATCCATCGGGTCTTCGAGTTCACCGGTGATTGCCTCGAAGGCGTCTGTCGCGGTGAGGAGACCAACGACATCGTCGTCTGCAACCACGAGGGCGAGTTCCTGACTTTCGTCCTGACACCGGTCGATGAAGTCACTGATAGTCGTCTCAGCAGCGACAGTTAGCGGCGAGGTTGCCAGTTCTTCGAGTGTGGTCGTCCCCGAATCCAGCGCTTCGTAGTTGTGCAGCACCGTCGGCGCGTAGACAACACCCACGAACGAGTCCAGTGAGCCTTCGATCAACGGAAAGCGGACGTATGGCATTCCGTCGATCCGGTCCATGTTCGTCTCGAAGTCGTCAGTCGTCGAGAGCGCGACGATGTCACTGCGGTCAACCATGATCTCACTGACCGTCGTCGCGCCGATGTCGAGAGCGTTGATAACTTCAGTCCGTCGCTCTTCAGGGATATCGAGTCGGCTGAGCGACTCGCCCATTTCGCTACGCAGTTCGGCCCGAGTAGTTGCGAGATCGCTTTCGGCCTCCGATTCGGTCCACGAACGGGAGATCTCAACGCCGAAGAGGCCCAGCAACGTTTTCGCCACCCAGTCCGCCGAGATGATTACCGGATACATGAGCTTTGTCCAGGCGTACAGCGGGCCCGAACCGTACCTGGCGACGAACTTGGCACGCTCGATCCCCAGATACGTCGGTGCCTGCTCGCCGACAATAACGTGCATGAGATTGACAACGACCAACGCGAGGAGGACAGACAGTGTCGTGTGTCCGCCGCCGGTGACGCCAACTGCACCCAGTAGCGGTCCCAGGACTGCTGTGACGGCCGGTTCAGCGACCACTCCCAGGCCGACACTGCAGATGGTGATCCCCACCTGACAGCCTGTGAGAAATATCTCCAACCGCTTGGTCATGTTCCAGGCGCGTTCAAGTCCACGTCCATTACCGAGAAACTCCGCCTCCTCGAACTGCCTGACGCGGGTCATCGCGAACTCGGTCGTGACGAAAAAGCTGTTTCCCAGAAGGAGGGCGACACCACCGAACAGACGGAGCCACGTTACCAGCGAGATAGCCATCAAATCCTGGTTTCTCCGGGCATTATCTAAATCTATTGTTGACACGCCGGAGTCGGACGCTCTATGTAGATTTAGGACCTCACAAAGCCGGTTAGTTGAGACGTCTGCTTGCTGCGAATGTGCCTAGCAAACAGCAGCAAGCAGACAGTGAAATTCACGAGTACCAACTCCTTAACTTCCTCGACAACCGGCTTGACGAGGAAGTTTCTCTCGGTCTTGCGAACGTTTCTATGACACGCTGGTGTCTTAACCAATAGCGACCGCAATACTTCCCGACTGTTGGTTAACGCTACTTTTGTGTCTCCCCGGTCGGGTGAGGGATTTCCTTCATGGACCCGACTGAAACAGTTCCAGACTACGAGCGCTTCGAGCGCGAACAGATCGCACAGGACCGCGACCGGCAGCGTCCCGATACTGTCGAGATCGACGAGCCACGAGGCTGTGAGGTGGTCACCAGTCTACTCAATGAGGGTGTGGTTGAGCCAATTCCTGAACAAAACGTCTTTCAGCACGTTCCATCCGGGCAGTGTTTTGACTCCGACATGGCGCTGGTGTACTTTCATAAGGGCTGGGAGGCTGCCACCGAGGAGTAGCGGATTTGCGTCTGTTAGACTCTTAAGTCAATAGAATGAGCTACCAGACTATCTATTTGCGTTAACTACTCTCGGAAAGAATTAATTGTCACAAATACACATATGGTACACGTAAAGGCACTGTCTAGTTGAGCGAGTTTGAGAAGCGAGGAGGTCTTAGTGAGTTTTGTCCATGAAGCTCGCAGACCTCCTCAGAGAAACGTTAGACGAGGACAGTCAAGACGTTTGGGAGAACGAGCGCACCCCGACACCAGTCCGGCGGTTTGGGGTGCGTCTCCACACGGCGGGGCTGTCGATCAGGGAGACAGTCGCAATTTTAGACTTGCTGGGTGTCGATCGCTCTCACGGAGCGGTCTGGAACTGGGTTCACACGCTATCGGAAGCACAGAGCGACCCGCCGACGGCGGAGCCGTCGCGGGTCGCGGTCGACGAGAAACAAATCGAGGTTGACGGCGAAAAGAAGTGGCTGTACGCCGCCGTCGACGTTGATTCGAAGCTGTTGCTAGAGGTCGACGTGTTCAGCCGCCGCGGGACCGACCCCGCGGCGGCGTTCCTGCACCGACTCACTCAGAAACACGATGTCGCCGATACAGAGTTTCTCGCCGATGCTGGCGGCTATCTGACTGCCCTCTCACGCCACGATTTGAGCGGTCGGCTCAACTACCGAAGCCGGAACCACATCGAAAAGTGGTTCCAGACTGTGACCATGCGAATGGACCGCTTTCATTTCTTCTGGAGGGGCAGTCAATCCAGCGCGAAACAGTGGCTACGACGCTTCAGACACCACTACAACCACGAACGACCCAACCAAGCACTTGACGGACGAACGCCAACTGAGGTCATCCAAAACTAGACAGTGCCTAGAACTTGAGATCCCGAAAACGTGACTTCCCCCTCTCCCCAGTAGTTGAGATTGGCCATCTCAATGCATATGGCTCGTCTCTTGTTAGGCTATGATCTAGAGCTGGTCGATTGGCTTGTTAATAATCTCGAAGACTTCGCTTGCACGGTAGAACCGATTACGCTCTTTTCCAGTGAGTTCTTCGAGTATCCCGTCATCTTCGAGTTGTCCAATCAGTCGGTTGGCTGTGCTGTATTCGACATCCAACCAGTCGGCTGCTGTGTTCACGTCCAAGTACGGATCTTCGAAGAGTCGCATGACCAGTTCGAGGATATTCTCAGACCGCTCGCTCTGGTAGCGCTGTTGATAGTCCTCTCGGAGGTCGACCAGTAGGTTCGCTCGCTGGTGAGCTTCATCTGCCTGTGACTGCACACCACGTAGAAAGAACAGCAACCATTCTTCCCACTCACCCCGCTGACTGACTGCCAGTAGGTGATCGACGTAGTCCGAACGTCGTGCATTGAAATACGAACTCAGGTAGAGATACGGCTCGGGCAAAAGACCGTCACGTTGTAGGAGGAGACTGATCAATAGCCGCCCGAGTCGTCCGTTCCCATCGAGAAACGGATGAATCGTCTCGAATTGGTAGTGAATCAATCCGATTCGGAGGAGTGGATGTAAATTCGTCTCTTGGTTCGCATACTCGAGCAAGTCTTCGAGAAGGTCAGGGATTTCGTTCGGTGGTGGCGGCACGTACCTGGCGTCTTGGATGTATGGCGTACTGCCGATGAAATTCTGGGTTGTACGAAGTTCACCTGGGTCAGCCTCATCCCCACGGACATCCGAAAGCAACCGGTTGTGCATTTCGCACAGCAATTCGACGGTAATTGGATCGCCAGCTGTGATCGCATCCAATCCGTGCGTCAGGGCGTGTAGATAGTTCACGACTTCCTGGGTGCCCTGCTGTCTGTCTTCGTCGATAAGAGCTTCCTGTCCGGCCTCATAGGCGTAGATATCCGAGAGGGTAGCATGTGTTCCTTCGATTTGCGAGGATTCCAGGGCTTCTTTTCGAATGAACGGTTCGATCAGGATCTCTCTTGAGCCAACACGTGGGCCGATACCGTGGAGTCGTCCAAGTGCCTGTGTCGCCTCGGCCAGCGGTGTAATGAGCTGTTCAGTGTCAGTTGAGGGGGGAAGCGGGTCAGGCCGGAACGCCGAATACGTCCCTTTCGGCGTTGTCGTGGGAATGATTTCGCCAGGGGCCGTCTCGTCGAAGTCATCTCGCTCCATCAGTGGTATTTCTACAGATATGCTGGCCACTATTGGTATTTACGGGACCAAATCAAAATAGTATGGCTGTTGATTGCACCGTCACCACTACTCGGGATTTCTGGAGACAGATTTGATATACAGCTTTCGCCCCCTATCTTGCAGGTGAAACAACTGCTCAGTAAGGTGCTTAGTTATCAACAGATGACTCCGGCTCGGAGGTGGTTCTCTCACGTACTGCTTGGGTCTTTCCCCTGTTATAGAGTCAGAATAGGACGAGTAGCGTCAGAGGGAACAATACAATAGCGATGATGGCAAGAGGCGGGAAGAGGAGGAATAGAGCAAATGTTTTCCACGAAACGAGGGTGTCACGGGGCATAACTGAACTTCCGGTCAAGGCAATATCTGTCTTGTGGACTTCAAAAAAGTGAGTTTACGTACCTTCCCTGTACTGAGCAGTAAGCGGATTCTTGAGCCTGCCGTGGCCAGCATCTCGTAGTGGTTGCGAGTTGCGACTCTCAACGCAGTGTCTTTCGACGAATCGCACAGCAGTCATACGCTGAGTGGCCAGCATATGATTCGACTTCACTCTACGACCGGAGTTCTCTCGCCGGCCTGAAAGAAGACATCTGGACCGTTGCGTCCACATGGTTCGACCACCAGGCTCACCACTCCGTCGACGAGTTCGTATCTCACTACCCAGTAGCGTACGTCGAGTTTGGGCCACATGTCCGGTATTCTGGAGCTATTCAGTACGAGATGGCTCAACTGTTCCGATTATTTCTACTCAAAGAACTTCACGGCTGGGCCCACGAGACGGCACTCCTCACGTACCTCACTCACCATCCTGAACTCCATGAACAACTAGACATAGAGACGGTCCCAGACCAGTCGACGCTATGGCGAAGCTGGCACGAACGATTCACTACAGAGCTTCGCGAGACAATTGAGGCAGCTGCGCGGACAATTCTAATCAAAGCTCAGAACGCGGGCGTTGCTGTTCCGCGCGAGCCAGAACGTAGCTTTCCATCGCACGATGACGAAGCGAACAAATCAGACCCAGACGATCAAACCGTTCTTGACGAAGCAGCATCGATTACGGACCACATCAGCCACGTCGTTTTCCCAGCATTCTCACTGAATCGTGGTGATGGCTGTGAAATCCACGAGAACGCGTACTGGGACTTACAAACGTATCTCGGACTTCGGGAACGGTTGGCTGCTAACGAGGGGGCTCGCAGTTTTGTTCACGAGTCGACCCGTGACCGGACACCGCTGGGTCACGCCCATCGCGAGCACATTCGTGATCTCTCGATTGAACAGATTCGGGAGATGTACCGACGAGCCGTAAATCGATTACTCGATGAAGTTGCAGAGACAGAGGAGTTCTTTCGAGCTGGGATTGTTGCTATCGATATTACGGAAGCCGACCCGTTCACAGGCGACAGAACCGGGCACGAAGACGAGATTATTGGGACCAAGGAGAAGACCGATGAGTACGCCTATCAGTGGGCTACGGTCCAGTTAGTCGGCAATGCCGTCCCAATCGTGTTAGACGCACGTCCGGTTCGGAAAGGCGAGACTCGCAAGGAGATTGTCGAGGACCTGCTCAACTCTGCCGAGGAGTTGGTTCACATCGATAACGTATTGATGGATCGTGAGTTCGATAGCCAGCATATTCTAGAGATGCTCAGCCAACGTGGGCTCTCCTACGTCGTCCCGAAGCGGATGCAGACCAGTGAGAAAGCCCAGGCCAAGCGATTGCTCCAGCGGGGTCAAGACCGATACGAGACTGATCGGAAACTCCATCTTGGGAAGAACGAGTGGCACGAGACGACGCTGATCTACCGTCGGCAAGAAGACTCTGAGCACGACGATCACCGGCAATACTCGGTATTCATGACAAACACCAGCAGCGCCTATCTTACCGAGTATGGGTATCGCTGGGAGATTGAAAGCGGTTATAAATCGATCAAGCGCTTCATGGCCGCCACGACATCGAAGGATTTTGGCCTCCGATTCTTCTACTTCGCATTCGCGTGTCTGTTGTACTCGATTTGGCGAGCAGTCGATTTACTGGTACAGGTCGAATTGACTGGTGAATACGAGCATTCGCCGATCGTAACAGCCGACAATACGCTGACGCTGTTGAAGAAGGAAACGGGAATCGGATAGTGAGGGGCTCTCTCCGTGTTAGCGCCGCGTCTGAGTGGCAACGCTGTCGGAAGTCGTCTAAATTCGCGAAAATGAGTGGCAGTGCAACAAGATCAGGTGTTTGGAGAGCAGTCTGTGCCAGTTCCCGATCACTGAACCAGCCGAAACCACGCATCATAGCCCCGCTAAACCCCCTGTAGTCTCAACTTCCAGACTGAGGCAAATTGATATAGCTACATATACTTTATCAGGAACAGAATACCCAAATATTCGCGCACAGAGTGCCTGAGACGGCGATATTCTGGTTTGTGAATTAGGTTTGTATTAATGTAATAAGCACCACCAGTTTTACCCGGACCGCCGCTGTACGGGAAGCATGGATCGTCTTCCGCCTGCATACGACGCTACTCCCAGGGGTGACGCCCTCGAAACAGCCATCGAGAAACGACTGGTCGATATCGACTCCGGGCGCTACCGAACGAACGTCGCGAGCGTGCTGCGGAAGTTCGCAGCTTGGTCCCGGGACCAGCACGGTATCTCCGGTCCCGAGGATATCGACGACGACCTTTGTCGGCAGTACGCTCGTGACCTCGCTCGAGCTGATGACCGAGACAATATCTCGCCAGAGACCGCCCGACGCTACTTCGCCTACGTCCGCTCGTTTCTCACATGGGCCGTCTACGAGGGCCTGATCCCGACGAACCCAGCCAAGACCAACCACGCCGAAGGCCCACTTCCCACCGACGAGACTGAAACAGACCAGCAGTACTGGACGACACGCGACCGCGATGCTATCTGCGCTACTGCGACCGCCCGCGTCGACGACGCCGGCGAAAGCGACGACGTCGACCGCACGGCGGCCTATCGCGACCAGGCACTCGTCTTCCTACTCGCCTACTCAGGAGCCCGTAGTGCAGAACTGGTCGCTGTTTCTGATGACGAAGAGCGGAACGGCCTGCGGTGGCGGCACGTCGATTTAGAGGGAGGCACAATGCAGGTGTTCGGCAAGAACCGCACCCGAGAATCTGCGCCGATCCTTGACGACGCGCTTCGCCCGCTCCGGCGCTGGAAGCAACTCCGAGAGCCCGACGAGAATGAAGCTGTCTTCCCCAGACTCGACAACGCGGCAAAAGCACTTGACCCGACGCCGTCGATCACAACCCAGTCGGCTCGGGATATCCTCGCCAAACTCTGTGAGTGGTCCGACTACGAGTTCGAGGAGCCACTGAAGCCACACGGTGCCCGCCGTGGGCTCGGACGAGAAATCTATCGCGAGAACCCACAGCTGGCGCAGGATGTGCTACGCCACAAGTCCATCGAGACGACCCACGAAGGCTACGCACAGGAGGCCGCAAAACGCACGCGTGACGAAGCGAACGATATCATCGGCGGTGAGTAGGTTGCCGACAGCTCTTCACAAGGAAGCGACAGACGACCTCCAATTGGGCCGGTCAGCGAGGTGAGAATGTTTCGTGTGTCTTGGAATCGCTTCTACAAGCGACGATAGATGATGATCCCACCGAGAACAGCGACGATCATGCTCCCGGCAATAAGCAGATTCGTGGGTGAGCCGCCAGACGGCTCGACAGTGTCTGTGGTCCCGGTCTGAGACGGTGTGATTGCTGGCCCACCACTGCTGGTCTGGGTTGAGGTTGATTGCTTGGTGTCTGTCTCGGTCGAGCGCTCAGTTTCCGTGGCCGTTGTTGGGTTGTCGCTGGGCGTTGGTTCCGTTACTGTCGGTGTGTTCGTCGCTGTTACTGTGTCACCAGAGTCACTGCCGCTGGAGTCGCTACCATCATCGTCATCACCGCCATCATTATCACCGTCATCATTACTACCGCCGGAACTCGACGAGTCTTCCTCGGTAGGCGTTTCTGTTGGTGTCTCTGTTGCAGTCGGAGTCGGTGTTGGTGTCTCCGTTGTGTTCTCTCCGGACTCGACTGTCAGTGTTCCATCGCGGGCGCTGGTGACATTGTATGCGGTCCCAGATTCGTCACCGACGGCTGCAACGGTCAGACCCACATCGCTCGTCCCGACAGCCTTGCCGGTGAGCGTGACAGAGACAACAGATGTCGAGCCACTGTCGGCGGTATCCATTCCAGTCGCCGCAATGCGGACGCCGTTCGCCTCCTCGGCAGACTGGACTGTTTCTGGCTTTCCAGCAACAGACGTGTTCGAGACTGTTGCAACCGAATCGTTGGTGCTTGCGATATCGAGATCCAGTGAACCCACCCCGCCTGTGGTCGACGTGACTACGATATCAACAGTGGTTGTGTTTCCAACCGTAACAGTGTCAGTCGAAGGCTGGATCACGACGCTGGTCGTTCCCGCCCCCATCGCGATCCCCGCCCAGAGGGATACTGCTATACAAAGGCCGAATACTGTCGCAAGCTTCCTCATTAAATATACTGTCTCAATAAGTAGGATTAAGTATTCTGGTTACTGATTCAAATTCACAATACTACCTCTGGTGGGGGTTTATATGGCAAGTTCAACGACAAAATTACAAGCGTTATTTGGTGTATTACTATTAGTGACTGTCGGTCCGGTCTCAGGGATGATGACCGGTACCGGGGCTGGCCCGTTGCAGACGGCCGGCAATGACATCCCTGGTACAAGTGCCGGAAACCAGGCTGTCACCACGGCCGGAAACGAGCCGACACGGACACAACCGACACAAACACCCGCCGCAACGGCTGGGAACCAGGCGACCGGACCACTTTCGACCAGCTGGAATGGCTCAACCGAGCCGAATGCGAGTGCCATCGCGGAGTTAGCGCCCCGGGAAAACGACTCTCACCCGTACCCGCTCGTTGGCGATAACCAGCCTACTGATCCAGATGGCGACGGACTCTACGAAGACGTCAACGGCGATGGCGCTGTCAACATCGTCGACGTTGACGCCCTATCACGTCACTTGGGATCCACAGCAGCCGGTGCCAACTGGAGCGCGTATGATTACACGGGTGACAACCGAACCGATGTCGGGGATATCCAGTGGCTCTTCGTCGCCACGCGCTCGACGCCCTCGAATGACACTGATGGCGATGGACTTCCGGATGCCTACGAGCGAAACGTCACGAAGACCGACCCCAAGGTAGCAGACTCTGACGGGGATGCTGTGATTGACGGCGCAGAAGACTGGGACAATGATACGTTACCGGCATATCGCGAATACCGACTCGGTACTGACCCCCGAAGCAACGATACAGACGGTGACGGACTCACTGATGACGTCGAATCACGGCTCCAAGGCGTTGATCCGACCGACCCTGACACGGATGACGACGGCGTGAAGGACAGCGCTGCCGATCCAGATAACGACTCACTGAGCATCTACAACGAGACCGTCGCAGGTACTCTCAGCAACGATCCAGATACGGACGGTGATGGACTGCTGGATGGAACAGAGGTACACCAGCTTGGAACTGACCCGCTCAAAGCGGATACAGATAATGATGGCCTTCCAGACGGCGAGGAAGTTCGCCTCGGAACAGATCCACTCGTCGCCGATAGCAACGACAACGGCGTCAGTGATGGTGAAGAGAGCTATACCACGACGGCGACCAACGAGACGCTCGGAGTCACACTGAGCCTGACTGGCAACGGTGATATCGGCAATGGGACGACCATCGCCCCGCAAGATGACCCACGGTTCAACACGTCTCGCGTAGGGAATATGAGTGCCTCGCCAGTTGTTAAACTCAACTCCGAGCAAGAATTCTCCTCGGCTAACGTTACCCTGGCGTACAACGAGACTGGGGTGGAAAATGAGAGTCAGGACCTCGCCGTGTTCACATACGATCCCGAGGCGGGGATTTTCGTGCCGTTGAACTCCACTGTTGACGCCACTAACAACACGGCCACTGCGGAAACGACTCACTTCTCCACGTTTGCGGTCTTTGACATCTCCAACTGGGCGACGACGTACAACGCAACTGAGCCAGTGCGACAAACCGACGACGATGGTGTCAAGCCCGTCGATGTCGTCATGCTGCTGGACGCCTCGGGGTCAATGAAAGGCGAAGACCCTGACCGACTAGCGAAGGATGCTGCACAGCGATTCACGGGCAGTCTACTGGAGACCGACCGTGCAGCAGTCATTGAATTTGATAACTTTGGGCGTGTCAAACAGCCGCTGACGAGCAACCACACAGCGGTCAACCGCTCGATACGGGATGTTGAATACGAGGGTGGTAACGGCGGGACGGACTTCGCATCGATTAGCGCAGCAAACGAACACTTCGCCGAACAGAGTAGTCCGAACCGCACCAAGATTATAATCTTCCTGACGGACGGGAAATCGAAATATTCCGATGGGGTAGCCGCAGCCGAGCAAGCGGCTGAACAGAATATTACCATCTATCCGATCGGATTTGGTGGGGCGACGCGCGACCAACTCTCAGCCATCGCTAACGCAACCGGCGGGGAGGTCAACTTCGTCGATGACGCAGCGGGACTGCCGACAGTGTTCTCGCGTGTCGCAAATACCACGACCGAGATCAACGATACCGACGGTGACGGCCTGAGTGACGAGATGGAACGCGAAGGGGTCATACTGGGTGGACCCAATGGGGATCGCGTCACGACAGATCCGAAGAGCGCTGACACCGACGGTGACGGCCTCTCCGACAGCAGAGAAATCGGCCAGTACACGGAAGTCAGTTATTGTGGCAGGACAGCCTCCTATTACAACCACCTCGCCAATCCAAGGCAGGTTGACACTGACGGCGACAACCTGACCGACGCGGAGGAAGTCGCAGGCTGGGAAGTTCAGCGGACACAGAGTGCAAACGCCTCAAAGGGATATTTGAACGTTTCTCGTCCCGATCCCTCGAAACGATTGCTGAGGTCATATCTCCGTTCGTTGTACCGCGGCGAGACTGAATCGTATCAACCTCAAATTAGTCGTGGTCCAGATAGTAGTTCTTCAAAAGCACTCGCAATAACAATTGCAGAACAAACAGATATCGACGTTTCAACGCTCAATGAAACTGGTCATGGCCCCTCACCGAATGGGTCGTATCTCACGAACATAACGGCTACATCCGACCCGTTACAGCCTGACACCGATCATGATGGACTTGCGGACAACGTTGAGCACCTCCGGGGGACAGACCCCAGTCGTGCTGATACTGATGGCGACGGCATCTCTGACCAGACGGAGTTCACAAGTGGAACGGCTCCAGTCCTGTTCGACCACCGCGCTCCAACGGTAACCATCGAAAGCATTCGAACAAAGCGTATAAAAAATACAACAAAAGTGATTGTGAGGCAACAGGGCACTACAAAAACGGTACGCCCTGAAAACATCAAGACTACTGATTCGACTTCTTCTGGGGCTATTCTGGTTGCAAAATACCGGTATACCGTCCGTTTACGTGCGCATGATCCGAGCGGTGTCTCCAAATTGGTAGTGAAGCCAGATTGTCAGTATCTTGCTCGTCGAGCAGGCTCGAACTTGGGCTCTTTCATGGAGTCAGCGTGTCAGGGTGATGGGGAGACAATCCGATTCGACAACGAGACAACAACATCGTACAGGCGAGTCGAATTCACCGTCCGAACACCTATCGACAAAGCTGGAGTGTTTGCCTTTCAAGAGTTTAGTCAGTTCTTTGAATCCTCTCCAGTAGCTGTTACAGCAGTTGATAGCAACAGGAACAGTCGATCCAGTGACTACACTTCTCCCGGAGCAATTCCCGAGTTAGCCAAGACTGCTGCTGACCATCCGGCTACTGGCGAGCGGACGGAAGACCGCGTGATCGAAGAGATCGCATACCGTAGCGGGGGAGTATGGGGTGTTCGACAATCAGCGCTTGATCTGTCATACTTCCTCTCGCATCCGTGGACGGCTGTCACCTGGCTCGGAAATATCGATCGACTCCCTGATGCGGCTTTGAGAGCGCCCGAAACCCTCCCCTCTGCAGCCAGAAATCTTCAAGACCGGCAGAACCCCTTCGACCGGAGGACTGAGACAGAGAATTACAAGCTCTATGGTCAGAACTGGTTAGTGGGATACGGCAGTGGCGTCGCTGGCTCTGAGCTCAGTATCGGCCTTGCAACCGGTGGTGGCTCAACGGTCTCGAAAGCCGCAAAATTGCGGAAGGTAACTGACACAGTTGGTGATGCTGGAACGGCAGCGAGAGGCTGGACCTTCCATCGGTCGGTCAGGATGGCCTCAACCATTTCGGAAGGCACTGATATCAAGCCAGCAGGAACCCGGCGCGCACTCGGGCGGGTGGCGATACCCGAGCGTGTGCGCCACGCACAGCGGCTGAACTCACCACGGTGGACACGACTCATCGAATCGCTCCCAGAGCGTGCTACAGGCCCATCCCGAACCGAACGAGTCAGCCGCACTATGCGCCGGACTGGCGATGACGGTCGTCAACTGATGCTGCAACTGCACAACTCGGGTGACCAGCGCGCCCTAGAGACGTTCATCGCAATGGACGAAACGCCAGGGACACAGCGGGCACTGGTTCGAGCGTCTCGCGAAGATCCCGACGTTTCGAAACAGGACCTCAGCGAGGCGCTGCGGAGGTACGACGAACTGGATGCAAACGAGAGAAGCGAATTCGACCGGTTCGTCGAGGCGTCCGGCGATAACGGTATCAAGTTCGCTTCGGATCTCGATACCGACCAGGCAAGAGAGTTCTTCAGCTCAGCCTGCCGTCGGTCACCGTCCATCGGCGCTGCGCCGCGACCGCGCAGCGACCGCTTCTACTCTATCAAGACAATTGGCGGTTCGAGCCTAGCCGGCTGTGGTGACGACCTCACTGACGCCGAAGAGACGAGATACTACAGTCGCATCGCCGATGTAGCGGCCGAAAACGAAGATATCAGTGCGGGTGAAATATTTGAACAGGTATCCGATGTCGACGATGCAACCCGGAGAGAGGCAGTCAAACGGCTGTTAGCTGACTCCGGCGAAGATGGAGTTCGACTCACCCGCAATATCGATTCCGACGCACAGGAAATCTTCTTCGACCTCGGCCGAAACGATCGTATCGATGGGTTCGACGATTTCGATGAGTGGCGTTCGGCAATTGCGAACGCGGAGGATGTCGATGCGGCAGAAGCAGGCCGGTACGCCGAGCGTGTCGACAGCGCTGCCACCCGGGATAACATAGATGACGTGCATGAAATACTTGATGAGACTACCCCGCGTACCGATGCAGTGGCAGGAGAAAGCGGTGAAGCCGCGAGCGCGATTCGGTACGCGGACGACGGTGCCGAAGTTGAGATGGAGCCAGGACAGACCGATGCCTACGATATGTCCGTTGAAGAAGGGGGAACGACCGAATACGTCGAAGTGAAAACGCGAGCCGATAACGACGTCGATTACAACTATATCAATACACAAATATCTGAAATGAACAAGAAACACAACAATGCGCTTGATGATCCAGAGTTAGATGTCTCCGAGAACGCACAAGTGCTAGAGATCCGGACGAGAGCACCGTCTGATGAGTTGTCATCGGCACAGACAGCCGCGGAGAATGTTCTCGCCGACCGGGTAGATGCGCAGGTAGATGAGATCCGTTTGGTCGCTGAAAACGGTGATACCGTCACTGTAGAACCATGACACAGGTCAATCGGCCCGAAGTTCGAGTGTCGATAGCAGCAGGTTTAACATGGGAATTTCTCGTCCCGTCGTCGGCAGCGACATGTGCCGAACAGGCCGAAGAGATGTGCGAGTTTTGCGACCGGTTGTACAGTGCGTTTGGCGAGTTTCTTGTCCCCATTGAGATCAGTTATGTCATCACCAAATTCGACCAAGACAGAGAGCTCAGACCGGACACCGATACTGGTGAGCAGGTGAGACGCGAACTGCGAAACGACGCTGGGATCGGTGTCTCGGAGTTCGTCGAATCCACTGCAATTGACCAACACGGGGTTCGCTGGATTCCGCAAGTCCCGTTCGATAAGAACCGCTACAAGGTCCATTTCGACGGCACTGACTATGCCGTCAAGCGGAGTGATTGCACACCGTATCAAAATGGTGAATGCCGCCAAGGAATGGCTATCCCAGACCCGCTGGAGCTGACTGTTACCCATCGACCAGCGAGGGACCTCCTATCAGCCACCGCAGATCACGTACTGACCGTCTCAGTTGCGATGCATAGTGATCTCTGGCTGCGTACATCGACTGACGGGGAAAGAAATAGAGAGTATCTCGGGAGCTTTCTGTCGGATATAGCTGGCGCTGTTTCAGCCGAATCAGTAAAACGGGACAAGTACAAAACCAGCGACTTCTGGAACGATCTATCCGTCTACAGCGGTGACGACGCCTATATCAATCTAGAGCCGGAGGAGATATACTAACAGCTACCGGCGGCCAGTATCGGTACTTCCCAACCAGCGTAATCAGCTGAATTGAATCGCCGGATTAACCACACGAAAGTGTCTGGATCTGGATGTGTTCAACGTCCCCGATCCAGACGGGTTCCTTTCGGCGGCGGATGTAAAAGACGTAGCGGAAGAGGTCATTACGGCCCTTCCCTTGCCGGGTGTCGAGGGGAGCCCCCTTGACCCCGGCGACATCTGGCTCGTCGTCATTATGGCCTGTGTCAACCAGAACTCGATTTGGGATACCTGCAACGACACCAACGGGACACCGTGTGACGACACTGTTCTGACGTGGCTGCATACGCTCGACCGAGACTGGCTTGAGTTCGTCGCTAACCTTCTGCTTGGACGCCTTGCCATGACGATTCTCGACCCTGGCCGGTCGAGAATCGTCTCCATCGACTTCATCGACAACCCCTATCACGGCGAGCATCATGCCAACGAAGGCGAACTCTGTTCGATGGCTCCTAAAGACGGCACAACGACCTGCCACCGATATTGTACGGCGTACGTCGTCTCCAACGGAAAGCCGGTGACACTGGCGATGACCTATGTTCGCAACGATGAAGACGAGGCCGACGCGGTCGAGCGCGTGCTCGCCCGTGTCGAGAACTATCCCTTCGATATCGACCTCCTGCTTGCCGATAGCAGCTTTTATAACGAGCGCGTCATCCGCCGCGCTCGTGATATCGCCGCAACGGTGGTTCACGTGCCCAAAAAGGGTGAACGCATGAAAGATAAACTCGACACCCACAAGTCGTACATGACGACGTATCGGATGTACAAAGACAGCGAGCGGGAACTGCGCTCCCCGCTCGCGGTCGCTGTCTCCTATCAGAACGGTGATCGGGGTAAGCACGGAGAAGTTGTTCGTGGCTACGTGGCTTGTGGCGTTACGGAGAAGTCACCGAAGCAAGTTGAACACCTCTACAGGAAGCGTTCAGGTATTGAAACGACCTATCGGTTGCTGCGGCAAGCACGCGGGATCACGACGACACGTGATCCCGTCGTGCGATTTGCCATCATGCTAGTCGCAGCACTGCTGGAGAACCTGTGGCTTGTTCTCAGGTGGGCGGTCGTCGCCCGCCCTCGGCGAGGCGGGCGCGACCTTCCCGAGGAATTCACGCTCAAGACTTTCCGTGACTGAATACGTCACGAGTTGGAAGAGGAGTTGCGTCGGCAGTGGAAGATCAAAGCGAACGGGGTTGGTGTGCCGGCTTCACAGATAACGGCCGCGGGCTGACCACGGTCAGCCCACGGCCAGCCCGATAGACGGTGAGCGACAGCTGTCGGCAGAGACCGTCGCAATCCGGTTGATATCGTCTGTCCATAGCAGTGAATCGGAACAGCCTCGGTCTACTCTGCGGTAGCAGCTGAAACAGACCGTCAAATCATACGGAAAGTGATTGTTTTGCGGCGTTCAGGCAGCACTCTCTCGACTCATTTGGGAAGTAACGATACTATTTGGCTGGAAGAGGGTGATAGCGCAAGTGGCTTCGAGCACATCTTGGACCGTCACGCAAATTCAGATGAGTCCACGCGTGGGCGTGGTTCGTATAATGGAGACAAGCCACCCGTGTTCATCATCGCCGACCACGGCACCGGACAGCGGTACGTGATCCCGGCGAAAGCCGCAGACGAATCGACGATTCGACTCCTGCTGGCGGTCGGCCAGCAGGAGTCGCTCACTGTCTATACCGACAGCTTTCGAGCGTACGAACCGCTCGAAGACGACGACGCATTCGACCGCGAATACGTCGTCCACGGCGACGGCGAATACGCCGACGACGAGGTGCACGTCAACGCCTGCGAGAGCCACGCGTCGCGGGTGCGACGGTGGCTCTCGCCCCACCGAGGTATCTCCAAAGACAAGCTAACACAGTATCTCAGAGCGTTTCAACTACGCCGAGAGCTGTTTCGGAAACCCGGCCGAGACGCTCTCAAACACGCTGTTCGAGCGACGCTGTGAAATCAACAATGTGCTACGGATGAGCGGGTTATTGAGAACCCCTCTGAAATATATCAAAATGGGCGTCACCGTGTCTATATTAAGCAAGTCAACGGCCAAATATACACTGTCCGAACTTATCAACGTGATAATGCTATATATCATAAGCACAACCGCAATCTATAATTCATATAATGAGCTTAAGAACAAGTTCCTCGACCCAAAAGGGTATCCAGATAAACCTATTTATTCAGATGATTAACGAGATCCTACCCACTACACATGACTGGTATTGATAAAAAAGAAGGCGATGGTGACAATACAAATACGGACTTGTCTTCAGCTTACGGAGAGTATCGCCGAGCAGCACGTCGAGCCCGAGAATTAGATGACCTTGAAACAGCAGGCTCGTTTTATGCAGCAGCATCTCGGATTGGAATGGCAGAGTCGTTTCCGTTACCCGATGATAATCGTCCACCAGATGCGTCAACCGCAAATAAATTATTTTTTACACAGGCATTGAGAGAGTTCCTTCTTGCCAGCCTCTGTTTCCGGTTAGCTGACTGTGGCGACCGATGCCAGCGTCACTGTGAACAAGGAGTTGCTATCATGACCGATGTCAGAGATACTCTTTTTCGCGATCCCGCTGAGATTGGATTGGGCCACGAGATTATTGGTGACTTCCAGCTCGTGGCTGGTTTTAATAACTATAATGAATCCTATTCCCTTGCCGCCGAACAATATGCGACCATCGACAACGATCTTGGATGGCAGATGGAGGACGGGTTCGATGACTTTTCTCTCATCGCCGTCGAACTGGCTGACTCCGCCGGATTAGGTCCCGAAAACGGTGACCGGGAACGTATCAGGCGGACATCTCTTGATGCACGAGCCAAATTCAAACAAGAGCAATTTCCCGAGGTGATTGAAGCAATAATTACCAAGGGTAATTGGAAATCAGATACAATTTAGCGAAATCTGAATAGTGCTTTCGAAAAGACCCGACAAACGGTTCGGCCAAAGGGAGAGTCTCAGTACCTCACAAAGCATCGCCAGTTAACCTGATCTGAGTCACCTGTTCTGTCGAGATGAGTCGTCGATAGTGGTCGAGGGACGCTAATAGAAGGGGAGGTGCCGCTATCGGCGGCGATCAGCCACCGACGCGGCAGCGTTGCCACTCACAAGACGGCGTCCCGCCTGGTGATTATCGGTGGAACCGGTCATCCGGTGGCCGGTTCGCGGGGACGGCCCGACGCACTGCGAGGGCCGTCCACGCTGCCCGACACAGCATATTGATGAACTCCTCGAACGACCAGGACCAGAGGCGACGCCCGCCACGGCGGGGCGTCGCCATTGGTGTTTGGTCACACTTCATCAAGTAGACTTCTCAACTAACGGGCTTTGTGAGGTACTGAACCTACGACTGCTAATCGAAGTTTTCATCCGTTTTAAATTTCTGTTAATTAAGCAGAGTTGCACGCGCGATTGATAAAATCGAAAACACTCGCTACTTAGGGAAATCCGTCACCGCGGCTCGCAGAATGAAATATGCGAGTGAACTCCCGGCACGGAGCGCTGGCCGTGTAGCTTCATTTGGCGTTGACCAAGCAAAGCGCCCGTTCGCGCGATACTCACTACGTAACTCACGGACGGTCGGGAAGGTGGTTCGGACACGTCACTATGTGGCCGATAAGACACCTCAGAAGGTATACGATCGGAATACCAAGCAACGGAAGCTCTCAGCCCGATACTTCCGAGATGCCGACCTTGGCGGTCGCTCACCGTCGGAACTGGAGACCGCCGGGAAGCTGATGGCCGAGAACAATCCCAAGCAGGTCTCACGGATGCTGCGTCGGATGGACGACGGCCAGCAGGCGGCGTTCTTGAGCGATGATCTCGACGAAGCGGCGCGGGCGGACTTATATAAGGCTTGGAAAAACGGCGACAATGTACGTGCCAGCGATGTTGCAGAAGCTTCCAGCGCTGACCCGCAGACAGTGCGGCTCATCGCGGATGGTTCCGGAGACGTAGACGACGCATATAATCGGGCAGTCATTCGGGCAGCCAACAGCGATAGTATTGATTCCTACAAACAGCTCGACCGGGCTGTCCGGAAAGTCGACGACCTCGACGCTACCAGGCAGCGCCGGGCCAAGCAACTCATCGCTGAGACCGACGGTGCTGGTGTCAAGCTCGTTGACGAACTCGACGACAACACACTCAGAAGGACACTCCGTGACAGCGATGTTGAAATCGACGAGCTATCCCGCGCAACTCGGAAATACGGCGGGCTTGATGAAGACGACGCCCGGCAGTTCCGCCGCATCCTCGATGACGATGATCTTCGGAAATCCTGGGTCCGCGCTGCAGGCCACCCGGACATCTCCACGAGTGCGGTTAGAACAGCTCTCAAGCAGTCTGACTCTGTCAGCGATGACGTCTCGATCAGCGAATTCAAACCCGCTTCCGACATCGACGTGGATTCAGATCCATACTATTCGTCGTGGTACGACAACCCGCGCGACCCGTATGATGACGACACCATCGTCATCGACGGGAAAGCCGACGATTCACTCACAGTGTATCGGTTCTGGGATCCGGAAAGAAACAACCACGAGGCCGGACCCTGGGTGACCGACGCCGACGATATCGATCGGTTGCGCAGCGACGACAGTGTCGCGCCGGCGGACATTGTCGACCGATACGCGCTTCCCGGCGACGCCGACAAGGTTACCAGGCTTGATGTCGATGAAGGAACCAACGTACGTATCAGTGAAGCCGGTGAGAACTTCGGCAACGATGGTGGAGGGATTCAGTACGAGATCCGTGGAGACGATATGATGGACGAAAGTAGTGAACTCAAACTCGACGATCTCCCTGCCAATAAGGACGGACAGTGGGATACTGATGAGTTCTTGAGCGGTGAGACGCTATGAACCTCGATATTGAATGGGACCGTGTCTCGATCAATGGGAAAGAAATTCGCTTTCAATATCCCATCGATGATTCGATCGTGTCCGAAGAAGAGGTTATCCTACGCCTGGTCAATCAAAACAAGCCTCTAAAGGAGTACGATTTCAAAATCGACGACCCGGGACGAAACGTGGTCGCGCTGACTCCTACTGGTGAGCTCAAGTGGGTAATTGAACCGGTAGACGCCAGCGATGAAGACGGCTATCATGGCTACTTGTGGACTGTTCAGGATCGCTTTTTGACTGGACATACGAGCGGAAACATCGAGTTTGACCCCGGAACCGGGACGATCAGGGATCACTGGTCGCGAAATCACTTCCCTATCGGAGACGAAATTGTCGAACTCAGCGGTGAGGTCTCCCGGGTTGTTGAATTCGAAGATGCCATCTTTCTGCGGTGTAAACAGGCCACCCACGACCTCTATGCCTTCGAGACTGACGGAACCGAACGCTGGCGGTCGGACGCCGACGAACGCCGCGGGATCATCTTCGTCGAAGACGGCGAGCTGTATGAGCGAACAGCGGAGAACCGCACCACCGACCATCGCTATCGACTCGATCCCGTGACTGGTGAGCGCTTCGACCGGGAAGTCATCGACACTGGCTTGTGGTGACGGCACGCATCCCGTAAACAGCTATACTCCAATGCCAAATCCATACGCCGATGACTCAATCGTCATGGAGGGGACGACCAGCGACGCGACAGAGTACCTCCAGTTCCAGCCCAACAATCTACCTGGCGACTGCTGGCTCCACCGACGGGACCAGTTCGATTCGACAGTTTCGGAGCCAGATATCCGCGATGAGTATGCCTTGCCAACGGATAGCGCTATCACCGTTCGCGTCATTGAAGTCCCAGCTGATGTTGACATCCGGATCGGGACTCTCGGCCCAGTGAGCCAGCGGTCAGGAGGGGCCGATCTAGTCGAACTCCGCAATTATCAAACTGTCCCCGGGGAGTGGGAGCAAAATTCCACCTCTCTTGAAACGTTCCTCAGTTCGAGCTAACTAGTGACTGTGGAGTATCTATATATCGAATTCGTCTATCCCACAGGGCAAGCCCAAGTGATCTTGGACAAACTTCGGGAAGCGTTGAATGAATGGGACGCTATTGAGTTGGGACACCTAGTGATAAAACCTCAAAAATTCGGAGCGGTCGGGATTGAAAAGTACAATGATATACTAGAGCATTGGCCACTTGAAGAGAGTGAAATTGCTCACGAGACTACACGTAGAAGTGTCGACTTTGACGACTTTCCGACAATTCAATTCACCGTTAAGGATCTCCAATATCTGAAAGGCGGTGCCGATCACCCCCTGGACGTTGGGTCCGATGAACCGCTTCGGGAACTGCTCGATATTCTCAAGTTCTGTTACACGACCACCGAGGAACGCCCTATAGCCGTCTATAGCACTACTCCCGATACACCGCTCGACTTGCGGAAGCCACCTATTACGGCTGAATCAGTCGCCAATAGCCGGTTTACGTATCTTCCGTGTTAACCATCCTTCCACCGGCGATGGTTGAGGAGTACGGTCGAGAAACTGTGTTATCGACTCCCGCCTGGCACGTTGATGAGTTAGACGACGGCTCGGTTCTACTGGTCTGCCACAACGACATCGTAGACTGGGACAAAGATTGTCGAACTGTTGCCCAACACATTGGGCTACCGTCGTACCGTGAACTCGGCTGAGTAGATCATCGAAGCTCAGACGGCTGGTCGACGCCGCCGACTCGGCGGTCCCCGACAGAGTGCCAAACGGCGTCAAGCCGACGGCACTACGGCGGGCTGGGAAAGTCGACGACTCGGTCCCCGACGCGGACGTGCCGACCGGGCGCATGAGCGCGAAGCTCGACGACATGCCCGGGCCGAAGCGCCAACGGACCACCGAGCAGTTCGACCAACTCGACAGCGATGGCAAGGACTACCTCGGCGACACTGACATCGACGACCCGACGCTGAAGGCTACCGACCTCTTCGAGAACACCGGGCCCAGTGGGCGTCGCGCGCTCAACGATCTGGCGGAAAGCGATCAGGACGCCGCCGACGCGCTCCTGCAGATGGACAACGCTGCGACCCAACGCCGGTTCGCCCGCGCATACGAGAGTGGCGAGGTCGACAGCGATGAACTCACGACGGCACTCACCCGCTACGACAGTTTAGATGCGGATGGAAAGGCGGAGTTCGACGACCTACTGGCGCGCAACGGCGACGACGCGGCCGACTTCGCCGGGCGCACGGACTCGGATACGTTCGACGCTGTGGTCTCACCCTGTGGGGCCAGAAGTGCGCCGTCGCTCGGTCGTGCGGGGTCGCTTCGCACTGACCGGTATCACTCGGTCGCAACGCCGCCGTCGACCCTCGCACAGAGCGGTGGAAGCTGTCCCGATCTTCCGGA
Organism: Haloarcula sp. KBTZ06; assembly: GCF_048595605.1. Taxonomy (NCBI): domain Archaea; kingdom Methanobacteriati; phylum Methanobacteriota; class Halobacteria; order Halobacteriales; family Haloarculaceae; genus Haloarcula; species Haloarcula sp. KBTZ06. The sequence goes on from NZ_CP184340.1 coordinate 333,035, forward strand.
TGACGTAGAGGATGACCTGCAGGATGCCCTTGTAAATGTCGACGGAGACCTCGATACCGACAGCGTCGACGATGTCCGCCGATCTATCAACGAGCTAGACAGAGACGCACAGGATTCAGCCACCAATCTCATCGAGAGCGAGGGCACTGACGGCGTCTCCGTCACGAACGACGCAACTGATCTCAGTGACGGCAGCGATAGTGTTCTGACTGACGGGGAGGTTGATGACCTGGTAAGGGCCTACGATACCTACAGCGACAAAAGTTATGGCCGCGATGTCAGGGACATACAGGACGACATCGATGACCTCGACCAGAACGATGTCGACGGTCTCGACGACGCTATCAACAGAGGTACGAGCAGCTCTGGCGACGATATAAGTTCGAACATGAAAGGGCTCGACGGTGAAGTAGAGGTAAACTCAGACCTCTTGGACAGAGACGATATCGACGCCAACGACCTCGAGATGGACAAGCAGATTAGAGAGGATAGCAGTTGGGAAACCGATTCCCTGCAGTCGAGTGATTACAACAGTAACACTGACATCGATAGCGATATCGATGGCGGTCCGGCCTACGAGGTGAAGAACTTGGATTACGAACCCTTTGCAGAGTTCCCGCAAGCGTACCGTAAAACTGCTGAGTCACTCAGTGACCTTAGAACAAAGCTCAACACGTTCGGTGCCAGCGGTCAAGACGAAATTGTCGTTGTGGTTCGGCAAGATGCCGATACGGAATTCGCCCCCGAAGTCCAGCGTCGTCTCTCCGGGCAGCTGAGCGGTGCGGAGTCACTCCGTGATCTCGGCGACCAAGTTGAATCCAACTTCGACGGTGTCGAAGTAACGTTCAAACGTTTCAACGAGGTAGAAGACGCATGATGGATGGTGTTGCCCAAGCCGGCTTCTACAGGTGGGAACCGAACAAAATTGAAGATGTCCTCGGTAATATACTGGAGGTCGCTGAGAAGGAAGAGTTTTGCAATAGCTGGGACGGTGAGGCACCAGCGACGGCTAGCGAAATTGGTCTTGGCGATGTGCTCCTGTTAAGTGACAGTGACAAGCACATTCGGGTAGGATTCGAACCTAATGACCAGACAGACCGCCGGCTAAATTATTTTCTCAACGTGAGCATCAGTGTTCGTCACCTCACGGTTGATGAAAACAAAATGGTGTATAATGGATTCATGGCAAAGTTCGTGAATCTGATCAGACAGCTCTCTATCACAATTGAACCCGACTATATCTCAATTATTCATCCAGATCCAGATGTCGGCCCATCACCGCTGGAAGCGATGCCGACAGAGGGTGAGTTCGAAATAGAGCGTCTTCCGTGGCTAAGCGTCTACTCTCCTTCACTCTTAGACCAGCTTGGATGGACAGATTGTATTTCTGATGCGCCGGCCTGGAAAGTTGACCAGCTCGACACTGGTGCTGTGCTCCTGATCAAGACACAGGAGCCGTGGGCCGATGTAAGTCGAGACCATCCACTCGATAAACATCTTCTGGACGGTGATGACGCGTGACTGATGCTAGTGGACCGAATTCAGTTACCCTCGGCGACCCCTTTGCCGCTCTCGACATCGGTGAGTACGGTGCAGACGTGTGTGTCCACCGCGACGACATTAGCACAGAGTTCCCGAACGAGATTCTAGAACTGATTCGTGTCCAAGTCGATGAGGACCGAGACCTGCGCCGCGTCGACTCGGGACAATTCGTCCGTAACGTCGTTTACGCTGACTCCGACGACCGCCACTCAGTAATCAAGCAGATGCTCGCTGACGTTCCCAGCGACGCTACCGACGACAACCTCTACGTCTCGGCGTTGCTTCGGGACGTAATCCCGCCGGCGTTCGTCCGACTGGACGACCCCGACGACGAGAACGTCGTCACGAAGGTGATGCGTCTGGATACGGCCGTGAACAAAATCAAGCTCCTCGTGAGTCTGGGGCGGGTAGCCCGGCAGGACGACTTCACTGCGGAGGACCTCAACTCGATGGAAGGAGCGCTGGATACGCTGAACGAACTCGATGACACCGAGAATATCGACCAGTACATCGAAGCGAAGCTGCTGTAAGCAGTGACGAAGGCCGCGAGTGACAGTGTCCTTAGCGAGGGTTCGACGTAGTGTAATCCTACAGACTTCGAATGCGATATGGACTCTCCAGCGATGATGCCTGTCCTGAGTCAGTGACAGCGCGGGGTTATCGCTTTGATACACACGCTGTGGCTGCTTTACCTATCCTCTTACCTCGCGATTTTGAGACGGCCGCGTGAACCACGTTCTCGATCTCGACTGCGGCGTGGCCATTCAGAGCCGGATCAAAATCAGGCGCGTTGACAGTCATCCAGAAAGCTCACCCGCTCCGTATTGTTGTTCCCACTCGTTTCGAGCAGCTATCTCTCGTTCGCCACGTCGCGTGATTGAGTAGATGTTGGTCCGTCTGTCTTTTTGTGCCTTCTCAACGAGCCCTTTGTCGACAAGTGTGTCAAGGTTCGGGTATAGCCTCCCGTGATGGATTTCTCCCTCGTAGTATTCCTCCATCTCCTCTTTGATCGCGAGGCCATGTGGGCCGTCTAGACCGCACACCACGTACAGTAAATCACGTTGAAAACCGGTGAGGTCAAACATTTCAGGCTGGCTAACAACTTTGCGCCATTAAGTCTAATGAAATTGACCAAAATCCAGACGTATTGACCGCCACTTTGAGGCCTATAACCGGTCTCGAAAGCGGCTGAAATCTGATGGTAAACTAGCTGTTAATCCTCGTCTTCCCCTGGCTGAACATCCCGAAGCCGGCCACCGATCTCCTGCTCGTACTCTTCCAAGAGCTTGTAGAACTCTGCAATCGTCTCCGCAGCAGTCTCACCCTTCGACTTGATGGTCACTCTGTCTTGATCGCGAGTGTCAGTGCCTCGATCCAACCGTGCTTCCATACTGCATCCAAAGTCCGTTCGTTCGACCTTTTCGACTGAGTCTGGAGCCGTGTCTGGCTCTACATCTGGTTCACTTGACATGGGTCTTCTCGGGACGCTCTCACTGGAACGCCCCGCACCCGACTGGGGCACACAAAACAGCCGTCAATCGCTGCCCTCGAACGCATCCAGACTGGCCTGCTCACTTGGGACAGACGTCGCAACAGGAGATGCTTGGTCTTCCGCGCCCGTGTCTGTCCCCTGCGTTGGACTGGGCTGGTTCTCCGCCTCGACCGTATTCTCGAAGGCGTCGGTCACCCACTCGTGAAGCTCTTCGACCTTCTTCTCGTCTAGCTCGCGAACGCTCCCTCCCAGCAAAGAGTACGAGGTCTGCCACGCTCGCTGGAACTCAACAGTCAGTGAGTCGCCCTGTATGATATAGGCGTCCAGATTCAGGAAACAGCAGTTCAGTGCTGTCATTCGAGCACACAGTGGGTCTTTATCTTGCCCGACAAACAGCGCGTCTGGCTGCTTTCGACCGGCGACCAGCAGTGTTCGACCGCTCCCACAGGCTGGATCAAGAACTGTCTGTCTATCATCGGTATCGCTCTCGTCTCCGACGCCGGCGCTCTCGGCCATCGTCTCGCAAATAGAGTGGGGCGTGAAGTGCTGGCCGAACGCATCGCTGGACAGTCCGTATTCCTCGTAGACAGCACCCAGAACGTCAGCGTCGGTGGCTGCCATCCGTTCTTGAAGCTGGCCGAACGCCTTGGCGAAGAGGTCGACCGAGCGCCGTCCTTCTGGATGGTCCATATCGCCGCGTTCGCGATAGTCGTCGACGATCTCCAGATACGGATCGTCTCGGTCCTGCAGTGCGAACAGCATGAGGTTGACCCAGTCTCGGAAGACTGTGTGGGCGCTGTGTCCGCGCTGGCGAATTTGCTCAAGCGTTGCAACAATCTCGTCGACGTCGATCTGTGGCGAAGCCATGCTCTCTCAGCCACCAGAGAGTCACAAAATCTGGCCTGCCGGAGGGCACCGCTCTGGGAATTCTACTCGTGGAATGATCTGGTCAGTACAGGGAATAGAGTTATTAGCCAACAATGACGTTCCTGAAATATGGATTTTGAAAATTTCAAGTCAGAAATTTGTGACAAATATTCGGGGTGTGATGAGTCTACTGCAGAAAAGATCGCAAAGAGAGCAAGGCAGTACCACAGTAAACACAATTCAAACAATACGGCGGAAGACTGGTTATCTATCATGACGAGATACAATCAGCAAGACCCTATAGCTGCTTGGAATTATGCAGTAGGTTGGGCTGACGTTTCCAACTTTGGAGGCAGTAGCCCGTATAAAATCGATTAGGACGCACGCTCACTGAACGGTCGTTTCAATCGCTGTCATGAGTAAAGAAACCGTTCTACAGCGGCTACGACGGGTCGTATAGGTCTTCGACCGAGCGTCGGTAGTAGTCCTGGCTGGAGTCTGGAACGGGATCAGCCTCCTCTGGGTGCTTCGCGATGATGCTGGCGAACTGCTTGGGCGGCTTCCAACTGTCGTCAATTTCGCGGGCCTCCAACTCTTTCAGGACTGCATACTCACCGTCAGCGGTGACGTACAGAACGCGAAGCCCCGGTTTCTCACTCAGTGGACCTCTGAGTAGCTTTCCTGTTCGTGTATTGACCAGCCACTCAAGCAAGAGTCCAGCCCGACACTGGATTGCGTACAACTGCACTTCGTTCTCCTCGGGAGATTCTGTGCGACCGTTGTCGGCCCACGATTGGGGCAGCGACCGATTGTCAGTCTCATCTTTCCAGCGCCACTTCAGCTTTTTCGGCCCGGTGTTCCCTCGTCGGTATCCACTACTCATTGTTGGATTCTCTCAGCCACTAGAGAAACACAAAATCCGCTCTGTATCGCTTCTATGGCAACTTTTTTGCTGTTTGAGGGTATATGTGTTAGTACGAGGACTCATCATGAAAACAGCCGAGTCCCCCACTACGACCAGCGAGTATTCGGCCCCAGACCAGTGGATATCCCGCCAGCCCAGTGGCACCCGCGAACTTGACTTCCGGCAGATTCGTGACGACCGATCAGCAACGTGGAACGCCGCCCTCGATGCCAGTGTCGACGTAACGAAAGGTGGTCGCCCGGACCTGTTTCTTGTCTCCGTCGACGACGACTGTCCGGTTAATTGCTCGCTCGCCGAGCATCCCAACGGGATCCACGCCGGCTGGTGCAGCTGCGAGGTCTTCCAGGCGACGACCGTCTGCCCACATCTCTGCGTTCTCCGCCAGCACGCTGCCCTCGGTGATCTTGACCTGCCAATGCGGGACCAGACCTGAAGTACAACTCAGTCGTCGCCCATCGAGATATCAGCCAGCGGCCGAACGTCGACGCGCCCAGTCCGGTCGTGGTCAAGACACTGGCACAGTCGTTCTCGAACCGTCGCCTGCGAACACGGCTCGACATCAACACCTAATCGTGGGTCGTCTCGAATCTGGACGTACTCTGCGTCGACGTCCAACGGCGTGTGCTCGACCCGGCACCAGATTGTCGTCGCTCCAGCCCGGTCTAGATCGGTCACGTACCGAGAAGCCACGGCTTCATGGCGAAGTTCGACGAGGACTCGTTCGACAAACGATGCGACCTTCGTTGGCGACCGTAGCGCTGGGACCGACGCAAAAACACTCGAAGAGTCGTGCTGTGCCGCCGATTCGGGAGTATCAGTAACTGACATATGTCTCTCTCAGGACGTGCTTGCTGGCTCGCCCTGCACCCTCGCCGGGGCACGCAAAACAACGGTCGCGAGCGGTCACGCAACGATATGCTCCTCGATCTCTTGGAACCACTGCCGGGCCGTCGTAATATGCACATCCAGTGGCTCGCAGATCGTCGCTTGCGTGAGCCGGATGTCTGACTCTTTCCCGGCGAGATATAGAGCGCCGGCTGCGATACCGTCTGGTCGTCCATTGACCTCAGTGGACTCGGTCGCCTGCTCCGCTAGTTCGAGCGCCCGCTGGCGAATCTCCGGGGAAACGTTGAATGGAAGGTCTGAACAAATCCGTGCCACCCAGTCCACCGGGAGCGACACTGGGATTGGGAGATCGAGTTCCACCAAGAACGTCCGGTAGCAGTTCCAGACGTGCGATGCAGAACACCGGGCAACATCGGCTACCGTCTCCATCGTCACGAGGCCGTTGCATCGGCAGGCAGCGTATACAGCGGCCGCTGCACCGCCCTCAATCGACCGCCCGATTAGGAGGTCCTTGTCCTGGGCTTCCCTGAAGAACGTGGCTGCCTGCTCTTTCACCGACCGGCTTTCGGACAGCGCACTCGCAATGCGTCGGATTTCGCCAAGCCCGTGAGCGAGATTCCGGTCGCGCTTGCTGGTGAACTTCGACCGGCCGTGGAGTTGTTGCTGGCGAGCAAGCCGTCGACGCCGTCTCGGGGAAATATCTGCACTCTCAACCGAGCCGATGTTCGTCGACAGGCCTCGATCATGCCGAGTGGCTGTTCGGGGTGCGCCCGTCCGTTTCTGTTCCTCCTTGTCGTACGTCCGCCATTCCGGCCTGCGGTCGATCTGGTCTTGGTCGGTCACCAGGCCACAGTCCTCGCAGTTCGTTTCTCGCCCGCTGCTATCGAGTTCGCCGCCACACTCGGGACAGCTCGGCGTAGCTGCAGACAACGCTGTCTGGACAGTTTGTGAAGACATATTTCGAGACATCCTCTCACCTGACCGGAGGGGCAGAAAACACACTGCGGCCCCGGTTAGGCGTCTGGCAGTTTTCCATCCGGGCGGGGGACTCGCTGGGCGTTGATCTCGATCTCGACCCGGCGACGGTGCTTGCATCGCTCGGCCTCATCGGGACAACTGCACGTCTCCTCAAGCACATCCACCTCGTACCGGCTATCCGACGCTGAGTGAACCTCGTATCGACCGGGCTTTGCGAGGAAGGAAACGTCGATATCTTCCTGCTTCGCTCGTTTCGTGCGTGGTTCATCCTCAGAAGAGACAGCCAAGGGGTCCTCGTTGGGGTCCGTGACGCCGCCGTCGTCGAACCGAACCTGCATGACTCCGCCGTCAGCGACTGCTTTGCGGGGTTCGCCGTCGACGTGCAATCCGAACTGGTCGTCGAGAGCGTCGTCGTCCACCCACTGCGGGATAGGGCGCTCGCCGGTGGCGAAGGCGACTCGCTTCTGGTGCTTGCACTCCTCGCCGGGGTTGAACTGTTTCCACTTGCACTCACAACTCCCTGTTCGAGTGTCGACAAGGTATTCTGAGCCGGAGCCAGAGTTGACCAGGAAGAGGTCGGCAGCGTTTCGTGCCCGACCAATCGAGTCCAACACCGTCATCACTTCGGTCAGCGCCCGAACGGTCCGGTTGTTCGGGCCAGCCTCCTCCAGTTCGCTCTCGTCGATGCTGCCGGCGTCGCTATGGGATTCTGTGGTAGCCATGTGTAACAGGCGGCACGCCCTCTCTGGGACGCCCCTCACCCCGCTGGGGCGCAGAAAATTCGGCGACTAGAGCTTGTGAAGGCGTAACTCTATTCTCGAACAGGAGTGGGCGCTATAGAGAATACAGCCAGCATACGGCAAGAATTTCGAATTCGACAGTATACCATTGTATTATGAGCAGGTTGCATAACAGCACCAAGTCCATAATCATCTGATGTGGGCCTCAATAGTGCTTACTTCATACGGTTCCACAGTGCTAGAAGTTATCGAAGTGAATTTTTTATATACAAATAAATACGTTTTGATATGTTATTGGACTTTTTTGAGTGGGTTTCATCACTATCTCGTATAGTTCTGCCCTGCTTCTTTTTCTCCCAATACGGCTCGCCTTCTGTCGGTGCTGGCGGAGTACATGGGTCGTCTACGTATTTTTCCTCATCTACATCTGGATGCATCGGGTGCTCTTCAGGGGTAGATGTTCTTATCGTATTGATGTTCTTTCCACCATTTCTGCTTGGAATACTATGCCCATGTATTTGTTCGTGGCAGCGTCTACAGACAGTAACTAGATTATACATACGGTGGCTACCTCCCCGAGATTTTGGTACCTTGTGGTGTGCGTGAAGTTCTACGTCCCCCCGACCGCCACCTTGTGCCCCGCACTTTTGACATCGATAATTATCCCGTCTATAGACTTGTTGGCGGCGGTTTTTCCAGTCTGGTGGATAGCCGTTTGACATTCCAACACCCTGTTATGTCATCTATTGTGACCTTTAGCCACAGATTGTATAAATACTTCGTTAGATAGTAGTGGCGGTGTATATACATTTTACTGAGCAGAAGCCAGCACCATGGCCGAAGAAACTGCCTTCTCACCCGGTCAGAGTTCGGTCGCCTGCATCTGCTCGTGGGCGTCGGGATTGACCACCGGGATGACGCCCTCAATCTCCTCCTTGCCATACTCCTCACGAATCAGGTCATGGATGTCGTTCGCGAGAGCAACGGCCTCGTCTCGCTTGTTGGAACTCGCCTCGTTCTCAGGAAAATCTGCTGGCCCGACGCCCTCAACAACGATGAACAGGTGGTCGTCACTCATTTTCGACCTCCTCAACAAGCAGCGTCGTTTCGGGCAGGTCGTCGCGAGAGGTCGACAGGAACTCGGAGGTTTCCAGCGTTTCCTCGACCAACTCGACCAGTTCCTCCGAGACATCGCCAAAGTGAACGATGGCGTCGGGATCGGGGTAGTTGTCGTACTGCTGTGCAGCCGTCTTGTCTGTCTTGTTCTTACTCATAATCGGTCGGCGGCACGCCCTCAGTGGGACGCCCCTCACCCCGCTGGGGCACAGAAAATACACGGCGGCTCGTTCCCTGCCATCCGATTCATCGCGATGAGCCTTACCTGCCTCCAGAAGCGGGACCGCCGGACCGGCCTGCCGGTCCAAGGTGGAGCGTGTCCCCCGAGCACTTGCGCTCGGGAACCGTGAGCATGAGAGTGAGTGAAAGAGTGGCTGGTACGGCTCCTCGATTATTCCGCGATTACGTTCCCGTCCTCGTCGATGGCATACCTGAGTGGGTACACGTTCCCGTCGATATGCGTGGCCTTCTTCGGCAGCGTCTCGTTCAGCCACGCTTCCCGGTCGGCGTCGGTCTGGATGTCCTCGTTCGGGGAGTGGACGCTGAACAGGTCCATGCTCACCCAGCGATTGACCGTCAGCTCACCGGATGGGGAATACACCTTCACGCGCTTGTTTTCAGCGTCAACACCGACGACGGCGAGTGCAGACGTGCCCTCGGTCGTTTTCAGTCCATCACCGATATCCACGGCGTCGGGGTCGATATCGAGGTCGTCGCACTGCTGTACAGCCGTCTCGTCTGTCTTGTTTTCACACATAGTCGGTTTGGCGGCACGTCCTCCGTGGGACGCCCCTCACTCCGCTGGGGCACAGAAATTACACGATTGCTTGCTCCTCAGTATCCGATTCATCGCGACGGATTTCCCGTGCCCGCTCTCGAAGGCGAGACTGGACTGGCGTCCGGTTCTGGTGCTTGTTCTCGTAGGCGAGATACTGCTTGACCGTCTCCATTGAGTGCATACAGTTGATGCCGGCGACGATTGGCTGGAGATGGTCGGCGTCCAGCAACCGCTCTGGAGGGAGTTCATCGAGAATTGGGTCAGGAGTGTCGCTCATGTGTCCCCTCCCCGAAAATCGTCAAGTGTCGTCCTGCGTTTGTACCGACAGCCCGGGTAGTGAGCCAGAAGCGTCTCGTCGACGGCCTCCCAGAAGCTGATTTTGTGTGGTGCAACTGACTGCCAGAACCGGGCGCGTGCCAGTGCTGCCGGAACACGGTGTCGTTCCTCGCGACGCCACTGCTCGCGCTCGATCATCGCCATGTCGAGGCTCCCTCCGGTCTGTCTGCCATATACGAGCTGGCAAGCTCCAGCCCAGCATCGAGTGATCGTCGCGTCCCGACCAGTTTGGTCGCCCGTTCGAGCGTCCAGCCAGCGTCACTGTGTTTCAGCAGGACTGTTGCCCCGGTGTCGGGAATGTGCCAGCCGATTGTGTCGTTGCCAGCGGCGAGAAATTCCCACTCACCGGCAGCGGCCTCCTGTGCCGCGCTCTGCGTGTCAATCAGCGCATCCGAGCGTGGGCCACCAGCGCCGAAATCGCCCAACGTGGCCGTGCCTGCTGCGTTCATGCAGCGACCTCCCGCCGGTCCCAACCGGCGAGTTCGGCTTCGATGCCGCTGATGATGGTTGTGACCTGTTCCTCTAGCGTGTCTGCCCGCTCACTGTCAACGTCCAAGAGCGAGCGAAGTTCGAGTACGTCCGGGAGGTCGATGCTGTCTGAGCGCCGGGCCACCGCACGGAGGACAACTGCCTGAACATCGGCGCTGCCGGACTGCCCTCGAACAGTCGCCGTGATGGACTCGACGAACTGCGAGGTGGTTCGCTGCGACAGGTCTTCCGAACGACGGCAGGACATATTTCGAGACATCCTCTCACCCGCCAGAGGGACACAAAATGGGGGTCGCTACCGCTGTGACTGGAGTTTTATGCTTACTGTGCTGGCTGAGATACCTGCTCAATAAAACTGCGCACCTGTTGTGCTTCTGCAATTAATCTTGTTCACGGTAATGCTCGGCGAACAATTCTACAAAGATACCGAGAGCCGGGATGAAATTAGCGATAGCACCGGCGAGTTCGCCCATCGGTATGAGTTGGTGCAAGGCCAAGGTGAATCCACCGAGCATCAACAAACTGCCTCCAGCGGAGGTGAGAGGGTCTGCTATCCCGTAGACATAAAACCGAGATACTCCCCAAAGAACGAACCATACCGAAATAGCCCACTCAATCATGGGGAAAATCGGCGGATACAGAGATACCGCTCCAAATCCAAGACCTACACCAACAAGCAGGGTCAAGAGACGACCAAACGGGTTCCCCCAAACCTTCTCAACAGAGTGGCTGACGGCCATGACTATCATGTCACGAGGGAGTAGAATAAGTTCTTCCTCCGTACTGCTCATTAGCGGACCAGACCTACCGGTTTCATGGAACTACCGCCGGCTACCCAATCCACCCGTCGATCTCAACCTGTGTACTGTCTGCCGGAGCATCGTCCGCTGTCCTCGCAGCTGAATCAAACGGGGGCTCGACGAGATGCGGCACTTCATCGTCGTATGTTCGGTCGGGACGTTTCACACAGTCGAACGTCACGATGGGGCTACACTCACTACAAGAGTGCGTTGCCCCGTCGAAGCCATTGATACTCACCGACCAGGAGATAACGCTCGCGAGCCGATACGTCTCCGCTGCTGGACGACGAGTACTGGCAGACTGGCAGCCAACAGCTCCACAGACATCGCAGGTAAGCAGATAGTCCCGATCTGCCTCGTGGAAGAGCGAAGCGGCCTGTTCGACGTTGTCGCGGTCCTGAAGCGCACACGCCCGGCAAATCGTGAACCGAAACACGCCGTCCGCTCGCTCAACCTCGTCGGGCCACCGGACATACGTGTACGCCTCGCCGGAGATCTCGGCTCTGTCCCCACAGAACCGACAGCACTCAGCCGTTGCCCCGGGCTGGACGTCGGTCACCGAGACCACCGTGCAAGTGTTGACTGCTCGCGAGCAGTGTCCACGGGACAGAGAAACCGCCATTTATACCGCTCACGAATCGGCTTGTCCTCTCGGTTGCTTGCCTGCCCTGGTTCTCGATAGCCCGTGCAGGTCCAGCCCTTGTCTTGCAGCGCTCGAACCATCGCCCCATCGTAGTCCGAGCGAACCCACGTCAACAAGAAGCGAGTGTCACGGTCATTACTCTGCAAGAAGTGCTCCTGTGAGCGGGCCAGCGCTGCCGACGCGAGGTTTGGCATCCGAACGCCCAGACAAATCCGCGCGGCCTCGACGAGCGAGTCCCCAGAAATCACTTCGCTGTCAACGACTGGTGTGTCCGTCGACGGAAGCACCCGCCGGGCGGTCGCTCGAATCTCTGCTGGAAGACTGTCGATCTCGACGGGCTCGGGACAGAGCTGGCCGTCGACGCCGTACCGGATTCGCTTCTTTGAGATGAGCGGGTAGCGGTACGTGATGGCCCCAACTAGCGAGTCCTGAAAGTACAGCCCGTGGTGGGTGAGGTTGACCGACGGCAGCGACTCCATGTATGAGTGATGCGCCTCGTAGACAGCGGCTGCGGTCTCTATGTCGATTGGTTCGACGGCGACGTGATCGGCAAATCGAATCCCGAGAGGTGCCGTGAACGGGTCACCGTCGACGTGGATCGGACAGGAACACTCCCCTGTGTCTGCTGGCGGGCGATGCTGAAACGACTTCGACGCTGAGTGTGTGGACATCCTCGCACCCGCCAGAGGAACAGAAAACCGCCGTCTCAGTCGAGGCCGGGGAGTCGTTCAGCAATGATGATGCCGCCCCTCGGCCCCTCCAAGTACAGTGCTGTGTGTCCACGAAAGTAGATAGTGTAGCGGTCTGGAACGTACTGGTGGCCAGGTGAAAGCGTCGCGATAGCCTTCGACAAGAGCCGCGCCGAGAACAGTGAGTCGCCGTTGTGGTTCGACAGGCGGCCGGATTGCAGTGGCTCCCAGCTATCGAACTCGTGGTCCGCTGGTGGCGTCAGTGTCGTCCGGGCTGTCGCGATCAGGTAGTCAGCCCCGTCGACAACTTTGGCGGCGGTGTTCGTTACATCTGGAATGAATTCCACATTACCCCCGAAGTCGGTCATCGGCTCGTTGTCCCAGCGCAATGCTTCTGGATGGCCGGCGACCGGCACCGGCGGGCCTCGGAAGCCCTCGCTTCGGATATGGGATTTTGCTTTGCTCTCGCAACCGAATGTCTCCCCGCAGGTGCACTCGAACGATTCGTCGTTGCGATAGTAGCCGTCGGTATCCTGTGAGCGGACGAGTTCACCGTCATCGTCCATGTAGATGGTGTCGACATACCCCCACGAGTACGACACCTCGATCTCATGCTCTTGACTGGGCTTGCTGAAGTCGAAGCCGTCTTGCTGGTCTGGCTGTCCGTCCTGCGTCTGAGTCGGATCAGTTGCAGTCATCCTCTCACCCGACAGAGGAACAGAAAATCGCCCGATACAGCGTATTAACCAACAGAAGCGATGAGTGTTGGTTAATATGAGGTGTTAGCGCGACGACCACCGTTTCGCTCTGAGCGTGGTCTGTCCACGGAACGACAGCCGCTCGGACATTGGAACGCTCACCGCTTCGCCGTTGCAAGCGACGTAATCATTCAGAGTTCTTTCACAGCCTAGTGGACACATCTGAAACATGACATGGAAGAGTCTGGCGTGACCGGTACAGAGGAGTGAATCAGTACCAGATCCCCGTTGTGTACCCTAATTAAATCCAAAATCAGCCGATAGAATATGAATACATATTGATTACTAAAACTTATGATGATTCAGTATGATATTCAGAAGGCTGTGCAAAATACTGGGCCTGAATACAACATGGAACCTTCCTCCCTGTGAGGACAATGCTCTACTTACCATACCACTCAATAATACCGTACTCGAATTTAACCATGGAAAGGAAATGACAATGAGAGGAGTTAACTTGTAACGCGTTAAATGGATAACATGGCGGCTGACAATCAAAAAATTGACTTGAATATTAAGGGAATTATTCCGCCACCCATCGATAGCTATCGGCTCCTCCACGTTGATGATGACTCTGCATTCGCTAATCTCACGTCCACCTGTCTTGAGCGCGAACAGGACCTGTTCGACGTGATCACCGCTACCAGTGCTTCCGACGGGATGGACTGCTTAGACGCGGAAGACATCGACTGCATCATTAGCGATTACGACATGCCTGAAATGGATGGATTGGAGTTCTTAGCGGAAGTCCGAACTCACTACCCAGATACTCCGTTCATCCTATTCACCGGTAAGGGGAGCGAAGAGATTGCGAGTGAGGCCATTGCCGCGGGCGTCACTGACTATCTCCAGAAAGGCAGTGGTACCAAACAGTATGCCCTCCTCGCAAATCGTATCCTGAACGCAATCGACAGGTGTCGTGCCAATCAGCAGGTGGCTCGTGGATTTAAAGCAATGGAAACTGCCCGCGAAGGCATCAGTCTCCTTGATGAAGACGGATATTTCCTCTACGTCAACGACGCGTTTGCCGAAACGGTCGGGTACACACGGGCGGAACTCCTCAACGAGCACTGGGGACTTCTCTACTCAGAGGATGAGATTGACACTCTCTACAATGAAATCCTGCCGACCGTACCCGTCGAAGGGTGCTGGTCAGGAGTTACGAGTTACGTTCGTCAGGACGATAAGCAAATTCAAGTCAACCATACCCTCAGCCATACGGAGGACGGCACGATGATCTGTCTGATTCAGGAGACGACCGCTGAGGATACGTAGGCAGGTCTCTTGGCCGGCTGACTTAGCGGTGTGATTCGATTTTGATGACCGGGTTTCCGTTCTTGTCAGCAATGATAGTGGCCGTCGTCGAATCAGCCTCAAACTGGAGGGTCATCTTGAGATTGTGCTCTTGGAAGAGCCCATCGAGTGCGTCGGTGTTGATATCATCACTGATGAGCCACTTTTGTTCAAGTACATTTTCATCGTGAGCCTCTGCGACTGCCGTTACGACTGCAGTGCTTAGCTCTGTACTATCTTCTGGCTCGTAGTAGAATTCTCGCACATCTCCCATCAGTGCAATTAAGACTTCAAGAAATAAATATATTAACCATTATATGGCATGGATATAACCGTAGTGGCTGGTTTGAGATAGTTAAACCAAAAGAACATAGCACAATTTCACTCAGATAATCAACTTCCTAGTTAGTGTGAAAATACCAACACATTAGGTAATTTGAAATGTTAGGGATATATAATGATTCGACAGGTACAGTCCTCTGAATCGGTGAGTGAAGCGGTTGTGAAGGCTGTAAGTGCAACTGAAAACTGTTCTCCAAATTCGCTTCCACCATTGTATAACGCGGTCAATCCAAAAGCTTTGGACAGAATGTTCACGGTTACTAACAACGACGTACCCGATCGAGGTGGGCATATTACATTCCAGTATAGTGAGTCTGTTGTTACTATTAACAAGAATGGATACCTCGAAGTTCAGGAGTCACTGAAATTGCAGGACTGCGAGGAGCTTTACGGATAGCCCCTCTACCGTGTCCAGAAATACCGTATTATGAACATTACAGGAGCAATGTATTCGGGTGTCAGTCCAGAAACTCGACCCCAGTGATTTCGAAGCGTGCGCCACCGGTGTTGCTGTCGGTGACAATGATATCCCAGCCGTGTGCCCCAGCGATGGTTCGGACAACATCCGACCCATCCATCATCCAGGCGGGGATAGGCCATGGAGTCCAGCCCCCCAGCGGTGGCGACCCAATCTCGGTTGAGTGGGACGGGCCGGAGCATCCGGTTGGATATCTCGACGAGGGAGACGTGATCGCCGGCTACGAGTTTACGTGGGAACAACCCGAAGAGTCGCTGGAAGACGTTGCAGTCGTTCGCGAGTACCGGATCACACGGAACTACTCGCGATGGACGGTCGACTACAATACTCATCGCCTCGCGTCGGTCATCCCCTGACCGGCCGTTGTGAATACGGCGAACATATTCATGACGGCAGCAGTCCGTAGAAGTCGGACAAGCAGGATTCGGTATAAGACATTAGCTTCGCAAGGCTGATATTGAATCCATATCCGGCATACGTATGACGGATGAAGCCACGCTCCGTATATACCTCCGTTCAATCCGCACAGCACTCGTCGCTATGGCGGTATCAATCCTCACAGCCGGACTCATCATCGCTGACGAAGATGGATTAGGATTTCCTCTATTTATTATCACACTACTCATCTGCGCCTATGCGTTTGTGTCCCCGTTCCTTCGCGGTCGATAAGCACGCTTCCAGAGCAGTTGTTTCACCCCCTCTGATGGATACAGAATCGTATTCACACCAAACGTGCCATCGACGCCGCCAACGGCTCATTTTGTGTACCCTCCGGCAAGTGGAGGGAAATCGAAATGTCACAGTCTACAGCGACCAGTAGCACCGAAGCAGCAACCACTGACGCCGAAACGAGCGTGCCAGAGACGCCGGCGGACGGTGAAGCGGAACTCGACACTGCGGACCTTCTGTCGCTCGATGCCCCGCAGCATCTCCGGATCAGCGGCGAGGTCCAGCTGTTTGAGCGGATTTTCGCGGCGGCTGGCACGGTCACAGACAAGACACGGATAGGAATTACAGAGTCGGGAATCGCCATCCGGGCGGCTGACCTGCAGGGACACGCGATGGTCGACTTGCGTGTTTCTGGGAGTTCGTTCACCTCTTTCGATGCAGGGAGGGGAACGTTGGGGGTGGACGTCGGACGAGTTCGCGATGCACTCTCGATCGGCGACGCAGGCGACCTTGCACAGTTCGCACTTGATGCAGCGAATAGCACACTGGAAATCAACATCGACGGAATAACGCGCACTATTGATCTTGAGGCGGTTGAATCGCTCCGCTACCCTGTCGAGATGCCGGATATCAACATCCCGGCGACTGTCCACCTGAGTCCAGATGACATCTCGCTCGGTCTCGACGCAGCCGATATGCTTGCCGACCGGTTTGCCCTCTCTGTTGACGCCGATGCCGGAGAAGTGCGGTTTGCCGCAGACGGCGACACTGACAGCATGACCTACCGGTGGGACGACACCGATCTCATCGCCTTCGAGCCTGCGGATGTCGCAGTGAAACTTGACTCGTCGCTGGTCAAATCGGCAAATGCTGGCCTGCCAGACGGCACGAATCGGGTTCTACATATCGGAAACGGGGTGCCGCTCGTGCTGAAATCGGAGTTCCCCGATGCCGATGGAGCGATGCAGTTCGTGATAGCACCGAAGCTCCCGAACTGACTCAGTTTCGAGCGTTTTGCGGAAACGGTGGTGTGTCTTAACCAACAGCGACCGCCATACTTCTCGACTGTTGGTTAGCGCTAATTTTGTGTCTCCCCGGCTGGGTGAGGGATTTTCCTCTATGGACCAGACCGTTCCAGACTACGAACGCTTTGAGCGTGAACAGATCGCACAGGACCGTGACCGGCAGCGTCCCGATACCGTCGAGATCGACGAGCCACGAGGGCGTGAGGTCGTTACCAGTCTACTCAATGAGGGTGTGGTCGAACCCGTCCCAGAACAAAACGTCTTGCAGCACGTTCCGTCCGGGCAGTGTTTTGATTCCGACATGGCGCTGGTGTACTTCCACAAGGGCTGGGAGGCCAGAGGCGAGGAGTAGCGGATTCGCGTTTGTTAGACTCTTAAGCCAACAGAACGAGCTACAAGACTATCTATTTGCGTTAACTACTTTCGGAAAGAATCAATTGTCACAAACACACATATAGCACACGTAAAGGACTTGTCTGCAGAGATATATATCAGATAGCAATGAGTGAAACCACTAGCAATCAATTCTTTCGGAGCCGATTCGGGCTAGGAGCTGAGTGCGTAGTTATTGGGATCCTAGCGTTTCTTTGCGTCACGGTCGTCCTCTTAGTAGACGAGAGCTCATTGCAGTTCAGCCTTCTTGCAGGTACTGCATTGGGAATCTTCACTACTGTTTTACGCTATTTAGTCCAGCGTTGAAGGAGTTAGCCACCCACTCACTCGGATTGGGGTGGTCTACTCAGCTGCTGTGAGCGCCACCTGAACTGAACAACTCGAAGCATCGTAGACTGGGGAGACACGATATCAATGTGTCTTAAATTAAACAGCGAATTTTCTGTCCCCCAGTGGAGGTGCGGGGGCGTGCCCGAGAGTGCGTCCCGAAGATAGACCGATGTCAACGATACAGTCAGACACGCCAGAGCAGTCCAGCCAGCAGACCACTTGCACCTTCGACGATTCGGACTCCCGGGACGAGGAGATGCGCGACCAACTCGATGCGTGGGTCGAGGATCTTGCCGACCTCACCGACGAAGCGCAGGCCAGCGAGCAGTTCCAGCAGTGGCTCGATGTGCAGTCGAAGTTCCACGATTACTCGGCTCGGAATACGCTACTTATCAAGCTCCAGTGTCCCGAGGCAACGCGAGTCGCCGGCTACAATACGTGGCAAGACGAGTTCGACCGGTACGTCCAGCAAGGCGAGGACGCGATCTGGATCTGGGCTCCGATCATCACGAAGAAGTGCCCCGAATGCGGGAACTCGCAGTCGTATCACGAAAACTCAGATTGCGAGTACGACGAGACAGAGCCCGAACAGTGGCGGCGAGGGCTAGTCGGGTTCCGGCCAACGTCGGTGTTCGATATCTCCCAGACTGAGGGCGAGCCGCTTCCCGAACTAGAGACAGAAGCTCACGGCGACCCGGATGGACTTGTCGAGGACCTCTTGGACGCGACCAACGAGATCGGCGTCGACGCGAGAATCGTCGCTTCAGAGGAGTGGGAGCATGGGTCTGCACGGGGCGTTTGCGAGCGTCGGAACGTCATGACGACAAATCCGATGGTGGAGGCAGTTGACCGGGAGAATCAGGCCGCCCTCGCGAGTACACTGATTCACGAGTTCGCCCATGCGGATCTTCACTTCAATGTCGAGGATGAGGCGGAGCGGTCGAAACGCGAAGTCGAAGCCGAGGCAGTCGCCTACGTGGTCAGTCGTCACTTCGGACTGGACCCCGACAACTCGGCGTTCTACTTAGCGGCGTGGGACGGCGACGCACCAGAGACGTTGCGGAACCGGTTGGACCGTATCTCGTCGACTGCGGCGGATCTGATCGACGCCGTCGAAGGTGCCAGCTGAGAAGGAGCGGTGTCCTTCCAGACGTGCTTGAGAGGAGTGTTTTGTGACTCCCCTGATGGGCGAGGGAGTCGAATATGCGTTCCACAGCAGCGTCAGGTAGCCGTCCTGTCGGACAGCTTCTGAGTGCCTTAGCTGACTTGCGTGACCAGATTGGAGGGCCGTACTACCTCGGAGATGTCAACGGGCGGTTGGACTGGCCCGACCGAGGAGTGTACTTCTTTTTCTCGCCAGCAAGCGACCTTCGGGCAACGACAGCGGTTGACTGGCGACTCTCACGGATCGGCACCGTCGGCGTCAGTACCGGTTCGTCGAACACGCTCTGGAACCGACTCAGGCAACATCGTGGGAACGTTCGCGGGAAGTACGCCGGCGGTGGCAACCATCGTGGTTCGATTTTTCGCTTGCACGTCGGACGGGCGCTAATCGAGAAGCACGGCTGGCACGACGAGTATCCTCACTGGGGCGAACCGAATCCCGACGCCGAGACGACTGCTGTTCGCGAGCAGGAACACGAACTTGAACAGCGTGTGTCAGAGTACATCCGGGATCTGCCGTTTCTCTGGGTTAACGTTCCGGGCAACCCCGGACCAGAGTGCGACAGAGCCGAGATTGAGTCACATACCATCGCGATGGTGTCGAGGTATCGTCGATCTGCAGGACCGTCAGACCTCGATTGGCTTGGATACCACTCGCCGAAATCTGAGGTGTATCAGTCTGGACTGTGGAACGTGCGACACGTTTCTGACTCGTTCGACCCTTCGGTCGTGGACCAGTTATCAGAGTATATCCCGTCAACGGAAGCGCTGGACCATCAATCGCGGATCTGATGGCAGGTTCCGCAGCGAGAACTCAGTACGCTCGGCTACGAGTCCGTAGGCAACCCCAGCCAGTGGCGCAACCACGGGAACCCACGCAAACGGAGACATGAGCAGTTCCGTCGAGATAGACTCCCAGACGGCAGCGTACATCAAAACAACGCAGACGGATGCAATGGCTGTCGACAGCCGCCACCGGACTCCCGCTACGAGCCCGGCCAGTGGGAGGCCATAGAACGCTACATTACCCGCAATTGAGGACAGGAAGTAGGAGATACCAAACGCACAGAGATATGTCAGGAACATCGCTGTGCCTCCTATGGACGCGACGAATAGCCGTCGCCATCCAGCACGCTGGTCGGTGTCGTCCTGGTCGGACTGCTCGTCGCTTTCCTCGGCCGTCGTGGTGACTGCAAGAGGACTCTTTGACTGTGTCTGGATGTGGCTAGACTCCGAACGAGAGGCATTGCGAGACTGCCCGTTGGCCTCCGTTTCGCCCTCGACTTCCTCGGTGATCGGGACCTCGCTCTGCAATGCAAGCACTCTGTGGGAGTCCGTTTCGGGACTGCTTGCTGGCTCTTGGTTCGCTGACTCTGGTAGGTTCAGGCGTCCCGTTTGCTTGATATCGATTTCGCAGAACGAGCACACTGTCAGGAGGTTCGTGGTCTTGTTTGTCCCGCCGTTCTCGGCGGGGATTCGTCGCACAACTTCCAAATCCTCCGCAGGGAACCGCGTCCCGCAGTTGGTGCAAGTGTTGTTGTCCAACTGCTTCCGGAAGACGATCCGGTACGCCCAGTCTGGTGGGTACTCGCCCCGGTAGCTGTCAGGGTCGTCGTACTGCGATTCGATGCCTTCCTTCATTCTGATCGACACTTCCGCTCGTCTCCGTATTTAAGCCGCGGGGTCGTTTTGTGCCGCGCCTGCCAGCTGAGCGCGCCGGTCGGTGCGCTCGGTGTTGTTCATGTCTTCTGAGGCTCGACACTCTTGGTCAGCGGCGGCTGTCGGCGATGCACAGCAGGCTGAGTACATCGGGTTCCTTCATCGCGAGCCCTTCGTAATCGATGCTTACCGGCTTGGATTTGCCGTCGGCGTTCGCGAGGACTACACCTACCAGTCCTCGCTTCGGAACGTCGACGTCCCGATTGAGATTCTAGACAACGACTTTCGGAATCCAGACTTGGACCGGTACATTGAGCGCTTCGAGCAGTACGAGCCCTCGGTCGGGATGCTCGGCGACGCATACGACCGGCAAGAAGCGCGCCGGTACAACCAAGCCGCACGGGAGCTGAAACGGAAGTTTCCGGGGACGGAGGTCATTATCGTCCCGAAGTGCCGCGACGCAATCGACGTGATCGACGAAGATATTGTCTTGGGATACCCGATGGGCTACTCCGACCAGACTGCTGACGAATACACGGATATTGTAGATTGGCGAGGGCGGCGAGTGCATCTGCTGGGGGCAAGTCCGACGAAGCAGTATCCGGTGATCGAGGAGCTAACACAGCCGCGTGTGACTGGGGAGGAGCCAGCCGATATCGTTGGCGTCGACTGGAACGGGATTCATCTGGCGGCGCTTCACGGCGAGTACTTCTCACCACACGGCTACGGCAATGCAGACCACCTCTCGATACGGGAGACGGTTCGAGAGAGCTTGCGGCGCATCCGGTCATACTGGAAATCGCGGGGGGTGTGGCCGACCGTGGAGAAAGGACGGAGCCCGCTAACAGCGGAACCGATGGACCCTGTTTGGGCTGCTGACGGTTCGAGAGCGACTGTGAGTGGCCTTGAGGATGCGATTGTCGTCGAGTACGAGAACGGACAGACGCTCGCGTACCGGAGTCGACACGAACGAGATAGAGTGGAATACCGGGCAGGACTCACTCCTAGTGAAGTTCACGGCTAGGAGAGCTACTGCCAGTGAGGATTTTACCCAACCCAGTGAAACAGTTCTGTCCGGGCTATGTCATATCCACTGTTGATGAATACAGGGCGCATATCTCGTACAGAATTATTCCCCTGATTCAATCAGATTGGGTCGGCCAATACAGATGCTATATTCGTAACCCACTTCATCAAAATTCAGATTATAGTTAAAATCATAACATGTGCTGTATGAGAGGTTTTAAACTCTCATATGGCATTTATCGCTGTAGATACGGCGAGTCATCATTGTCTAAATCATCAATGTTGTCCTACGTATAGGGGCGGCTGATGGACAACTCACTGCCGGATAGTGAGTCGCAACAGCACTCGGAGAGTGACGACAAGACAGTCTCGAAGCGACTGATTGAGAGCCTTTCCTCGCATGTGGTGTTCATGCTTAATACCGAGGGAAACATCACGACATGGCCCGAGCCGGCCCAGTCGATGTACGGCTACAAGGCTGACGAGATACTCGGAAACAGTGTCGATATGTTGTTTGCCGACCCCGAAGAGATGAAGACGACCATCGACTCTGTACTGGCGGAAGCAGTGAACGGATCTATTGAAACACAGCACTGGCATCGAAAAGCCGATCGCTCAGTATTCTGGGCTACGCTGTCGATTTCGCCGCTCCAGAATGGAGAATTGAACGGGTTCGTTGCAGTCAGCCAGAACACGACTGAGAAACACCAGTACGAGAAGATGCTGGAACGCCAGAACGATCGGCTCAAGGAGTTCACTGATATCCTCGCGCACGACCTGCGGAGCCCACTCAGCATCATTTCCTCGCGAGTACATCTGGCCCGTAAGACTGGTGACGAAGAGCATCTTGACGCGATGGAAGAGACTACCGATAGAATGGCCCGGCTTGTCGACGACCTGCTTTCGGTTGCCAAGCAAGGAAACGTCGTCACTGACCCGGAAACGACCGATGTCGAAACAGTTGTTGACACTGCTTGGAAGGGAACAGGCGAGACTGTTGACCGGGCAGTGCTTCAGTACGAACACGTCGGGTCAGTGAGTTCTGACAGTGACCGCCTCATCCAACTATTCGAGAATCTGTTCCAGAACGCTATCAGACATAGCGATGGGGCCGTCATCGTTCGGGTCGGGCCGCTGGAACACGGCTTCTACGTTGAGGACGACGGTCCCGGAATCCCATCTGACATTCAGGACGATGTGTTTGACCACGGGTTCACCACGAATGAGGATGGGAGTGGCTACGGACTCTCGGTTAACCCGTGCAACTGTGCTAAGTCACTAGCCTTGATCGTGAACTCATCCTCCTCGCCGACGAACGAGTGCTGGGTTTGCCCGCGTACTGTTGCGTACTCTACGCTCTCGATATCGACACCGAGAGCGTCGGATAGCAGGTGGGTAAACTCAGCGGCTCCCGTGCGGACTGTTTGGTTCTGTTCCTCGATCTGCAGGGTTGTCTCTGGCGTCCGAAGCTCCCTTGTGTATGGATTCTCCGGCCGTTCGACGGGCATACAACTGCACAGGAGCGTCCCTTCTGGCCCCGTCAGAATCCACGGCTGTTTCCCACACGGGATGGCGGTATATTGCGATGCAGTGTATCGGCCACCACCAGTGTGGACTCGCAATGCCTTTTCGAGTGCTTGGCCGTCGATCCCGTAACCGTAGCTGTCAGCGAGCCCGTCGACGAATGTGACTCGGGTGTCGACTGAACTGAAGTCGCCGTACGTGCTTGGGATTTGCAGGACACCAGTTGCGTACTGCTCGACATATGCTCCGACGTCCCCATCGACACCCCACCGCGTTTGCTGTTTGGTTGCTCGACCAGCCGACGTGTTGATCGACGACACCGGCCGCTGCGTTGTCAGCCCCCAGTCCTCATCCGGGGATGCCCAACTGCTACCGTCACGGTCAGGGGCACGACACGTCGTCGCACATCGGGCGATGCTTGCAGTATCGGGATCGAGGTCTTTGTCGGCGCTGTCTCCGTCTCCGAACGTACCGAGTGTCAAGTCAGTCATCCTCTCACCCGCCAGAAGAACACAAAATTTTGCCGGCGAGGCCAACCGCTACAGTTGTTTCGACTGGCTTGATAACCCGTGGCGGTTGTGCGCCTCGTCTGAAGAGTGCAAAGACGAGTTCGTTTGGGTAATCAGCGATACTCTTCAACGTCGACGACTTGTTTGGTCTCCTCATGAGTGAGGTCACCGTCGACCGAGACCACTGTCGCATCAAGTTCTCGTCCGACCGCGGCAACGAGCGCGTCAACGCCGTCAAGATATGGTCCCTGTGATCCAACCTCGTCAGCGATTCGTCCCGCTTCAACCGACAGATCTTCGCTGGTTTCGTATATTTCACCCCACGACAGCGCTTCAACCGCCTCTTCGAGATCGCCCGATGGGAGGTTTCCGACACCAACGAGTGCTTCAGCGTGGGCAGGAGCAGGCATTACCCATAGCTCTTCCTCACCGCCGTTCGATTCGTAGTACGTTTCTGTGGCAGGGTGACCGCTCAGGTAATCGATAAGGAAGTTCGCATCAAGAACCCTCATGTATCCTCGCCTAACCGTCGCATCCGCTCTTTCCGCTTCTCTTTCGAGTTCTCGCGCTTGTCTCGAATCCAGTCGGCGTCCTCATCAGAGAGAATCCCAAACCCGTCGTAGAAGTCAGCATCTTCACTCTCATCAAGGACGCGTTCGAGCACGTCGTTGAACGATTCACCCTCACGTCGACGGCGGTCAAGCTGTCGCTTCACTCGATCGCTCACTCGTATCTGCTCATCTGCGGTCGCCATTGATACGTCAACGTTGGCGTTGACATTGGTTAATCCTTGTGGGAAAACACAAGGACGATTTGTTTTATAGTCGTAACAAACAGCCCCTTTCACTCGAAACTCGGCGTGTAGTCAGCGATATCGACGACCTGAGTGATGGTTACTAAACTAATCGTAAAAAAGTCGGGAGGCCTCTATATCGAACACACCTAGATGTGGCCCACAATCGACACCATCGCCGGTTCCTGCTTCAACTTCCTAGTTCTGATAGTCGAAACCAACGCTGTTTAACGGTTCACCAGAGGTCGCCAGATCGGAGTTATATACAAAGATGTGCTCCGCTGCCTCAGAGAAGGAGCGGATTATCGTTGGCCCCAATATATATTATGTTATGTATTGTAGTAGTACTTTAGCAAAACGGATATATACACTGTTAGCATCTAGTCATCAGATGGATGTGGAGGGTTATTTGACGACGAACGAAGAAGTACGTCTTCAGTGGGATGGCCAAGTAAAATCTGGTCTTACCAATGCGATCAAGGGCAGTGTAATCTTTGCAGCAACTAATATGAGGTTATTGGCAATAACCGATTCTGGCAACTCGAAAGATATTGAATATTCACATATCAGTTCGGTTGAAGTTGAAACAAGTCCTAAGTATAGTTCAACGGGGACTCAGCGTGACCTCATTCTAGGTTTTATTTCACTATTTGGTGGGCTACTTATTTTGCTTGTAGCAGAAAATAATGCTCAAATTCTACTGGCTGGGATAGGTTTCATTCTAGGACTAGGATTTGTCGTTTTTAATTGGGATGATTTCGAGGGGTTTTCTAGTTTATTTGATTTTGAAGAGACCACTGTATACAATATAACATTGATAACTGGCGACGAAGAAAATAACCAGATTAGTTTCCAGACGGAGGAAAATATCGGTGCTGAACTGTCACGGATTGTCAGGGAAACGAACTGAGAAATAAGGGATACACATGGAGTCGGTAAGTACAGGGGATATCTGTGTCAAAATAGCCTGTGAAATGGGGTTTACGCTATGTGTTTGACTAGTTCGTGAATTCATAGGACTGAATAGCACATTCAATACCGTCGATACTGAGTAGTGATTCACATGATCGACGAAACCGTCACTGAGGCCGAACTCTGACCGAAGCAGAACTTCAGCGATAAACTACGGTGCAACAGTACCAGTGTTCCCGTTCGACCCTGTGAATGGAATGTCGATTTCGAGACCGTCGTAGGCCAACATCGGCTTCTTTGCTTCGCCCGGTCCACCGCCCTGAAATTCGATAACGTCGATATCTGCAAGTTCAGAGAGGTTCCGGTGTACCTGCTTGTAGTCTCGGTCAACCAGTTCAGCAGCCTCGCGGATGCTCGCCGGTTCATGTTCGGAGATCGCCTCCAACAGCTCCAGATTCTTCGGACTGAGGAGACGACTGAGTTCGGCGTACGAGTCGAAGTTCAGTGTCGGTTGGGCGTCGTCAAGGTCTTCGCCCTCCTGAGCGGCCTTGAGTCGACTACGCGTGCGCTGGTCGAGATGGTCGCTATTTCCGACGGTGACTTTGAGTGTGGGCATTGTGTTCCTCCCGGCAGCGTCCTACGGTGACCAGTTCCACGAAACGGGCGATAGTTCGGTAGCCTCCTCCTTGAAGCGGTCGTAAAGCGTCAGCATCCCCGGAAACTCGATGTATTCAACATCGTCGTGAATGTGGCGCTCGTGCCCTTTCGTCCGTTCGTGGGCATTGTCGTATCGGAGGATCGTGTCTCCGCCGACCTCCCCAAGACGGAGGCTGTAATCCCAACCACACGGGTACTTATTCATCGTCCGTCTGTCGGATGGTCACAGCAACGACGTAGCCGTCTTTGACATCCCGCCAGTCTTCGATGGTAGTGTAGGACGCCATCCGCTATCCTATGTTATTACCTCCATAGATATAAGCCTATGGAGACACCTCCATAACAGGGTCAAAAGACCACAATCGAGATTTTGTGTGCCGCCGGTCAGGTATATAAACGTCCAATTTCGCAGGACCGTAGAAAGCACTAGCTTTTAGCCTTCATCTGGAACAAATTCGTCCTGTTGAATCCGAGCTACCATCTTACAGCTCCTTATTGTGGGGATTATCTTTCGCATCTTGCACGTTCTCTCGCTGCACCATCTCGTACGCGCTCTTGTCCCCGTGTTTCCGGACCGTGTTCGCGATGCGGTCCTTTGTCTGCTGGAAGGACTCGTCAAGCCGCATCTTTGCCTGCTCATACCCACTCATGTATCGCTGGCCTTTCTCAGTCTGCTCTATCTCATGCGGTTCGTCATCATCATCTACCTCAAGCAGTCCAAGGTCCATGTATCGCTGCATCGCCTGAGAAAGCCCCGGGTCGTATGGACCCCGCTCCTCAGTTATCATTCGTAACGAAGTCTCTTCTGCCTCTTCATCGGCATAATTGAACAGGAGCTTGTGGTACTTTGTCCTCCCTTCAATCCGACCACCAGCTTCGCTCAACATCATTAGACGTGGGTGGTGGTTCTTGTCGTCACTCATCGAGACCATCCCACGTTAGCTGGACAGTCATCGTCTGCAGGCCCTCCACTTGGTGAGGGTCGAAGTGCCGTTGTAGAGACTCATTTGAGGACGCGATGATGTACTGGATATCCGTGTCCCGAATGAAATCTATTGCGCTGTCACGCTGGTCATCTTCCAGATTAGCGAACGGCTCGTCAAGGACCACAACCTCGAAGCTGTCATCCGAATTTTCGTTCTCTCTCGCCACAGATGCGGCCGTGTGTGCGAACGCCAAGTTCAGCAGTCGCGATTCACCCGTACTCAATTCACTGTATTTCCGCGGTCCCCCGTTACCCGGAAGGAGAATCTGACCGTCTTCCTCTACCCGGACCTCAAGGCCCAATTCTCCAGCAAGGGCTTCATAATTTTCTGACCACTTCTCTTGGAACGACATCACGATCTCTTCGAAGCTGTCTCGTTCGAGTTCATCAATGCGCTCCGTCACCTGTTCCAGCGATTCATCCATCTCGTCCAAGGAGTCCTGAATCTCATCACGCTCCTCTTCGAGCGACTGTTTCTGGGTGTTGAGGCGATCTACCTCGGCACGGTGCTGCTCAAGTTCATTTTTGGTTCGCTCAGCAACGGCCTCAATATCATAGTTGTTGTCCTCAAGCGTGAACTTGGTAAGGTCGTTTAGATCCGATAGGTCCGGGATGGATGCCTGAATTGAATCGATTTCATTTTCTATCTCAGCTTGTTCCTCTTTCAGCTCCTCAATCCCCGCTTCTAGCTGGTTTACTGTGTCGTCAGCGGACTCAACACGGCTGCGAAGATTCGTTTTCAGATCATCCAGAGACCGATCTTGCCCACAGTGTGGGCACTTGCCTCGATCTAGCCTATGATTAGCAGTACTCTCCGCGACAACTTGGTCACAGACAGGACAAGACAGCTCTTCAATCGCGTTGAGGATGAGGTCGTTGACCTCTTGTGTATACCGGCGGGCCTCACGCAACTGGCGGTCTTTCTTTCTGAGTTCCTGTTCTATCGTTCGCTTCCGGTCGTAGAGGTCCTGTAGTTCCTCGTTGAGTTCCTCGTTTTCTAAGAGCCGATCTCTGATGATTTCGATTCGCCCGGTGTCAATAAGCGACTGAAGCTTCTCGATTTTCTCAAGCCGGCTTTCGACCTGCCCAATATCAATTTCCTCCAACTCTCGCTGAACCGGTGCCAGCTCGGTACGTCTAACCTGCTCGATCTCCTGCTCAAGAGAGTCTCGTTCGTCTCGATAGTCCTCAAGTTCTTGTTGAAGATTGCTTCCAATTATCTGGCGGATAGACTGAATCAGTTGTGGTTTCGAGAGCCGAGAGAGTGGGAGTTTGTCGGTCTCGGAGTGAACGAACTGGAGAGTGGTGATGTCCTCTGGCCCGATTAGCTCTTCGAGGAGATCCTCAGCGGCTTCTTTTTCGACTTCCTCTGTACCATCATCGTAGGAGCGACCTCCCCCACCGCGATGGAGTTGGTGCCCGTTATCGAACTGGATTTCTACTGTGCTCGTTCGCCCGGGCTGGATACCGAGTGTAGCCCGGGGGCCGTAGAGTGCATACAAAAGAGCGTTAATTGTCAGGGTTTTACCTGAACGGTTTCCGCCCTTGAGGAGGAGATCACCACCAGCGATATCCTCTTTCGTGATTGTCTGGTAATCCTCAACCGCGAACCCATCGATGTGGAGTCTACTGATTTTCATATTTGGCTGTATACGGCTCACTGATG
Source organism: Haloarcula sp. KBTZ06 (assembly GCF_048595605.1). Lineage (NCBI taxonomy): Archaea > Methanobacteriati > Methanobacteriota > Halobacteria > Halobacteriales > Haloarculaceae > Haloarcula > Haloarcula sp. KBTZ06. The sequence goes on from NZ_CP184340.1 coordinate 361,459, forward strand.
TTCTGTGCGAGTCTGTTGAGTTCCTGGATACTCCGCCGGGTCAGGAGTTGAGTAGCGAGAAGGCCGATGACCAGCCCAATACCCAGTCCGAGAGTGCCACGGAGGTAGAACCCGACGAAGGGAGTGGTCAAGGCAATAATCAAGCCTGCGAGGATAGAGATATTCTTCTGGTAAGCGCGGCGGTCGAAGTCATCCACTCGGTTCTGGAGTTCTTCGGAAGCGGATTCGTAGAAGTCGTCGTGTCCCGTGATTTTCTGTATTTGGTCTGTGGACCGTCTCAGTTCGCCTCCGGCGAAGAAGTTGATTAGCCGGTTGTTCTGCTGATCGGCTAGGAACATGACCAGTATTGTCGGGAGGACGGACAGTGTTTTCAGGAAGAGTGGTTCTGGCCTGACGAGTTGGATGGCCACGCCTGTGTAGACGGTTAGGAAGACTGCTCCCCACCCACTATCCCAAATTTTCGTCGCAATTTGCATTCAATTCTAACCTTCAGAACTAACCAATAGATTGCCAAACATAAATCATGTGCCGTGATTACAATATCCGAGATGAATCAGCAGTAGTGAGGTCATAATTATCGCCACAATCGGTGACGACCGCCGACCTGCATCTGTCCACGAAGTCATTAATATGCTCTCTGAGAATTGTCCGATAGCAAGATGGGGCACGTCTACTACCATCACCCTGTAGACAAGCAGTTCTCTCTCGATTTCGTCAATCCAGACACCGAGAATATCGTGTCACAAATCGTCGACTACGACGGGGATGTAGCTGTGAAAGTCGTGGAATACGAACTTGAAACAGAGTTCTACGGTGTATACACATCTCGGGTTGGTGGCGGTGCAGTGAGCGAGATCGAACTTGACCTCAGTGACGCTCTCGCGGACATGACTGAGGACAATGGGACGATTGTCGCACGTCTCCTAGAGATATATCGTGCGCTCCTCTCACAGAACGAGGAAGAAGAGGGTACGCCTGTGGAGGCTTACAAGAACATCGACATTGAGGACCTCCCCGATGCGTTTGACGAGACGTCGTGGGAAGGGACGGCAACAGATGTCGCTGGTCGCCTCGCGTCGAACCTGATTCTCAAGCACGCTCTTCCTAACGCCAATCATCGGACCGCTGTGGCGCTGATACAGTTCTACCTGCGTCGCATCAACAGCGACTTTTCGATGCCCAAAACAAAAACCGAGATTGAGCCCGATACCTACGACTGGCGAGAGTGGGTCAACGAGTATATTAACGAATCAAAGCGTCTCCTGACTGTTCGGCGGAAGAACGTCCTGTTCAAACATTTGCGTGTGTTCGGAGCCACAACGCTTGAGCGGAAACACGAAGTCATGATCGATTTGTCAGAGTATGATCTTGATATGTATCCGCATGAAGCGAAGGTATTCTACGCCGAAAAGCACCAAGACCTCTGGATAGAATTTGTGGAGAAGGCAGTCGAGCGAGCCGGCTTTCCAGAATTGACCGACACTACGGGGATATCTAAAGCAGAGTTCGCAGAGAAATCCGGCGGCTTGACTAGCGGACTGCGTTAGTCTTGGAGAGTAGCGACTAATCGGCCAATTTCCTCGGCCTCTTCGCTACGCGACATCCCATATGTCGCAAGCGCCTCGTCCACCGCTTCATCAAGACTCATAGTTCACTTCAATATTAGCTGTGTGATTGTATAAACTCTTGCATCACCCTGCGTGCGCGCCATACAGACGTGAGAGATGTTCCTGATTATCCCTGTAATCGGAGCTGCCTGAGCAGATAGAACAGAAACCCAGAGAAACAGCCAGAATGCCGGATTCATGTCTAATTTGCAGAGCTGACGAGCGAAGCTGAGTCGTCGTCGGATCGGGGTCAAGCCCCAGCATGACCGATTTGGGGGGTGGTAACGCACTGTTCGGCCCCGTCGGTCTGCCGTTCCAGCGTCGTCCCCCGCAGGTGAGCGACCAGCGACAGCACCTGCCTGACATCTGGATGCAACGCCAGCCACTCCTCAAGTCGATCAGCACGTCCAGTCACAGCCAGCGTCAATTCATCGCCGTAGTCGATCTTCCGATGCCCCAGATCATAGAGAACTTCGGCGATGACAGCCATCTTGTCGGCAAACTCCGGTCCGTAGTCGTCGATGTCCACGTCAGCGCTGGGGGTAGAGCCTGCGAACTGCTGCCCTCGCCACCGAATGGCAGGCAAATCCATCCTTATGATTTGGGACCCCCGCCCCCGGGTGTTTCCGCGTAAACCCTAGATAGGCAAGACAGGCTAAATGAGAATAACCAAGATACACATATAAATACAGGAAAATATTAGAAGAGATATTTAATTCTAGAGAGAGCAGAAAGCTGATACAGAGGTTTGAAACGGATAGCAGACCGTTTCTCTCTTTCTTCTACTCTAGGCAATAACTAGCTAGAAAGAAAGAGATATAATAGATGTGAGAAACAGGAACTGATTCAGTTTATGCCGATAGGAAAATCCGCGTTAGAGGGCATTCTTAATCGCAGTATCGCCAATAATTCTCTCTTGTCGAGACTCATTATGCTCTTCTGCACCTCACACCATCTATAGAATTACGCGGAAACACCCGGGCCCCGGGGAGGGGACGCCGATTCAGAGTCGGACTTCCGTGAGGTCGCCGGCGCGATCTTCGGCGAAGCCAACGGCCACGACCCATTCCATCGGCCCGCCAAACAGACCTTCGCGGAGATGCTGATGTATCTCCATCTCAACGCGAAAAAGAACAGTCGCCGCCATGCGCTCTGTCACGCCGATATCGTCTCGCTGCTCAACGAGGGCCATATCGCGCTGAAAAAGGCACTCGATGAGTTCGACCGACTGGACTCGGGTCACATCGACCCTGACAAGGGGAAAGGCGCACAGAACGTTTACCAGACGATCAAGGAGAACGTCGATCCCGTCTTCACTGGTGACTTCGGAGACTACGGGGAGTTCTCCCTGCAAGAGTACATCGAGAACCCGGAAGGCCGGGTCCTCATCATTGACTCGAACCCGACGGAACTGGAAACGCTCGGGCCGATGTACCAGCTGCTCGTAGACTGGTCAATCCGCTACGCGATGAACGCCTCGAACCCGACGGTCCATATCCTCGACGAGATTGACGCGCTGCCGGCGCTCACTCAGGTAACGAACCTCACGGCCCGAGGTCGGAAACACAAGGCCCGGGCACTAGTCGGTGTACAGACAATCGGCCAGCTCAAAGACACGTACAGTACAATCTCTGGCATTGTCGGCAACTGCCCGCAGGGCGTTTACTTCGGTCCGGGTGACACTGAGTCGACGGACTTCATCCTTGACGAACTTGGCGAGAGTCGACAGTATGACCGGTCCGAGATGGTGTCGATGAGCCACCAGGGACGCGGCGAGAACCCCCGGACACAGGCTCGGGACACGTACAAAGAGAAGGACAAGACGCCGGTCACGTCTGGCTTGCTTCGAGACTTCCAGCCCGGTGAGTGCGTTGCCGTCTCTCGGACGACGTGGGTTCATGGACAGTCCTACGAACTGGCTGATGTTCGCGATAGCCTTCCGGCGCAAGGTGCGGAGTCGCCGGGCAGTTCGGAACCGGAACCCACTGACGATGACACCGACATCGAGAGCGACAGTTGGTTCTCGTTCACCCGGGCTCGGCTCGACGATGTGCTTCGTGGGTCACTTGGTGAGGACGACGACGATGAGTCCAGAGAGAGCGGCCCTGATCGTGACTCCGAAGTCGAGCCGACCGTCGACGCGACAGACGGGTTGGGCAACGACGAGTCGACCGGCCCACTCGACCAGACAACAGCAAACACCGCCGTCACGTCTCCGGATACAGACCATCCGAACCTATCAGATGAAGAATGTGAGTGTGTCGGTGGCGATCACGACCAGCAGTCCGACGACAACAGCGGTGACTTCTCCTCTGACGAGTCACCGAACCCCACCACTGATGAGACGGAAGCCGCTGAGAAAGGAGATGCTGAATCGGCCTCAGAATCAGACGCTACTGAGACTGATGAGCAAGACAAAACAGAGTCAGAAGAGAAGGGGCACGACCCGGCTGGGTTCATGTGACTGCCTCTCTACAGAGTAACGATAGCATCTAAGAAAATCTATACTTTTGCAGATAATCTCTTGATCTCCCTTTGGTTGTTGACTGATAGAGTCCTTTGGCTGTAGCCCCTCAATAGAGCTATTATCAGATATCCGATAAAGTCTCCCCAGCTAACTGATTCTGGGTGAAATCGCCAGACGGAATCGGTTTTGCTCCTATCTGAATCTATTAGCTAAGTGACTGATTCGTACAAAATCGCAATACGTGGCGGGTGTGATTCACCGAATAATTGGTCCTTTAACTTGCCGTGCTTTGCGGGGCGTTCTGAGAGCGATTTTTGCGAGAAATGCATAGGCAATCTAACAGTGGGAGAGCGGGTCGATAGACCCGACACAAACAGGGGTACGAATCCGCTCAGGCCACCTGCACTCTCACCTATTGGAGAACAGATATGTCTCACCTCACTCCCCAGAGTCCGACCGGGACTGCACATGGCGGGCCAGCCCCACCGAGTGTCATGCGAGTCCACTGTGCCACGCATGTCGCCGGCCACCGACGTCCCGGGCCACGCCGATTACGACCACACTCGAACTGAGCCAGTGCTGGCAGACCCACGCTCGACCCTCGCTCGCTTCGGCCCCTCGTGGCGCACACCTTGTCGCTCACCGGTCGGCGAGCACACCATCATGTCCGGAGCTTTGTGTCTGAAACCCAACAGGTACAATGTGCCTTGTTTTCGCATCATAGTGTAGTCGCAAATTAGTGTGCCACTCAGCTGGGAACTGTCCGATTCCCGGCGGGGATCGCGCCCGCCACTGCAGGCACGAGTGGACCGGCGTGAGGCGCGCGACCGCGCCGAGCGCAGCGCCCCGTCGTCCGAGTGAGCGAGAGTGAACGAGGACACGACAGACGAGCATCGCGAGTCTGTCAGTGGCGTCGCGCGCTGGGACGGGCCACTGGTTCAGGTTTGATTCTCACGGACAGTTCGGTGGTTCATCAACCCTTCAGAAGGGTTCAACAGACAGAACTGAACTGCGTTTGGCAACGCATTTGATAGTTGCAATGTACTATTCATATAATTCGGGATGGCTATACTGGATGATCTCTCGGGATTCGAGTTCGAAGACCTGATGGAAGACGTGTTCCGCAACCTCGGCTACGAGAACGTCCGCCAAGCCAAGCGCACAGCCGATGAGGGACGGGACGTCATCATGGAAGAAGTGATCGACGAGACGCGGCGTGCGATTATCGTCGAATGCAAGCATACGGGAACGGTCGGTCGCCCGGTCGTCCAGAAGTTGCACTCGGCCATCGCGACGTTTGACTTCGACGGCCCCAAGCGGGGGATAGTCGTCACCACTGGCCGATTCACGAGCCCTGCTCAGGAGTACGCAGATCGGCTCCAGCAAAACGACGACCCGTATCCCATCGAGTTGCTCGACGGCGAGGACCTCCGAGAGATTGCTGACGAGATCGGCCTCGACCTCTACAACGGTCGTATCGAGATTCTCTGCGACGAGACCCTGCGCCCGTACGATCCGGCGGCCGACGTCGACGCGCCGGTCCAGGAAGCGTTCCGCGATATCGAGAATATCGAGGCCGCTGACCTCCCAGAACCACACTCGCGGGTGACGTTCCGCCCGGTGGTCGCGGTCACCGCGGACACGAACGCAGTCTTCGAGACGTCGGTGGGCGTCATCCACCGGATCAACGACCGCACACAGTTCGTTGTCCACGCCGCACGCGGCCATCCGAAGGTGGCCGACGACGATGTTGCGCCGCTGGTCATCGAGAATTTCCACGCGACGATCGACCTCGATACCGAGCAGTTTACCGAGGTATTCGACGACGTCGAGGAGCACCGATTCGGGCAGACCCAAACGGAGTACAAGGAGTGGGCCGTCGAGCGGGTTCAGGACCACCACACGACGATGGTGACCTACACGGGCGACAACAACGTCACGTACAACAAGACCTGCGAGCCGAACCGCTCGGACATCTCCGTGCAGTCGATCGAACCAGTGTACCTCCCCGAGGTTCGCCAGACGACCGATCTGCAGGAGTACACCTACCCCTACGAGTACTACGCGGCAGGCCCGTCAAGAGTGACCGCCGAGGACGGCATCCATCAGTGCGTCCACTGTGACACGACCGGCAGTGACGAGACGTACACCTACTGCCCGAACTGCGGGGCCATTGCCTGCACCAGTCACATCAAAACGGAGCGGCTGGAAGGTGAGCCGATCTGTACGGGCTGTGCGGTGACGGAGCGGTTCGCGCTGAAGACGAAGTACTTCTACGACGACCAGAACCTTGAGGCGTTCCGCGAGGAGTACGCCGAGATGCCGCTTCACGAGAAGGCGATGGAGAACAAGTGGCTGGCCGGGGGTAGCGTGGTCGCGACGCTGCTGCTCGTCGTTGGACTACTCGTCATCGGCGGCATCATCTGAGCGGGCTCGGTGTTCACCGTGGCAGTCTTCGCAGAACTGATCAAAAACTGCTGTTTCTCATCGGTACACTCACCTGCCCGTAGCAAACGCTTATAGTTTCTAGTTTCGTAACACTATACACGATGGGCTACGATACAGAACACGTTCGAAACACGGGAGATACCCCGGGGATTATCACCGGGATTCCGACGTTCACAGAATTGCTCGAGAACCCGTCCCTTGCTGCCCTCTATACATCGATTAAACGCTCAGAGAGCACAACAGGCCCCGAACTCGTCGAAGCAATGAGTGTCTCGAAAAAGACGGTGTACGACTACCTACATAAACTGGAACAGGCAGGTCTCGTCAGCAAGGTCGCTGAGGATGCTGGTACCGCTGTGTACACTGCTGAAGAATTCGAACTGACCTTAACGGTCCGCGAGGCTGAGGTCTCTATCACCCCAGAACTTATCGAAGTGATCGCACACAAAGACGAATATCCAGCAATCGAGCGAGTTCTTGAAGACCACGGTATTGTCACATTCGCGCTAGCACACGATCTTGTGAAGGAGCACAGTGAGGGGGATGTCACAATCCGTCAAATCGCGAGTCTCACGGATCTTTCGCCTGGAATTGCGTATGACCTTGTTGACGCGCTCTATTTGATTCTTGACCTCGGTGACAGCGAATCGGCTCCGACGACGTACACACCGGGAGATTTCGATGAGGATGACGACGATCTCCTTGAGGAACTGACAGACAAGTAGACTGAATGACGAGGATATACACGGCGAACATTGCGGACACGGTGATGTTTCGGAATTTAGGAAAGGATCCTAGTCCGCGACTACAATCGCTCAAGAGTGCTGTTGAAGAAGCTGGAACCGAAATCTGGGTGCCAGCAGCAGTCTACCACGAGCTGGCGGATACTGGGGGTGGTGACCAACTGACGAATCCATACCTTGACACGGCTATCGAAGAGGGGTGGGTTCGGGTAGCCACCCCGCTGTCAGGTGACCGAACAGACGACTTTGATAGTACCGCTGGGGCGGTTGAGAAAGCCCGGTTCGTTGCAGATGCCTTTCTCAACCAGCAAAGCAAATATCCGGAGACGAACAACTGGCGGGATGCGGCGTTGGTCGCGTTGGCAGTTCGCTTATTCGACCAGAATGCCCGGATTCGTGTAATAACCCACACAGCGGATAAAAACCTGGCAACAGCGTGTGCCCGTATCCCTCCCGAATTCGGCTACTATGATGTCCAGTCCAGATATTATAACCCACCACAGACAGCGAAAGCTGAGTTCCCAACTGTTGACCGGCTTACGTGGGATGGGCCAGAGTAGGTTACGAGATGTGTACGAAATCAGCTAACAGATTTGCTAGGTTGTATGCTTGGGCGGGATCGCGCCCGCCACTGCAGGCACGAGTGGACCGGCGTGAGGCGCGCGACCGCGCCGAGCGCAGCGCCCCGTCGTCCGAGTGAGCAGGAGCGAACGAGGACACGACAGACGAGCATCGCGAGTCTGTCAGTGGCGTCGCGCGCTGGGACGGTCCACCAGCCATCCAGCCCAGTTGTGCCCCGGCCGACAGACCCACGCCTGCGATACATCCGACACTCCGTGGAATCGGTATCTCGACGTGTGCCAGCTGGGGGAGCCAGCCCAACCCGGAGCTTTTTGAGCGATGACGGCCAAGTCTGAATCGCACCGTTCTCATGTCACAGCCACACCTTTCTCCAGAGCAACAGCCATCCGACCAGCGTCAGATTCCGAGCATCGAAACGATCGGGCCGGTCGTCGACGAAGTGATCGACATCGCCCGCCGAGAACTCGATGCACCGCTGTCAGTGAAAATCAAAACATGGGAGGATCGCGAGTTTCTGGTGCGTGTCAAGCACGGCTCAGCACCAGGCGTAAACACCCGGTATGGATACGAGACAGCAATCCAGTATCACAGTGATCGGGAAACCGTCGAAGCCTTCCTGATCGAAGAGGATACCCACACTGATGAAGCAGAGCGCCTCCTGAAGATGGAACTCGGAACGATCCCCGATCCAGTACCAGAAAAAATTGGGGAGTAGACGACTGACTTATTTGTCTGTCAGTTCTCGATGGCAGTCCTCACAGACCTGCTCGTACTCTTCATCGCGCTCTGGGTCGTAGAAGGACCCGGCGCGAAACCTCACAGGGTTGTACCGAGTGTTGAAGACTTCCTCACATCGCGGACACTGAACGTCTCCCATTTGAGAAATTACCTCCCGGCGGCCCGGTCTGGCCGCCACCTGCCTGCGGCCACACAAAATCGAGGTGTTCCGCCTGCGATGCCGGTCTCAGCCGCCGATCGCTCTTATGCAAGGCTGCGGAAAGACCGTATAGTTTCACTGAACCGTCGCTAATTTGGCTAGATAGCTTCTGCTCCGCCACGCCGACGTTGACGATGAAAATAGGCGGCGAAGTATGGCCTCAAAGACGAAACCGACGCCTTGCGCCGCTACCTTGGGACCCACGACAAAGTCGATAAAGAGCGTCTTCCGAAGTGGGACGAGTGCCGGGAGCTGGCGGTTGACTATGAGGTACAACTATCCTGAGACCGAACTTCGTCGGCGGCCCTGGCGTCTACCAGTGTCAGTCCGGATCGTAGGGATTCGTTGCGGTATCGAGCCGATAGACTTCATCGACAGCGTCAAAATCGTCATCAAACGCATACAGGTAACCGAGTCCCTCGGTTTGCATATACGCGATAATGCAGGCATCGACGAAGGAGAGCGGTTCGTGTTGGCGAAAAAGGGCCTTCCCTGTCGAGAGGGCGTCGGTGGTGAGGGAGTCGATGTGGAAGCGGGCGTTTTCTTCGATACGATCAAGGAGATCGACGGCTGCGTCGTGGCCGGCGTGGGTCGTGAGGCCGTTGAGTGTTTCTGCGAGAACGTAGTCGAGGATGACTGCCTCCGGGAGCGTTCCATTGTCGATTCCCTGGAGCACGGGAAGCGCGGCATCGTGGGATCCATCCCGTCGGTATGCGGCTGCAAAGAGGACTGTCGTATCAATGAGTGCACGAGGCATTTACTCGACGTTGACGCCCCAGGCGTCGTGATCGCTCGTTACGTTGGTCGACTTCTCACCAGCGTAGCCGTCGAAGTCGGCGAACGTGCCCGTTTGCTGTTGGACAACTTGGACCCGTATGCTGCCGTCG
>NZ_CP184339.1:0-401966 GCF_048595605.1 Haloarcula sp. KBTZ06
GACTGCGTAGCCGGCGGTTCTGAACCGAGGCCCAAACGTCACACCCGTACGTACGACCTCATTCCGTGATACAGAAGACGGAGCAGAGAACTACTACTTCGCGGAAAATGGGATCTCAGAGCGGTTCCAATTCCTTTCAACCAGATTGAAAGCCACTTGTTGCGCTCGTGTGGAACAGACGAATGTCACAAAGCGACGTTAGAGTAACTGTAACTGCTGAATTAGGGACTGGATCTTACGTCCCACATGCTCGTGTGGTATGTTGTCACCCTTCGCGAGTGACAAGGCCGAGGAAAATAACATACGTACTCATGTTAGAATAGACAACATCGGTGGATAGTACCACTTTCCAACGTGATTGGAAACATTTTGGCTCTCGGCGGAATCTATTTCACTCTGCAAAAAAAAGCGCATCCATGGCCTCGCAAAACAACAAAACGATCAGTGCGGTTGAGACAACGCTGGATATTCTCGCCGCGCTCGAAAAACGTGAACCGGTCGGTCTCTCCGATCTCGCGTCTCATCTGGATATCCCCACAAGCACTGTGTTTATTCACCTCAACACACTCGTCCAGCGTGACTACGTCGTCAAGGAATCCGGGCAGTATCGCCGGTCTTTCCGCTTTCTGGAGCTGGGAGGCAGCGTTCGGCAGAGACTAGACATCGGTCGACTGCTTCGCAATAAAGTTGAGGAACTCAGCAGAGAGACCGGTGAGATTGCTGGTGCCGGCATCGAAGAGAACGGCCAGCGGGTCATCCTCTACAGGAGTTCAGGCGGAAAGGCTGCGGGCGACGAAATCCCTATCGGGAATCACACCGAGATGCACTGGACATCGCTGGGCAAAGTTATTCTGGCGCATCTTCCGGTCGAAAAACGAAACGAAATCGTTGCCGACCATGGACTTCCGAAAGGGACTGATAACACGCTGTCATCCCGGTCCGATCTCGAAGCGGCCCTCAAGCGAGTCCGTGACCAGGGCTACGCGATAGACGACGAGGAGCATCTCAGGGGCGTTCGCGGTGTCGCCGTTCCGATATTCAACGACGAACAGGAGGTCATGGTCTCCCTCGGTATCACTGGACCCAGAGATAGATTCACTTCTAGGTATATGGCAAATCTGTTAGAGGTGCTTCGATATACGAAAAACGAAATCGAAGTTCGAAGTCAGTACTACGAATACAGTACTATAGACGGATAGACGGGTGGCCGACGTTGAAAGACGTCGAACGCCCGGAGTCGGACCCGGATGGCGTCGTCGCTCAGGTCGACGCCTGCGGAGTCTGCCGGAGCGACTGGCACGACTGGATCGGTAACTGGGACTGGTTCGACTACAGTGCAGACCGCCGCCGCCCGTATGGCTCCTGTTACTCTCGAACTGGGCGGGAAGTCGCCGCTCGGTGTCTTTCCCGATGTGGACGTAGAAACGGTAGTTGCCGCTGCCGCGGCATACGTCTACTACAGCACCAGTGAGGTCTGTGACGCACTGTCGCGGGCCATCGTCCACAAAGACATCCACGACGAGTTCGTCGACCGACTGGCGCCCCGGGCTGGATCGTACACGCTCGGTAACCCCTCCTCGACTATGCCCGATGAAACACACTGTTCTGATGTGATAGCCAACCCTGGAGACGCAATACAAATACTGAATCACGTATCACCTCTTGTGAGTATAAACATATCTAGCACAGTTCTTCTGAATATGCTCCGAACGAATACTGGGTTCAGACTAGTAGTTAGTATAACCGAAAAGATAGAACGAAAATTGGGAAATACCAGATCATATCTATATGCTTATACCTATACTATAGGTGAGTGTCTATATATCCGATTGTTCTTCTGCTTCTGTTTGGGTGTCGTGCCGCGGGTTCCACGCTCGTGCTACGCCGCACTCGGCAACCACTCTGTTGTATCATCCGCTTCAGGCCCCATGGTTTCAATACGCTCTGTTATCTCATTCGGAAACAGTGACTCTCAGTCGCCACCGCTCCTCACCAAGCAGTTTTTTCGGTGTTGTTCGGGAACTCCTCGCCAGACGTGCGCCACTCGAACTGACTGAGCTTCTCACTTCTATAGTAACAATTGAAACGATTTACACACTGATCGCACTGCCGTCGTGCGATCAGGTGTGCATTGATTTTCAATGGCTACTATATCCGGTGCCAACTACGACAGTGCGATGACCGAACGCTCTTCCCCGACAGAATGACACCACAGGCTACTGATTCCGATATTTCGGATACCACTGCCGAAACACCTGTCCGAACAGCCGACTCGACGTGGTGGCTCGTGGCTGGTGCGAGCCTGATTTCGATGGGATTGGCCGCATACGAGATCGTCCCCGCAAGCGTCACACCGCTTATTCGGGACTCACTGCGGGTCGGGCCGACAGCCGCCGGCCTCCTCGTCGGAGTCATGTTCGGCACCGCTGTCGTCGTCAGCCTCCCTGCCGGGGCTGTGCTGGACCGGACTGATTCGAGGAGTGTGATGGCCCTTGCGGTGGGCATCTTAGTCATCGCAGGGATGTGGGGCTGGCAAGCCGGCCGCCGTGGCCAGTACGAGACAATCCTTGCATCTCGTGTACTGGGAGGCACCGCGTACGTCGTCGTCTGGAACGCCGGTATCGACATGGTGAGCCGGGCCGTCGAAAGCTCCAACCGTGCGACAGCAGTCGGCATCTTCACTGCCAGTGGCCCGGTCGGCTTCGCACTCGGACAGGGAACGGGGCCGCTTATCGCCCAGCGGTTCGGCTGGCCGGCTGTCTTTCTGGCCTTCATTGGTCCTGCAATCGCGGGCCTGGCCGTCTTCTGGCCAGCGAGTCGCGGGCACGGCGGGAGCCGCGGTGATGCCCCGTCCTTACAAGAATTCGGCGCAGTACTCCGGAGCCCGAGCGTCTGGCTCGTTGGTATCCTCGGCTTCCTCGGCTACGCGCTATACCTGTTCGTAAATAGCTGGGGCTCGTCGTATCTCACGCAAGGCCTTGGCTTCTCTCTGGCTGTGAGCGGACTCGTCGTTGCCGTATTCCCCGCTGTTGGCGTCATATCTCGAATCAGCGGCGGACTCATCTCGGATCGGGTCTTTGACGGAAGCCGGCGACCGGTCGTGTTGTGGTCGTTCGGCCTCGCCGCTCCGCTTCTCCTCGGGTTTACGCAGTTCCGCTCGCTGGCACCGCTCGTTGCTGTCCTCCTGTTGATCGGATTTGCGGTCCAGTTGACGCTCGGCCTCTCGTTCACGTACGTTCGAGAGCTCGTTGACCCGCGCGTCGCTGCAACGGCGGTCGCGTTCCAGACCAGTATCGGCCTGGCAGGGGCGTTTGTTGCACCGATCGCCGGCGGAGCCGTAGTAAACAGAGCCGGATTCGAGCCGGCGTTTCTACTGGCCGGCGTGGTCGCCGTCGCCGGTATCATCGTCGCCTGGCAGGCCCCAGAGCCGGGACGGCAGTAGGAAAGTACGTGTTCGACTCCGTATACCGCGACACAGTTCTCAAGCCGCGTCCCCGGGATATCGGCTCAACTGATTTGATGCTAGCCTGTGAATTGCAAACGAATGCCAGCCGAATCGTTCACACTCACGGCCGCGCAGGTAGAGCCCGTCTACCACGACAAGGAGGGAACGCTAGACAAGACATGCCGGTACATCGAGCAGGCGGGTCGGGACGGTGCAGACATCGTCGTTTTCCCGGAGACGTACTTCCCGGGATACCCATACTGGCGAGGCAGCGTCTCTATCTCCAGATGGACTGACCTGATGGTGGACCTCCAGAAGAACAGTCTCCACGTCGACGACGAGGCTATCGAGGTACTCGGTGAGGCAGTCGCGGAGGCGGACCTCACGCTCGTGTTGGGCACGAACGAAATCAGTGACCGGCAGGGAAGCGAGACGCTCTACAATTCGCTGTTTTACTTCGACAGTACGGGGGAGCTGATGGGTCGACACCGGAAACTGATGCCGACCCACGAGGAGCGAGCCATCTGGGGTCGGGGCGACCCATCCAGCCTGGCCACGTACGAGACGGCTGTCGGACGGCTCGGCGGCCTCATCTGCTACGAGAACCATATGACGCTTTCGAAGGCAGCGCTGACCGCAATGGGCGAGGAGATACACGCCGCCGTCTGGCCCGGCTTCTGGGAACAACACGGTCATCCAGGGGACAAGACCCGAGCGGAGACGAGCGAGGCCGTGGATACCTGCGATATCTATCCTGCCATGCGGGAGTACGCCTTCGAAACCCAGTCGTTCGTCGCCGCGTGCTCGGCGTACATGAGCGACGCTGTTCCAGACGGCTTCTCTGAGGACGAACTCGGGTTCAACGTCGCCGCGGGCGGGAGTATGCTCATCAACCCGGCAGGGATCGTCAAAGCCGGTCCGCTGGTTGGTGAGGAGGGACTCCTGACTGCCGAGTTCCAGGACGACGAACGGCGGGCGACAAAGGCGTACTTCGATGCGGTGGGTCACTACACCCGCTGGGACGCAGTGAGCCTGTCTATCAACGACGAAACGTTGGCGGCCTCACAGCCGCGAGAACCCAGCGAAAATGCAGTCGCCGGAACCGGTTCACTCTCGGCAGCACAGGCACAAGCGGTCGCCGACGAGTACGACGTTCCTGTCGAGGCTGTCGAAGCGGTCGCCGATAAACTGACCGACTAACCACGATTAGTTATAGTAGCCATTGAAAATCAATGCACACCTGATCGCCCGACGGCAGTGCGATCAGTGTGTACATCGTTTCAATTGTTACTATAGGTAGCTCTCAAATAAACCACACATGCTACGCGGCTGAGTTACTTATTGTAACTGTCCGGAATCAGCACGACGCCGTGGAAGTCGAAGAGGTCGGAAACAGCCGCCTCGATACGACCGAAGTTCGGTGGTAGCGCGACTGCCGGTAGATAGAAATCGGCGTTTGAGAACTCGCTATCCGCGGTGGATTGGTTTTGTGGTTCACTCATATCAATATAGTATACTGGGTACAGCCTTCTAAGCTCATTGTAGGATAATTACGGGTGTTTATTACGGAAAATTATAAACGATTGTTAATACAGATTCCGATAGAGACGTATGCTGCTCGCCGAATTAAATGGGTCCATGACATATAACTTCTGAGTTGTTTCTCGTTGCTTCGTCGCTTAGACTGCATCCATAGACTCGTTCTCATTGGCGAAAACACAGTCTCACGAACACGATAGGAGCTATTTGGGACGGCAGTCAGCTTTTTATTTTTGCCCTCGTGTGTGCACCTGTGCATGTAAACATTGACGTGGAGACCCCGCGTACATACAGCAGTTCACAGATGATAGTGCTCCGTTGTCGAACTGGTATTCGTCTTTGACGCTTCGATTGTAATCTCCGTACCACAAAATGTCAATAACGACGAAAATACACATCGAACACGAACGCCTCGCTCTGGTTCCAACGTTACAGAACCTCGAAGACATAGCGATACGTGTCATTACACAGGGGAATACTGATCCGGGCTCCACCGTGTTTCCATTCCTCATCGAGTATCGTGACAGAGACCGACTCGAAGAGATGCTCGATGCCGACCCGACAGTCCAGAGCTACGAACTCGTCGACTGGACCGACCAGACCGGCATATACTACATCGAACACACCCCCGAAACGAAACTCATCAGCTCTGTCGTCACGGATGTCAACGGATTTCTCGTCCATACCGAAACGAAGGGCAACGGATGGCTCGTCCGACTCCTCCTCCCCGACCGAGAGGCACTCAACACGATCTGGGAGTATGCCAACGAGAACGACATCTCGCTCGATATCATCGAAATCTACGGAAACACGGACACCGGCGGCGAGTCGTCGTACGGCTTGACCGATGAGCAGCGGACCGCACTGACAACCGCATACGAAAACGGTTATTTCGGCGAACCCAGGGATATCTCCTTGAACGAAGTCGCCGACGAAATCGGACTGTCCTCGACAGCGATGAGCGGCCGTCTCCGGCGGGGTATGCGGAACCTCATTGCAGCAACAATAATCGACAGAAAGGAGTGAGTCCACAGTTCCGCCACTGGGAGCGCTCGGAAGGCGTTCCAATCGTTTTACCGATTTAAACCAACTCTCGTGACATCGAATCGCATTTGAAACTGTATCCTGGTGTATGTGCACACAAATATCGAAAATAGAGTCATTGATGCAGATACTGGACCTATCTAACCGTGGTGTTTACTCGGATCGCCCGCTCGAATCCTTTTGACGGTAGACCGGTCGCAATGCTTTCGCGTCTTTGTTGTATCCCAACCACACGCTCAACGCTGTTGCGGCGAAGACAAGATACACGGGGAACAAGAGAACAAGTGCGTATCCAGCAAACACCGGTGTCAGGACGTCTAGCCAGTACAGTGTCGCAATCCCGGCGAGTCCACCGACCGCGCTCGCGATAATTCCCAGGCGAAACGCCTGAGCAGCGGCGGGACCGGGCGACAGGTGAATCGTATCCATACGGCGTTTTATATGGCTGGTACCTCATAAGTCGCGCGCGAGATACGCTATCAAGGTCCGGGCTAGCATTGGTGTGGCGACATCCCACTGGTTCAGATCCAAACGGCAGGATTCCAGTTCCAGAATACGACTTGCTGTCACTTGAAACAATGTCCGTATAGTAGCCATTGAAAATCAATGCACACCTGATCGCACGGCGGCAGTGCGATCAGTGTGTACATCGTTTCAATTGTTACTATAGCTCGGGCAGCGGATTTGATGCGTCGGTTTCGAGCGGTGGCCTCGCTCGTCGGTGGGACGGACTTATTACCAGCAGCCCGACAAAGAGGTACGTATGAAACTCTCGCTGATCGCCGCTGTTGCGACTAACGGCGTGATCGGTGCCGGCGGCGACATTCCGTGGCAGTATCCCGAGGATCTGATACATTTCAAACAGACGACTATCGGTCATCCGGTGATTATGGGCCGGCGTACCTTTGAGAGCATCCGCCGTGATCTCGACGGCCCACTCCCGGAGCGATTGAACATTGTTCTGACTACGACGCCGCGTCACCTTCCTGACAGTGTCACGGCTGTCACCTCGACGACGGCGGCGTTGACCGAAGCGGCCAACAGCGGCGCATCTACGACGTATGTCATTGGCGGCGCTACTGTGTACGAGCAGTTTCTCCCAAAGGCCGACGAGCTAATCCTCACCGAACTAACGGCAGCGTTCGACGGCGATACGGTCTTCCCGACCGTCGACTGGTCGCGCTGGTCCGAGACGGAACGAACGATACACAGCGACTTCGACATCGTCAAATACACCCGAGTCAGCAGTGACCCGGACTGATATCTGCCGAACAGTCACACCAACCGCTCGGTCGTGTTCCGTGCCGGTCGTTTCGTACTACAGCTACCAGTTTCAGCCGAGTAGCGAGATACCAGATACTGTTGAATATTCATGTTCTGGGGCTGTTAAACAACGGTTGTGAGTGTCGAAATTGCCCGCAAAGTCCCTCCCGCATATAAAACCCAGAAGCAAGTAACAATATCCTTTATTAGTATTTCACATCTTCTTTCATAGGCATGACCGGTAACGAGGAACATCCTAACCATCCCAGTGTCGACCAGTCAGATCGGACTGTCCCCCGTAACCTCCGCCAGACTGGTGACCCCAACATCGAGATGTTGGTGTCAACGCGCGTTCGAAAGTCCCCGTTCTTCCACAAGTCGTTCAACGAGGAGGGTGCCTGGCGGGCGACCGTCTACAACCGCCTCTATCACCCGCGCGGTCTCATCGAGCCCGAGGACGGCGGCGTGATGAAGGAGTACGACGCACTGACCAACACCGTCACCCTCTGGGACGTCGCCGTAGAGCGACAGATTCGGGTCAAAGGGCCCGACGCCGAGGCGCTGACGAACTACGTCGTCACCCGCGACGTGACAGGTATGGACGCCATGGACGGAAAGTACGTCATCCTCTGTAACGAGGACGGCGGCGTCCTGAACGACCCCGTTCTCCTGCGCCCCGAGGAAGACGAGTTCTGGTTCTCTATCTCGGACTCGACGCTGATGCAGTGGCTGCAGGGCGTCAACGTCGACAACGACTTCGACGTCGAAATCGATGAGATCGACGTGGCTCCGATGCAGATTCAGGGCCCGAGGGCGCTCGACGTGATGGTCGACGTCGTCGGCGACAAGGTCAAAGACGTCCCGTACTACGGCCTGATGGACGCCGAAATCAACGGCTGTGATGTGTTGATCAGCCAGACCGGCTTCTCGGGTGAGAAAGGCTTCGAGGTCTACGTCAAAGACGCGATGGAAAACGCCGAACAGGTCTGGGACCCCGTCATGGAGTCCGTCAAAGACCACGACGGTCGCCAGATCGCACCGGGACACCACCGCCGGATCGCCGCCGGTATCATGTCCTGGGGCCAGGACCTCGACCACGAGACCTCGCCGTTCCAGGTCAACCTGGGCTACCACGTTCCCGACGACAAGGAGGCCGACTACATCGGCAAAGAGGTCCTCGAAGAGCAGAAAGACCAGATCGAGAACGGCAACTACCCGTTCGAGCACAAGCTCATCGGCCTGAAGATCGCTGGCGAGCCGATCCGTGACTACGCCCCCGACTTCTGGCTCATCTCCGACCCGGACACGGGCGAAGAGTGTGGCTACCTCACCTCGCCGTGGTGGAACCCGGATCTCGAAACCAACATCGGGATGGGATTCGTCCCGGCCGAGAAGATTCAGGAAGTCACCGACACGCCGCTCAACGACGAGATCTACGACGAGGAACTTGATCTGGAGTTCCAGGTCCATCTCCCCGACGAGTACGCCGACGAGCCCGGTGAGCCGGTGTTCGCGACCGCCGCGAAAGTGCCGTTCAAGGAGTCTGTCAACCCGAGCGCCCGTGAGCAGGCGAAGCTCAACGCCCGGAAAGAGGCCGAAAGCGACGACTAATCCCCACTCCGTCTGTCCCAGCAGTCCGCACACCCACCTGTCGTCCGCCGCTATTTTACCTCCCGACTGCCGCGCCCGGTTTTCACTGATGCCGTTGTAGCCCTCCGCCCCCTCTCCTGCAGTTCCGCGGCCGTATAGATGCTGCCCGGAAAATCTCACTTCACGTTTCTTGCTGGACTGCGTTGGGGATCTCTGGCCACCGTATGGCTCGCTGGCGGTCTCTGCCAGCGAGACGGTCGAAAACAGGTAGTTGTAGCTGGGTGGCCCGAGGCCGGACAGTAAGTAGATCGGTTTCAGGAGTCGAGACGGTTGTGCCGCCATTTTTCCGTATCAGGCGTCTGATTGAACGTGTAGATGTGGACGCCGCGGATGTTGTACTCGTCGTCTCCGACGTAGGGCGCGAGGCCGTCGATGAGTTCGTCGGGTTCGTAGGTCCCGCGGGAGCCGACCAGTTGCTTGACGAACCCGAGAATGCCCGTCGTCTTCCTGAGGAACTTGATCGAATCACCGACACCGACCTTTTGAGAGATTTGCATCAGGCGCTGGTAGTTCATCACGCCCGGGATACCGACTTCGACCGGGAGTTCGATACCGCGAGCACGGATGCCCTCGACCCACTCTAGCACTGCATCTGGATCGTAACAGAGCTGGGTGACGATGTATGTCGCGTACGGCGCTTTCTGTGCCATCGACTCCGCCAGCGTCTCGTCGTCGATGAAGTCGTGGCCCTCGGGGTAGCCCGTGATTCCGACTTCCTCGAAGGAGTATTCGGTCTCTGCGAGCGCTTCGAGCAGGTCGTGCGCCGACTCGTACTCACCGGCCGGTTCCTCGCGGTCACCTCCTGGGACGAAGATGTCCGTGATGCCTGCCTGCTCCAGTCGCTCGGCGATCGCTTCGAGTTGCTCCTGGTCTTCCACATACCGGGCCGCGATGTGCGGCACGACATCGAACCCCATTTCGGCGGCTTCCTCCGTCTTTTCGACGGTTTTCTCGATGCCGAGTTGTGGTGAGGTCGTGATTGCGATCGTCGCATTGTCGGGGAGGTGGGTAATCTCCTCGTCGAAGCTCTCGAACGGCATCAGTTCGAACCGGGCGCTCGTCAGCAGCGTCCGGACACCCTGACTGTCTGAGACAGCGCGTGTTCCGAGGGCCATGAGTTGCCAGACATAAGGCGCACCCGTACTTTTCTCTGTGGGTGGGGCATCGAACCCATTTATAAGAAATCGCTTCTATCACGCGCTATGAGGCGCACACTGCCGGATCCGACTGGCCACAGTCCCGTAGGAGACAGCATGGTCCGGTTCGTCCGCGAGCCGGCAGAGGACGAGATCTAACAGATTGAGTTGCTCCAGCAGGTCCCGGGTCTGGCCACGGTCGAGACTCAGGCATCGCTGTACCTCGTACACCGTGTCGGAATCGATGACCGCGTCCGCGACGTCTTGCAGCTGGACATCAGCTGGGAGTCCAATCCCGTCGGTGACCAGTTGCTCATCGGGGAGTTCTCCGACCGATTCTTCGGCGGGACCGGGCGACTCGGCTGAGACAGGCTCGACCATGTTGACCTGCTCGTCCTCATCCGAGGTCCCTGATTTGGCCGATGGTTCTTTCTCGTCATCGCTGGATGTGTTGTACGTGTTTGGGACGTGGATGTCCGCTTCTATCATGTACCGGCGGACCGTCTCGGAGGAGACGTCCATCTGTATCTGCTCGGCGATCTCCCTGAAGTTGTCACACTCGTCGTACAGTGCTTGCAGGTAGTCGGTGTCCTCGTACGGTGGGACGGAGTCGTCGCGGACGGCGGCGAACGGGCCGGATTCAGAGTCGTTCTCGCCACCAGACTGGGGAGCCGCTGTAGCCGCGCCGTCAGACTGTGGGCTTTCCCGTGTACCGTCGCCTCCCTCACTGACAGATTCTGCATCAGAGATAGCAGAATCAGCGAGTGAGGTACCACCGTCGGTGCCAGCCGAACTCACTGCGCGGACCGTCGTCGCGTCGGCGGGGCTAGCCTGGTCAGGCCCACAGTCGACGCTGGCTGCCTCGTCTGGCGCGCCCATGGCATCAATTGTCAGCTCTACCGTCAGGAGCAAGCCGTCGTCAGTAACCGTCGCCGAGGCATCACCTATCGACAGTGAGGTCCCAGCGGTCGACGGAAGTTCAGTGGCCGACGGTGAGAACGTGACTTCGAGGTCACCACTGTCGGTTAGATTCGCCGTCTCCGGGCTGAGACCTTCGTCAGCGCCGCCGCCGGAACGCAGCGAGACCGGCATCGCCACCGTCACATCGAGGACTGCATCACCGGTGTCGGCCGGCAATGCTTCGACGGTCTCGATGGACCGACCGCGGGATTCGTACGCATCGATGACCTCCGCGAGCGCCGTGAATGCGGTGTGAAGTCCCATGTCATTGAGTGACTATGACACGTTATGGTGTAGAGATAGGTGTGGAATACCGAACCCATTTATAAACTTCCCCAAAACTACGGCTAGCAACACACGTCTGAAACAGTGCCCGCAGGCGGCTCCTCGGATACGTCTCGGTTATCGCGGTGTCGCGATGCCTGCGAGGCGTTCCCCTTTCACGACGACAGACTCCCTGGCAAGCGAGAATATCACTCCTCGTTCTGTCGGTGAGACGACCTGTTGTTGCTCGAACGAGGAGGGTTCGTAGACAGCCCCCAGTCGCTCCCCGGCGTCGACAGTGTCACCGACGGTGATGTCCGGCCGACATTCGAACAATCCCGATTCCGACGCGGTGACCGGCTCCGCGTCGTTTCGGAGTACCGTCTGTGCCGCCTTCGACTCCGGCTCTGCCGGGAGGACTGCCCACTCGCGCAGGAGATTCTGTATCCCGTCGACACCAGCCGCAACCGCGTCCTGTGCTATCCGGCGACTGTTCGATAGCTCCGCCGTGATAACCGGAATTCCGGCTGCCGCAGCCGCAGCACGGAACGTCCCGCCAGAGCCGTCGTCGCCGGTGTCCTCGGACTCGTCGGTGATTCTGTAGGAAGTACCGAACGCTTCGGCGAGGCGCTCGGCGGCCGGGTCGCCCGCCCGGCATCTGACGTGTTCCAGCATATCTGCCGTGCCGGTGTGGAGATCGACCGCGGCGTCCGCGTCTTTTACGAGTTCCCACAGCCGAGCGGCAAACTGTTCCTGTAGGCTTCCGGACTCGTCTCCCGGCCACACGCGGTTCAGGTTCGGGTTCATCACGTCGTACTCGCCGGGGGTCATGTACGACCGGTGATCGAACGCGAGCTGGTTCACGACTGGGATGACAAGTACTGTCCCGGCGATAGCCGCGTCGGTCAGGCGGTCGTGCAGTCGCCGTAACGCGGCTGGGCCGTTGAGTTCGATGCCGTGTTGCGCCGCCTGAATATACACTGTCGGCCCGGGGCTGCCGACGTACCGGTGGACAGTCACGGACACGGCTCGTCCTGACGGGAGTCTCCCGAGCCGTCGGTCAGTCGTCGTGTGCGTGACGGCGGTGTAGTCCATATCGATGCCCGGCGGCGCGCAGGCAAAAGCGCTGGGAGTAGGAGCGTCGCTGGGCCACACGGAGCGGTGCTGTGATACTCCTTCGGAACAGAACCACTGACCGGTAGAGCGGCTGTCGCCGGTGTGAAACCCCGTATCATAAAAATCACAGAGGGCTGTTAACATATAACTTGACAGTACAATAGCGTGTTGGACACTGCTCGGAGTTTCTGACCGGAAGCGACAATCACCACAGGGGACCCAAATCTATTAACAATGGTACTCCTGTTATTCTGAAACACTACGTGATAATGCGATGTCAGTTTGCAAAGGAGGTGGACCAGGCGGTAGCTATATTGCCACGCCATAGCACGTTCTACCCAGAGTCATGGAGCCTACCGATAGCCTGCCGACCCAGGCCGATACCGTCATCGTCGGTGCCGGAATCGTCGGCTGCAACATCGCCTACCAGCTGACAGCGCTCGGCCGTGAGGACGTGGTCGTAGTCGACCAGGGGCCGATGCCAACCACTGGTGGATCATCCACCCACGCTCCCGGAATCATGTTCCAGACCGCGGAGCCGAAAGTCCTCAGCCAGTTTGCGGACTACAGCCGTCGGCTGTACTCGGACCTCGAGGGCGCGGATGGGCAGCAGGCCTACAACGAAACAGGCGGCATCGAAGTCGCGCGCAGCGAGGAGCGCATGGACTTCCTCCAGCGTCGCGTCGAATACGCCAAGGCCTGGGGCATCGAGGACCCGCAGTTGCTCTCGCCCGAAGAAGTCACCGAGCACCTCCCGCTGGTCGACGCCGACCAGATCAAGGGCGGCTACTACTCCCCGACGGACGGGCAGGTCTCGGGCGTCGTCGCGTGTGACGCACTGGCCAGGGAAGCGATGGACGGGGGCGCGAAGTTCGTGCCGCACACGCGCACCGAGGACGTCGAAACAGCGGACGGCGAGGTCCAGGCCGTCGTCACGGAGAACGGTAGTATCGAGTGTAACGAGGTCGTCGTCGCGACGAACATCTGGGCTCGCCAGCTCGGCGAGAAACTCGACGTACACCTGCCGGTGACGCCGGTCGAGCACCAGTACACGATGACGGAGTCCCTCGACGAACTGGCCGACAGCGCGGTCGACATCACGGACCACCCGCTGTTCGAGAACTACGAGAACGTCTCCGGGGAGAAGGCAAAACGGCTCCTCGTGGGTCCGGACCGGCCGATTCTCCGCGACCAGGACAACGCGATGTACTACCGGAACCACGGGGACTCCTACGGTATCGGCTCGTACAACCACGAGCCAATCGTGCCCGATCCACAGGACCTCGGCGGCAACGACCCCGACGGCGAGCAGGGCTCGGTCCACGAGTTCACGGACTACCACATGGACAACGCGACACATCCGGACCGGCCGGACAAGGCCCCGCGACAGGCCAGCGACGAGCTGTTGCCCGCGACGGCCGGCAAGGAACTCGAACACAAGTACAACGGCATGTTCGCGGAGTCGCCCAACGGACTCCCCGTGATGGGGCCCGTCCAGGAGTACGACGGCCTCTGGACGGCGGCGGCCATCTGGGTCACCCACGCCGGCGGTGCCGGCAAAGCGCTCGCCGAGTGGATGGAACACGGCGTCCCGCGCCTCCCTGACGGCCCGATTGACCTCGCCCACTGCGACGTGAACCGCTTCGACGAGCACGAGGGCAGTTGGGACTTCGCTCGGGACATCGGCGGCGAGGAGTACCGCATCGTCTACAACATCATGCACCCCAAGTGGGTCTGGACCGACAAACAGCGGGACATCCGTCGGACTCCGATGTACCACACCCACAAGAAGTACGACGCCGAACTGTGGGCCGAGGCCGGCTGGGAGGAACCCCACTGGTTCGACTCAAATGCCGACCTGCTGGCGGAGTACGGTGACCAGATCCCCGACCGCGAGGGCTGGGAAGCGAAGTACTGGTCCCCCATCGAAGGCGCTGAGGCGCTGAACGTCCGGGAGAACGTCGGCCTCCACGACATGACTTCCTTCAACAAGATAGAGGTCATCGGGAGCGACGCCGGCGAGTTCGTCCAGTACCTCTGTACGAATGACATGGATATCGACGTGGGCGACGTGAAGTACACGCTGATGTGTAACGAGGCCGGCGGCGTACGAGCGGACATCACGGTCACGCGAACCGACGAGGACCGCTACCTCCTGTTGACGACCGGCCGCGAAGTCGGGAACAACCATGTCGCGTGGGTGCGCGAGCAGTCCCCCGACGACGTGGTCGTCAACGACGTGACCTCCAGCCTGGCGGCGATGGTCTGTACCGGCCCGAACGCCCGGAAGGTCCTCTCGAAGATCACCGACGTCGACCTCTCCGACGACGCCTTCCCGTTCTTCACGAGCCAGCAGTTCTTCGTGAAGAACATTCCCGTCACCGCGCTCCGCGTCTCCTACGCGGGCGAACTCGGCTGGGAGTTCTACACGCCCTCGGAGTACGGCGAACGCCTCTGGGAGCACATCATGGAGGCCGGCGAGGAGTACGGTATCCGGCCCTATGGCAACGGCGCGCTGAACTCGCTGCGAATCGAGAAAGGCTTCCGCCTCTGGGGGAAGGACCTCCACACGGAGCACAACCCGTACGAGGCCGGCCTCGGGTGGGCCGTCGACCTCGAAACCGACTTCATCGGCAAGGAGGCCGTCGCCGCGGCCGCCGACGGCGACAACATCGACCACAAGGTCGCGTGCCTGACGCTCGACGACGAGGATGCCGTCGTGCTGGACAACAAGCCAGTCCTCGACGGCGACGAGACTATCGGCTATCTCCACAGCGCCGAGTACGGTTACACCGAAGGGGCCTGCGTCGCGTACACGTACCTGCCGCCCGAGTACGCCGAACCCGGGACCAGCGTCGAAATCCTCTACGAGGGCGAGCGGTACGACGCAACCGTCCGCGAGGAACCGCTCGTCTGAGAGCGGTCTGTGACCAGCCGCTGGTTCTATCGGGATTGTAACACGCTGTGGTTCAGTCCCGCACTGCGGTTTCTTCTCGCTACCTACTGATACCCGACGGCTCGACACTGGTCGAAATACCTCTCTGTGACTCCTCTACCCGACGTTCTCTTTTTGCGTGGGTTCCGGCCACCGGTGTATTTAAGAATATGACAGAGACAGTCACAAACGAGATACATGAGCACAGAGACTCCCCCGTCTCGGGCGGATACTGTTGTTATCGGTGCCGGGGCCGTTGGGTGTAGCGTCGCGTATCACCTGACGGAACTCGGCGCGGAAGACGTCGCAGTCATCGATCAGGGGCCGCTGCCCGTCACTGGCGGGTCGTCAGTCCACGCACCCGGCATCATGTTCCAGACGTCGCCGTCGAAGATACAGACGAAGACAGCCTACTACACCAGTCGGCTCCTCTCTGATGCCGACGTCTACGACGAGGTCGGTGGCATCGAAGTGGCCCGGAGCGAGGAGCGCATGGACTTCCTCCGTCGACGCGTCGAATGGGCGACTTCCTATGGGCTGCCGGAACCGCAGTTGCTCTCGCCCGAGGAAGTCACCGAGCACCTTCCGATGGTCGACGAGGACGAAATCCTCGGTGGCTACTACTCGCCGACTGATGGACGCGTCGACGGCATCGGCGCGCTCCAGTGGTATATGGAAAACTCTTCGGCGTCGTTCTACGGGAACACGGAGGTCACGGATCTGGATGTTTCGGGGGGTGAAATCAACGCGGTCGAGACCGATCAGGGCCGCATCGACTGCGAGCGAGCGGTCATCGCGACGAACAACTGGGGCTACCAGACCGGCCAGCTGGCCGGGCTCGACCTCCCGATTGCGCCAGTGGAGCACCAGTACGTCGTCACCGAACCGATGGACGAACTCGCCGACGCCGAATCCTCGGTCGGCGACAACACGACCGGGCTGGACGTGCCGGGCGACCGCTCCATCGCGGAGTACATGAGCGAGGGGCCACACCAGCCAGTCGGCCGCGACCAGGACCACTCGCTGTACTTCCGGACCCACGGCGACGCGCTCGGGATGGGCTCGTACAACCACGAGACGCTCTCGGTCGACCCCGAGGCGATGGGGAAGAACTCCGAGGAACACCAGGCGTCAGTTAGAGGGTTCACGAAGGAGCATTGGGAGACACCGACCCACCGCGGCCGAGACAAGTCGGCAAAGCAGGCCTTCGACGAACTGCTGCCGGCGACACAGGACGTGGAATACGAGGCCACCGAGAACGGTATCTTCGTATTCACGCCCGACGGGATGCCGGCCGTCGGCGAGGCGGCGCAGGTCGACGGCCTCTGGACCGGACTGGCTATCTGGTGGACCCACTCCGGGGGCTACGGCCGCATCCTTGCCGAGTGGATGGAAAACGGCGTTCCCAGACTGCCGTCCGGCCCGGTCGACACCGGCGGCATTCACGTCCGACGGTTCGAACCGCACGCGGGCGAGAAGGACTACTTCGTGGACCGCGGGGCCAAGCGGTACGAGCAGGTGTATAGTATCGTCGAGCCGCGGTGGCAGCCCGACGACCACCGGGGGCTCCGGACGAGTCCGTTCTACCACCAGCAAAAGGAACTCGGCGCGGAGTTCTACCAGAGCGGCGGCTGGGAGACGCCACAGTGGTACGAGTCGAACGCCGACTTGGTCGAGAAGTACGACGACCGGATTCCCGCCCAGAACGGTTGGCAGGGCATCAACCGTTCGAAAATCGAGGCCGCCGAGCATCTCCACACCCGCGACAAGGTGTCGATGTTCGACATGACGACGTTCAGTTCGATCATGGTCGAAGGCGAGGGGAGCCAGGCGTTCCTCCAGCGGGTCTGTAGCAACGACATGGATCTCGACGTCGGGCAGGTCCGCTACTCGCTGCTGTTGAACGAGGGCGGTGGCATTCTCGCGGACATCACGGTCGTCAAACTCGACGACGAGGAGTTCATGGTGACGACCGGCGGCGGGAACTCCCCCGGCATCCACGGCGGTCACCTGGAAGACGAGGCCCCCGAGACGGTGTCGGTCCACGTCGAGGAAGGCGCGAAATCCACAATCGGCCTCTGGGGGCCGAATTCGCGGCTCCTCCTCCAGCGGTGTACCGACACGGACGTGACCAACGAAGGGTTCCCCTACTTCTGGGCCAAGCAGATGTACGTCGGCGACGTCCCGGTCATCGCGCTCCGGGTCTCGTACGTGGGCGAACTCGGCTGGGAGCTGTGGGCACCGACAGAGTACGGCCAGCGCCTCTGGGAGACGCTACAGGACGCCGGAGAGGACCTCGGTGTCCGGCCGATGGGCGGCGGTGCACTCAGTTCAATGCGGTTAGAGAAA
The DNA here is from genome assembly GCF_048595605.1 of Haloarcula sp. KBTZ06. Classification (NCBI taxonomy): domain Archaea; kingdom Methanobacteriati; phylum Methanobacteriota; class Halobacteria; order Halobacteriales; family Haloarculaceae; genus Haloarcula; species Haloarcula sp. KBTZ06. The sequence goes on from NZ_CP184339.1 coordinate 17,702, forward strand.
GGCTACCGCCTCTGGGGGACGGACATCGACACGGACTCGAACCCCTTCGAAGCTGGACTCCCCTTCGCTGTCGACATGGACACAGACTTCATCGGCAAAGAAGCTCTGGAGGCCGCACGCAAGGCAGGTATCGACAGCAAAATCACGCCGGTCACGCTCGACGACTCGACGGACATCATGCTGAGTGGGCGGCCGGTGCTGAAAGACGGCGAGGCCATCGGCTACGTGCAAGCCGGAAACTACGGCTACAGCATCGACGAATCAATCGCGTACACGTACGCTCCGACCGAATACGCCGAAACCGGCACATCAGTCCAGATCCAGTGTGAGGGTGAGACCTACGACGCGACGGTGCGGGACGAGCCGCTGTTCGATCCGGCTCGGGAGCGCATCACCAGATGACAGGCCAGCGCACCGACCCACCAACTTTGACATAAGGCCCGCGACGATACGAACACATGACACATACCGAATCGGACACGCTACCCGTCACATACGCAGACATCGAACGAGCCCGCGAACGTCTGGACGACGACACAGTTGTAAAGAAGACGCCAGTCGAACGGAGCTCGTCCCTTGGTGGGTTCGTCGACGCCGAGGTGTACCTGAAGATGGAGCACCTCCAGTGGACAGGGTCGTTCAAAACCAGAGGCGCGTACAACAAGATCTCGCAGGACGTTGCCGATGACGTGGAGTCCTTCGTCGCCGCCAGCGCCGGGAACCACGCCCAGGGTGTCGCTCTCGCCGCGACGAAATGTGGGGCAGAGTCAACGATTTTCATGCCGGAGAACGCGCCACAGGCCAAGATCGACGCCACGAGGGCCTACGGCGGAAGCGTCGAACTGGTCGGCAACGACTTTCAGGAGACGATGTCCCACGCCAAAGCCGTCGTTGAGGAGACTGACGCCGAGTTCGTTCACGCCTACGACGATTTGGACATCATTGCCGGACAGGGGACCCTCGGTACGGAAATGTACCACGACTGCCCCGACGTCGACACAGTCATCGTCCCCATCGGCGGCGGCGGACTTATCAGCGGTGTCTCGACCGCAGTCAAGCACCTCTCGCCCGAGACGCGCGTCGTCGGCGTTCAGGCGACCGGCGCGGAGACGGTCCACGAAAGTCTCGACAAAGGGATTCCGGTCGTGCTCGACGAGGTTGACACAATCGCTGACGGCATCGCCACAGGCGGCATCTCGGAGACGACGCTCGACATCATCGAGGCGAACGTCGACGAGGTCGTCACTGTTTCGGACACCGACATCGCACAGGCGATTCTCCTGTTGATGGAACGGGCCAAACAGGTCGTAGAAGGTGCCGGGGCCGCCTCCGTGGCTGCCGTACTGAGTGACAGCCTCGACGTGTCGGGTGAAACGGTGATGCCGCTGCTCTGTGGCGGGAACCTCGACATGACACAAATGCGTGAGGTTCTCATCCATGCGCTCACGGAGCGCCAGCAGCTCCTTCAGCTTCGGGTTCGCATCGACGACCAGCCGGGTGTGATGGAGGAGATCTCGGGGGTCATCGCCCGGCAGGGAGCTAACATCCACGACGTTCGCCACGAGCGGTCCGTCGAGAACCTCGAAATCGGGGAGGCGTACCTCGTCTTCAACGTCGAGACGAGCGGTGCCGAGCATGCACAGACCATCATTACGGCGATACGCGACGCGGGCTACCCCGTCGACAACGTCGCACGGAAGGCCCAAAACGGCGCACTGTGAGCCGGAATCGGCATTCAGATCGACGGATCGACGCCACGAGCGGGGAAACCTATAACAGGTGTGTGGGGGAATTACACATGAGTCAGGCACCATGTACGACCACATACTCGTCCCGTATGACGGCAGTGATGAGGCCCGGAGAGGGGCAGAACACGGCATCGAACTCGCCGCTGCACTCGGCGCGACAGTCCATGCATTGTACGTCATTGACCTGCCGGGCACGCCGCGTGCGCTTGCGCTCAGAGATGACGAAGAGGAGATGCGCGAGGAGTATCGAAACTACGGGGAAGAGGTTCTGGCGAATCTCGGGAACGTCGCCCAAGAGCACGGCGTCGATTACAAGACGCATTTCAAAACCGGCGCACCCAGCGAGGAAATCGTCGAGTTCGCTGAAAACGAAGACATGGACGCGATTGTCCTGGGCTCGGCGTTCCGTGGAAAGCTCGGGAACCTGCTCGGTGGGACAACCGATAAAGTGGTCCGGACGTCGAGCATTCCAGTCATCAGTCAGCGGATGAGTGTCAACGACATTTGACACCAGCTACGCGTCTATCAGTCGCGTCTCACGTATGTAGATCACCAGGCTGGCGCTGAGGAAACTGAATCCTGCGAGTCGGAAGTCGCCGACTGTCATCCCGACGAGGCCGACGCCCATCAGCAGTGCTGCCACCGCGGCTGCCCCTGTTGCCAGAAGTCGTGCCATACTGATGCTAAGTGGGAGTCCGAAATAAATACGCACCCATCAAGCGGTGAGACAATCGAAGACTCGTCGACAGCCAGCAAACCTCAATGTACTAGATAGGAGAAATGTCTGCCGAGTCACAGCCGTACAGTGCTTCAGTCCGTAATATATTGGTGTCTAAGGTGAAGTTTTATTACAGTTGCATCAGTGCATAAGTATGAGACTGTGTAGCACACAAAACACGCCGACAATAGCCCTGCGGGCACGTCGTGTCCGCCCGAGCGAGTACAGTAAGACAAACAGGATGCGACTGCTGTAGGCGCGCTACGCCGGGATGTCGTTACCATGACGGTGGCAACGGACTACGACAGAGGACGACCGCGACTACGACAATGAGACACCACAGACCAGTACCGCGTTCGAGAGGGGTAACGTATGGCAAACAGTGACGACCAAACCGGGGAAATGTCTGACGGGCTTCAGGTCGAGTTGTTCCATCCGGAGTCCGACCGCGAACCCGGTGATACGAACATTCAGGCGGCTGGATTCGACATCCATCCGGTGGTATTCCCGGTGGCGCTGGTGATCATTGCGCTGTTCATCGCAGTGACGATACTGCTCGGTGACACCGCAGCCTCGGCGTACACATGGCTGTTCAATACCATCGGGGACACTTTCGGCTGGTTCTACCTGCTGGCGGTGAACGTGTTCATCATCACACTGCTTTACTTCGCGTTCAGCAAGTACGGCAATATCAGAATCGGCGGCGTCGAGGCCGAAAAGGAGTTCAGCGACTTCTCCTGGATGGCGATGCTGTTCAGCGCCGGCATGGGTATCGGCCTCATGTTCTTCAGCGTCTCGGAACCGCTGTACTACTTCCAGAACCCCCCGAGCTTCTTCGGGGCCGAAGCGGGGACCGGCGCAGCGGCGTCCGCCGCGATGGCGCAGACGTTCTTCCACTGGGGCTTTCACCCGTGGGCGGTGTACGGCCTAGTGGGACTCGGCCTCGCGTTCTTCTCGTTTAACCGGGGACTCCCACTCACCTTCCGGTCGATATTCTGGCCCCTGCTGGGCGAGCGGATTTACGGCTGGCCGGGCCACATCATCGACCTCGTGACGGTGTTCGCGACGCTGTTCGGGCTGTCAACCTCACTGGGACTCGGTGTTGCACAGGTCAACACGGGGCTCTCCTACGTGGGCGGCGACATGCTCGGTGCGGTGAGTGTCCCGACAGGGACCTGGCCGCAAGTCGCGCTCATCGCCGGGATCACGCTCATCGCGACCCTCTCGGTCGCAGCGGGGCTCGACGGCGGTGTCAAGCGGCTGAGTACGCTGAACCTCTACCTGATGTTCGCACTACTCGGGTTCCTCGTCATCGTGGGTCCGACGGTGTACATCTTCGGGACGTGGGCAGAGGGCCTCGGCGCGTACTTCGGAAACATTCTGGCGCTCGGGTTCTTTACCGGGACGCTCAACGAAGCGGCGAACGGGACCCCCACCGCCTGGACCGTGTTCTACTGGGGCTGGTGGATCGCGTGGTCGCCGTTCGTCGGGATGTTCATCGCGCGCATTTCGAAGGGTCGGTCCGTCCGGGAGTTTGTACTGGGCGTGCTGTTCCTTCCATCGATGTTCTCGACGCTCTGGCTCTCGGTGTTCGGCGGCAGCGCGATGTTCAACTCCCTGCTGGGGAACGGACAGGCGCTGGCGACGTACAACGAGGTCGGCCAGACCGTCGCGATGTTCGCCCTGCTGGAGCAGTTCCCGCTTGGCGTGGTCAGTGGACTGATCGCGACGCTGCTGGTCATCACGTTCTTCGTCACGTCGTCTGACTCCGGGTCACTGGTCATCGACCATCTGACTTCGGGCGGAAAGCACGACGTGCCGCGAACACAGCGGATATTCTGGGCCCTTACCGAGGGCCTTGTCGCGTCTATCCTGCTCATCGGCGGCGGGCTGACGGCGCTCCAGACGGCCGCAATCACCACAGGACTCCCGTTCGCGTTCATCCTGTGTCTGATGTGCTATACAGTGTATCTGGGGCTCGACAACGAGTACCAGATACTCGAATCGGAAGAGTTCGCAGAAACGATTCAGGACCTCTCTGAACGGGATGATGTCGACGTCGTGACCGCCGGCGACGAAATGGTGACAGATATCTCCGACCCGGGAGACGACACGGCGACGGGTACCGACTGAAACCTCTCGTTTTGCGTTTTCCGACGCGACCGGTAGTGTCAGATGCTATAGCCAACAGCGGCCGAAACCGTTCACGCTACCGGCCGCCCAGTTCTGTTTCGACCGTCCGTTCAGAGTGTATCCAAATCCGGGCAGAGCCGCCGATTCCGAACGCGGCGATGGCGAGGCTGGACACGATACTGCCGGCGGGTGAAAGCAGAACCCACGAGACAGCGCTGAGAAACGCTCCGATGAGGAGCCCGTATGTTGGTCGGCGGCTGCCAAAGATATCAGTGAGGAGTGTGCCGACCACGAGAAAGCCGAAGCTTGTGAGTACCAGGACGAACGCACTACTGATGAGAATCGCGACACGGACGAATACCCCGCCAGCGACGCTGAGGCGGGCTAGCGTTGTTGCCCCGTAGAGGCCGACGATACCGACGATCACGTACCCAGCGATGCCGTAGAGGACGGCCGTCGCCGGGCTGTCCGAAATCGCGTCAATCGACTCGTTGACGTAGTTCCGCCGCAGCCGGAGCACCAATGCGCCGGCCACGAGCACGAGAACGAACGAGACGAGCCCGCGGAGCGGTCTGGACAGTTCGGTGCCAACGCCGGGCATCAACTGTCCCACGACGGGATTCACAACAGTTGCCGCCAGTCCCGGGACGGTCGGCGCAACACCGACAGCCGCGTCAACACTCATATGCCACATACCGCGGGTCGCCGTGAAAACCTATCGACCGCTCACCATCGGGTCAGCGTTCGTACTGCCCGGAAATTTAAGCCGTCAGAATACATACCATGTCACAGTGTCTGGATGGCTCGCAGCTCTGCTCTCGAAGCTTGTCTGGGTCGGCAAGCGGGTGGCCGCGCCACTCCAGCGGAGTGACGGGCCGAACAAGTTCAGGCTGTCGAGCATGGACACGGCAACGACGACGTACGACGGTGACATTGGGTGGGCGAGACGGCCGCCAGCGACGGTCGAATGTCCGCGATGCGAGTCGGAAATCTTCCAGCACAACGCGCGTGACAGCATCGACTGTCCGCGGTGTGTCGGCGAATACAGCCACGACGAGTTCGCCGACCTGCAGCTCCTGTATCTCACCTGCCCGGTCTGTCGGAGCCGGATGGAGCACGGGCAACGCCACCCCGAGCGGTTCGACATCCCCGAGTGGGCGACCTGCACGGACTGTCGGTACCACTGGGAGTTCGAACACTCCTACGACCGCAGTACTGATTGAGACGATGGGTACACTGATCACTGCTGCCGTTTGGCCGGTATGCGTTGCTTCGAAACGGCTACGAGATCAAAAGCAGGGTGATGCCCAGTTCCAACACGCGAGTGGGATTCTGCCGTCAGTAATACTTCCAGTCGTCCTCACGGCTCCCTTGCACGACGCCGTCGTCCTCCTCACTGTCCGCCTCTTCTCGCTCATCGGGCCAGCGGATACCGTCTCCGGTGAGACTCTTGTACGCGAAGGCACCCAGAGCGACGAGTATCAGCAGAAGGACGACGGTTCCAGCGACTGCTGCCACCTGCCCGACGGATTCAAGCAGGCCCGAACCGAGCTGCGCCAGGAACTGTAGCATACATACTGTTCGGGCTGCACAGGTATCATTGTTGCCGAAGCTGAGACGGTCTCGATGCCGTCGCTGAGACCGTCTTGAGCACGGCGTTGTTCTCGGAGACGTCGTGGACCCTGACTGCGTCAGCCCCACGTTCAGCGGCCAGCGCTGTCGTGGCCAGGGTCGGCGGCAGCCTGTCCGCACCTGCGTCGCTCATATCGGCAAACATCGACTTCCGAGAATGCCCGACCAGCACCGGACAGCCGAGCGCGTGGAACTCGTGGAGTCGGTCGACGAGTTCGAACGATTCGGCGGCGTTCTTCCCGAAACCACAGCCGGGGTCGACGATAATCTGCTCGCGGTCGATGCCGGCTTGCTCGGCGAGCAGGATCTGTTCTGTGAGGTCTCGAAGCACGTCGTCGACGACGTCGTCGTAGGTCACAGTTCGACCTGGGTCCACTGGCGCGGACAGGCTATGCATCAGGATGACGGACGCGTCGTGGTCGGCAACCACGAACCGCATCTCGGGGTCCGACAGTCCCGACACGTCGTTGACGATGTCGGCACCGGCGTCCAGCGCCGCGTCAGCGACCGCGGCTTTTCGGGTATCTACGGAGACGGTGGTATTGAGCGAGGACACGGCCTCGATAACGGGTACTACGCGGTCGATCTCTGTTTCGACGGCCACGGGGTCAGCCCCGGGACGCGTGCTCTCGCCGCCGATGTCGACGATGTCCGCCCCGGACTCGATCATCTGTTCCGCGTGACTGACCGCGAGGTCGCGACGGTTGTACTCGCCGCCGTCGTAGAAACTGTCCGGCGTGACGTTGAGAATACCCATCACGGCCGCCTCTTCCCTGTCGAACGGCGGCGGGAACGACCTGTCAGACAGCGTGCCTTCGAGTTGCGTGGCGAGCCGACCGAGCCCCAGCCCTGTCGAAGCCAGTCTGTCAGTGAGCTGTTGAAACTGTCGCGGCGTTCCCGACAGCGTCGTGTCGACGAGCTTCTCCGGCATCCCGACAGCCGAACGGGTACAGGTGCCGCCGCAGTCCTCGAACGCCTGTTTGACGACGCCTGCCTGGTCGCGCCGCAGCGTGACCGAAAGCATCTGCTGGTGGATTTCTGGTTCACTTCCTGATCCAGCGGTCCCGCCCGCCGACGGCTGCTGGAGCGTCTCTGTCGGAACGACCAGCCGACTCCAGCGGTCCCGAGCCTCGGCAACTGCGTAGAGAGACCCGGCCACGAGTACGAAGTCGTCCGCGCCGGCCGTGGCTACCGCTCGTTCGGTGGCTTCCGGAACGGACTCGACCTGCTGTACCTGGGCTGCCTGCCCCTCGAACGCGGCAGCGAGCGATCCAGTGCTCGCGGCTCGGTCGACTTCCGGTCGCGCGGCGAACGCCGTCTCGACGGCCGGAAGCGTCGCAATCATTCGTTCGTACTCCTTGTCCTGCATCGCGGCGAAGACTACGTGGAGGTCGTCGTACTCGTATCGCTCTATGAGTGTTGTCAGCGTCTCCATCGCGCCGGGGTTGTGTGAGCCATCGAGAACCACCATCGGGTCGGTCGACCGGATCTCGAACCGCCCCGGCAGCGTCGCGGCCCGCAGCCCCTCGGATATGGTTTCGGTGTCCTCGTCGATGAGTTGTCGGGCCAGCGTCGCGGCGACGCCGGCGTTCTCCGCCTGATGCTGTCCGAGCAGTTTGAGGTTCGATTCGAGCGCCCAGTCCGGCCCCGTGAGGGAGATGCGGTTCTCGACGGCCGAGCGCATGCCGTTTTCGACGGCGGTGACGTCAGCCCCCTCACCACCGACGGTGATGGTGTCGGTAATCCCCTGGATCGCATCAAGGGCAGCGCCGGTCGTTCCCGTCACGAGTGGGGCGTCCCGCGGCGCGACCTGTGCTTTGTCGCGGGCGATCTTCTCGACCGTGTCGCCGAGCAGGTCGGTGTGTTCTAAACTGATACTGGTGACGGCGCTTGCGACGGGATCGACCGCGCTCGTGGCGTCGTACCGGCCGCCGATACCGACTTCCAGAACTGCCACATCGACGTCTTCGACATCGAAATGATAGAGCGCAAGCGCGGTGAGTACCTCGAAATGCGTCGGCTTGTCGTCCTCGGCGGCCAGGCGGTCGATACATGGCTCGATCTGTTCGACGAACTCCGTCACCCGCTCTTTGGGTATCCGGCCGCCGTTGACCGTGACTTGCTCCCGAAAGCCGTTCAATCCCGGCGAAGTGAACAGGCCGACGTCCAGCCCGGCGGCTCTGATCACGCTCTCGGTCATCTGGGCGGTGCTTCCCTTTCCGTTCGACCCGGCGATCTGCACGCTGTCGAAACTGTTGTCCGGGTCACCGAGATGTGCGAGCATCCGCGCCGTCGTATCGGTCCCCAACTTGGGCCGACGGCGTTGTAGCGACTGCAGGTAGTCCGCCGACTCGTGGTACTCCATACCATAATTGGGCGGCGGCGGCCTGATTAATTTATCGCCAGAGGGTTCTGCGTCGATAGCACGTAACGAGGTGGAGCACCCTCTTCAGGCCGAAACCCACGAGAAACTCCTCAATGGCGGCCCGGAAACCGTGATCGAGTCATTTCGTAGATCCCGACGTCGCTGCCGCTGCCGTCCGGACTGCTGCTGGGCCACGGAACCAATCTCGTAAGCCGAGATACATGATGTGGCTTACGCGGTCCGTAACGGCGTCTCGAACACATCCTATCCCGATAGTATCAGGTTCACTAACATTATTACGACGGTGTAGGGAAGGGCTAGTCGAGATGTCTTCACAGGATGAGCAATCCGCGACCGAAGAGACGCAGGAGCCGATTCCTACGGACTACGATATCGCCCAGTCGACCGAGATGGAACCGATCTGGGAACTGGTAGAGCCGTGGGGACTCGGCCTCGACGACCTCCAGTACTTCGGCGAATACACCGCGAAAGTCAAACAACACGCCATCGAGCGCCTCCGTGAACAGGCGGAAGACAAGGAGCAGAACCTCGTCCTGGTAACCGGGATGACCCCGACGCCGAAAGGCGAGGGGAAGACGGTAACGACCGTCGGCCTCGGACAGACGCTCAACCACGTCGGCGAGGAAGCGATGATCGCCATCCGGGAACCGTCGCTTGGCCCGGTGTTCGGCGTCAAAGGCGGCGCAGCAGGCGGCGGCCGGTCGCAGGTCCTTCCGATGGAGGACATCAACCTCCACTTCACCGGCGACCTCCACGCGCTCACCTCTGCACACAACCTCATCGCCGCGATGCTCGACGCGAAGATCTCGCAGGGTGACGACCTGAACATCGACATCAACAACGTCTCCTGGCCGCGCGCTATCGACATGAACGACCGCGCGCTCCGGGAGACCGTCGTCGGCCTCGGCGGGAAAACCGGTGGGACGCCACGGGAGGACAGCTTCCTCCTTACCGCCGCCTCAGAACTGATGGCGGTGCTGTGCCTGGCGAGTGACCTGGGCGACCTCAAAGAGCGAGTCAGTCGCATCATCGTCGCCTACGACGAGGACGGCGACCCGGTCACGGTCGAAGATATCGAAGCGACCGGCCCAGCAACCATGCTACTCCGGGACGCGATCAAGCCGAACGTCGTCCAGACCATCGAGGGGACGCCGGCGCTGGTCCACGGCGGGCCGTTCGCGAACATCGCCCACGGGACGAACTCGCTCGTCGCCGACAAGACTGCCTTCGGCATGGGCGACTACCTCGTCACCGAGGCTGGTTTCGGCTCCGACCTCGGGGCCGAGAAGTTCATGGACGTGGTCTGTCGCAAGGGCGATATGACGCCGAACGCCGTCGTGCTGGTGGCGTCGGTCCGCGCGCTCAAATACCACGGCCTCGACCAGTGGCCGGTCGACTACGACGAAATCGACGAGGCCGGCGTCGAAGCCGTCGAAGCGGGCTTCTCGAACCTCGACAAGCACGCGACGAACCTCCAGAAGTTCGGCGTCCCGGTCGTCGTCTCCGTCAACCGCTTCCCGGACGACACCGACGAGGAGATTCAGGCCATCTTGGACCACTGCCGTGAGGACCTCGGGGTCAGAGCGGCTGAGTCGAACGTGTTCTCCGACGGCAGCGAGGGCGGCGTCGACCTCGCGGAGAACGTCATCGAGGCAACCGAGGAGAGCAACGAGGAGGACTTCCGGATGCTGTACGACGACGAGGACAGCATCAAGGAGAAGATCCACACCGTCGCGACCGAGATTTACGGCGCTGACGACGTGAAATACACCGGCGGCGCGCTCGACGACATCGAGCAGATGAACGAGCTCGATTTCGACGACTACCCGGTCGTCATGTCCAAGACGTTCCACTCGCTGAGCGACGACGCGAGCCAGAAGGGCGCGCCAGAGGGCTGGGAACTCGAAATCAGCGAAGTGTACCCGTCTGCCGGAGCTGGCTTCCTGGTCGCTCTCACGGCCGACGCGCTCACGATGCCTGGCCTGCCGGCCCGACCGGCTGCCGCCGACATGGACATCGACGAAGACGGTAACATTTCGGGGCTGTTCTGACGAACCGGCCTCGCGTCCCAGCTCCTGTGGCTCGTCCGCTCGATTTTTAACGGATGCCGCTCGGCGTTCGACGAGGTGACGACGCTCACCGCTCCGCGTTTGCGACCGCTTCGTCGAGCGCCGCTTTGCCGGCCGCTTCTGCCTCGTCTGCCCGCTGTTTCATCGCTGCCACGAATGATTCGTCGTCGATCATGTCGAGATTGGCCCGGACAGTCGCGACGGACGCCTGTAGCGCCGCCGCCGCGAGCAGCGCCCCGACGGCCGCGTCCGGGACAGCGACCGGCGTCCCCTTCGCAGTCACCGTGCGGGCGTGCTCAACGACGTCGAGACAGACCTCGGCCGTCTCCAGTGGCACTTCCGTCGAACGTTTCGAAGCCACCTGAATCCGGTCGTCGTCCCCGGACTCGATTGCGGCCCCGACCGCGTCGACCGTGGCTGCGTCCTCGTCGGCGAGGGCAAGCAGCCGTTCTCGCCGGTCGGCCAGCGTGTCACCAACCTCGCTTAGTTCATCAGCCGCTGCCTCGGACCCATCTGTGCCGGCGGTGTGGATACAGACCATCTCACAGAGCGCCGCGCCCATCGCGCCGCCGACGGCCGCGACCGCACCGCCGCTCGGGGTCACCTGGTCCGACGCGACGTCGTCGAGAAACTCACTGATAGGCTGGTCCGCGAACGTCATCTGTCGGGCTCAACCCCAGTCGGCTCTGGTGATTGACTGTCCATACCACGGCACTCTCGCCCCACTCGCCTAATGATTTCCCTGAAGGTATTCGCCCTCCGCGTGGGCCGTTCCGTCACAAAGGCTATGACCGGACTCTGTCAAGACGCTGTATGGCGTCTTCGTTCGAAATCGTCCAGCCAGCGACGGTACCGACAGAGCAGTTCAACACCTGTGAGACAGAGGTCCGGAAGCTCACGGACCCGCTCGGCTGTACGGAGATGCGGGTGAATCAGGTCATCGTCGAACCGGGATCGGTGACGACACCGCACACGCACGACGGCCAGGAGGAGGTGTTCGTCGCGACGACCGGCGGCCAGATAGCCGTCGAGGGTGACCTCCACGATGTCCCCGAGGGCGGGATCGTCCGCGTCCACCCGGACACGGTCCGGAATCTCTGTAACCACACGGACGAGACACACACTTGGCTCGCTTTCGGCGCGCCGCCCGTGGGAACTGTCGAGAACTTCGGGGACTACGTCGTCAAAGAATGAGCCGAGGCGGCCAGCCCGTCAACCAAGTCCGCACACGGAACGGCTGCCCGTCTCAGCCCCCGTCTCCCAGCGCGTCGTTCAACTCCGGCACGACCTCGTGGAGGTCGCCGACGACGGCGTAGTCGGCCTTCTGCATGATGGCCGCCTCCGGGTCGGTGTTGATAGCCAGGATGTTGTCCGCACCCTTACAGCCCACCATGTGCTGCACCGCACCGCTGATACCGCAGGCGACGTAGAGGTCCGGGCTGATCTTCGTGCCCGTCTGTCCGATCTGGTCGTTGTGCGGTCGCCAGCCCTCGTTGACGGCGGCCCGCGACGCGCCGACGGTTCCGCCGAGGCTATCGGCCAGCGTCTCCAGTTTGTCGTAATCCTCCGGACCACCGACACCGCGCCCGCCGCCGACGACGACGCGGGCCTCGCCGAGCGACACACCGGTCTCGTCGGACTCCTCGACTCGGTCGACACTGACCCGGAACGCGCTCTCGTCGAGCGACGGCTCGAACGGCTGGACCGTCGACTCAACTGTCTCTGTCGCCGTCTCCGGCGAAAACTCGTGTTCCGCCGCAGTCACCAGTTTCGTGTCACTGTCAAGGCGTGTGTGTTCGACGAGGCTACCACCCCATCGCTGGCGCGACAGTTCGTACACGTCGCCGGCCTCGACGTCGAGACAGTTGGCCGCCATCGGCAGGTCGCGCCTGGCACCGACGTGGGCTAGCACCTCCTGTCCGCGGTCAGTCCCCGGGGCGACGACTGCGTCCGGGTCCGTGGCGTCGAGCAACTGCGCGATACTCTCCGCCCAGGCCTCGGGTGCGTACGTGTCAAGCCGCTCGTCACCGACGTGGTGGAGCGTCTCTACGCCGTAGTCACCGAGTTTCTCCCCGAGCGCCGCCGATTCTGCGCCGAACGCGACGGCTTCGAGCGCCGCGTCGGTCGCCGTCGCCAGTTCACGGGCCAGCGTGAGCGCCTCCAGCGAGGGCTCTTCGGGACTTCCGCCCGCATGTTCGACGAGGCTCAGTATCACAGTCAGATCACCTCCAGGTCGTCGCGGAGCAGGTCGACGACTGCGGGTACGGCGTCCGATCCATCGCCGAGCACCTCGGCCGAGCCCTCCGTGCTCTCCGGCGCTTCCAACCGGACTTTCTCGATACCCCCGTCGAACTCGCTGGCGACCGGAGTCTGCCGTTCGATAGACTGCTTGCGCGCCTGCATCTTGGCACGCATCGAGGCGTAGCGTGGTTCGTTGAGCCCCTCCTTCACGCCGACGGCCGCTGGCAGGTCGAGTTCGTACACCTCGGTCCCGCCGGTCACGTCGCGTTCGGCGACGGCTGTCCCGTCCTCAATCGTCAGGTCTGACACGCCCGCGACGAACGGCACGTCCAGCCGCTCGGCGACGCGAACCCCGACCTGGTGGTTCGCCACGTCGGCCGATTCGTTCCCGAACAGGAGGAGGTCGAACTCCGGATCGGTGCCGGCGTCGCCGCTGAGGGCGTCCGCGAGCGCGGCCGCCGTTTCGCGAGGCCGCCACTCCTCCCCGTCGGTTTCCAGCAGCGTCGCCTCGCCGGCCGTCATCGCGAGCCCGGTCCGGAGCTGTTCGTCGGCGTCCACCGATCCGAGCGACATCACGGTGGCCGTCCCGTCGTGGTCGTCGGCCACCTGAATGGCCTCCTCGACGGCGCACTCCTCGTGGGGCGATATCGTGAACCCCAGATGGCTCGTGTCTATCTCCTGTTCGTCGTCGGTCAGTGTGAGCTTCGCGCCGGTGTCCGGCACGCGTTTGATGCAGGCTACGGTGTCCATGTCGTGTCTCCGTCGTTCGATTGCAGTCGGTTCACTGGCTGTGCTAGCTCCTGATGCGCTCGTTCTCCGGGTTGAACAGGGGCCGGCTCCCGACGACCTCGACGGTCACCGGATACTGCTGGCCCATGTACTCGACCTGGAGGCTCTGCCCTTCCTCGGCGTGGGACTGCGGGAGGTACGCCATGAGGAGGTGCTTGCCAACGCTCGGGCCGGTCCCGGCGCTGGTGACGTACGACCGACGACCCTCGTCGTCGACCAGAACGTCCCCGTTCTCATCGAGGACCGGTTCGTTCCCGAGCATGAAGCGGCGCTCGCCGCCCTCTGGCGCGTGGTCGTCAACGGACAGCGTACATAGCGTGGCCGTATTCTCCTCGTCGATAGCCTCTGCGTAGGCTTCCTTCCCGATGAAATCGGCGTCCTTGACACCGTGGAAGGTCAGCCCCGCTTCCGCCGGGTTGTACTCCAGTTCGAGTTCGTGCCCGAACAGCCGGTACCCCTTCTCCAGGCGGCCGGTCGTCCCGTAGACGCCCATGCCGGCCGGCCGGACATTGTGGTCCTGGCCGGCCTCCCAGAGCACGTCCCAGAGCCGGCGGCCCTGACCCATCGGAGCGTAGATCTCCCAGCCCTGCTCGCCGATGTAGGAGAGCCGCATCGCCCACGCGTCTACCTCGCCGACCGTGATTTCCTGTGCCGTGTACGGCTCGAACGCGTCGTGGGACATGTCTTCCTCGGTGACGCCCTCCACCATATCGCGGGCGTTCGGTCCCCAGACGCCCAGCGTGCACAGCGACTCGGAGCGGTCGATCATCGTCACGTCGGCGTCGTCCGGGATGTGGCCGCCGAACCAGGCCCGGTCGGACCCGCCCGCCGCGCCGCCGGTGACGACTCGGTAGTGCTTGGGGCCGAGTCGGGCGATTGTCAGGTCCGAAACGAAGCCGCCGTTTTCGGCGAGAATCGGCGTGTACACGGTCTTGCCGACGTCGACGTCGATGCGGCCCACGGCCATCCGTTCGAGGTAGTCGACGACGTCCGACCCGCGGAAGTCGAAGATGCTGAAGCCCATGTCGCCGATCATCGAGACGTGCTCGCGGGTGTGGAGATGCTCCGCGAGGATGACCGGCGACCACCACCGCGAGTCCCACTCGTTCGGCCGCCGGAACTCGGCGAGTTCGTCCTCGTACCGGTCCAGCAGGTCGCTGTTCGACTCGTACCACTGCGGCCGTTCCCAGCCGGCCGCCTCGAAGAACTCCGCGTCGAGGTCGGCCTGCTTCTCGTAGAACGGGCTCGTCCGAAGCTCTCTCGCGGACTGGTACTGCTCGGCCGGGTGGACGATATCGTATATCTTCTGGAACCCTTCGCTGGCCCGGTCTTTGACGAACGAGCGGGAGTTCCCGTACTCGTAAAAGCGGTTCACGTCGGCCCCGTGGAGGTCGATATCCGACCAGCCACGCGTCATCCACTGGGCGACCGCCTCGCCGATGGCCGGGGCCTCCTTGATCCAGATCGCGGCACACGACCAGAGCCCGTCGACGTCCTGCAGCGGGCCCAGCAGCGGCGCACCGTCGGGGGTCTGCGAGAGCAGACCGTCGATTTCGTGACGGATGCCGGCCTCGGGGTCGTCGAGGAGTTCCGGGACGATCTCCAGCGCGTCGGCCATCGACTGCTCGAACGCGTCGTCGGTCAGCGGCGGCTGTGTCGGGGACAGCGGCGCTTCGTCGATGGACGGTATGTCTTCGACGTCCCAGAGTATCGGCCGGTGTTGATACGACCCGACTTCGAGGTCGTTCCCGTGCTGGCGCTCGTACATCTGGGTGTCCATGTCGCGGACGACCGGGAACGAGATTTCGCCCTCGTAGTCCTCGAAGAAGGAAATCGGACCGACGCTGACCATCTGGTGCACCGCCGGCGTCAGCGGGATCTCGACGCCGGCCATCTCGGCGAGCTTCGGGCTCCAGAGCCCGGCCGCGATGACCACCTCGTCGGCCGTGATGGTCCCGCGGTCGGTCTCGACCGCCTGTATCGACCCGTCTTCGACGTGAAGGTCGAGCACTTCGGTGTTGGGCGAGACGTGCAGGCCACCCTCGGTGTACTCGTCCGCCCGCGCTCGCATCACTTCACCGGCCCGGAGCGGGTCACACGTCCCGGCGCCGGTGCTGTAAAACCCTGCCTTGACGAGGTCAGTGTTGACGTAGGGTACGAGCGCTTCGACTTCCTCGGGGGTCAACAGCTCCGCCGGTTCGCCCCACGCCTTCGCCGACTGGATTCGGCGTTTCAGTTCCTCGACCCGTGCCTCGGTGCGTGCCACTTCGATACCGCCGCTGTTGGTGAACGTGTCCATGTCCCGGTACTGCTCGATACTCCGTCGGGTGAGGTGGGTCATCTCCTTCGAGTGTTCCACCGGCATCAGGAAGTTCGAGGCGTGACCCGTCGAGCCACCGGGGTCGGGTAAGGGCCCCTTGTCCAGAATCGCGATGTCTTCTCGCCCCATCCGGGCGAGATGGTACGCGAGACTGTTTCCGACGATACCGCCACCGATGAGTACTGTCTTCGCCGCTGACGGCAGCGAGTTCGAACTCATCGCGGTCTCACCCGTATGCTGGCGGACCGAACTGTACTCTCGCCGCTCGTGGTGATAGCTCTCAACATCATCCGTTTTGAGCGTGGCCCCTTTCCGGAAAGAAGCAAGGACCACAGTTCTGCGGCGATTTATATACCACTGGGCGAAGACCGCCGGAAATCGTTCGTTGTTCAGGGAGTCAGCAGCTATAAACCCCTGTTTCTGTTCGGTAGTCGCGTCGACGGGGCCACGCTGACGTTTCAGAGTCGGAGGGACGGGCAGAATACTCATTCTGTAAAAAAACCAATGGTATGAGTTTTGTGCCGTCCGTTGGAATGGTTCCGACGCGCTCTCTGGTCGTCGTCTCAATCTCCGGATCGAACCGACATCACTCGCGCTGATAGCGGTGGGTGCTGCTTCGGTCCCGATTTCTATAGGGCGGTGCAGTTCAGGAATAGCGACAGCCCATTCAATGTCGGGCTGGCCGTCCACGGGGCCGAGAATAACAATCGTACCAACATTAGCTCACAGAGCCTATCAGTATCAGAGGGATGTTGTGAAGAAGGAACTACATAACAGTGTGGCGGCGCGTGGTCGACGATCGCCGAAGCAGTTGTGGCGCTGTTGTCGTGCCGTTTCAGTCGGCCTGCAGCGCCCGGACTGTTTGGTGCGTCGCTGCCGACACTGAACGGGCGAGTGCCGTCGCGTGCCAGTAGTCCGCAACGCTTCTATCGAGCGTAGTGGCCGATATCTCTCCCTGATGATGTGTTAACTCACGGTCAGCGGCCATGGCCTTGTGGCCGGCGTCAACGAGTACCGTCCGGACCAGTTCCGGCTGTGAACTCGATTCGAGGGCCGCGGTGAGTGCATCGTACGCGGTCTGCCTGATGTCGCGAACCGCTGTCCCATCTGATGGCCGAGCGAGTTCGTCCGCCTCCCGACGTGACTGAATGCGGTCGAGCGCTCGGAACCGGGCGATCTGGCTGTTCGCATCGACAACAGCGCTCGCGGGCCCGACGGCATCAGTGAGGCGGCTGAGACCGCTCTCCACCTCCCAGCGGAGTTCGTCCACAACCATCTGTCCCGGAGATCGCTCGTCAGCGGCCGTTTCCGGCGGCAGGTCCGCCTGCCTGTCGCGGATGTCCACAAGCAGTGTTTCTGCTGCATCTGTCAGCGTCGGCCTGACTGTCCCAGCATCGGATGGAAGCGAAGCAGCGAACCGCGCCCGCAGGTGGCGAGCGTCGTCGAGATACGCCTGTGCCGACTCGGCCGTCTCACCCCATTCGGCGACCGACAGTAACTCCGACTCTTCTCTGGGTAGGACGTCCATGTCACTGGCCCGCTCCAGTCCTGTCTCGATACGGGCGTGGACTAGCGCCGCGCGCACCGGGTCAATCCCGACGTATTCGTGCTCCTGCCGGGTTTCGTGGGCCGCAGACACGGTCCTTTCGTGCTCGTTTCGGAGCGGAGCAGCGGTACGGCCACTCTCGACAACACTCCACCCCGCAGCGGCGTAGCGGGCGTTTTCGCGAGCGCGACGCAACGACCGGAGCGCCATCAACCCGGTTCGGGCCGTCCGCGCATCGTCGAGGCCGTCTGAGGCGTCACTGGCGGCATCTGTCAGGTGCTGTCGGATGTGACCGTTCGGGATTTCTTCGGGGCCCAACGGTGTGGGAAGCGTCGCTAGCAGCGAGCGTATCCGTTCCCTCGCGGCGTCGAAATGCTCCGCTGTGATGTCGACCGGGATCGAAGGAGAGACAGGGGATTCTCGCTCTTCGTCGCGCGGGACATCGGGCAGATTGTAGGCATCGATAGTTGCCTCGCGTTCCCCACCCAGACTGTCGATACTGCTACAACCAGCGATAGCACTGGCCCCAACCAGGGCGAGCACACCACGGCGGGTCATCCGACCGGACTCCCCGCCCGTCGCGGACGTGTCGTCGGTCATGCCTGCTCACCACCAGTCTGGGTTCGGCGGTCGCTATCCGAGGCTGACCCGCCCCCGCCCTCGCCCTCGGCATCGACTCGCTGGCTGTCACAGGCGCTCCCACCGATGGAGGAGGAGTAACTGGAGATGTCGTCGGCGTTGACTGTATCGGGAATCCGGATGAACCACACCGCGTACACCTTGTTGCCTGCTGTGCAGGGTTCGTCGTAGGGGCGACTCACTCGGCCGTAGTCGGTCGAGACGCTGTTCGTCGTCCAGCTGACCTGACAGAGCGTTAGTCGAAAGCACTCCTCGATCATCACGTTCTGGACGTAGACGGTTTCCGTGTCGAAGTCAGTCTCGTCGAGGAAGGTTTCGACCAGCGAACTGTCCACGTCTCCGGCGACGGCGAGCCGGTCCGCTTTAGATTCCGTATCGATAATCTTGGACTCCAATCGATGGGAATGCTGGCTTTCGGTTGGCCGACCGTCTCCATCGTCGAGCCAGACAGGCTGCCGGTCGGCGTCAACGCGTGTGACAACTGCCGCCGGGTCGGACTCCATGCCAGCTCTCGGAGCGGTCGAGCCATCGTTTTCGGAAGCGGTGCGTGTTGATTCGTCGCTGCCCTCGAACATTCCACTACAGCCGGCCAGCATCGTCGCTAGCCCGCATGCGCTGTGGAGGAGGGTACGTCGAGTGGAGGGGACCATCGTGTAATTTCCCGCTTGTAATGTCAGGTATAAAATTCTCGTGGTAGATGGACGTTACCGAGAGCGTACCAGACATCCCGAAGAATAGATCGAGGAGCGACTTTCTATCGTATTCGGTACTTGTATATCCGCGAATTCAGGCCTTATGTAACTATATTCGGCTCTATTGGCTTATATTATACACATCCGCGGTCAAATACATCCCTGTGAGTGATGTCTTCTGGAACCAAGAAGTATGGCTGCTAAGTGGTGGAGAGACGCAGATATCGCAACAAAACGGCTAAACCGGATCGACGCGTTCTGGCGATAATGGGGTCAGCGCAGTCGAAAGTCGCACAGTTGATCGAAACGTATGGACTGACGTCGATGGGAACGGAACTGGAGCACGCGTGGCTCGGGAAGAATAGGGAACGGCAGAGTCTCCGTGACCTCGCTGATCGGTTCAATCAAGCGCTGCTTGTGGCTGCAATCCGCAATTCGGGCATGGACGTCATCGACGGCGAACCGGCGAACTTCTATCGACTCTTAACGGACGACGACGTCAGTGCGGGCAAACGGATCGAAGCGCGGAACCGACTCGAACGGGCAGGCATCGACGTCGATACGCTGGAAAGCCAGTTCGTCACGTATCAGGCGATTCGGTACTATCTCACAGAGGTTCGTGATGTGAGCTACGAGCCTGAATCCGAAACTGAACAGGTCGAGCAGGAACGCGGGACAATTGACCGCCTCCGCAGCCGCGTCGAGACAATCGTCCGGGACACGGTCGACCGACTGAACACCGCTGACAAACTCACTGTCGGCGAGTACCGAGTGTTCGTGAGCATCGATATTCGCTGTCAGGACTGCGGGACGCGCTACGGCATCAGTGACCTTCTCGACCGCGGCGGCTGTGACTGTGAGTGAGCGCTCAGTAGATTCGGTCTTTGGGGGGACCACAACAGGATCAGATATCCGTAATCCGGTTGTAACTATCCGGAAGCGCCTGCGCGTCCTCGGGGAGCAACGCGACGACGAGATAGGTGGGGTACTCCGCGAAGTACTCGACGAGCGAGGCGATGCGCTCCGCGTCGATGGCTTCCAGTGAGTCAAGCAGCATGAACGGGACGTCCTCGTACACGTCGTGGACGAGGTAGCCGGCGAGTGCGAACACGAGCCCGGTCACTTCCCGCTCACTCTCGCTCAGATGGCCGACAGTGTCCTCGTAGACAGTTCCACCGTCGGTACTCCTGACGACGTGGAGCGTGAACGTCGATCCAGTGACGCTGTCGTCGCTGTTATGGACCGGGTCATCGGGCGTGTCGGTCCGTTCGAGCCAGATCCGTTCGATGTTGCCGTAGCCGAGAATATCGAGCAGGTCGTCCATCTTCTCGTTGAACTGGTCGGTCGCCTCGGCTTCGAGGCGGTCGATACGTGACCGGAGGTCGATCAGCTCGTCAACCACGTCTTCCCGTTGGGCAGCCAGTTCGTCGTTTCGGCGGATGTCCGACTCGATGTCGGCGATCTCCTCGCGTACCTCGTCTCGTTCGGATTCGAGCCGGTCCAGTTCCAGCTCCAGTTCGTTCGCTTTCGTATGGAGTTCGAGCACTTCGTCGAACTCTTCGGTTCGGAGCGAGGTGACCCGCTCCTCGAGTTCCTCGACGCGGGCGGAGAGGTTGTTGCGTCGCTCTCGGAGGTCGACAACAGTCGTCTGCCGGCGCTCGATTTCGGCGTCGACCTCCTCAATCGTGGCGGTGAGTTCTCGCGCTCGCGTGCGCGTCTCCGCAATTTCGTCACGTCGGTCGGTCAGTTCGTCGAGTTCATCGTCGATATCGTCGATCTCCGTGACCGTCTCCTGAAGGTGGTCACGCATACTCTGGAGCGTCGACTCGATACGGTCCGGTTTCACTCGCGAGCCACAGGTCCAGCAGGTCGTCTTTGACCCCTTATACAGCTGGTCCGTGATGTCACCCACACTTTCTGGCTTTGCGTCGATAGCGTCGGTTATCTCCCGGTGCTCGCCGGACAGCAGTTCCTCGTTGAACCCGACGACGTTCTGCAGTCGGGTGGTGTACTCTGAGAGCTCTCGTTTGCGCTCTCGAAGCCGGTCGATGTCCGATTCGAGCGCTTCGAGTCGCTCGTCCGGCGATTCCGGAAGCCCGGATCGTTCGACCGCGAGGCTCCCTCGCTCGTCGCGCAGTGCCGCGATACTCTCCTGTTCTGACTGGATATCGTTTCGCACACGTTTCAGTTCGGATCGAGTCGCCTGGAGTTCATCGAGGGCCGTTTCGAGTTCGTCCCTGTTTTCCTGGGTCGTCTGGAAATCCACGTCCCGCTCGTCGATTCGGTCCTCCACGCGCTGGAGTTTGTCTCTGGTCTCAGTGATCTCGTCGCGCAGAGTTGCCTGTTGCCGTTCGAGATCGGGGAGGTCACGCTTGAGCGACGCGATACGATCGAGTTCCGCATCGATCTCTTCCTTGCGCTGTTCGGCCGCACGTATCTGTCGGTGGATCGACGCCACGTCGACGGGCCGCATAATGATCTCGCGAAGGTCCTCACCCCGCTCGACGGCTCGTCTGGCCTCGTTGTCTTCGAGCAGGAACGCGAACAGATCCGCAACCGTCGGGTCAGTGAGCAGGCCGAGGCCCGACCCGGTAACCCCGTTGTCCGTTCTGGTCAGTGTTTGGGTGTACGTCTCCTCCCCCAGTGAGAGTTCGACGTGCCCCTGGTCGGCGTCACCTTTGATGCTCGCCCACTCGCTCCCGTGAGCGGACATCACCGCCTGTAGAAACGATGTCCGATTAGTCGCGTTCCGGCCTCGGAGCACAGTCACCCCTGGTGGGACCTCGACTGTCGTCTCGTCGATCCCCCCGATTTTTTCGACGGTGAACGTAGCCACCTCCCCAGATACCGAGAGTGAACCCATATTTCGGTGTGTGCGAGTGACGGATATAAGCACTATGGCGCGTGTGGCACCACACATTCCGATTTCTATCCCAGTAGTTGCCTGCGGCTAACAAGCATATGTCTGTTATTCCAACGGATTCGCGGATCTAGTTCCGTGCAGAAACAATCGCCTAAATCCAGATAGCAAACAATTTCGGTAAATAACACTCTCAAACGTGTACCTTTATATTACACAATGGGCGTAGCTGTCGGTGTCGTTGACCATGACAGATCAAGACCGGGCCGAGAGTGCGCTTCGCGCCCACGTAACCTCCGTCAAGGAGGACCTGATGACGGGCGTATCGTTCATGATCCCCTTCGTGACTATCGGGGGTATCTTCCTCGCCGTCGCGTACGCGATAGGGGACACACAGACAGTGTTCGAGAACACCGGCTCGGCAGGCTGGTTCCTGGCACAGGTCGGTACTGCCGGGCTGACGATTATGGTTCCGATTCTCGGCGGATACATCGCGTATGCCATCGCCGACCGTCCGGGACTCGCCCCGGGATTCCTGCTGGCATACATTCTCCAGCAAGGGAACGTCGTCGCCGAAGCGGCGACAGTAATCGGTATCTCCGGCGGCGAAGCCGGTGCCGGCTATCTCGGCGCAATCGTCGCTGGGCTGCTGGCCGGGTACGTCGCGCGTTTCTTCAAGAACCTCGACGTCCCCGAGTTCATCCAGCCGATGATGCCGGTACTGCTGATCCCTGTCGCGACAATGGCGGTTCTAACGCCCATCATGCTGTTCGTGCTGGGCGTCCCTGTCGCACTCGCCAACGAAGCCCTGACCTCTTTCCTGCAGTCGATGCAGGGCGGCCAGGCTATCGTCGTCGGCCTCATCCTCGGCGGGATGATGGCCTTCGACATGGGTGGTCCCGTTAACAAGGTCGCTTACGTGTTCGCGACTGGGCTCATCACGGAGGAGATCTACGCACCGATGGCCGCGGTGATGATCGGCGGGATGGTTCCGCCGATCGGCCTCGCGCTCTCAAACTTTATTGCACCGCACAAGTACGCGGCCGAGATGTACGAGAACGGAAAAAGCGGTGTCGTGCTCGGCCTGTCGTTCATCACCGAGGGCGCGATTCCGTACGCAGCCGCGGACCCGCTACGCGTCATCCCGGCTATTGTGGCCGGTAGCGCTGTCGGCGGCGCGACCTCGATGGCCCTCGGCGTCACGATGCCCGCACCCCACGGCGGTATCTTCGTGGTCCTGCTTTCGAACCAGCCACTCGCATTCCTGGGCAGCATCCTTCTGGGCTCACTCGTGACGGCCGTCGTCGCGACGGTGATCAAACCGGACTTCGAAGACCGTATCGACGCCGGGGCGGAGACGAGCACCACGCAACCGACGGACGACTAACTACTGTGACTACAATGACAGACGCAATCGCAGCGGACGATATCGAAGAACTGATTCCGGCCAGCCACATCTCGCTGTCCGAGCCACCAGCCGAGAAGGAAGCGTGTATCGAGTTCTTGCTCGACCTACTAGTCGACGGCGGCAAGGTCGAGGACCGCGACCGCGCACTCGACGCGCTGCTGGAACGCGAATCGGAGACCACTACGGGCGTCGGCATGGGGATCGGGATTCCACACGCGAAGACTGACGCTGTGAACCGCCCGTCACTGGCATTTGCTCACTCCGAAGAAGGCGTCGACTTCGGCTCGATGGACGGCGAGCCGGCGACGCTCATCTTCATGATTCTCGTCCCGGAGGCCGGCGGCGAGGAGCACCTCAACATTCTCAGTTCCCTCTCGCGGGCCCTGATGCATGAGGACGTTCGGGACCGACTCCACGAGGCAGAGGACGAGACGACCGTTCAGGACGCACTCCGGGAGGCAATCGCATGACGGTCGTGCGCACTGTGACGATTGTTCCGGAGGCTGGCCTGCACGCTCGGCCGGCGTCGGCGTTCGTCCAGGCGGTCAACGACCACGAGGCCGAGGTCTCGGCCGGTCGTCCGGACGGTGACCTCGTCCAGGCGGCGAGTATGATCGCAGTCACCAGCCTCGGCGTCGGACAGGACGACGACATCAAACTGGTCGCCGACGGGCCGGATGCAGAAGCAGTGCTCAACGAACTGGAGCGGATACTGACAACGCCAGAGGCGGAACTGGACACTGACGATGGCTGAACGCACGCTTCACGGTACCGGTGCGACGCCGCGCTCCGGCGTCGGGTCGGTTGTCTGGTACGGCCGAGACATCTCGCTCCTGGACCCGGACGGCGTGGAAGTCGATCCCGAGACTGAAATCGAGCGGTTCGCCGACGCCGTCGACACCGCCCGCACCGAACTGGAGTCCGAGCGCGAGGCGACTGCCGAACGCGTCGGCGAAGACGAGGCCGCGGTGTTCGACGCGCACATCCAGTTCCTCGAAGACCCGACTATCGAGGACGGCGTCGAGACGATGGTCAGCGAGGGGCTTCCCGCACCGAACGCCGTTGACGCCGCCTTCGGCGAGCACATCGAGCAGTTCGAGGGAATGGACGGGCGGATGGCCGAGCGCGCGGACGACCTCCGAGACGTCCGTGACCGACTCCTTCGTCTGCTGACCGACGGCGAACGGGTCGATCTCGGTGACCTACCAGAGGGAAGCGTCGTCCTCGCCGAGCGGCTGACCCCCAGCGACACGGCGCAACTTGACCCGGAACGTGTCGCTGGGTTTGCCACGGTCACTGGTGGCCGAACGTCCCACGCGGCGATTTTCGCCCGCTCGATGGCCCTGCCGGCCGTCGTCGGTGTCGGCGACGCTCTCGAATCCGTCGAGGGGGAGGAAGAGGTCGTGATCGACGGCGACAGCGGCAAGGTGGTAGTCAGCCCCGACGACACCGAGCGAGCGGCCGCAGCAAGCGACTCGGGAGCCGCTGTCGTCGATGAGTCCGTCGAGACAACCGACGGGAGACACGTCGAGGTTGCAGCGAACGTTGGCCGACCGGCGGAACTGGACTCCGCAGCAGAACGGGGAGCTGACGGCGTCGGCCTCTACCGGACCGAGTTCCTCTTTCTCGACCGGGAGACGCCGCCGTCGGAGGACGAACAGTACGAGGCCGTCCGCGAGGCGCTCGATACGTTCCCGGACGGGCGCGTTGTCGTCCGCACGCTGGATATCGGGGGCGACAAGCGCATCCCGTACCTGGACCTGCCGGAAGAAGAAAACCCATTCCTGGGAGAGCGAGGAATCCGGCGCTCGCTCAACCCCGATTCGGACCTGTTCGCCACGCAACTCCGTGCGCTCCTGCGCGCTGGGGCGGATGGGGCTGGGGACCTCGCCATCATGTTCCCGCTGGTCGCCACTATCGAGGAACTCGAGGCTGCACTAGACACGCTGGACGCAGCGGCGGCCGAGGTTGGAGGCCACGACGCTGACGCTGTTGCTCCCGAAGTCGGCGTTATGATTGAAACGCCGAGCGCCGCCTTCATGGCGGACGAACTCGCCGCGCGGGTGGATTTCCTCTCTATCGGGACGAACGACCTCACGCAGTACGTGATGGCCGCCGACCGGGAGAACGAGCGCGTCGATGACCTGCACGACCCGACGCATCCGGGCGTCCTGCGCGCGATCCATCGGACAGTTACCGCAGCTCACGCCGAAGACGCCTGGGTCGGGATGTGCGGTGAGATGGCCGGCGACCCCGCTCTGACGGAACTGCTCGTCGGTCTCGGCCTCGACGAACTCAGCATGAGCGCCGTGACGATTCCGGAGGTCAAGACGGCCGTCAGCGAAACCGAGTACAGTGCCGCGAGCGAGCGCGGGGACCGCGCCCGACTCGCCGCAACGCGAAGCGAAGTCCACACCACAGTAGACACATGAAACTCGTCGCAGTCACCTCCTGTCCGACTGGTATCGCACACAGTCAGATGGCAGCCGAGAACCTCGAACAGACAGCGGAAGAGCACGGTCACGATATCAAGGTCGAAGTCCAGGGCGCGATGGGCGCGGAGAACGAACTCTCCGATGCTGACATCGAAGCCGCTGACGCCGCTATCATCGCCGCAGACACGTCGGTCAGTCAGGACCGATTCAGTAGCGTCCCGCTAATCGACGGCACCGTCAAGGACGCCGTCAACGACGCCGAGGGGATGATCGCCGATGCCATCGAGGCCGCCGACGGCGACGCGCCGGCCACTGGGAGCGAAGAAGGGTCCGAGTCCGCAGATACTGGGTCTGATCAGCAGCGCCGCCGTGGCGGTGACCGTTCGAAGAGCCTCGTAGCCCGACTGAAGCGTCTGCTTAGTTGATACGGAGTTAGATCGCTCCGACGTAGGTGACTTCTCGCCCACCCCCTACGATTGAACCATTCGCTTAGCCACGAAACCAAATGGAAAGCGGGCGGTCCAGTTTCGAGTCCAGGATTATATATCCTCTGAAGTCACCGAAACCGACCGTATCAGGAGGCTAGCGGTTGTAGCTCGCTGGCGGTTATTCCTCACCATCGCCCGAGGAGCCAGATATATCGCTACCGCTGGCTCCCGGGGCGAGAAGATACCCCAAAGCTGTTGTCCCCGATTCGGGACCGGACCGTAGTTCCACTGTCTGTCGCTCCTGGGTGACGCCAAACTCGGGGAAGTATTGGGTTGTAGTGGTGCGAACGTCGCTGGTACCCAGCGGGTAGACACTCAGCAAGGGCGGATTATCGTCGGTGGCTGCCCGGTGGGACGCACGTATTGGTCCAGACTCGTCGACTGTGACGGCAATGTCCGGGTGGAAGTGGAGGCGGGAGATGCTCGGCTCTGTCTCAGTGTCGGGTCCACTGAGCATATCGCGAACAAGCCACCAGCCGTCCGCCGCAACGATTGTCCTGTTGTGCCGATACGACGCTGGTGCATCAGACGCTGTTTCATAGCATCCGTCGAAAACCGCCGGTTCTGTCTCCTCGTAGCGTACCGACGGTTCCGTTCGCGCCCCCATCAGATACTTTCCACCGATCTCTATCGGCTCCGTATCGCCGACCTGAACCGTATTGTGTCCAGCGACACTTCTGACGTACTGTCGCCGTTCGTCGCTGGCATAATCATACACACCCGTATCAGTAAGCACACGGTGTCCATCGACCCAGAGCAAGACACTCAACATATCGTTATGTGAGTGGCCGGGTAAATGCGGGGGCCCGACGGGGCCGCCGTCCACTAACAGACGTCCATGGTTCGCATCGAGCCAGTAGTATCCAGATTCCCCACTCGCTGGACTGTTGTGAGCCGGAGCGGAACGGTCATCGGAACTGAATCCGGCGGCAGCAGCGTACTCCAAACAGTCGGCAAGCGGAAGCGCCTGACCGAACACGGCGTCGTTACACAGCGGGATCCGCTCGTCCGGGGGACAGAGATATCGCAGATACGCTACAGCCTGCCTTGTCATCGCTGTCATCCAGTTGGGGACCGTGCAATCACTGGCGGCCAGTACGGAGCACGCTGTCACGTATCGCGTTGTAACGATTGCATGATACATCGGCGACCGCTCGTAGTGCCCTCCGTCGGAAAGAAACTGTTTAGCCCCTGTACGGCCGAGAATAGAAATTCCTTTTGATGCCCATGAATTATCATCCTCAGAGAAGGTGAGTCCGGCCATGAGCAGTGCGAGCCCGTTCTCAACGAGGTGGTTGCCGCCGACATCACCCTCAATGTGGTTTATGAGGAAGAGCGAGTTCCGATATATCTCTCGAGCAAGCACCTCAGTAAGTCTCTCTGGAACGCCTTCCTGGGTGCCCCCAGTTCGCCACGCGAGGTACCGAGTGAGTGTTTGAATACGGAGTGATACTGCCCACGGTGTCCACGCATTTCGAAGGTAGCCCGGCTGACCGATTTCGATACTATCGGCCCAGTCCCACACCCACTGGTCGAACACCTCGACAACCCTGTCGGGAGCCGCCTGTGGGTCTTTGAACCCCAGCGTCGCCCAGCGGAGAGGTTCGAACGCGTATAGTTTCAGCGGCCAGAGAAGCGGATAGTCGTCGAACCGGTCGTCGAACCAGTTAGGTTGGTCTGGCGACCGAAACTGTATTGTCCTATTGAGGAACGTCAGGTTGCCGTCGGCCGCCTGGCGACTCCGTTGCTGGAACATCCGGACGGTCGATTCCGAAAGTTCACCGCAAAGCAGGTCGAGGTCTGTTTCGACTGGACTGGTCGCCACCGAGAGGGCTCGGGGAATCGCCGCGTCGTATCGCCCGTCGAAGTCGAGCGGGAGTCGCGTGAGGACGGAGTTCCGAGTCGTTCGTTCAGCCATTCCGAGTAGCTGAGCAGGCTCCAACTGTGTGAGTGTGTGTCCATACAACCTGACCGCTTTCGGAAGCATCTGCAGGGACTCAGTCATCGTCAGTACTTGGGGCCGTGTACAATTCTTGCTGTTCGCTCGTTGTCACCGTCCGGAACACCTCGCCCAGTCGGCCCGCGATGGCCTGCCTGTCATACTCTTCGGAAACGACTCGGTGTCCGTCTCGACCCATCGCCACCCGCTGATCGGGGTTTTCGAGGAGGGTGTCAATCGCTGCCGCAATACTCTCGGGATCGGGTTCTGTGTGGACACCTGCGTCTGTATCCGTCGCGAACCGCTTGATTTCCCCCCTCCCAGTAACCACGACGGGTAGCGAGCACGCCATATATTCGTAGAGCTTCGTGGGTATCGCGTAGTCCAACTCTGGACTGTCTTTTATCGGGGCCAATCCGACAGTTGCGCTGTCCAGGATCTCCGGGATTCGTTTACGGTCCACCAATCCGACAAACTCCACGCGGTCTTCAAGATCAAGTCTCTCCACTACACCCTTGAGCCGAGATACTTCATCCCCGTCACCGACCAACTGGAGTACGGCATCGTCACTTGAGACGTGTTGCATTGCCCGGATACACGGTTCGAGTGCCTGTGCACTCCCGATATTCCCGGTGTATACGATTCGCGAGTCGTTTTCCTCAGCGGTCGAAACTGACGAGAACCGGTCGGTGTCAACACCGTTTGGGATGACTCGGATCCGATCCCGGAGATCCCTGCCGTACGTGTCAGCGACTGCATCTCCGAGCGTCTCAGTCGTTACCGTGATGCGATCAGCGGAGCGTAACGCAAGACGCTGGAACGTGCGACCGGCTTTTACCAGTGGACTGTCTGCTGTAATGTATCCGAGGGCGATCGAGTTCTCAATCCACAGATCGCGGACATCGATCACCCAGGGGTTCCCGATGGCAGCAGCCACGAGTCCGGGGAACCCAGTGGTGATCGGTGGCGTAGATGTCATGACAACGTCGTACTGCCGGAAATTCATGACTAACCAGAGTGCCGCATGGACTGCGAATATGAGGTAGTAAGGGAGCCGCCGGAGCAGAGAGGGATTCTCCCTCTGTGGCTGCCACGTCCACAGTCGGTGGACGACGACTCCCTTATCGCGTTCTGTCTGCTTACGCTTCCAAGTCCGTTCGAAGTTTCCCGGTGGGTAGCAGAGGGACGGCGTCAGAACGGTCACGTCGAAGCCGTCGTCGAGATTGACGGCTGTGTCGTGGATTCTGGAGGCATTGCCTCCCTTTTCCGGGGGATACCGCTGAGAGACGATGACACAGTCAGTCGTCATCGGAGCGGATTATGTACGGCGACTGTCCCAATCTTAGATGCTTCTCTCCATCTCGACGATGGTACCGTGTCCGTTGGCCTATCGCTGCTCATCGACATCGAATCGTTGCACTGTATCCTTGACGGGAATATTAGTATACATCTGATACTCCCGAGGCGTGCCGAAGCTGAGTCCGTTATGTGTTCTCTTGAAGTTGCTCTATCTCGGTCTGTAACATTGCTTTGTTTCGAGTAAACCGGTCTCCCCACCTGCACATAGCATATCTCAGCCTCTAAACCACATCAACCCGCTCCGACCCGCCCGGTAACCATATCCTACTGTAAATATAATACAATTACCATATTATATCTAACTGTCTTGCGTATCAAGTCGATGTGTTTTGAGGGCATAATTGGTAACTACTCTAAGTACATAGGAAGTAAAGACACACGTAGTACGTTTATACCGTGTGAGAACGGCTAATTAGCATATACCTACTCCACTCATATGTATGTCCGATAAGCACAAACCAACTGCTGACGATAACAAGATTCCGGGACGCTCAACCACTCTAACAGCAAATGAGAGAGGTAAAGTCCATCTTAATCGGAGATCTTTCTTCCAGTTCGGGCTAGCAGCGATAACCGCAGCCATCGGAGTGGGGAGTCTAGGTGCAAGTACCTCGTTCGGTCAAGAGAGCAACACTCACATGACGGATTTTAGTGAGTACGTGTAAGAGAACATACAGTCCTTCGTTTAACGAGTTGCCTCAGAGCGATGCAAAACCTTGTTCTGAACTGAACAGTGAACCCCGGTGCATGGGCCAGAGTCGAGGAGAACTCATAAGAGGATTCCAAGTATGCCTTTCGTCTGATATTATATAACGGACCGATCTCATTTCCACTATACCAAAGATGGAAGCTATTCAGGCTTCAGTACATCTCAGCAACTCTCTCAACCGTGCCATGTGTAGTTAAAACCGGCATTTGAATTGTGAAAGTGAGTTTGGCTCCCGTCGAAGGGAATGCGAAAAATAGGACTGGGGATTTTATTTGGGTTTCTCTGTAGGAAGCCTATACTAATGTCCCGAGCATATTACCTTGAGACGAGAGCAATGATCACGTTCCTCCATCGTTTGTACCACTTCAATCGATCCAATATATCGGGTAGTACAACTTTCGTATATCTGTCATGACAAGTGGCTCTGGGGAGGTCAGTCGTCGCAGGCTTATAGCTTTTATCGGAAGTATCGTGACTATCATCACAGGCCTACTCTACACCTGGCTACCGGGTTTCGATAGGGGTGCTGGTGAACCTCCAGATGGGAACGGGACTGAAAAGTCTGCTAAGGCGCCGGTTCAGCAGACTGCAACGCCTACGCGACCGACTGACGAGCCCGAGGTAGTCCAAGACGCCGAAAATATCAGTGACTACGGTTCGGAGCCGAATCCGAACGATCCCAGTGCGGCAGCAGCGAAGCGAAATCTCAACGCCATTCTCAAGGCTGCAAGGGCTGCCGGCCATGGAGGAACAATATTTGTTCCTGAAGGAGAGTACTATTTTGGCGGTGACGATTCAGGCTATAGCCCGTACGTGGAGTTCGGTGAAACCGTGCCTGCTGGTATTTCTATCATCGGAGAGGGGGCAAACAAATCAGTATTGGCAATTACCAGACACGCTTCCGCTGAAAACCGTCCAAACCAGAGCGGCTTTATCTGGTACGACGGATACGATCACGGGACCGTCGAGATTGCAGATATCAAACTGGACGGGAACTATGAAAACGTCAGCGGACTCGCGGAGAACAACGGGGGCTCCTGGGGCCTCCAAATGTCGAAAAACGGTAATTTCCATCTCAAGCGTGCATGGATTCGAGGGTGGCATTTAGCGGGGGTTCGTGGCCGTGCTGTCCTCAGATCGGTCACAAACTGTACGTTCCAGGATAACGGAATCGGGCGCCACAACGCGACCAACGGAAAGTCGAACTCCCACCATATCTCTGTCCGACCGCAGGCAGGCGACGAGTTTACTGTCAAGAACAGTTGTTTTATCGACTGTGCCGGAAACGCGATCAATATTAGGTTTGGCGATGGAGTTACCAAAATTCACAACTGTTATATCAGTGGTACGGGGTCTGGGCTGTGTAAAATGTCCGCGGGCAAGGTCGTAGAACTGAAAAACATCTATCACAGAGCGAACACCCCCTCTTTAGAGCAGAAGGTCGATAAGCGGGACATCGGGCCCGATTTCCACGGCCGGTTTTTCATTAATAACCTCGGAAACCGGGGAACCACTCCGACCACCGTCATCATGGACAACGTTCTCTCTAGAGACATGTCTGATCACGCGTTCCAAGCACAGGACGCCATCGGAGATGGCCCGATGAACGTGATATGGAAGGGAGACATGATTGCGATTTATAATACCAACCGTGCTCGGGACGAGGCAGTCATTCGCGACCATGGCGCTGGGAAGTTCTCCAACATCGACATTGATCGGCTATCTATACACAATTCGAAGGCTAAGGCATTCATGTTCACCAGTTCTCAAGGCACGATAGATACATTCAACCACTCCAACACAGATGGAATTGGGAACGCAGGTGACGTTACTATCAACGCAAACAACCAAGGCCAAGGCCGCTTCAGTCCATCGGTTCCCAGTATAAAAGAGGTAGGAGTGAGCCCAGTCGCCTCCGGTGAAGACGTAACCGTAAATTCGGGTAACCGGAAGAGGTGATCCAACTCCTGTTCAGGAGGTGATTGAAGTGGCAATTAAATTGAATGAGAAAATCCAGTCTGGCATACTCAGACAGGAGTCGGTCCTGTAGTGCTTTTGCTACGTCCCCTCCATCTTGGTTCCGTTAGCCAGATAGATCCTGATATCACCGTTGTCGTAGGATCGGTCAACTGTTCTGTCCCGATTAAAACGCTGGAAATCCTGTGACGTGTATTTCCACCGCTGCGGATAATCCGGGTACGTCTCCTGATAGAAGATTCGGCCTTTTCTGTTGATCATCACGTACTTATCGCTACCGTAGTTCTGGCCGAAGTACTGACTGGTTGTGTAATTGAAATGGGGTGGGAGAAACACCTCCCAGAATGATAGCTCTTCGCTCACACCGTGTTCTGCGTGGTGGAACCGTCGGTACTCTATATCGAAATGATAGAGCTCTCTGTTTCCGGTCTCGTGTTCGGTGAGCCACTCGCTGCCCTCGACTTCCATCGCTGTGACCTGGTCGTTAGTCATTCCTGACAGCGGTGATGGAAACAGTGTGAGCGTGGACAGTACGATGAGCACCAATACTGTAAGAGTGATCGCTGGCTTTGTGCTGCGGGCAAGTAACGACCGGCTGGGTTGCCCGAGGCGGATCCGAATTATGTGGAACAAGGGTCCAAGCAAAAGCACCGCGCCAATTTTGGCCACCTGCCAGGGGCGCTCCTGCGTGACGATCAGGTCAAGAAGAAGGAACAAGAGTCCACTAGTGCCGAACACGCCTACAACTGCCCCCATCATAGTGGTCCGAGTGTCCAGCACGTCTCCCTTTTTAAGACCGAACAGAAGAGCGACTCCGAACAGGCCCCCGCCAAGACCAAACAGTACCATTTCGGTCCCAAATCTGAACGTAACGAACTGAACAATATCGATCAGGGATGGTGTGGCCTCCTGTGCAGTTTGGGCGTACGCCTGAACGGGTGCATCGCTGCTATCCGACCCGAAGAGGACACGATAGATAGTATCGAACCGCAGTATAACGCCAGGGAAATTCGAGTACCAACTCATGATAACCGCAAGCGAGAGCCCAAAGGCGCTCGTCGGACTCTGATATATCGTCTGTATTCTTGGAAGATACTGAACAATATAGTACAGCATAAAGATTGCTGTAACGAACACAGCGGTTAGCGGGTGATAGAGGAGAATACTCAGGAGTGTGAGTACCAGAACCGCTCTAATTGCAGGAGTAGGATGCCGCTGGCTTTTGAAAAAGAGATACAAAACAACCGGGATCAACAGGATGCTAAAGTCGAATGGACGAAACAGCGAATGGCTGTATCCAAGTATTGGTAGCAAGACGAAGGGGAGACCCAGAAGGAAACCCCTTCGCGAATCGGCTACCTGAAACAAGAGGTAAACCATTCCTCCAAAATATACCGCGGAAAAAATCACCGGCGTCAGCATCGCTAATGCCATAGCCTCCAGTCCAGTAGCGTCGGCAGTAGCGAGCACAAGCAGGTGAGCGAGAGGGTAGATGTTAGCCCCAGTAGTGCCTGTGTTGACGATGTCCTGTACGTATCCGAGGTGCGTCAGCGGGTCGGCATCTCCGTACATCACATATCCCCGTATGAGAGGCATCAGTAGCAGTAACGCGTCGGTAGCCAACATAAGTGAAGTGCCGAAGACCCACGACCGTTCGTTCGAATTCCCGATGCTTCGAAATATCAACAGTGACCCGGAAAACAGAGACCCGATGATACAACCCCAGAATGAAGTCGGATATGATTCGTAGAGCGATATCTCGTACTCGGTGGCTGGAGGGGAAATTACCGCAATAGCCGTTGATATCGAAAGTAGCAGGACACCGACAACTGCAATGGCTCCCGTAGTTCTCGAGTGAGTGAAAACGGTCTGTTCAGAGTTTTCGCTCATGAATTGTTACCCACAGGCGTTGCTCAGCGAATTGACATTTGTATCGACCGGTCTAGTATTCGTCGAGAACGTATCCACCATTTGTATTGTACGCCCATAGAATAGTCAATATGATTGTTAGTGCGCTCCTAACCTGTTCTGGAGCGCTTATCCTGTACTGTAGCGTTTTAATTGTTCTTCCGAGAAAAATGCAAACAGATTCTACAGCCCACACACATATTACCGCGGAGATACGAGACGAATGACAGTGTGTCCCGCTGTTAGACGCTTACCGATTTGGTTGTAGAGACAGACTTCCCGCTACTATTGACCACTGTGAGTGCGATGCTGTAGTTGCTCTCGGTGACCTGCTCGATGTTGAACATATCGATGTCTGAAGCCGTATTTCCGCTGACTTCCCACTGGACGCTCTCTACCACGGCATCTGAATCAACGACATCGATGTCAACTGACCGGAGTTCGCTATCACTACTATGCACGTCCCACACGACAGTGATATTAGCTTTGCCGTCACCTTTTTGCGATTCAGAGACACTGAACCGTCCGATCTGCGGTTTCAAGCCGTCTCCAGATGCGGACGCTGACGCGGTAGCAGACGTGCCGTTTCCACTATTGTCTGTCGCGGTCAGCACAATGG
Organism: Haloarcula sp. KBTZ06; assembly: GCF_048595605.1. Classification (NCBI taxonomy): domain Archaea; kingdom Methanobacteriati; phylum Methanobacteriota; class Halobacteria; order Halobacteriales; family Haloarculaceae; genus Haloarcula; species Haloarcula sp. KBTZ06. The sequence continues at coordinate 52,317 of NZ_CP184339.1, forward strand.
TGTACTCGTTTCCAGTTCCGTCGTCTCCACTCGCTGTGAGATCCGTTGTTCCTGTAGCTGAGCCACCCGAGACAGCAACACTCTTCGTATCCTCCTGCTCGTTGTTGGTTTCATCGTACAGGCCCAGATCGACGGTTGAGAGATCTCCGTCCGAATCGCTGACCTCCCAGTCAATCGCAAAGGCCGCATCCGTAGTATCTGTCTCGACCTGTGAAACAGATAGACCGTTGACAACAGGACTGGTCCCACTATTGTCAGTGGTAACGGTAATGCTGCTCGAATCGGTGTTCCCGGCTGAGTCGGTCACCGTGGCATCAAGCGTGTGGGTTCCGTCTGATAGCCCTGAGGAGTCCCAGCTGGCCTCATAGTATCCCGTATCCGAGTTGAACGACGCAGTCGACCACGTCTCACCGTCGACGCGATATTCGACGGTGGGGGTGCCAGCAGCGTCTTCGGCATCAGTTACGCTGATTTTCAAGGTGACTGTACCGTCTACTGTTTCTTCAGAAAGGGGCTGTTGCCACGCGATTTCCGGCCTGGCGTCGTCGAGCCTGGCTGGTTCACCGCTGGTACCAACGCTGAAGAAATCAAACATCTGAGTGTCACTCGACCAAGATCCGATCCCAGTCCATCCCGGATCGGTGACGTCCCCATCAGTTACGTCTATATCCCACGAATCAGGCTCTTTCGCGCCATAACTCCAGTTTTTGGCTTGTACAGATGAACCATTGATACGGAGCCGGAGATAGCTCCATTCATCAAGGGGGTTTGAATTGGCTACAGTTTCGCCAAGTGTGGTTTGTGACCCATTGAAGTCCTTCTCAACTCGGAGCTTGATGCTCCCATCGCTTCGAACAAACCAGACAGAATAGCCGACCATGTTTCCACTGGCATCGGTGCCTCCTCGGCCGATCAAACGGCCCCAGCCGTCGCCATCGTTGTTTTCCGAGCTGACATGGACCAGTCCGAGTACCTCGATATCGGTATTTTCGCCGACATCGTCCCAAGACATTGCATGCGAATTAACGGAACTGGCACTGAACTCGACATATGCGTCGCCCGTTGTTGAATCATTCGAGACGACTGACCAATCCGAAGGGTCACCGCCCCACCGGGCTGTCCAGTCTGGGAGGTCGTTCTGTGAGTCGTCTACGGTCTCAGTAGTAGTCGTTTCCTCCTCTGTACTACTCTGGCTCTTCACTCCTACCTCGTCCTCGCTTGGAACATCCACATTCAGCGGGCTCCCTCCAGAGAGGTGACTGCCTACATTGATGTCCCCCATACTTCCGACACTACCGACGTTACCCGTGGAGAGCGTGGCGATAGAGCCGTACGAGTCCTCGGTTTCAAACACCTTCGCATCGGTGTCGTGAACCGATATCTCGCCAACATCAACGTTCTTGAACGCTGCCCCCTGTCGGTCGCGGATGACCTCATCATCAGTGTACATGTTCGAACCGGCGAACGCGATCCTATCGCCGATCCATGTGATATCAGATGGACCGCCCACCGAATCACGGACTTGGAATGCATACGAAGTGTGGTTCTTCGTCGACACTTGTTCCATATCCAACGTCACGCTGGTGTCCCCACGATCCCCCAGGCTCTGGATGAAGTGTCGACCCAGGAATCCATCGTTTGGCTCGTCTGGGAGCAGCGATTCCAGTTCCGCTGTGTATGCTGTGTGGTTGATGCGGCGCAGTTCGACCCTCTCTCCGGCGGAGAGTTTGAGGAACTGACTACCTGTCCCAGCGGCGTACACGTTCCGGATTCGGTAGGTTCCGTCACCGTATCGAATGTTTATTGCACTACCCGGACAGTTCTTTATTTTACAGTTTTCGATGACCGTGGTGCTGCCTTTCGGCGTCTGCAACGAGTCAAACGGATGTGTATTTGATCCGCTGTCTTTGTGATATTCGATGCCGATCCGGTTGAGGGTACAGTATCTCGCGGATGAGAGGTACTGCCTGCATCTAATACCCCGCGTATAGGTGTCTGTAATCCGAACATTGTATAGCGAGAACGACAGTGGATCGCCAGAAAGCGAGAACCCATCTGCTCCGCCGCTGTGCGCGTTGAGATCGCCCAGATTGGGAGCGTTTACGTCCAGCGTAAGCCCACGAATCTCGACATCCCCATGGTCTGCGTCCCCGTCGTAGATAAACGCCGTCTGGTTCGAGATAACCGCAGGATCCATGTGTTCAGTCACCGCAAGTGTGGACTTAGCAGGCCCCTCGCCGTAAACTGAGATGCCACGTGGCTGACTTCCACCCAGATTGATGAGGGAGTAGACGTCCTCACTTCCGAAGTAGTAGGTTCCTTCCGGAACAAATATCGATCCGTTCGGCCCAGCAGCGTCCATAGCACTATGAAGCGCATTTAAAACTTCTCGTGCGGCAGAGAGGTCTGGATCATTCGGGTTGTGATCGCGACCAACACCGTGATTCGTGATGTCTTCGGCACTATCGGGCACGTAAGCTGGTCTACTCATTGGAGACCTCCCGGTTAGTCTCCTCAGACTTGTCTGCCCTGTTGTCAGAGCCCATCCACGCCTCGGCGGTAGTGGTTGCGATCTTTCCAAGTGGATTCCTCACGACAGTTTCCACTGTTACCGTTTTTCGTTTGGTAAACAGTCCCTTAATGGCATTCCTCGGGCTGAAACAGCCATATATCCCCGAATTCACTTCACTCGTTTCACACTGATTTCCTGCCCCAGTAATGACTTCTTTCTCAAGGTAGTTCGCTCTTAACATGCTGTACCGAATTCGACCCGACTATGGTATTATAAATTGTTACTTTATATAGGTATCTGGTTATTCGATACAAAATCTTGTGAACTGCATACTTACCATTTCATATTCCCCACTACTGACCTAACGGTCGAAAATCGCCTGAAACGAATAATTCAGTCTTCAACAATCAGCAAGGAGAGGTATTAGATATATCCAAGATGCTTTAGACGATCTTCGACGTCTGACTTCGATGGTTCTTCTTGCTCTGCAACGCTCACGCACGGATTGCTGGTTTTTTGATCTGTGGCAGATGTAACAGCCCACGGGACCTTTTTGAGATGAGGATGTGGTATCCCCTCCGGATGTCCATACTGTTTCATCTCTCCGAACAATTCACCGTGGTCAGCAGTGATGGCGACCCGCTCCGCATCTATGTTACTGAGCAGGCGACGGATTGAGCCAAGGACTAATCGAAGGTTATCCAGATAATTCTCCCAAGCCTCTTGCTTGGATATCTCCCCACGTTCGATAGCTTCCCATGGGTGATCCTCAGCGTCAGTGATATCCCGTTGTTCCCTGTATGCGGATGCCACATGCGGCCGGTGTGGTTGATAATAGTGAAGAATCATCCGCTCGAAGTCGAGCTTTCGTCCCGCAAGAATCGCTTGGTCGGTCACGATATTCGGCGGAATCGTATCGAAGTAGTCCTCGTACCTGTGGTGGCGAGAAAGCTGTTTCAGGAGTTTGAACTGGCTTTCGTCTACTACGTTCCAATCTGCCCAAGTAACTGGCACAACGTACTTGCGCGGTGGCCGTTTCCCGTCTTTAAATGTCGGCTGAGTATGCGGATTCGTAGAGAGATATACTGTGTCGGAGATCTCGTCTGCGTGTTCCTGGGTGAAGGTTTTACACAACCACTCATGAGAAGAGCTTCCTGTGGACCACACGCTATCAACCCTGTCGATAAACTCAAATTCGGGTGCGACTTCCCGCAACGCGTCCACACGACAGGCGTCTAGTACGATCAGTAAATCCCACTTTTTTTCGTAAATGTTCGTGCCGAGAGGGTACTGAGTGGTCAGTGAGAAATATAATCCATTATAAGCTCCACCTAAAAAATATCGGAGTCCCTCTTCGCCCCCATCTACTTGGTCTCCTGTAAGGGTACGTAGCCACTCGTGTATATTAGTCTGCACAGTGCAGACTTTTTGCAGTGGATGGTATAGTTATAAATATTCTACCCACAGTATCGTGAATGGACCATCCCAAATGTAGTTACGCAGTTCAATATAGATAGTATACAAGTAAACTTATGTGGATTTTATCTGTTGTTTTCAGATTTCAACAAGGATGACACAAACAGGACAGCCAGTACCGGCTGCATACTTAATGAGACCCACTTCCAGTTAGTATTCATGTACGATGCGGTCGTAAGCGCGATGAACCATCCAGACCCCTTTAATCCCTATATGGGGCTGTTCAATTTCCGATCCATCAGGGCGCTCAGTATGACAGATACTAGTCTAGATGTCGTTACTCCTCGTCCGAGAGCGCCTCCGATAGGTCCCTACTCCGAGTTCGGCGACATACCGAGCCGACATGATTACAGTTCTCACGAGGTCCATTACCCTAGATTCCTCTACTTATTACCGCAAAAGTTATTTAAATACACGTTGTCGTCACGGTCGTTTTCCAAAATGCTCCCGGAGTATCTCTCAACGAACTTTGAGACGCCGGATATCTGCCATGCTGGCCACATCCATTACGATGGCTACGGGTTAGTGCCGTACTGTAGGAGCAACGATATCCCGCTGACAGTCATGGGGCGTGGGAAAATTTTAAACAGCTTCTATGAACTCTCACAGATCAGTCGGAGAAAAATCAGAGAGACTCTCAATTACGCGGACGGCATCTTTTGCGTGAGTGAATCACTCGCACGAATCGCCAACAGTATTACCGAAACACCGAAAGCTACTGTGCTCCCAAACGGGGCGAACCCAGCGCGGTATCCAACGGACAACGAGGCGACGATTCGGCGAGAACTGGGAATTGAGAGAGATACCACACTAATCATGTTCTGTGGGGGATACACGGAACGGAAAGGGATTAACGAGATTTGTGAAGCCCTGGATGATATTCATAACGACGACGTAGCCTTCGTTTTCGTCGGTCATTACGGTGATCTCCGCACAAACCTCATCGCTGAACTCAAAGATAGCCACCACGAGGACTATCGGGTCCTCTGGGAAGTCCCACCGCTGGGTCTCCGGCGGTGGTTCGCTGCCGCAGATATTTTCATGCTCCCAAGCCACGCAGAAGGCCGACCGAACACGATATACGAGTCGATGGCCAGCGAAACTGCGGTTGTCGCCTCGGCCGTATCCGGTATCCCAGAACAGGTGGTAGACGGAGAGACAGGCCTCTTGATCCCAAAAAAAGACTCCGATGCGCTTGCCACCGCCCTGAACAGTCTCATCACCAATCCAAAAGAGCGAGAACGGATGGGAACAAACGGTAAGGAACGGTTGGTATCGAAGGGATGGACGTGGGAAGCACACGGTCAGCGACTTGCGAACCTCCACGAATCGATCATCGCTGATGGACAGCTCCCCATGTCTGAAGTCCTGGACTAATGCCCGCCAGATAGTGTTAGGTTGTGAAGACGTGCTCTTCGAGGAACCGCTCGTACTCGTCAAACACAGGTCGCGGCGAGAAGTCGTCGGCGCGGGACCGCAACCGGTCAGGATCAGGAGGACCAGCAAGCGTGTCACGGACTGCGTTAGCCAATCCATCCACATCATCCATAGGAACAAGTGTCCCATACTCTCCATCGGAGAGAATTTCTCTTGGGCCGCTCGGACAGTCCGTTGAAACGATCGGACATCCAACCGCCAAACACTCGATCAGGACCGTCGGTAGCCCTTCATACCGAGATGAGAGGAGAAAAGCGTCTGACTTTGCCATATATCGATACGGGTTATCGACGAATCCAGGAAGCGACACCACGTCTGACAGGCCCTGTCGTTCGACCGTCGCCTGAACTTTCGCTCGGCACGGTCCCTTTCCTGCTATGATTGCACGTGCATTCGAGTTCCTACTGACTACCTTCTCGAACGCACGGACCCATCCATCCAAGTTCTTTTGACGTGCGTGTCGCCCAACAAATAGGACGACATCCCGATCATCGTTCTCTACCCAGTCGTGATCGACTGTTTGGCTGGCCCGTCCACGAATCTGTTCGACATCTACTGGGTTATAAAGTACTGAGATGTCCGAGCGTTCGACTGGAGTACTGTCAGTGAGGCTGTCTGCGACGCCCTCAGAAACACTGATGATTTGATCCGAAGCGGGGTAAAGCCAAGGGACGATTCGTCCGACAATCTGATCCTTTGGTGTCGCCTCGACTTCGTGTCCGAACGCGGAGTGTTGCGTCGGAATGACAGTTGTATCGATGTCGAGGAACCTATTGATAGCGAGCGAGACAATGCTTGGGTGTTCAAGATGGGGAAACAACGCTGCCGGCGTGTGTTTACTTAAATATCTAGCTAGGAACGGCAGATGTGCGGCCACCCCAACCACTGGCGTCGTCGATGGTGGAAGCTCGACGATAGAGACCTGCTCAGACAACTCTGAACGGAGTTCACCGCTCGCCCGTGACAGGAGAAGGTCAATGTCGTACCCCCGGGTGGCCAGCCCGTTCGCGATTGTGATCGCGACCTGCTCTGCACCACCGACAGAGAGATCCGGAATAAAAAAGGCCAGCAGTGGTCGGTCGCCGTCCGTCGCAGCTGAGATATTCTGTTCGGCTACTGTCGAGACAGCAGAACCAGCACCATCTGAAGGCGTCGGCTCGTCCATTATTGTGTTGGACCCGTCAGATAGACTTTGTTAGTCACTGGATTCGTTCGGTACCAAACTTCACATGGCCGATGGCATCGAAGTAGCACAGACTGTGTATTAGAAATTGGTATCAGGCGGAAGCTATCCGTTCGAGTTGTTCGGTACCGTATTTTAGTCGGTGTTACCTACCAGTTTGTCGATGTAGCGTATTCATACGGATATCTGTAATCGTTTCAAGCGGATAGGCTTTGTTTGAGCGGACAGAAATGTTGTCAACTGAGTCCCGGTACGAGTGGGATTCCAAAGCACAATACCACAATACGTCCTCATTTTGCAGGTATGGTCTCTGTCAGTTTCCGACGCAAGGACGCAACACCCTCGTAGGTCCACTCTCCTCCCAAGGAGGGTAGCAGATGGGGGTGGACAGGACGGTAGAGTGGGTTGGCAAAAAAGGCCAGTAAGAAGTATTTACGGGCCTCGTCGTACCGTCCAGCATGGATTGCTGACCGTGCAAGCGAGCGTCGCATGGACGCGAGAAAGGTCCGCTTGTAGTATTTCCCGTACTCCGCTGCGAGGCTGCCGTGCTTCTCGACAAACAGAGGATAGGCGACGTCGCGCTTCTGTTCGAACTTTGCTGTGATGCTATCCTCTCGGCCAGTTTGGCGATACGTAAGTGTCTCCGTGACCGGTTGGAACTCGCAAGCCTGTGCGAGCCGGAAAAACCACTCACGGTCCTGCCACGCGGGAAATCTCTCGTCGGGCAGCCCGGCATCGGAGATCACCTCAGTGTCGACTAGAACCGAAGAGAACTGTCCGAAGTTTGCGCCGGTCAGCAGATCTGTGACCACCTCGCCCGCCGCAGACGGGGTTGAAACCGTTGTTCCAGTCGAGCTCTCCCGTTTGACCCATGTGTAAACGACTCCTGTTTCGGGTGATGATTCAGTGAACGTATCGACCTGTTTCCTGAGCTTCGTTTCGTCCCACCGGTCATCATCGTCAAGGAACGCGACATAATCACCATTTGAAGTCTGAATACCCGTATTTCGGGCGACGTTTGCACCCCTGTTTTCTTTATGCCGGATAGTTTTCACACGCCCGTCACTCAAAATATCCTCGGGTAATGTCGTCGCTACAGGTGTCGGTGACCCGTCATCAACGACCAGCAGTTCGATCCGGTCGTACTGTTGGTTAAGCACACTTTTAATCGCGGCTGGCAGGCGTCCATCTCTCCCATACGTAGGTATTACTACACTCACAAGCGGATTCTCACCGTTCGTGTGGCATTCCCCCGACATATTAATCTTGAGTTGTAATCTGTATACCGGGATACTTAAGTACAACATTGCTACCGACAGACAAGAGTGGTTTCTGGACGAGGTGATAACCCCCAAGGTGGCAGATCTGAATTGGTATTATACAGACAATATCGTTTTTTGATTGCGGAGGGGCTAACGTGTAATAATAAAACAGCGTATCGTTAGCCGGTGTCTTATCGACCACAACCATAGCTTTTCAGGAGAATTACTATTTGTCAGGTCTCACTATGCTTTAGTACGTAATCCATATGCCGGAGACCAAGTGGGTTTCATCCATGTCGATGTCAAAACCTAGCCAGAGTCGGTTCCAGTGGTTTCTCGTATCGTTTGTGACTCTAGGAACGCTCTCGCTAGTCACCATCTGGGTCGTTGGCATCACTGGTCTTCGAGTTTACCTTGTCGGACTGTTTCTGATCCTACTCGTAACTAGTGAGGTGTTCCCTCCGCTGGCAGACGGGCAGTGGTGGCGTCGGCTACAGGCTGCCAAGCTTGTCGGTTGGCTTATTACTCTCTCCCTCCTGTTTGAGCGGGTCATTGAAGTAGTCTGATCCTTTTCGGTGTTTTTGAAGGAACGACGTGATAGGGGTGCGAACGGTCTTCGCAATTCATTTTCTCCTGCAGAAATCATGTCAGCGGAACAGTATTAACTTTGAATGAGAATATCATCTGGCTCCAATGCCTGTGGTGTCCCGTGCAAAATAATCGGGATTCCTTCTGGCTTGTGAGATCATCGTTTTGATACTATCTCGTATTAGAAAACAATAAGCGCTTGTCACAGGTGTGCTGTGCCAAGCATAGGTACCACACATAGCAGAAAATAGACCTCTCGAATAGTCGTTACGGGGCTAGCTTGGTCCTTGCGGAGCGCGAGCCTATGCTATCAGCCACTGATGACGTTAACCCAGATGTGTGTGCGGCGGTACGCGTTCTCGGGACGAGGATTCGCCTCAACTGGTGGTTCATTGCGGTAGAGGAGGTATGAAACTCGAATGTGATCACCGACCAGCGTGGGGGACAGTTCATGTGGCCGCTTGAGAGTGTCACCCGCCCCGACACGGTTTCTGAATCGGTCAATCCGCGCGGTGGCCAGGACACTGCCGTTCTCGATTCTCTGCGCAATGACAACAACAGTATAGTTTAGTTCTTGGCCTTCATGGTTGCCGATGGAGACCTGAACAGTCCGAGAACTGCCGAGCGGGATCTGTGACGGATACTCAGACGCTATGGGTTTTCCGTCGGCGGATTCAGTTACCAGCGCAAACTCGGTAAACTGTTCACCCCGTTCAGTCGATATGGCCGCGTACCCGATTCCGGTACCGGAGAGAAGAAGCCCAAATACAAGCAAAATGCGTATCGTCGGAACACCCCCAGACGGTGTTGAAAACGTTTGGCTCCGTACAGTTGTCATCCACCGCAGGGGACTGAAGCGCACATTTGATGGCACTCGCGCCCGTCGGATCGTTGCAGCAAACGTGAGAAGTACCGTCGTAACACTGATAGCGAATTGATACGATCCGGTAGTCGCACCAAGCGAGCCCAAGACTAACCCGAGCCCCAATAGTGGAACTATACAGACACTGCTCCCGACTGCAAGGAGAAGTCGTTCACCGGCAGATATTCGTCCTTCCCGGTTGTCAAACAGTCCACCAGACTCAGAAGATCCTCGTGGGAATAGAAGCGCAACTAGAGCGTATCCCGGTGCAACAAGTACCGCCCCCAACCCCAAAAAAATCCCTGCGGGAGACTGTTCGAAATACCCCTGGGCAACACCGAGGTGCCAGAAGCCAAGGAGTCCGACCAACAGAAGATCGATCGGGAGTGTCTCCGTCTCGATGTTCGCATCAGCATCAGTAGCCATTATCGCTTGGTGCGGTCGTAGTAATAAAATTAGACAGTTACTACCAGTTCATGTAACGGATTAGTGCCAAGAGTTCCCGTCCGGAATCTGGCCAAAATAAGGTCATTGGATGGGGAGTAACCTGTTGTCAATCGGTGAATTACCACCGGGAAAGCAACCAGACAGAACACGCCTTTCCAGTTGTACAGATTTGGTCGTTCTTCCCTATCCTTGGTCAAACAAGTCGTTGAAGAGCGGTCAATTCGTACTCGAGAAACTACCCGAAGCAGCACCGGGCGCACAGTGCTTACTGGCCGGTCACTCGGGCGCTGTGACTGCTTCCCTGACGGGGAGTTCCGAAACTGAATCGAGTATCTGAATGGCGGCTGTCCCATCTCCGAAAGGCGTCGTCCAATCCTCAGCCTTTCCGCGCATCTGTGTCGCCGCTGCAGTGATACTACTCGGCTCCCGGCCGGCAACGCAATTCGCACCGACAAACGCCGTCTCAGGGCGTTCAGTTCCATACCTGAGCGTCACACACGGTGTCCCGAGGATGCTCGTCTCCTCTTGGACACCACCTGAATCGGTGAACACCAAGTCCGCTGCACTCTCTAATCTGAGGAAATCGAAGAACCCCAGTGGTTCGATAAGACGAACTTGATCGGGGACTGCGATACCGAACTCTTCGAGGCGATCCTCTGCTCGGGGATGGATCGGGTAGATGACCTCCCGGTCCGCTTGAGCGCTTGCCCGTGCAACGCCGCTGAGAATCCGCTCGAAGGCTTCCCGGTCGTCAACTGTTTCCGCCCGGTGAGCAGTCAATAGGTCGAACTGCCCTTCGGAAAGGCCGAGTTCACTCAGGATCCGACTTTTGTCTGCGGCTTCATCATCAAAGGTTTCGACTGCGTCGACGATCGTATTTCCGGTGACTGTGATGCGGTCCTCGGGGACCCCTTCGTCTCGGAGCAACGCCGCTGTCTCGGCGGTCGGGGGAAAGAGGTAATCGGAGATGTGATCGATGATGACGCGGTTCGTCTCTTCGGGCATGTCGTCATCGAAACTCCGAAGCCCAGCTTCGACGTGGGCTACGTCGACATCCATCTTGCTCCCCGCTAGTGCACCTGCGAGAGTCGAGTTCGTGTCCCCTTGGACAAACACCACCGTTGGCTCGGCATCTTGAAGTTCTTTCTCAATACCAGCGAGCATCGCACCAGTCTGAGCCCCGTGATCGTCAGATCCGATTTCGAGGTTCGTATCTGGCGGTGATAATCCGAGTTGTCGGAAAAAGACGGTATCCAGCGAATCTGAGTAATGCTGCCCAGTGTGGATGATGTGTGTGTCGACGCCACGCCGGTGACACTCCTGAATTACCGGGGCTAACTTGATAATCTCGGGACGCGTTCCAAGGACGAAACCCACAGTGCTGTCAGTCATTGTCGTCCTCGCCTCATGAGTCGAAATTCTGACAATAGTGCCACCCGATCAGGTTTCATAGCGGTTCCGTGAGTCGTCAACAGGATTTGTTATGGGCCTCCTACGCCGTTGATGATGACCAGCCGTCCGCGAGGGGGTTGTTACTAACAGAATGGTATTCGCAGAACAACTCAGATTGTCCGGACATCGAACCCGTGCTCAGTCCAGTGATCCACGTCGATTACATCGACCGGGTCAACCACGGTTCGGCCCGTCATTTTCGACCGAATGTCTTCCGGGTTAAGGTCTGCAAACTCATCGTGTGCTGCCCCGAATATCACTGCATCAGCGCCAGTTACTGCTGTATCGAGCGTAACGAGCTGTAGTCTGGAGTCCGTCGCCCGTGGGTCGTGAATAGTGACTGATCCCTCGTCCCAACCCCCATCCATGGCCCGGCGTGTATCCACTGTGACATTACCGAGAAGCTGGGCTATTTCCAAGCCTGGACTATTTCGGGTATCGCTGACGTTACCCTTGTACGTGATTCCAAGGACAGCTACAGTCTTATTTTCGAGCGAGTCGATAGCGTCCTCGAGTAATCTGATAACGTGCTCAGGCATCCTGCCGTTGACCCGGTTCGCTATATCGATCAGCTCCGTTGCACCAGAGCCATCGCTCAGGAACCGTGGGTCGACAGGAAGGCAGTGTCCACCTACCCCTGGGCCTGGACTCAGAATATCAACCCGCGGATGGTTGTTTGCGAGGGTGATCGCAGACCGCACATCAATGCCGTAGTTCTCTGCAAGGAGAGCGAGCGTGTTAGCATACGCGATACTAACGTTTCGCTCAGCGTTCTGTGCGAGTTTCACGAACTCGGCGGTTGTTGGGTCAGCGGCGACATGTATCTCTCCGGTGGTAAGCGGTTCGTAGAGGGACTTGATAGCGCTAACCGAGGCCTCATCAACACCTCCAACGATTCGATCGTTGGTTCGGAGTTCTGTGAGCGTATTCCCCGGCATCACCGTCTCCGGTGTGTACCCCAAGTGGACATTTTCACCGATATTGAGATCACTTCGTGATATGATCGGCGCCAGGATTCCGGTAGTTGTTCCCGGCGGCACCGTTGATTCCAGAATGACGGTGTCGCCAGGCCTGAGAACGTTGGCCACGTTTCGCCCAGCGTCCTTCACGTAGGTCAGATCCGCCTCATCGTTCAGTTCGTCGTACGGTGTTGGAACGCAGATGATATGCACATCAGCGGGTTGGGGGCGACGGCTCGGCGTTAGATTACACTCTAACGCATCCTGAATGTACGACTCAAGCTCCGACTCGCTGACTTTGGGCTCGCCCTCGTGGAGGCGATCTATCACATCTTCGTTGACATCGAAACCAATGACATCGGTGCCTTCGTTGGCGAACAGCGATGCGGTTGCAAGCCCGATATAGCCGAGCCCATGGACGCAGATAGTCATATTTCCAGTGCCTCCCGTAGTTTTATCATTGACTCGTAGCGCTGTCCCCGTTCCAGATAGTCTAATATGGGTTCGTGCTCCATTGACGTACGAATCATATAGGTTACCCTTTGTTATGCAGAAGTTGTTCCCAATCAAAAATCAAACACTCTGGTAAACCGACACCTGAGAAAGAAAGATACGAACCCTAATTTGTCCGTTGAATACTTGAACTGCCAGCTATTGGCGGTATAATTCTAAGGAGTGGAGAATGATTCCAGTGAAGGCTGCGAGGATGCCAATAATTGTGAACGTAGTGCTAGCCAGAGCATGTCCAAGTGGAAAAGTTCCGGACTGAAGATAGTTGAACATCGTAAGGTAAGTAAACACAAATCCGATCAGAACGCAGGAGACACCAGGCACGCCGAGCAACATAATCGGATGTTCTCGCTCAACCGTCCGAATAATGTTTCCAACGAGCGTGAGCCCATGCTCAACTGGGCCAAGGTTGTTAGAAGTCTCCACGTCGTAATCTATCGTCGTCGGAACCTCTGTGATCTGGTAGCCATTTGAGTGAGCATGGTACAGAATATTGGTACTTGCATCCATCTGGTCTCCGATTGAGTTGTCCTCAGCGAGCGAGGTTATGGCCTCTGTACTATACGCACGGAATCCGCTCTGTGTATCGCTGATCTGATTTGCCGGCTTGAGGATTCCGAGGCTGAGGTTTGTCATGAGGTTAACCGCAAATAGGCCAAACCGCCTGTACAACGGCATCTCGGTGTCTGCATCCTCATCGAACCGGTTGCCGATGACAACTTCCGCCCCGGATTTCCGCTGTTGTTCGATTAATTCCGGGATGTCACTGGGGTCGTGCTGCCCGTCTGCGTCGAGTATGACCAAGTAGTCGGCGTCACCACGGCTAGCTTGGTCGAAAATACTGTTGAGGGCACCGCCATACCCGATGTTACGGTCGTGCTCATACACTGTTGCACCGGCCGCCGCTGCGACTTCGACGGTGTCGTCAGTACTCCCATCGTCGACCACCAGAACGGTGTCTACATAGTTCTTAGCTGACTCCACTACTGCCCCAATCGTCGCCGCCTCGTTGTACGCGGGAATTCCGACCATGACAGTCGGGTCCGGCTCGGTGACGGGCTCAAGACGGGCTTCGACTGTGAATTCCTCGGTATTCTCCAGGGCTTCGCGGCTTGCCGAGAGATTAACTGACCCCTTCTCTTCACCATGGTACAGGAGTCCCGGATACCCAGCTTGCTTAGCGAACAGACGCAACCGCTCGCGAGGGGTATCGGTCTCAGCCCAGTTTCCAGAAGGGAGAACCACCTCTGCATCAAGCCACCGGGCAAAAGTGAGTGCCTGAAGGTCAGCATCAACAGCAGCTGTAACGATTGCTTGGTGTGCCCGTGAGTGTATGCGAAGGATTTCAGCCGCGATCCACTCAGCGTTCGACTCGGTCGCGACTAGTCCCACCGCGGGCAAGTTCTTGGAAACCTCGCGGATACCGTCATTAGCGGGTGATTGTTGGATTCTATCCGACATCTCAGTCCCACTCCGGAACCGCTCTCGATGGCGGTCGTTCGGTGTGGTCGCCCACACGCTCCAGTACGTATAGTGGTATCATTGTGGCGAGTAGTGGACTCCGTTGTGCTCTGCTGTGAACGAGTTATCACATTGTTATTCCCAGCTTTCCGAGATTGCCCCAATCCTGTATTATCCGCAAAAAGCAGGTAACAAAGTATAGTCTGACGCGGGGATACAACGCATGGCCGCTACGGTATCAGATGGGATTATAGTAACAATTGAAACGATGTACACACTGATCGCACTGCCGTCATGCGATCAGGTGTGCATTGATTTTCAATGGCTACTATAGTTCGGCACAGTCTCTGTGAGATCGAGATGACTCGCTCGGGAAAGGAGACGTATGTCTACGAATAACTTAAAACATGAAAACCGCGTCTTCGAATGACATGTCGATGAATGATGTCAGCAATTGTCGGGTGCTAGTTACCGGGGGTGGTGGGTTCGTTGGAAGCCATCTAACATCAGCGTTAGCGGTGGAGAACCATGTTCGAGTCCTTGATAACTTCTCGACGGGACGGCGAGCAAACCTCCCGGAGGATGTGACTGTAATTGAGGGGGACATACGAGATACGGAAACAGTCAGCAAAGCGATGGACGACGTCGACATAGTTTTTCATGAGGCTGCGATGGTTAGTGTCCCCGAGTCAATCGAGCAGCCGGTCGACTGTCACGAGCTCAACGGGTCGGCAACCGTCACCGTTCTCGATTGCGCTCGACGGCAGGATGCACGGGTCGTACTCGCCTCAAGTGCCGCCGTATACGGCAATCCCGATACAGTCCCGATTAGAGAAGCGGAGCCGGCCGACCCACGCACTCCATATGGAATCGAGAAGCATCTCGGTGAACAGTATGCGCAGTTTTACACAGAACGGTACGGCCTGCCGACAGTTCCGTTACGATACTTCAACGTCTACGGGCCGCGTGGGCTTGACGGGGAGTACGCCGGTGTCATCGGCACCTTCATCCGGCAGGCGCAGGCCGGTACCCCGCTCACAATCGAGGGTGACGGGGAACAGACGCGAGATTTCGTCCACGTCGATGATGTCGTACGTGCAAACCTGCTTGCAGCTACAACGGATGCTATCGGCAGGCCGTTCAACGTCGGAACTGGACGAAGTATCTCTATCAACGAACTCGCCGAAACCGTCCGAGATGTCGTTGGAACGGATGTGGGGATAAAACACGTCCCTGAACGCACAGATGACATCAAGGAGAGCGAAGCAGATCTCAGTGACGCATGCACACTGCTGGGATATGAACCAACAGTGTCGCTTGAAAAAGGGCTTGAATCGACGCTCAGTGCTGAAGGGGAATAAACGCCGCCGGTTGCTGATCGAGTTATATGTACAAATATAATAAGAGATCCACATTCAGGCCAGTTATTTGATCTCGATATCAAAGATGTAGATACTTGCTTGCTTCATCGATTCAGTGATGTCCGTATGAAGGATACAGATAATCCATACGTAATGATATAAAACAACGTCTACCACTGGTCCTGATCCAAAACATTTGGCTTGCTCAACCAGCCCAATATAATACACCGAGAACTGGCGACTGGAGTAGCCCGGAGAGTTGAGAGGTGGATACCGGCACGATGAGGACGGAGGTGCATCGGACGCTGACTGTAACAGGAAATGTCAGAATGCTCTATTTCTTGGCCTCTACCCAGTTCTAACTGGGCAATCCACTCGGTTACAAGTACCCTTACTCGGGAATATCTTCGGACGGAGCTTCCAGCAGGGCTGGGGTATATTGGGACGGTTTTAAACAGTAGCTATATAATGATCACATTATCGGTAGGGCTGGTATCTCATGGCGGCAGACAGCGCTCGCTGACCTCTGCTACCGAGGGGACTTTTACCGATTCGGATGGAAACAGTTGTATGATTCAGAACCGGGCCGCACTGGCTGCCAACGCTGCACGCGAGGTGGCACTCGATTGTATCGAGGCCGCCGTGGCCGCGGCTGCGCCAGAAGTGGCCACTAGGTCGGTCGTCAGCCGCGTCGGTGAGACGCTGACAGTCGGTGAGACAACGTACGACCTCGGCAACTACACCGATGTCGTTGTTGTCGGCGGCGGGAAAGCCACGGGTGGCGTGACCCGCGCGCTCGAATCCATTCTCGGCGACTCCCTCAGCGGCGGCCACGTCGTCGTCGAGCAGGCTATCGACACCGAAACCGTCCGGAGTTCCGTCGGAGACCACCCGTTACCGTCGAACCGGAACGTTGAGGTGACCATCGATATTCTCGAAACCGTCGACGACGCCGACGAAGACACGCTCGTGCTGTTTGTCCTGACCGGCGGAGCCAGCGCGCTTCTGTCGGCTCCGGCCGGAGACCTGACGCTGGACGACCTCCAGACGACGACCGACAGACTCCTGAGTGGTGGCGTCCCGATTGAAGAGATCAACGCGGTCCGGAAGCACCTCTCGGATCTGAAAGGCGGGCAGATAGCACGGCGCGCGGCTCCCGCCACTGTCGCCGGGGTACTGATCAGCGACGTTGTCGGGAACGACCTCTCGACCATCGGTAGCGGGCCCTCAGTTCCGGACGAAGCCACCTACGAGGACGCCCTTGACGTGTTTGCTCAGTACGACCTCACTCCACCGCCGGCCGTTCGAGACCACCTCGAAGCCGGACGAGACGGCCGAATATCGGAGACACCGTTTCCCGACGATTCGGTCTTTGACCGGGTCACGAACCATCTCATTGGGGACAACGCAACCGCACTTGACGCCGCCGCTGCTGTCGCACAGGAAGCCGGGTACGAACCGCTCGTGCTCACGTCTCGCCTGCGCGGCGAAGCCCGCGAGGTGGCGAAACCGCTCGTCGCTATCGCCGAAGAAGCTACGGCGACGGGAACACCCGTCGAGCCGCCGGCCGTCCTCCTCGCCGGCGGCGAAACGACTGTGACCGTGACCGGGGACGGTGGACAAGGCGGCCCCAATCAGGAGTTCGTCCTCTCCGGCGCACTGGTCCACGACGGCGACGCGGTCATCGCCGCCGTCGACACTGACGGCGAAGACGGGAGCTCCGACGTGGCCGGGGCTATCGCTGACGCGACCGTCGTCGCCGACCGCGAACGGGCCCGCGACGCGCTTCTCGCAAACGACGCCGGCTCGTACCTCTCTCAAATCGAGGCGACAGTCGAGACCGGGCCGACCGGGACGAACGTCAACGACGTGGCCGTGCTCGTTATCCCAGACCCGAGCGAGTAATGCCGGCCCCCGAGACACGGTGGCTATTTTCGAGTGGTACTACCGGACTGCCGCATCACGATGGAAGGGCAGTACCGTTCAATCCGTGGCTCACGTTTATCAACAGACAGTCTGATATGCTGCGTATGAACGCATCCGATCAACAGATCGCGGCGGACGCCCTCTCCGTTCCGGAAGAAACAATCGTCGATGCCTGTGGCGACCCGCCGCTCCCCGAACTCGGCGTCATCGAACAGAACTGGGAGACGGACCCGATAGCGCCGGACGACGTCGCAACACACGCGGCCCGGGCGGTCGAGTCCCTGTCCTTTGCCGACGTGCCAGAAGGCGGCGAAGGCGCGCTGGGCGTCGGCAGCCGTGGTATCGCGAACCTGCCCACTATTGTCGCCGGTGTCGCCGACGCAGTTTCCGACGCCGGCTACGAGCCGTTCGTCTTCCCGGCCATGGGGAGCCACGGTGGGGCTACCGGCGAGGGCCAGCGAACGATGCTGAACGAACTCGGCGTGACCGAGTCGGCTATCGGCTGTGAAATCCGGTCGACCATGGACGTGGTCGAGGTCGGGCGAACGCCGGACCGGGACGTGCCCGTCGTCGCAGACGATACGGCTGTGGCGGCTGATGCAATCATTCCCATCAACCGCGTCAAACCGCATACGGACTTCGACGGGCCAGTCGAAAGCGGGCTCTCGAAGATGCTCGTCATCGGCATGGGCAAGCAACGCGGCGCACAGATCGCGCACAAGTGGGCCGTCGACTGGTCGTTCCGGCGGATGATTCCAGAGATCACCGGGCAGTTGCTCGACGAGTTGCCGATTGTCGGCGGCGTCGCAATCGTCGAGGACCAGCACGACGAGACGACGCTGATAGAGGGCGTGCCGCCAAGTGGCTTCCTCGACCGCGAGGCGGAACTGTTAGAGACCGCCTACGAACTGATGCCCAAGCTCCCGTTCGATGAACTCGATCTCGTGGTATTCGACCGCCAGGGGAAGGAAATCAGCGGCCAGGGACTCGATACTAACGTCATCGGCCGCCGACCGTTCTCGATAAACGAGCCGGCTCCGGAGACGCCAGACATCAAGCGCATCTTCACACGCGGGCTGACAGAGAAGACCCACGGGAACGCGATGGGCGTCGGTTCAGCCGATGTCGTCCACGAAGATGTCGTCGCGGAACTCGACGCGCAGACGTCGCTGATCAACGCGCTCACCGCGAGCACGATTCGCGGGGTGAAAGTACCGCCAGTGGTCGAAACCGACCGCGCCGGCATCGTCGCCGCACTGTCGACGATAGGGGTCGTCGACACCGACACCGTTCGCGTGCTCCGTGCGGCCGACACGATGCATCTCCACCAGCTCTACGCGTCACCCGCGCTGGTCGAGGCCGCACGCGACCGTGACGACCTCCGAGTCGTCGAAGCGCCGTCGCCGATCGAGTTCGACAACGGACAGCTCGCCGCGCCGCCACTCCGCGAATAGCTGTCGGTAGCGGACCTGCATACGTGCACTGCAGACCGCAGACAGGACAAGACACGATACGCACGCGTCACACCGGCACGCACGACATCTCGGGTCGTGGTGTCCATTCCAATACGTAGCCCAACACGCGCAAGAGGTATAAATACGGGATAAATAACGGCCGTACACGCGTTAGGGGCTGTGTCCTGTTGCCTGCACGCGGTTCTCAGTTTATGTCGCCAACAGCTCGATAGGATGGCGCGGCTGCCGTTCCAGCAGGGCGTCGATCTGTTCGAGACAGGAAGTCCCGCTTGCGACGACGGGGCGGTCTTGGACACCGTCCTCGCGCAACTGCGTCCGGAGTCGGTCGCCGACGTCCATGCTCAGTTCGTAGTAGTCGGACTTGTACCCGAAGCTCCCGGCCATACCGCAACACTCCACATCGGACGTGACGACGTCGTAGCCACACTCTTCGAGCACAGCGACAGTGTGTGCTTCGAGCCCGAGCGTCCGCTGCTGGCAGTGGCTGTGGTACGCGATTTCAGCGCCGGTGACTGTCGAGAGCGACTCGACGGACGCCCCGTTGTCGAGCAGCCCGAACACGTATTCGAAGACCTCGTAGCTGTTCTCCGCGATGTCGGTGAACGCCGACTCGTCGAGGAGGCGCTCGTACTCCCGTGTGAACATCGCGTGGTCGCTCGGCTCGATAACGACCACGTCGCGGCCGTCTGCGATATGTGGTTCGAGGGCCTCTGTGACCCGCTCAGCGTGGTCTGTCGCCGTCGCAACCATACCCTGTGATAGCGGCGCGCGGCCGCTGGATGGTACCGGTGGGACCACCACGTCGACGCCCAGCGATTCGAGCACCTTCACCGCGGCTTTGCCGCGCTCGACCTGTACGTGATTCGTGTACAGGTCCGGGTAGAGCACCGCCCGGCGCTCGGGGTTTGTGACCTGTGAGTCACGGGCAGCGGCCCAGTCGACGAGCGTCTCCCGCTCGAACATCGGGAGGTCACGTCGCGGGTCGATACCCAAAATTCGGGCCATCGCTTGCTGTGCGACTGTCGTGTCGGCCAGCCAGTTCGACACCGGTGCGGTGGCGCTGCCGAGCTTTGCGACGGTCTCGAAGTTGCCGAAGAAGCGCTTTTGCAGTGGCGCACCGTCGTCCTCCTCGTCGGGCGTGAGTCCGTCGACGAGCCACTCTCCGGGGGCGTCCTTGTCGCGGTTGATCCGGTCCCGAACCACGGTATTGATCCAGGGGATATCGATGCCGACCGGGCAGGCGTTCACGCAGCGGGTACACCCGGTACAGAGGTCGTTGAACTCCTCGGCCACGTCCAGCCCTTCGATGCCGGCCTCCCAGCCCGTCGCAATGCCACCCGAATACGTCTCCCCGCCGAAGGCGTGGCCGCCGACGCTCTGAAAGTTCGCACACGAGTTCGAACAGGCGGAACATCGGATGCAGTACAGCGTCTCCCGAAGCTGCTCGTCATCTCGCATCTCCAGTCGGCCGTTGTCGATCAACACGAGATGGAAATCGCGGTCGGAATCGAATTCCGACAGCGGTGTTTCGTCGTCGGTGAAATCGACGACCGGCGTGTCGACTGGCGGAGTCAGCAGCGAGACGTACGACGTGATGTCCTGTCCGGTGCCCGAGCGACCGATGAGTTCGATGAACGGGTGGAGGTCTCCAACCGTCGGGATGACCTTCTCGACGCCGGCCACTGCGACGTGCGTGTCCGTCGCGGCCACAGTTTTGCGGGCGTTGCCCTCACTGGTGACCAGCGCCATCGTCCCGGTATCGGCCGTGACGAAGTTCGCACCGGTGATGCCGACTTCCGCGTCGATGATCTGCTCGCCCAGCTTTTTCCGGGCGAAGCGGGTCAGTTCCTCGGCCGTCTCCAGCGGCTCGTCGGGCTCGAACCGTTCGTTGAACAGCTCCGCGATGCTCTCGCGGGACTTGTGAATCGCCGGGGCGACGATGTGAGAAGGGGCTTCGTCGGCGACCTGCAACACCCACTCGCCCAGGTCCGTCTCGACCACGTCCACACCGTCTGCTTCGAGCGCTTCGTTGACCTCGATCTCCTCGCTGGTCATCGACTTGCTCTTGACGACCCGGTCAGCCGCTCGTTCGTCGACGACATCGCGAATGTAGTCGTTCGCGTCGGCGGCGTCGTCGGCGATGTACACCGTTCCCCCGTTCGCTTCGACGGCCTCCGTCAGTTGGTCGAGGAGATCTGGAAGTTCCTCGATGGCGTCCTCCTTGATACTCCGGGCCGCTTGCTTGAGTTCCTCGTAGTCTCCCAGGTCCGCGACAGAGTCGTAGCGCCCCGTGTTGAACCCCTGGGTGTTCTCCGCGACTGCCGCGCCCTCGGTCCGCATCAGCTCGCGGAGTTCGTCGGCGGTCGCCATCGTCACGCACCCTCCTCGACGATGATGACGTGGACTTCCTTGGGTCCGTGTGCGCCTTTGACGAGCGCGCCCATATCGGCTGTCGCGCTCGGTCCTGTTGCGATGATCGCGCTCCCACCGGTTTCGTTGAACCGTTCGTCCAGTTCTGCCACTGCCGCGTCCATATCGGGCTGGATGTCTTCCTCGTGAAGAATGGCGACGTGACGCTCGACAAACAGGCTCAGGAGTTCGCTGGCCTCTTCGGTCATCGAGAGGACGAGCGAACCGTAGTCGCCGATGCCGAGTTCAGCACCGGTTACGCCGGTGGTCGCTTCGCGAAGCGCGACCGGAGTGGGGTCGACCGTGACCGGCGTCTCCGTGAGCGAAAACGCCTCGTCCCCGGCCGTTTTGTCGAGCGCGATCCCGACTGCAGGCTCCGTGACTGCCTCCGTAACAGCGGCTTCGAGGTCGGACTCGGCAGTGCTTGAAACTGTCGCACCCAATGCTTCGAGAGCGCCCTCGAACGACGCGCGTTTGCTTTTCATCTATGCGCGAACCGAAAACCTACATCATCATTTAGCTTTTGTCTGAAACGGGCGGAAGTCCGACAAATCCAGTGGGCTGCCGCGTATATCCAGCTACGCTGGGCATCGTTTTACTAGATCAGCAGACAGTTACTGTATTTACTTATATTGCCACTCGCCCGATGTGAGCTGATTAATATATTCGCCACACAAATACATCCAAATATCGGTACTCTCTACCGACATCTCTCATAAATAGGTGTATAAACCATAGATGCATTACCATATACGGCATTAATGGCGGTATCACAGTTTCAACGGTGTGCGGTTATTTCGGATCGAGTAATACCCGGGAGGCAAGGGGTTTTGTGGGTTCTCCGAGAAATGCCGACAACGGACCGATGGACGACCAATCCGGTGCACCTCCAGATTCAGAGATTGTGACGTTACTCGAACAAGGAGAGAAAGCTGACGCACTGACAGCACTTGAGCGGCTTTCGATGGCCGGAGCGGCTGACCAGCAGGCGTGCTTGCGGTCACTCAAAGCGGCTGCTGACGACCAGCCGAAACTGTTCGACGGCGTACTGACGTCGCTCACTGTGTTTTTGCAGAATAGCGAGCGGCCAACACGGCTCACGACAGCGAAATTGTTCGTCACGGTCAGCGAGAGCGCGCCGGACAGCGTGGTTCCGGTTGTCCCGACGCTTGCCGAGCGACTGGCGGATGAGTCGGAGTTCTACTACGTTCGCGCCCGGTGTGCAGAGGCACTGGGCTACGTCGCCGTCAACCATCCCGATGCCGTCGTCTCGCCTGAAGTCGTGGCAGACCTGCGCATCGGCCTGGAGTTCGACAAACCAGAAGTTAGGGAGAAATTGGCGAAGGCGCTGGCCCACGTCGCCATGGGCCGTCCCGACAGACTCCGCTATCAGGTCGACTCGCTCGCCGAGCATCTTCGAGCGGACAGCGAACTGGTTCGATATCACCTGAGCACAGCTCTCGTCGTTATCGGCTCTGCGTGTCCCGAACGGCTTACAGACGCCAGGGAAGCACTCGTCTCGTGTCTCGAAGACGAAAGCAGATACGTCCGCGGGCGGGCAGCCGAAGCGCTGGGGTTGCTTGCCGGCACTAAGAGCGTGGAAGCGTTCCCGGAAGCACAACTCGAAGAGTTCACTGTGGACGAGGAGTTTGTTGCCGAGCGAGCCCGGTTCGCTCTCTCCCAGTATCGCGGGGCGGAACCTGCTGATGGCTTTACAGGAATAGCCGCGAGAGATGCAATCCGCACACAGACATCCGACATTGTCTCGGAGATCCGGACGCCGGAAGGCGATGACGGGTGCCCACACTGCGGGCTTTCGCTCCCCGAATCCGGCCCCCCGCTGTGCCCGGGCTGTGGCACCCCATTGTGAGGGCACAGTCGGTTTTCCTGCAGTTCCCACAGAAACCGCATTGTCTCCGTCTCTGACAGGGTCACGGTTGCAGTAGTTATCTGGTGCTGCGTCGTCTCGTAGCGATACCCATCAGAGCTATCTACTTCCGTGGAAGATCAGATGTTGCGTATGGGACATACAGACTTGGATGGGATAGACGTATATCTGGCAATTCCATCTCCAATTTTGAGATATATGACCGGAAATGTGTCAATTATATTCATATTAGCGGTGGACGTGAGTTAGAGACCAATAGCCGCTGTTGTAGTCGGTGGGACTGTCCCCACAACACCTCGCTGTTCAATCCTGCGGCCTGTTCTGCTGTAGAGAACAGCACGCGATTGACAGCAGTAGCACTCACACGATGGTGCTTAATCTCACAGTCAGTACAGAGGGGGCATAAAGTGATCCGCGATTCCTTCGTGAGATTACTTCTGATGCCGGGGTGACCGGAAACTATCTTTTCGACGCATGAAGATCAGGCGTCGTCGGTAGCGGTGTGTGGCAGTGAGGCCGTTCGTCCATTCCGATGGCGGCCACCAACAGAATAGAATAACAGTAGTACGCCCGTTATTCAAGAACCCATCAATTCGATGTAAGGGCCACCTGAATGGATTTTGTCGTGCTGAGGACCTGCCCGGTGATATCCTCCCTGAGGTATCGGCCGTTCAAACGCTCAACGGGGCCACAGATGCCCAGTGCAGCGATCCGATCACCACTGACGTCAGGGAGCGGGGCGGCAACACCGATAATCCCCTCGTACTGTTCTCCTCTACAGAACGCAATGCCGTCATCACGAACCCGGCGCAGTTCCTCGATGAGTTCATCTGGGTCGACGAGAGTTGCGTCAGTCGGTGCGACAAGCTCTCTTTCATCGAGAACCGATTCGACGCGATCACTCGGGAGCGACGACAGCAGTGCCTTTCCCGGAGCGTTGACATGGAGTGGCAACCGTTCGCCCGCGTGGAACGGGACTCCCCAGCCGTCCTCGGGTTCGGAGATCGACACCGGGACACCGGCCGTTTCTTCGAGGACGAACAGTGTCGCTGTCTCCCCTGTTGCCGTCGCGAGATTGTCCAGTTGTTGTTTCGCCGCCTGATAGAAACTGAGTCCATCACGCGTTCGCTCACCGAGAAACAACGGGCGGAGCGACGCCTCGTACTTCTCTGCGCGCTTGACCACGTATCCGGCCGCACGCAACGTCGAGAGGTGGTTATGGGCGACGCTCTTGGAAACCCCGACGAGATTGGCAAGCTCTGTAACGCCGACAGGCCCCGTCGCGTCGACAAGCGCTTCGAGGATAGCCACCGATGTCTGGGTTGCTTCGACTGCATACTGTGGTTCGTCGGTCATTGACCGTCGTTTCGACCCGCCGCGACAAAAGCCTGTTCACTAGAGCAGAACAGATGGTGGCATGTGCAGTAGGCCCAGAAGATATCCTACATTATTTATCACTATTTTCTGGATCGCTACGAGTTCCGACTGTCGAAATTTATTCGTTCTTCTCTCCAGAACAACTGCGGCCGGTTGCAAGGCACCGCGTCAAGTGTGGACTGTACTGTTCGAGTTCACGAATTGCTTCCATAGCGATACCGTGGTCAAGCGCCACGACGACCGCATTTCCGGACAGTATCGAGGAGGTCGTACTCGCTCACTCGGAATCCCCTGGAACGACTACTTTCTTCAGCCCCTCAGCGTTGCCCATCCGTTCAAACGCTGTCGGGAGATCGTCGAGCCCGATACGTTCGGTGATGAGCGTCTCGGCATCGATGCGTTCGTGTCTGAGCAGTGTTATCGCTCGCTCGAAGTCCTCGGTCGTCAGGGAGAACGAGCCGCGGTAGTCGACCTCGTCGAAGAAGACATCGAACGGGCTGATTTCCATTGTCGCTTCTTGGTCAGGGACGCCGAAGATGAGTGTCGAGCCACCGGACGCAGTCACAGCGTTGGCCTGCTTGATTGTCGGGACGAGCCCAATAGCCTCGGCGCCGACGTCGACCGGTCCGCCGGCCGCCGCACAGATCGCCTCCTCGGGATCTTCTTCGTTGGGGTCGACGACGGCATCTGCGCCGAGGTCGGCAGCCAGCTCTCGTCGTTCGTCATCAAGTTCGGAAACCACGATTGGGGCAGCGCCTGCATTGCGGAACGCCTGCAGGAGCAGCAAGCCAATCGGGCCAGCGCCGATAATACCGACGCTGTCTCCGGGTTTGATGTCTGTCTGCTCGACGCCGTGGACACAGCAGGCGAGCGGTTCGGCGAGTGCGGCCCGTTCGAATGACATCTCGCCGATGTCCTCGACGTTGATCGCCGGGACGCGGACGTATTCAGCGAAGGCACCGTCGAGGATGGTGTCACCGGCACCGCCGATGCTCGTGTTGTTCTCACAGAGGTGCGTCTCCCCTTTCTTGCAGTACGAGCAGGCGTTACAGGGGACGGTGGGGTTGATTGCGACGCGGTCTCCGACCGCGAAGCCCTCAACGTCGGCACCGACTTCCGCAACGGTCCCGGCACCTTCGTGGCCCAGGACCAGCGGTGTCTCTGCGGCGAAGGTGCCGTGGTACATATGATAGTCGGTCATGCAGACGCTACAGGCGCCGACCTGAACGAGAACCTCGTCATCCGCAGGGTCCGGTCGGTCACGCTCTTCGACGGTAATTTCGCCGACATCGGTCAACGTGCTGGCGCGCATCAGTCGTCCTCCGACGGTCGGGTCGCGGTCGTCACTACAGCAGTACCTCGGTCGTGAGTTGGTGTGGGTCGGGTCATGGGTGGTCTGGGCCGTAGCCCGTTGTCACTGGTCCAGCCGAGCTGGACGCACACAGCGGACTCAGCCACGATCCGTACTATCGATGTTTTCGGACCGTGTATTAAAATCTTGCCACGGTCTCCCGTAATCGGGCGACAGAGGAATTCGTAGATAGAGGCGTCCTAGTACTGCAAACCGTCGGATCTCCCCCAGTGGGATGGGTATTCTACCTTACAGATGATTACCTTTATTATGCATCGGTAATTCGGTAGTGACGAGGCAAACTGGCATGACCAACTCCAACAGGCGGACGTTTCTGAAAGCGACAGGTGTCGGACTACTCAGCGGTCTCGCTGGCTGTACACGAGGCGGCGATGGCTCAGATGGGAGCGGAAGTGACGGCTCAAGTGGGGGTAGTGATGGCGGAACCAGCACCGACGGAAGCGATGGCGAGCTCGCGATTCCACTCAGCGAGTACGAGGACGCCGATATCGACTGGCGACAGTTCGAGGGGTCCTCGATCAACATCGGGGCCGTCCAGCACCCCTGGGTTTCGGCCATCAAACCCGCGGTCCCGGTCTTCGAGGAACTGACCGGGATCGACGTCGTCTGGAACGTCCTGCCCGAACAGCAGTTCCGGACCAAGCGCCAGACGGACGTCAGTACCGGCGCTGGGCAGTTCGACGTTTTCTACATGGATCAGGTCGTCAACCAGTTCCGTGAGGAGGGCTGGATACAGCCGCTCGATCCGTTCTTTGACGACGACAGCCTCTTCGACGAGGACTGGTACGACACCGACGACCTCTTCGAGGCGTCGCGCTGGCAGGCCCACGGTGGTGGCTACAGCGACACCTGGACCGGGATGCCGATTACCGTCGAAGTCCAGACGCAGTTCTACCGCAAAGACCTCTACGACAAGCACGACCTGGAGGTCGCGGAGACGCTCGAAGAGTTCCGTCAGAACGCACAGGCCATCCACGAGAACGAGTCCGACGTCGTCGGCACCGTCGGCCGTGGCGACAAGGGGTACGGGATGAACATCTACATCCTGAACACGTTCCTGCGCCAGAACGGCGCGGAGCTCTGGGACAGTTTCCCGGACGATTCCGGCCTCGACTCCGACGGCGTCATCAACGCGGCGGACTGGTACGTCAGCCTGCTGCAGGACTACGGTCCCGAAGGGGCCTCGACCCAGACCTGGTCGGACGTGCTCTCGACGATGCAGGAGGGCCGCGCCGGCCACATCGTCTCCGACGCGAACCTGTTCTGGCCCGGACTCACCGGCTCTGACTCCTCAGTTGCGGATAACGTCGGTATCGCGAAGGTTCCCAGTCCGGCTGATGGCCAGTTCTCGCCCAACGCGTTCAACTGGCAGATCTCCACGTCCAAAAACGCCCAGAACTCCGAGCAGGCGTTCCTGTTCATGGTGTGGGCGTCCTCGCAGCCGACCAACACCTGGATGCACGTCGAGGGCGACGCCGCCTTCTCCGTCCGACAGTCCGTCTGGGAGAACGACGAGTTCCGCTCTCGCGTCGGCGAGAACTTCGCACAGGTCACGCTCGAATCCCTGCAGGAAGCAGCGCCGGACCCGTTCGACCGGAAGTACCCCGAATGGGGCCAGCGGTACTCGGAGGAACTGCAGCGCGCCATCGCCGGCCAGAAGTCCGCTGAGGAGGCGATGACCCAGGCGGCGTCCATCGCAGAAGACATCTACAGCAATTAAGTCTCAGCCACACCTGCGCCACAACACATCCCACAAATGAGTACACCAACGCAAACGGAAACGACACCTCAATCGACCTTCGCCAGGCTGCGGGACCTGTGGAACGACTACCTCCCGTACTGGTTCATGGCACCGATGGTGGCGGTGATGGTGATGATCACCTTCTTCCCCGGTGCCTACGACCTGTATCTCAGCCTGATCGCGGAGCCGACACTCGATGTATTCGCAGCTGATTTCGTGGGGCTGCGCAACTTCGAGACGGCGTTTACCCGCGGCGGCGCGATCCACTCGTTCGTCATCACGATTACTGTCGTCGTCACCGCGCTGCTCCTCGAAACGGTCCTCGGGTTCGTCCTGGCCGCGCTCGTCGCCGGCGTCGGCTCCGACCGGGCGAAGTCGTTCTACCGGGTGTTGTTCATCATTCCGATGGCCGTCGCCCCCGTCTCGCTCGCGACCATCGGCCGGATCATGCTGAACAGCGAAATCGGAATTATTCCGTACGTCATAAACACCGGCACGCCGTTCGCAGCGCCGAATTTCCTCTCAGAAATCCCGCTGCTGACGGTGATTCTCTTAGACGCGTGGAACTGGACGCCGTTCATGTTCATCATCTTCTACGCCGGCCTCTCGTCGGTGCCGAAGACGCTCATCGAAGCGTCGCGTGTCGACGGTGCGCCGATGTGGCGTCGCTACGTCCACGTCATCATCCCCTACATGAAGCCGGTCGTGTTTGTCGCGACGCTCATCCGGTTAATCGACCTGTTCCGAACGTTCGGCGTGGTGTACGGGCTCACGGGCGGCGGTCCCGGGACGGCGACCCAGCTCGTGAGCATCAACATCTACGAACAGATGTTCATCAACAACCAGATCACTGTGGCCGCAGCGATCGCCGTCGTTTACCTCGTCCTCGTCGTTGCACTGTGTAACGTCATCATTGCGAAGGTCGGCTTCGAGGGGGTGTGGGACTGATGGCGACAACGGATAGCGACTCCGCGACCGCGTCACAGCGACTCGACAAGGATACGCGTGAGACCATCGTCACGGTGGTTCGACACACCATTCTCCTGACGTGGTCGTTCATCGTGCTGTTCCCGCTGTACTGGCTCGCTTCGATGTCGCTGAAGCCGCCCGGAACAGCGAATTCGCTGCCCCCGGACTGGATCTTCCTGCCGACGGTGTACAACTACATCCAGTTGATCCAGGATTCCGGGTTCGTCGCGGCGTTCGCCAACAGCCTCGTCATGGTGTCGGCGTCGGTCGTCCTCGTGCTGTTGATCGGCGTCCCCGCCGCGTATGTGCTCTCGCGGTACGATATCCCCATGGAGCGGGACGTGCTCGTGTGGATACTTTCCTCACGGATGCTTCCGCCGATTGCCGTCGTGCTCCCCTTCTTCATCATCTTCCGGGAGCTCAATCTGTTCGACACGCGGGTCGGGATGGTGCTGATGTACGTCAGCATCAACCTCTCGCTCGTCGTCTGGGTGATGAAAGCGTTCTTCGACGGCATCCCCGAGACGCTGGAAGAGGCGGCCCGTGTCGATGGCGCGACCCAGTTCCAGGGCTTCAGGAAGGTCGTCCTCCCGGCGGCCAAGCCCGGCATTTTCTCGGTCGCCATCATCAGCTTCATCTTCGCGTGGATCGAGCTGCTGTTCGGGCTCGTGCTGACGAGCTTCGAGGCCGTACCGGTGACGCTGTTCGTCTACTCGTTCATCGGCTCGCGCTCGATCGAATGGGGGATGCTCGCGGCCGCCTCGACAGCGATGATCGTTCCGGTCGTCATCTTCCTCATCGCGGTCAACAAGTACCTCGCGGCCGGGCTCAGCTTCGGCGTGGTGATCAAAGAATGACGACGCTGTCCACACCACGACACGTATCGCTCGCAAACGACGCCCCTGCGGCGGCGGTAGCTTCACTTAGCCGCACATCGGAGGCAAGATAATGGCAAAGATCACAATCGACGACGTTACGAAGCGATTCGGTGAAGGAGATGAGTCAATCGTCGCGGTCGACGACGTCTCGCTGGACATCCGCGATGGCGAGTTCATCGTCTTCGTCGGTCCGTCCGGGAGCGGGAAGTCGACGCTCATGCGCATCGTCGCAGGGCTGGAAACGCAATCCGAGGGCGATATCAGAATCGGCGATAAGGTGGTCAATCAACTCGGCCCGCGCGCCCGGGACATCGCGATGGTGTTCCAGAACTACGCGCTGTACCCCAACATGACCGTCGAGGAGAACATGTCCTTTGGGCTGAAAATGTCGACGGACATGTCCGCCGACGAGATCGAGGAAGCCGTTACGTCCGCTGCCGAGATGATGGACATCGATATGCTGTTGGACGACAAGCCCGGCGAACTCTCCGGGGGACAACAACAGCGTGTCGCGCTCGGCCGCGCTATCGTCCGTGACCCGAACGTCTTCCTGATGGACGAGCCGCTGTCGAACCTGGACGCGAAGCTCCGGGCGGAGATGCGCACCGAGATCAACCGGCTCCAGAACGACCTCGACGTGACGACGCTGTACGTCACCCACGACCAGACGGAGGCGATGACGATGGGCGACCGGCTCGTCGTCCTCAACTACGGGGAACTCCAGCAGGTCGGCACGCCGCTGGAGTGTTTCTACCGCCCGGCCAACCAGTTCGTGGCCGGCTTCCTCGGCTCGCCGTCGATGAACTTTTTCGAGGGCACCGTCGAGGGCGGAACCCTCCGCGCGGACGGCTTCGACTTCGACCTGACCGAGCGGATGCAGTCCGCTGTTGGGAGTCGAAACGAACTCGTCCTCGGTATTCGGCCGGAGGATATGACGCTTCACGACCGGGCGAACTCGGGCCACGAGTTCGAGGCCGTCGTCGACGTCGTCGAACCGATGGGGAGCATCTCCTACGTCTATCTCCAGGCCCGGTCACAGAGCCACGAGCAGACGTTCATCGTCGAGACGGACGGCCAGCGCCCGATCAGCGAGGGCCAACACGTCTACGTGGAGATCCCGGACCGGGACGTGCACCTGTTCGACCGCGCCAGCGGCGAGACGATCCACCAGCGCCAGCTCGGTGACGACGCGGAGATGGCGCTCGAAGAGCAAATGAAACCCGCCGAGTGACGGCGATACCTGTCGTCGCCTCACTCGCCGCAACCGACAGTTATCGACACACGACACATGACACATGACAGCTCAAGATATTCCACACTACGAGACGCGAACCGCTATCTGCGAGTACGGCCGGAGCCTGCTCGACGACGATCTGACAACCGGGACCGGTGGAAACCTGAGTGCCCGACTCGACGAGAACCACATCGCGATCAGCCCGTCGGGAATCCCCTACGAGGAGATCGAACCGGAAGACGTTCCTGTTGTACGGATGGATGGCACTGTCGTTGAGGGCGACGTCGAGCCGTCGACGGAGCTACCGATGCATCTGGCGGTCTACCGCGAGCGGCCCGCGGTCGGTGGCGTCGTCCACACCCACTCGCCGTACGCGACGACGTTTGCCTCGCTCGGGGAGGCGATTCCCGCCTCCCACTACCTCCTCTCGTTCACCGGGACGGAGGTCCCAGTCGCCGAATACGAAACGCACGCGACCGAGAAACTCGGCGAGGCCGCCGTCGACGCGCTGGGCGAGTCGTTCAACGCCACGCTGTTGCGCAACCACGGCGTGCTGACCGCCGACGAGTCGCTGGACGACGCCTACACGGTCGCGTTGATGGTCGAGTACTGCGCCCGCATCCACCATCAGGCCCGGGCCATCGGCGAGCCGGAGATCCTCCCGGACGAGGAGATCGACCGGCTGGCCGATAAGCTCGACAGCTACGGACAGTGACCACTCGTGCGAACCACACCTGAGAGCATCCCATGAACCACGTCGCAATCGACATCGGCGCGAGCGGCGGGACGGTGTTCCTCGGCGAGGTGACCGAGTCCTCGTTCGCGGTACAGGAGGTCCACCGGTTCGACAACCGACCCGTCGAACGGGACGGCCGCTACGTCTGGGACGTCGACGCGCTGGTCGACCACATCGGCGACGGGCTCAGTGCGGCCGACGACCGCGCCGACGGCCTCGACACGGTCGGTATCGACACCTGGGGGCTCGACTTCGGACTCCTGGCCGACGGCGAACTGCTCCGGGACCCGGTCTCCTACCGCGACCCCGAGTCGACGGCCACACGCGAGCAAGTGTTCGAGGCCGTCGGCAAGCGGCGGCTGTTCGACGCGACCGGCATTACGAACTGGAACACGCCGAACACACTGTGGCAGCTCCACACCATCGCTGAGCGGGAGCCCGAACGCCTCGAAGAAACCGACGGCCTGCTCATGATGCCACAGCTCCTGTCCGCACGGATTGGAGGGGTGCCGGCGGGCGAGGTGACGATTGCCTCGACCACGCAGATGGTCGATCCCGAGGAACGAACGTGGGCCACCGACCTGCTCGAAGAGCTGTCGGTGCCGACTGACCTGCTCCCGCCGCTGTCTGAACCCGGACAATGTCTCGGGGCGGTCGATGACGACGTCGTCTCGGGGCTGTCTTCGCCGCCGGAAATAGTGACGCCGGCGAGCCACGACACGGCGGCGGCCGTCGCCGGGCTCCCGCTGGTCGAGGACGCCGCGTTCCTCAACACTGGCTCGTGGTTCATCCTCGGCGTCGAGCGCGATGCACCAGTGCGGACAGACGACGCCTTCGAACACGGCGTTTCGAACGAACTCGGCGTCGACGGGAGTGTCCGGCTCCTGAAAAACATCAACGGCTTCTTCATGCTCGAAGAATGCCGCAAAGCGTGGCGCGAAGCGGGCGAACCGCTGGAGTACGAGACGCTGTTGTCGGCCGCCGAGGAGGCCCCGCCACGGGCCGCACTCGTCGATACGGATGCCGAGACGTTCGGCATCGACGAGCCGATGCCCGAGCAGATCCGGGCCTACTGCCGCCGAACGGACCAGCCCGTCCCGACGGGGCAGGGCAGCATCGTCCGCTGTCTCCTCGACAGCCTGGCGGCGAAAACGGCGCTGGAACTCGACGCGCTCGCGGCAGTCGTCGACGACCCGCCATCGCATATCGTGCTCGGTGGCGGCGGTGTTAGAAACGAGCTGTTCTGTCAGCTACTGGCCGACGCCACCAACCGCCCAGTGTCGACTGGCCCAGTCGAGGCGACGGCTGTCGGCAACGTCCTCACACAGGCCGTCGCCGCCGGAACGGTTTCTGACATCGAAACCGGGCGGCAGTTGGTCGAATCGGCGTTCGAGACGACGACATACGAACCGGGTACCGCTGGCGAGTGGGCCGACGTAAAAGACCGGTTGGCCGCACTGACCGACGCCTCGTCGCCCGAGGCCTGACACCTCACCGCGAGGTGTAGCCGCCGTCCATCACGACGGTCGACCCCGTCATGTACGACGACGCGTCCGACGCGAGGTAGACGACGAGTTCTTTCAGTTCCTCCGGTCGACCGAGTCGGCCCATCGGCGTGTTCTCGAGCCACGTTTCTTCCATCTCGGGGCTCTCTTCGAGCACTTCGTCGACGAGTTCGGTCCGCATGTAGCCGGGCGCAATAGTGTTGACGCGGACGCCCTGCTCGCCCCACTCGACCGCCAGTGACTGGGTCAGCATCCTGACGCCGGCTTTCGTCGTGTTGTAGCTGGCCTGTTTCTGCGGGACGTTCACGTCGAAGCCTGACATCGAGGAGACGTTGACGATGCGGCCCTCGCCCCGTTCGAGCATCTGCTGGCCGACGTGTTTGGCACAGAGAAAGACACCGTCGAGGTTGACCGATACGACCCGCCGCCATGACTCGATGCTCGTCTCCTCCGCAGGGGAGTTCTCGACGATCCCGGCATTGTTGACCAGTACGTCAATCGGTCCGAGGCGGTCGGTCACGTCTTCGACCATCGCCTCGACCGAGGCTTCGTCCGTCACGTCGACCTCCGTCGCGACGACGTCCGTTTGACCGTCGAGTTCTGCGGCCGTCCGTTCCGCTTTCTCGATGTTCACGTCCGCGATAGCCACGTCGGCCCCCATCTCGGTGAGCCCGGTCGCCATCTGTTTGCCGAGACCCTGCGCCGCACCGGTGACGATAGCTGTCTCTCCGTCGAGGGAGAAGCTGTCAACTACACTCATGCGTACGCTTGGTGCTCCGGTAGCCTCCAGCATAAATGTACGCCTATTTTTGTTACAGTCTTTGTCGGGCCGATATCGGCAGCCAGTCATTACAAGTACTCCCTCGCAGATAACATAGCTATGCAAATCACCGACTTCGAACTGTTCGCCGTGCCGCCGCGGTGGTTGCTTCTTAAACTGGAGACTGACGAGGGGATCGTCGGCTGGGGCGAGCCCATCGTTCAGGGCCGGTTGGAGACAGTCCGTGCCGCTGTTACCGAGCTTATCGAGGCGTATCTCCTTGGGGCCGACCCACTTCGAACCGAGTATCACTGGCGGAAGCTCTATCAGAGCGGGTACTTCCGCGGCGGGCCGATACTCATGAGCGCGCTCGCGGGCATCGACCACGCGCTCTGGGACATCAAGGGGCGGCACTACGGCGCACCGGTGCACGAACTACTCGGCGGGCACGTCCGCGATAAGCTACTCGTCTACCAGTGGCTCGGTGGCGATGATCCGCAAGACGTGGCCGCGGCCGCGAAAGAGGACCGAGAACGCGGCTACAGAGCGTTCAAGTTCAATTTCGCCCGGGAGTTTCGGCCGATTGAGACGCCGAACGCTGTCGATCATGCGGTTGAGCGTGTGGCTGCAATCCGTGACGCCGTCGGTGACGACGCCCTCGTCGGAGTCGACTTCCACGGCCGCGTCTCGAAACCGATGGCCGCGGATCTCGTCGAGCGACTCGAACAGTTCGATCTGATGTTCATCGACCAGCCGCTGCTCCCCGAACACGACGACTCGTTTGCCAGTATCGCCGAGCGGACGACTGTTCCGATAGCGACTGGCGAACGGTTTTATTCGCGTTATGACTTCAAGCGCCTCCTCGTTGACGACGGGGTGTCGATACTCCAGCCCGACGTGACCCACGTCGGTGGCATCAGCGAGATGCGCAAGGTCGCGTCGATGGCGGAAACGTTCGACGTAGCCGTCGTTCCACACTGTCCGCTCGGCCCCGTCGCGTTCGCGGCGAGCCTGCAGGTCGGGTTCTGCGCCCAGAACGTCGTGCTGCACGAACAGGACCTCGATCTACACGACCCGACGACGAGCCAGCGACTCAAGGTCCTGGAGGACCCGAAGACGTTCCAGTTCGAAGACGGCTACGTCAAACGGCCGACCGGCCCCGGACTCGGTATCGGTCTCGACGAGACTCTCATCCGCGAACTGGCACAGACAGAGGTCAACTGGTACAACCCGGTATGGCACCACGAGGACGGGAGCGTCGCGGAGTGGTAGCTGGACACGGCAACCCAATGGGGCGGCCCACCCTGTGTATTTTTATGGCTCTGTTCCGTGCCAACAGGTATGCGAACTGCTGTACTGGTAGAACCAAATGAGTTCGAGCTGGAGGACCGTCCCAGACCGTCGCCCGGGCCCGACGACGTACTCGTTGCCGTTCGCGACGTTGGGATCTGTGGCTCCGACGTCCACTACTACGAACACGGTCGTATCGGCGACTACGTCGTCGAAGACCCGCTCGTCCTCGGACACGAGAGCGCCGGTGAAGTCGTCGAAGTGGGCGAGAACGTTACGCACCACGAACCGGGTGACCGGGTCGCGCTCGAACCCGGCGTTCCGTGCCGGCGCTGTGCCCACTGCAAGCGCGGCGATTACCACCTCTGTGAGGAAGTGACGTTCATGGCGACGCCGCCACACGACGGCGCGTTCACGGAGTACGTCTCGTGGCCGGCCGACTTCGCCTACACGCTCCCGGAGGCCGTTTCCACTGCTGAAGGGGCACTGTGCGAGCCGCTTTCGGTCGGCATCCACGCCTGCCGCCGCGGCAGCGTCGGAACCGGGGATACAGTGCTGATAACCGGAGCTGGGCCGATTGGGCTGATGGTGCTGGAGGCCGCGCGTGCCGCGGGCGCGACGGACGTAATACTGACCGATGTCGTCGACGAAAAGCTGACCTTTGCCGAAGAACGGGGAGCGGACCTGACCGTCAACGTTACCGAAACGGATCTCGATGCGGCGGTCGCCGAGTACACGGACGGCGTCGGTGCTGATGTGGTCGTCGAAGCCTCCGGCGCGGAGCCGTCGATCAAGTCGACAATCGACGTGGTCCGTCGGGGCGGCACGGTCGTTCTGGTCGGACTCGCCAGCGAAGCGGAGGTCCCAATCGACGTGCTGGAACTCATCGACAACGAGGTCGACGTCCACGGCTCGTTCCGGTACAAGAACACCTACGACGCGGCTGTCGACCTGTTGGCCGACGGCGAAGTCGACGTTGAGGGAATCATCGACTTCGAATCCGGACTTGAGGACATCGACGACGCGTTCCGCCGAGCGATGGAGCCGACTGTGGTCAAGGGCATGATATCACTTGATTCGTAACCGGCACTGCATTGAGAAGACTGTCCCGGAAAAAGCGCGATATGATAGATATACAGGTATTACTGAATATTGGTAGTAATTTCAGCAGGCCCGTTGTACGCACGACCCCGTGACGCGACTCTGAAACAATTAATGAGGCGGTATATTCTCTGAATGTACGGCCTCATAGCGCTTGAGGCCCACGTATTTGGGATCCGGAGGGTTTCGGTAGGTGCCCGAGAGATATAATTCTCCGACCTTCACACTGCCCAGAGATAGCCAGTATAGCGAAGTGAGACATTCTGATTATTATAGTATTGCATAAAATTATTGCTTTTTCTAGATATCAGTTATATCCGGGTGGGACGTTCCATCAGAGCGGCGTGCCCGAGTGAGATACCCACGCACTGTGAGTAGCCGAACGGTTAAACCTCGCCACCGTTGTGGGCGGATATGGACCTCTCAATCGTCGATCTCTCTCCGGTCCCGAATGACGGAACTGCGGCTGACGCGTATTCGAACACCGTCGACGCGGCCCAGCAGGCCGAACGCCTCGGCTATTCCCGGTTCTGGGTGGCGGAACACCACGGGATGGGAAACAAGCTCGCCGGAACAACACCCGAGGTACTGCTCGGCAACCTCGCCGCCGAAACCGACTCCATTCGGCTCGGGTCGGGTGCGGTCCTCCTCAACCACTACAGCCCGTTCAAAGTCGCAGAACTGTTCGGCTCCCTCGATGGCCTTGCTCCCGGACGAATCGACGCGGGGCTTGGGCGGGCAAACGGGTCTCCGGCCGTGGACCGCGCGCTCGGGACGGACCGCCGCGTCCGGAACCCCGACGAAGACCACGCCGAAAAAATCGAAGCCGTCGTTTCGCACCTCTACGACAGCTACCCGGACGGACAC
Source organism: Haloarcula sp. KBTZ06 (assembly GCF_048595605.1). Taxonomy (NCBI): domain Archaea; kingdom Methanobacteriati; phylum Methanobacteriota; class Halobacteria; order Halobacteriales; family Haloarculaceae; genus Haloarcula; species Haloarcula sp. KBTZ06. The sequence goes on from NZ_CP184339.1 coordinate 89,355, forward strand.
GCGTACAGTGATCTGGAAATCCCTCGTTCAGATGCGGAGACGCCTGTGCCGTGGGTTCTCGGGTCGAGCCCGTCGAGCGCCGCACTGGCCGGCGAACTTGGCCTGCGCTACTGTTTCGCTGCGTTCATTCGACCGGGGTTGGCCACCCGTTCGTTCGAGGAGTACCGGACTCACTTCGAATCGTCGGAGTTGGCCGGCGGCGTCGACGAGCCACAGGGGATGGTCGCAGTGAACGCGGTCTGTGCCGAGACCGACGCGGAAGCGGCGCGGCTCCGCGCCGTGGCCGAAGCGTCGTTCAAGCGGATGGAGCGAGGGGTCGTTGGCACGACTCCATCTGTCGAGGAAGCGATCGACGAACTCGGAGCGGTGCCCGAACCGACGCCCGCCACGCTGGATGCCGGTGAGTGGCCACGAGCGATCTCCGGGAGCCCGGAAACGCTCAATAACCTTCTCGAACAGCTGTCTGATCGTGTCGGAGTCGATGAGGTGATGATCCAGCACGTCGTCGGCGACCACGCTGACGCGCTCCGCTCCCACGAGTTGCTCGCAGACGGTGTCGGGCTCACACCGCGCTGACTCTCTCTATTGGCGTGGGATGTAAACGGAGTTCTATGTTATACTATCAAAAGTCCAGTTTATGCCACTAAATATTCGCTTGATAGCCTCTATTTGCGTTGTTTACACCACTATTTACCATATATGGAAGTATCTATTTCTGATTGTAGACAAATTACATAGATAGGGTTATTTTGGAGTGGTTTTCTATTTTGAGTGTCTTTTATATAAGTTCAAAAGTTAGTGTGCCAGCAGTTCCAGATACCGGCTGTTCGGGCCAGCTTAGTCGTTTGCGGCCGCGGGTGCGAACGGTTCCGTCGCTTCAGCTTCTGACAGGTCAGACACCGGCGACCACTCTAGGTCACGCTCGTACTCGAAGGCACGGTGGTCCTGCGTGGGATCGACGACTGTCAACGAGAGCCAGTTGTTTTCGAGTAGGTCTGCCAGTTCCGGGTGTTCAGCGAGGACGCCGTTGACGCGGTCGACCGGAGCGTGGATGACCGTCGAGAGGCGGAGCGGCTGGTGGTACGGGTCGTCGTCGGCCGCCATCAGCGACTGGAGCGGCAGGCCGGTCATCAGGTCGCCGCCGTTGCCCTGGTAGACGCCGACGTTGCCGACGGGGTTGTGGGTCACCTTCGAGCCGCTCCCGTAGACGGCGTTGTCGACCGTCGAGAAGTAGTACTGGGTGTTGATCCACTGCGTGACGACCATCGGGCCGGTGAGTATCGCTTCCAGCGCCTCGCCGTCAGCGTCAGTCGACCAGTCGTAGGAGTGGAGGAACGCGCGGCCGCCGAGGTCGACATCACTCGTCAGTTCGCGGGGGCCGACGACGAAGCCGGCGTTGCCGGCCAGGCCCCACTCGGGGCGGGTCTCGGCCCAGTCGGCGGCGCGGCGCTCCGTCTCGGTGACCCCTGATGAGGTGTCGGCACCCATGGACTCGGCACGCTCGGCGGCCGCGTTCTCGCGGGCAGTGGCGAGGTCGGCGCGCAACTGGTCGAGATCGGCAGCGTGGCTCTCGGGTACGTCGCTATCGTACAGTTCCACCTCGTCAGTCGTCGTGTTGTGTTCGCCAGCGAGGAAGACGGTGTCTTCGGGGATTTCGAAACCGCGGTCGCGGAGCGCGGCCCTGACCTCGTCGTCGTTGCAGATTTTCGCCAGCACGCGGGCGTTCGGGCCGCCGGGATTTCCGGCGCAGGCCCCACAGTCCAGACTCGAATCGTAGGGATTGTTGGTCGTCTCACTGGCATGCCCGGTGAAGACGACGAGGCGGCTGAACGTCTCCCAGCCCATCAGGTCGAACGCGGTGGCGGCGTACTCGACTTTCTCGTCGGTGGTCAGCCCCACCGGCAGGTCACCGGCGTAGGTGTGCTGGTGGTGGACGAGCGGGTCACAGAACTCGTGTTCATCGGGTACCGAGTCGTCGACCGCGTCGAACAGGTCATGCACGCACCCGGGGACGAGCGTGCGGGCTGCGAGCGCGAGGCCGTACCCGCTCCCGGCAGTCTCGACGTAGCCGTAAGCTGTGGCGGCGTTGGCCTCTACCGTTTCGATGATTTCGTCGGCGGTCTCACGGATGCCCGACAAGCGGTCGTGGCTCGCCTGGGTGTCGTCGTCGGTCGGCACGTCGGTGACGTGGTGCTGCGGGTCGAGAATCGGTGGACAGGCATTGACAGACACGTCGGTGTCGTATCCCTGGTACTCCATCGGGATCCCGAAGAAACCGGCGTACCCATGGGTCTCGTAGTCGCCCGCGGCCTCGATGTGACGGCGGATGATCTCCGAGCGCGTGTCGATACAGAAGACCATCTGTGCGTCCGGGCAGCCCGGTTTGTCACTGTCGGCGAGCGACTGGCTCTCCGCGGCGACGGTCTCGACGAGGTCGCCGCGGTAGGTCGCCTCCCAGGCGCGCAGGAACGCCCCGGCGAGTTCGGCGGCCGGGTCCGGGTCGATGCTGTCGTTCGAGGGGGCGATATCAGCACCGACGGCATCTAGCAGGGCCAGACGCGCCGCGAGGTACCCCGCCAGTGAAATCGGGTACGCCGACTGCCACACGCCCTCGTCGTCGGCACGCTGCTTGATGAGTCCTGTCCAGCCCGGGAGGGCGGTCAGTTGCTCCTCGAAAACCGGCACCCACTGACTCACCGGGTACGGTGCGAGCACCGCTTCGATGGCCGCAGTCGGCGCTTCGGGCAGATCAGTAATAATTCCCTCGTCGGGGATTTCGCTGTCGTGCTCAGCCACTCCGCAGAAAGCTGTGTAGAATCCCGCTTCGCGGTTCGGCATCGACCAGTGGGCGCTCCCCTCGTCGAGGAACGTCGACAGCCACTTCGTCAGCACCTGGTCGACGCGGTCGGTGGCGGTGTCGGAATCGCTTTTCGAGGCATCGGTCGCTGTGGCCATCCGGTCGAGCAGTACCTCGGGGTCGTTCTCGTAGCCGGCCTCGGAGAGTTCCGCGTCGAGAATCTCCGGGTCTATCTGGCCGTGTTGTAGCGCCGCACGGAACGTCTCCGCGCTGGGGTAGCCACGGCCGCCCAACAGGTCGGCTGCCTGCGTGACTGCCTCACTGAACGGCTGGTCCTCGAACCCCGTGAGGGGGTTTGCTGTCACGAACGAGTGGATGGGCCAGAGGGAGCCGACGGTGGTCGCTGCGGTGTCGATACTGTCGTGGATGGTGGATTCAGTACTCATTGTAGTCCTCCGTAGCAGTGAGCACAGTGTCAGCTGCCGGTTGACCGGCGTTCAGCAGCGCCACGTAGAGGCGCTGGCTGCGCTCGTGAACCCCGGTCTCGATGCCGGTGTAGATGCCGACGAAGACGACGGCGATAATGCCGTGGAGCAGGGTCAGTTCCGTCGTTGCCGGGCTGACAGGCATGAGCCCCGAGACGCCCGTATAGACCGCGGCGTAGATGACGATAGCCGGGAAGAAGACCACTGGGACGGCCCCGTAGCGGGCCGCCGTTGGAAGCGAGGTATGCTGTACGGCGCTACGGGCCGCGTGGAGCGTCGTGAACACCACAAAGAACGTCAGCAGGAGGCCGCTGTCGACCTTCGTCCCTTTCCCCGTCAGCACCGCGAACACTGCGCCGCCGGCGATGCCGGTCAGCAGTGTGACGATGACACCGATGATGCTCGTCGTCGTTCCTACCGTGTGTGGCGTCCCCTCGCTCGGGCTAGTGTGTTCAATTTGGCCGCCGGCACTGAGGAACTGGTAGGCCTTGTAGAAGCCGTGGAGGATGAGGTGGGTAATAGCAGCCCCGAAGAAGCCGAGGCCGGCCTGCATGATCATGAATCCCATCTGGCCGACCGTCGAACAGCCGAGTTTACCCTTGATGTCGGTCTGGACCGACTTCAGGAGTTTCCCGCCGATGGCGCTTGCACCGCCGACGGCGACGATTGCGAGCATGAGCGCAGGGTCGACAGTGATGACTGGGGCGAAGCGGGTCAACAGGATGCCGCCGGCGTTGACGAATCCAGCGTGCATCAGCGCCGAGGCGGGCGTCGGTGCGGTCATCGAAGAGAGAAGCCAGCCGTGGAACGGGAGCAGAGCGGACTGAATCATCGCTGCGAGCACGAGCGCGCCGGCGGCGACCAGCCACATCGGGCCAGCAAGTGAGTCAGCAGCCGCCGTGATTCCCGAGACCGTGGTCGAGCCGGTCGCCCACCACAGTGCCGTCAGCGCGACGGCGAGGAGCCCGCTGCTGGCGATGAAGTACTTGCGGGCGACCGTCGCAGCCGCCTGTGCCTGGTCCCAGCCGCCGACGATTCCGATGAGTTTCGCCATCAGCAGCCCCATCGCGAGCCACAGCGCCCCGAACAGGGCAAGGTGGTCAGCCGCGACCAGTCCCATCACGACCACCGTGAAACCGAATACAGTGGCGAAAAAGCCCGTTTTGAGGCGGCTGCCTGCCAGGTAGCGGCGCGAGTAGCTGTGAACGATACCGCTGAAGAAGGTGGCGACCACCCACATCAGGACGGTCAGCCCATCGACAGCAACAACGCCGGGTATCTCCCACGCGACTCCGGTTCGGACCCGAACGGCAAGCACAGCAATGCTCGCGGCAAACATCGACCACACGAGCCATGTGAGTGCGACAGGTACGAGCGGCGAGTCAGCCGTCGTGTCCGGGAGTGATCCAACCGACTTCGGTGAGTTGTGTCCTGACATCGTTGTTCGTGACCGATCACGGCAATCACTGAATGTGATTGACCAGTTCGGGTTGTCTTCATCCCTAGTGCGAACGGACTGATTATTAAATCCTTCTATACTACCAATTTGTTCCTAAAATAGTAGATTATAGAACATTATGTTTTTGTGGTTGAAGCTCGGTCGAGAACCACCGCCAGGGGAGTAAGCGGGTACCTCGCGGCCTGTGCTGGCAACACCGTTCGATTACGAGTCCGCTGTACACACGTACACAGATTCGACTATGAGGGACCAAGTGAGTATTGAGATGGAGTGATATTACCAAACTGTTCGGAGAGGCTGCTCAGGAAATCAGATCGTTGCCGGGCATGAGACGGTTACTCTCATACCCTGTCTGACCGCGTCGTCCCGGGCACGCAGGTGTCCAGAGCGTAACCCTGTGGTCGCGGCGGCGTCGTCAGCTAGCTACCGTTTTCGGAATCGAACTTACCGAAAGGCGTCGTCTCATGGCTCCGAACGAGTACTTCGTCGGCCACTGTCAGACCCATATCGAGGAGTGCCTGCGCAACGGGCGTGATATCGCTATCCGATTCGCCGACAGCCGTCACGAGGAGATTCTCCTCGCCGGTGACCAGTTCCTGTACCGATACCACACCGTCTATATCCAGAATTTTCGGGATTAAATCGCCTCGCTCGGGAATCGACGCAGTGCAGTAAAGCAGCATCCGGAGCGGATAGCCCGCCTGCTGATAGTCGACGTCAGCGCTGTAGCCCTTAATCACCTCGCTGGACTCGAGATGGTTAATGCGCTTGCGGACGGTGCTGTCGGACGTATCGGTTCGCTCTGCGATGTCCCCGGACGACATGTTTCGAGCATCCTCCTGTAATGCGTACAGGATTGCCCTGTCCACGTCGTCGATTTCCTCGTCAGCCATACTAGTGTGTCCACAGCAAGGACACTTTACTGTTGTACGTTCCCCCGATCCGCTGTTGTGGCTGTCAGCGGTAGCAGCGAGGTCTCGAACGCGCCAGCCGCAGCTTGTGAATAGATGCAGCATGTCTCAGGGTGGATAACAGCGGGGAAGTTGCGCTCTCGACGAGCATACGTGACACGGACTGCCGGGACAACCGACCGGAGTCCGTGACGGCGGCCAGTTTTCAGGCGCGCCTAAATTCCGAAGCAGTTATATATTTTTAGGTGGGCCTAACAACCATGTCGAGAGATGATACAAACCACAAGTCCCCGACTAGACGTGACTACATGAAGTATGGTGGCGCGGTGATAGGTGGGGGGTTGTTGGCGGGCTGTGTAGGTCAATCCGACTCCAAGTCAACTCCGAGCGAGCGAGGCACAGGCGACGGGTCGACCTCAATGGCCGAACCAACCACGGCTGATGACGGGTACTTGGTTACAATGTCGCCCATGGGAACCGTCGAGTTCGAAACGGTCCCCCAGAGTGTGTTCACGATACTGGGCCACCACGTAGACATGCTGGTCGCGCTTGGGCGAGGCGACGCGATCAACGCGATGCACGCGCCTGAATACCACCAATCGCTGTATCAGAAGTTCCTCCACCGACTGGAGGGAGTCTCAATCGACTGGGATGACCTGTACTCTTCGTGGCCGCCGTCGAAAGAGAAACTGTACGAACTCGATAGCGATGTCCATATAGCGGACCCAGCGAAGGTTGCGACGGCCGAGGGATGGGACGACAGTAGCCTCGAAGAGATAGGCTCGAACGTCGGCCCGTGGTTCGGGAACACGCTCAGCGGCACTCATCAGAAACCGCCATCAGGCTGGGCTGATGCGTACGAATACTATACGCTCTGGGAGATCTTCGGAAAGATCGCGCAGGTGTTCCGAGAGAGCGACCGGTACGAGGCACTCACATCGGTCCGCGAATCGATGCTGCAGACTATCAGAGCGGGCCTGCCCCCGGAACAGGAGCGGCCGAGCGCGGCCATGGTCCTGTTCTCCACATCCGACGAGAAAATATGGGGGTACAAAATGAACCATCCGGGCTACTACGCTGCCCACACCCGCCCGCTGGGTGCTACCGATGCGTTAGCCGACGCCGTTGGTGACGAGTACGGCGACGACGGGCGGAATATCACGCTCGACTCCGAACTGCTTCTCGACGCCGACCCGGACGTGTTACTCGTCCTCGGGCCGATGACGGGGTACCACAATCTCGACGACATTCGGTCACAACTGGCAGACGACGAGGTACTGAGAAAGATAACTGCCGTCCAAGAGGGGCGGATATACGCTCAAGGTGCCCGTCGGCAGGGTCCGATCCTGAACCTGTTTCAGACTGAAATGACCGCGAAACAACTGTACCCCGACCAGTTCGGTGAGTGGCCGGGCTACGTCGACGGCGAGCCATACCCCGAACTCCCCGTCGAGGAACAGCTGTTTGACCGCCAGCGTGTCGCTGACGTAATCACGGGTGAGGGACAGTGACTGACCCCGGTAGACCGGCGCTTGAACAGCCGACACGCAGAGATTATATCAAGGGAGCCGGGCTGATTGCGGGCGGCAGTTTGCTCGCCGGGTGTTCGAGCAACTCCGCCACGGACTCTACCGCGACTGAGCCAACGGAGACAACCGAGACCCCAACAGCGACTGAGACTAAATCATACACCGTCACTATGGAGCCGGTGGGCGAAGTTACGTTCCAGATGGTTCCCGAGCGATGGCTTCCCTACGGTGGCACCTACGCCGATATGGGCGTGGCACTCGGGCAGGCCGATGGCCTCACAGGTATCGGCGGGGCGGACCGCTACTACACGTACGTCTACGATGAGCTTCCCGGTGTGTCCGTCGACCAGGAGACGATTGACGCGAATCCGGAGGTCCGAACGAAAGAGGAGTTTTACGAACTCGACAGCGACGTGCACCTCTATGACCCAGGGATGCTCATCAACTGGTTCGACTGGTCGCAGTCGGACGTCGACGAAATCGCCGAAAACGTCGCTCCGTTCATCGGGAATCTGATCTTCCGTCGCTCCGACGAGTGGCACGACTACCGGTACTACACCCTGTATCAAGCCTTCGAGAAGGTTGCTGAGGTCTTCCAAGAACAGGCTCGGTACGAGGCGTTCAAACAGCTACACGACGACTACATCGCGGACCTGCAGAGTCAGCTCCCGCCAGCTGAGGAGCGTCCGAACGTCCTCCTTACGTTCGAGGGCACCGACGAACCGGAGTCGTTCTCGCCCTATCGGCTGAACGACAACGGCACGAGCAAGAAGCAGTGGCGTGATCTCGGCGTCACCGACGCGCTTGCCGGAACCGATATCGAGAACCTCAGCACAACCAATCGGGGCGAGTACGACTACGAAACGCTTCTCTCAGTCGATCCGGACGTTATCCTCGTCCGCGGCCACGAGCGAAAATCTGCGACCGAGTTCCGGGAGACCGTTCTACAGTTTATGCAAGACCACAGCGTCGGGAGCCAACTGACCGCGGTACAGAACGGACGCGTGTATCGCGGTGGCTACCTCCGACAGGGTCCGATTCACAATTTCTTCCTGACAGAACGGGCGGCCCAACAACTCTATCCCGATATCTTCGGCGACGTGACCTCAGACACCGAACTCTTCGACCGGGAGCGCCTCGCCGATATCGTCACGGGTGAGTTCGAATGAGTGGCCCGGACGGAGCAACGTTCGAACGACCGACGCGGAGAGAAGTCGTGAAAGGCGGTGGTACACTCGCCCTCGGTGGACTACTCGCCGGATGTTTGGGCAACAGCAGTCAGGAATCTTCGGAAGCCGGGACCGGCGACAGGGCCACGGATACCGAACCGAGCGCTACCGGGCCAGCGACTTCCGACGGAACGTATTCGGTGACGATGGAGCCAGTCGGAACCGTCGAGTTCGAAACTGTGCCCGAGACAATCGCCCCCTTCACCGCGGACTACATCGATATGCTGGTCGCGCTCGGTCACGGCGACGCAGTACAATCAATCTGGTACCGTGGACGGTACAAGACGCTGCACTACGAGGAACTCGATGGAGTGTCTATAGACCTCAACGCCCTCACACAGCTCTGGAGCGACGGCGTCTCGAAGGAGGCGTTCTACGAGATGGACGCGGATCTGCATCTCATCGATCCGCACGCACTGACACACTGGCTCAAAGCATGGGAACAGTCCGACCTCACGGAAGTCCGGGAGAACGTCGCTCCGTTTATCGGAAACCTCGTTTTCCGACGGACTGACGACTGGCACAACTACCGGTACTACAGCCTGTACGAGGCTTTCGAGAAGGTGGCTGAGATGGTTCAGGAACAGGCGCGCTTCGAGGCGATCCGTTCAATCCATGCCGAGCTAGCCGAAACGGTGCAGGCTCGGCTCGCGGCACCAGAGGAGCGACCGAACGCCGCGCTCATGTTCGCCGGCGAGGAGCCGGAAGCGTTCACGCCGTATCGGATTAGCGGGAACGGGGCCAACAAGGAACACTTCCAAACGCTCGGAATTGCCGACGCGTTCTCGGACACCGGAATCGAGGGGTACTCCGGCTCGGAGTCGCTCGATTACGAAGCGTTGCTGGAGATAGATCCAGACTCACTCCTTCTGCGATACCATCGCGAGGGGAAGACCCGTGAGGAGTTCGAGAACTCAGTGCTCGCCCATATGAAAGAGCACGAAGTGGGCAGCCGGTTGAGGGCCGTCCAGAACGACAGGGTGTTTCGCGGCGGTCCGATCTACACCGGCCCGTTGCACAACCTATTCATGATCGAACGGTACGCGAAGCGCTACTTCCCCGAGACGTTCACAGAGGCGCAGTTGTTCGACCGAGAACGCCTCGCGAGGATTATTACAGAAGGAGTTGCCGAGTGAGAGACAGGTCCGTGCCACCGCGACACCCGCTCTCAGAGGAGTAGGTGGATGTCCCCGTCGCGGTGGAAGCGGGTCGTATAGCTGAATACAAATAATTACTATAATTATAGTAAACTCATAGCAGCTTCTATTTACCCCGGCAGCGAAGCTCAGTGCTGATGACTGAAGTGACAGCAGCGACCGATACGCGCGGCCTCGAAACCGTGCTACTCGCGGTCGGTAGCCGCGACGACGCCCGAGTCGACACGCTCGTCGATGCCGTTACTGAAGTCACGGTGCCGACAGACGCGACAGTAATCATCGCACATGTGTTCGATCCGGACTCGTACCGGGAGGCGGTAGAGCAACTGCTCGAAACGCCAGACGAAAACATCGACCCGGACGAGCTGGCCGCACAGATGTCGGTCACCCAGGAAATCATCGACGAGCTGGAAGCCGAGTCGGTGACGACTGTCCCCCGTGCGACGACTGGGACGAGTGGGGAAGGTATCGTTTCCATCGCGAGAGACGTGTCCGCCGACCGCGTGATTGTCGGCGGGCGGCAGCGCTCTCCGGCGGGGAAGGCTATCTTCGGGAGCACGGCTCAGGAGGTGATGTTGAACGCCCCGTGCCCGGTTACGTTCGTTCGCGACCGATGACCGTGCAGACTGCGCTCCGGGCCTTGCCCGACGCCGCCCGCCCCCAGTGGCTTCGCCGTGGTACGAAAAGACTTGGAAAGACTTTTACACAGATTCGAGTTCATTTTTACACGGATGTCCACAGCCACCATACGGAACGTCCTCAGCGGTGACGGCGACCGGTTCGTCTACGTCGTCTCCGCGTTAGCCGCGCTGAACGGACTGTTGTTCGGGTTCGACACCGGGATCATCTCGGGCGCGTTCCTGTTCATTCAGGACTCGTTCGTCATGTCGCCGCTCGTCGAGGGAATCATCGTCAGTGGTGCGATGGCCGGGGCCGCGGCCGGTGCGGCCGTCGGCGGCCAGTTAGCCGACCGCCTCGGTCGCCGCCGCCTCATCCTCATCGCGGCCATCGTGTTCTTCGTCGGGTCGTTCACGATGGCTGTCGCGCCGAACGTCCCCGTCCTCGTCGCCGGTCGGCTTATAGACGGCGTCGCTATCGGTTTCGCGTCGATTGTCGGCCCGCTGTACATCTCCGAAATCGCGCCGCCCAGGATTCGCGGCGGGCTCACCTCCCTCAATCAGCTCATGGTGACCACCGGAATCCTGCTCTCGTATTTCGTCAACTACGCGTTCGCCGACGCGGGCGCGTGGCGCTGGATGCTCGGTGCCGGGATGGTCCCAGCCGTCGTCCTCGCTATCGGCATTCTGAAGATGCCCGAAAGCCCACGCTGGCTCTTCGAGCACGGACGGAAAGACGAGGCGAGAGCCGTCCTCAAGCGGACGCGGTCCGGCAGCGTCGAGGAAGAACTCGGTGATATCGAGGAGACCGTCGAGACACAGTCCGAAACCGGCGTCCGGGACCTGCTGGCTCCGTGGCTCCGCCCAGCGCTCGTGGTCGGGCTCGGACTCGCCGTGTTCCAGCAGATCACCGGCATCAACGCGGTCATTTACTACGCCCCGACGATTCTCGAATCCACCGGGCTGGGAAACGTGGCCTCAATCCTTGCGACAGTCGGTATCGGAACGATCAACGTGGTGATGACCATCGTGGCGATCCTGCTCGTCGACCGTGTCGGTCGTCGCCGACTGCTCCTCGTCGGTGTCGGCGGGATGGTCGCGACGCTCGCCGTCCTCGGTACTGTGTTCTACCTTCCCGGTCTCGGCGGGGGCCTCGGCGTCATCGCCACGATCAGTCTGATGCTGTTCGTGTCTTTCTTCGCAATCGGTCTCGGCCCGGTCTTCTGGCTCCTGATCTCTGAGATATACCCGCTTTCCGTTCGCGGGTCGGCGATGGGTGTCGTCACCGTCGCCAACTGGGGTGCGAATCTCCTCGTGTCGCTGACCTTCCCCGTCCTGACTGACGGCGTCGGAACCTCTGCGACGTTCTGGCTGTTCGGCCTCTGCAGCCTCGTAGGGTTGGTGTTCGTTTACCGCTACGTCCCCGAAACCAAGGGCCGGACGCTGGAGGCAATCGAAGACGACCTCCGGCAGAACATCTCGCTGGCTGACTGAGTCGACCATCGGAACGGCGGGCGGGTCCACCGCTCCCGCTTTTTACACCCCGAGGCGGTCTAACGCGCTGTCGAGCCTCGGGAGTCCGTCGTCGCCGAAAAACCGGACGTTCTCCAGGGCGTGGAAGGCGATATACACGTCGCGCCGTTCGTCGAAGTACCGCTCGGAGATATTGCGGTGGCGGCGGTACTCATCGTAGAACGCAGCGCCGATCGAGTCCAGTCGGTCGACGTACGCCAGGTCTACTTCAGCGTGGCCGAAATATATCGCTGGATCGAGGACGGCCCGAACGGTTCCGTCAGCCACGACAACGTTTCCGGGGTGGATGTCGCCGTGCAGCAGCGACGGCGTGGCCGGCTCGACGAGACGAGTATCGAGCGTTTCCGCCAGTCGCTGCACCCGGTCGAACTCGGTGGCTGGCAGAGCCCCAGCGTCCCGCGCAGTCCTTGCGAACGGGAGAAGCCGTCGCTCGCGGAAGAAGTCGATCCACGACTCGGTCCACGGGTTCGACTGGCTGAACGGCCCCGAAAGGGTATCGAACGGAAAGCCGAACGCGTCAGCCGAGACGTCGTGGAGAGACGCGACGTGGCGCGCGAGGTCGCGTTCGGCCCGTTCACCGAATCGGCCGTCTCCGCGGACGAACGACAGCACGAGCAGTTCCGGTTCGACGTGGAGGACGTCCGGAACGGGGAGCGGCGTGTCACGGTCGAGGTACTGAAGCATTGCCGCCTCGATTCCGAGCGGCGAGTCGTCGACTTTCACCGCCACGTCAGGACGGTCGCGAAACGTCACACGGTAGACCGACCCGACTTCCCCGCCGTCGAGTGCCGTCGCGCTTTGAGCGTCGGCGTCCAGTACGCTCGAAACCCGTTGTCGCACTGTCGCCGTCATCTGTTCCGCGCCCGTCTCCTCGTCCATATTCGGCATACGATAAGGCGTCCAATAGGTCTGTTTGTCTTCTGCCTCGGTAGCGAAAACAAAGCCATCCGAACCTCACTGCAGACTCCGATTACAGGCAGCACTCGAAACGAGTGGTGACGCTACACGGATCGGTCGGTGCTGTCACCGAACTGCACGACGAGGCGTTCCGTGGCGAGAGCGTACACTGTCATCTCTGTCCCCTTCTCCGAGTACCACGTTTCGGCGGGTTCGATAAGGTCAGCTTCACAGAGACGGTCGAGGTGATAGGAGACGCTCTGGAGCGAGCGGTCGACTGCATCGGCGATATCCGACGCGGTCCGCGGTTCGTTCCTGACCGCCCCCAGTATCTCCTGAGCAGCCTCAGACGAGAGAATCTGAAGGACGTCAGTCGGTTCGGTACCGTTGACTACGACGTTCGTCTGCTCTCGGGGTGCATAGTCAACTGGCGGGTGATGGGGGAAGACGCTTGCCATGGATTGTAGGGAGGGTATTGACGTTCGCTTCTGTTTGTTCGGCTCAATCCGAACAAACCAATCAAACAATTTAATACTTACGGAATAAATAGCCTGAGGTATGACGCAGCAGGACACGCGGCAAACAGGGCAGCCAGTTCGGATGCATGAGTGATGACGACAGCGCGGTCGCACGCGAACGCGTCATCGAATCGATGGAGCAATCGGCCGAGGTGTACGGCCTCAGCCGAAGCGCCGGGCGCATCTACGGCGTGCTGTACTTCGCATCGGACCCCCTCTCCATCCCAGAACTCGTCGAAGAAACCGGCTACGCGAAATCGACGGTGAGTAACGTCACACGGACGCTGTCGCGTATCGGGCTCATCCACCGCAGGTCGTCTGCAGGGGGCGGCAGACGAGTCCGGTTCGAGGCCGAACGTGAGGTCTGGTTCATCCTGCAGGACGTGTTCCAGCAGTACATCCAACGGGAAGTCCAGACGACGCTCAGGACCATCCGCCGGGCGGAAGAGCAGGTATCAGCAGAGACTCGCGAGCAAGAGCGCGTTCGAAATCTCCGTGAAACGTACGAAGACCTGGAGGAGATCGTACAGCTCGCGTCGGAGTACTCCGCCGCAGAACTCCGCGAGGCGCTCGAGTCCTACGAGCGGTAGTCACCGCGTTACCAGTAGACGGTGTACGTACACGTATCGTCACCGTTCCGACGACACGTCTGACCCGTTTCTTCGATGAACACGAACGCGCCGACCGGCGCGTATTGCTGGGCGACACCCCGGATGAGGCCACGGTCGAACGGGCACGGATACGGGTTCTCACACGTCACCTTGCCGGTCCGCTCGCCCACGGATTCGAAGCGATAGTGCCCGATATCCCCGCCACGGTGATTGCGCTGGTAGGCCTCGTCTATCGACTGGAGCCCCTCCGGAACAGAATCGAAATCGTTCGGCCAGTCAGCGACACGCGGGATCTGTTCGCCGAGTCGGTCGAGGACGTGCGGTTGCAGGTCGTCGGCAATCGTCTCGAACGCGTTCAGCCAGGCCTGTTGTGGGTACCACTCGTCGGCCGCCGGGTCGGTGATTCCCTCCGCATCGAGCGCCGTTAGCGCTCGTTCCCGGTACTCGTCTGAGAACTTCCCCATCGCCTCCTCGACTATCGTGAGTACCGTTTGCCCGTTGATTTCGACGGCTGGGTCAAACGCCTCGTAGGATGCCATTCTGTCCGGTAGTTCGCGGGGAAGGAAATAAAAACCGGCCATACACGCGGCGAATGTGGCACTTTCAGCCCGTCGAGGGGAAGACAACCGCAGTTTTCTGCTCTACTGCCTGCAGTCCCAGTCTCTACAGCGCTTAGTCTTCACTCTTAGACGGGTCGCCGAGGGCTGGCGGCTCCATACAGACCGTACACGACAGCCCTGCCGTTACGACGCGTCCTGTGACTGTCCGCTACGTTCAGTACGGGCGTCGGTGACCCACGCCGGTCGATTCACTGTCGTCTCGCCCGAATCGAACTCGAAGGAGAGGTCGTATGTTTCCGGTGCCTTCCCTGCCAGTCTGCCCAAGGCGAGTTCTGCATACGTCCCCGCGGACTTCGTCAGGTCCCACGTAACTGTCGCGGAGCGAACGTCAGTCGTGTCACCGACTGTTCGCACTGTCCCCGTAGCCCCGGTGACGTGGTACGTTTCCCGCCCCTCGTACCAGCCGTTTTTCGGCTTGTAGACGGTCGCTACCTGAGCGGCGTCGGCTTCCCGTTCGTATTCGACGAGGTACAGGCTCCTGACGACTACCGACGCCGCGCCCGAGACATCGTCCGCCACATCCTCTGACTCCTGCTTGAGGATGAACGTGACGGCCCCGTCAGTCCGGGTCTCCTGAAGGAGTTCCCGATCGGTATCGCTCTGGATCTGCTCTCGCCGGCGGTCGGTACTGCCGTCGTCGTCGACGACGATACGACTGTAGACCGGGTCGCCCGGCGACGCCTGATACTGTTCGGTTCGGACATCACCCTCGTCAATGAACAGGTAGCGGCCGCCGTCAGCGGTCACAGCGCCCTCGAATTCGAGCGCTGTTTCACTATCCGCGACAATCGCTCCCGACGCCCGGTATTCATCGGACTCGGGAACGGTAAACCGTTCGTCGACCGGGTTTTCCGCGTGTGGGCTCGCAGTACTGAACGGATACACGGCAGCGAAGACAAGCGCGAGACAGCATAGCGCTAGCACACCGTTCAGTAGTCTCGCGGTACGGCGGTCCATATCCGAGTACCAATACTGACCAACAAAAGCGATTCGGAAACCGGGACTTGGACTCCGAGTTTGTCGCTACTTCTTCGGGAGGGTCGCGATGAACTCGTTCGGCCCGATGCGGTCGACAGTGTAGCCCTCGGCGTCGAACGATTGTCGCTCCGCGGCCATCTGGTGATAGAGCGGCGTCGGCTTGTGGTCGTTGACAATCGTCAGTGCCTCTCCGCTGTCCAGTTCCTCGAACGCGTCGAAGATCTTCGGGTGTCGCTTCGGCGGTGGAATCTCTCGGAGATCGAGTTGCTGTTCTGCCATACGATCTATCGGTCGCTAGCTGCCGTAGAGAGCCTTTGTGCGAATATATTCAGCGCGGGAATCCGGCAGTGACGACACAGAGCCCGCATTCGGTTACGTCGACCGCATTACCGATACATTTCGGTGGCTTGTGTCCGATTCGTCGTCACGGACAGCTGTTTTGCAGTTCACGCCTGTTGATACCGCGTCGCCCACTTCGGTAACGACCGACGGTAAAGGCCGACGCCGACAGCGCCCAGGACGCCACCAGACCCACCGAGCGCGGCAAGCAGGGGCCCGGACAGCGGTGAGATGGCGAACCCGGCGATGAGGATTGGGACCAGCGGGAGGACCATTGCCGCGCCGAAAACAGCGAACAGGGCCGTGTCGAAGAGGAACTCGTTCGGAGAGAGGCCGGTGAGGTACACGGTGGTGCCGAAGATGTAGCAGGCGACACCGACGAGCAGGACGGCCCCGACGACCGCCTCGGCGACCGGCCCGCCACGCCAGGCCAGTGCGAGTCCGTAGAACGCGAGTCCGACCAGCGGGCCGAGCAGGAGGAACGCCCGGAACTTCCCCGCGAAAACGGCGTTCACAGAGAGGGGATGGGCGAAGTACAGGGTAACGTCGTCGGATTGCGTGAGCCAGTTATACGTCGTAAATCCCGAGAGCCCGAGAATCGCACCGAACGAGATTCCGGTCGACGGTGGCACGCCCGTTATCTGGCCGGCGAAATCGACCAGCGCGGCGGTGACACCAAACAGCACCGCCGCCGAGAAAAGGACCTTCCCGAACCCGCCTGCGCTCCGGTGGATGTCGAGCAGGCTCTTGGTCGCAACTGGGTCACCGATCCGTCGCCACCAGCGGCGGAAGGCCGGTTCGACTGTTCGAGCGGAGCGAGGCGCGGTCGCGTCAAAGGTGAGCGCCCCGAGCAGAAAGACGCCGAGGATGACGGTCGCTGTCGCGCCGACCCGCAGGGGAGTCTGAGCGAGAAACAGGCCGTAGGGGGTGTAGGAGACGACATCGACACCACTGGCTAGCGCTGCACCGACTGCGACGAGTGGGGCCGCGAGTAGTGCCAGACCGGGAACGCCGCGGCCGGTGAGACCGAGGGCCGCAATCGTCGTTCCCATCCCGAGGACGAACGTCAGTGCCAGGGTCGTCCACAGAAGGGAGACAGTCGCAACGACGAGGAGAGGCCCGGCGACGCCATGGACTGCAAGCACCGTTCCCAGAGAGATCGGCAGCAGAAACAGCACTGCGTAGTAGACACTGTCCTTGACGACGAACAGCCCCAGCAACGTGTTCTGCGACAGCGGGAGCGTGCGGGCAGAGAACACCAGCAGCGTCACGTCACCGAGGAGGTTCCGGAGGGCATCCCGTCCCACAAATCCGAGAGACCCCGTGTGGAGACCGAAGACGAACACCAGTGCGTGGAGCCCGGCGAACACGGTTTTCGGTTCGGTCCCGGTAACAGCGAGAAGCTTGGCTGCGCCGCCAACGAGCAGGCAGATGAACACCGGAAACAGGGAGAAGTGACTGCCGCGGAAGAGCCGGCTGTGGAGTCGCCACTCCTCGCGGAGCATCTCGACGAACACCCTGCGCGCCCGACCGTCACTCATGTGTCAGCGGGTTGGCTCCCCGGTCCACTGTTGCGTCGACGTTGTCCAGAAACACGTCGAGGAGCGTTACATCGGCGTCGAGTTCCGCCGGACGGACGTCGGCGACGAGGTCGCCGCCGTACATGATGCCGACCCGCGAACAGAGTTCGGCGGCGACGTCTACGTCGTGTGTGGTGACGACGATTGTGTTGCCGTCGTCCCGGTAGGAGCGCAGGAAGCGCTTGACCCGCTCCTGAACGATCGGGTCGAGGTTCGCCAGCGGTTCGTCGATGAACACGACGTCCGGTTCGTGGAAGAACGCACCGGCGATCATCACTTTCTGCTGTTGGCCCCGCGAAAGGTCCGATGACAGTGTATCGAGTTTCTCGGTAAAGCCGAGACGGTCGGCCCACGACTCGGTCTGCTCGGTCACCGCGTCGTCGGGCATATCCCGGATAGCACCGACGAAGTCGAAGTACTCGCGCGGCGTCATGAAACTCGGTGGTGACTCCTTCTCCGGGAGGATTCCCGCTCGTTCGCGGACCGCTGTTGGCTGCGTCGCCGGGTCGACACCGAGTACCGACACCTGTCCACCGTCCGGACTGAGCTGTCCGGTGAGTATCTCCATCGTCGTGGTCTTGCCAGCGCCGTTCGGCCCGAGCAACCCGAAAAACTCGCCGTCGTCGATGCTGAGCGAGAGGTCCGGTATCGCAGTCACGTCGCCGTACGACTTCCTGAGCGACTCGATCTCGATTGCTGTCACGGCGTTCTGCCTACCATCGTGGTTCTGTCGATATAAGTTGTTATACTGAATAAGAACATCCCAGATAATCAGACACCGGTTTCGTGGATACGCACATCTAAACTCGGACAACAGACCGAAGGAGAAACTGTTTTAGGTAGTCCTAAACTATCGCTGGATACCCAAATGACGACCGCAAACCTGCAGAACGGAACAGCGGCCCGGTCCGCCGAGGGGCTGTCGAGCGATGCCATCGAAGCGGTGGCGTTCCTCGCCCGCTCGGAACACCGCCTTCGCGTCCTCGAACTCTTGTCTGACGGTCCCTGCAGTCGTGACGAACTGAGCGACCGGACGGGGGTGACGCGCGTGACGCTCAGTCGAATCCTCGGTGACTTAGAGGACCGTGACTGGATCACGCGACGGAACGGGGAGAAGGTGTACGCGCTAACCGGCCTGGGAAAGCTTGTTTACGACGATTTCACGCAGTTACTCGGGACGGTTTCCATCGGACAGGAGTATCCCGATGTCGTCCAGCGACTGCCGACAGACTGGTTCGACTTCGATCTGCGGTGTCTCGCCGAGGGACAACTCGTGGCCGACCAGAGTGCCGACCCACTCGCCGCGGCCCGCATCGTCGCTAACGCTATCCAGAACGCGTCGTCGTTCCGCTCGCTCCTGGGAACGTTCATCGCGCTCCCGATGTACACGTACGAGGAGGCGGTACGGGCAGGCAACGAAGCGGATGGGACCGTCGTGTTCGACACCGACCTGACCGAGACGATGCTTTCAGACGCTGACCTCCGTGGCCGCTGGCAGACTATCGAGGCCGCGACGGCGTCCGTGACGTACTACAGTCTCGACGAATCTGTTCCCTGCAGTATCGACCTCATCGACGGCGAAACGGTGTTTCTGACCATCGACCGGGAGCGCGACATCGGATTCGATATCATCCGCTGTACGCACCCCGATGTGATCGGGTGGGCAGCAGGAGTAATCGACGAGGCCCAAACGGCGGCCGCTCCGCTCAGCCACCACACTGACACCGCCGATACTTGAATACGGCCTGAATCGTCCACGCGATATGTATTAGACGGTACAATTGTCAGAGATGTTTTGGCCGAAGTGTCACTCGCCGTCCGTGTTGGTATAACTGTTGTTTGAGTAATCGATAGCTCTTAACACATGACAAGGTAGATATGTTATATGGCCCCGCATCGACTCCACCACCTCGCCCTCCTCTGTCTGGTCTGTGCGTCGCTCCTCGTCACTGCCATGCCCGCTGGTGCAGCGCCGCCGCCGCGGCCGCTGTGTGACGCCTGCGGTGACACGTTCGAATCGACGGCCGAGTCCCACGGCGTCTCGGTCACTGTCACCCACAGCAACGCTACCGTCGCCGTCAACGCCAACGGAAGCGCAACGTGGGTCGTCCACAACCGCCTGTCCGACTCAGATGGGGTTGCACGTCTCCGGGCGAACGAGAGCCTCCGAACCGCTATCGCCGACAGAGCGATGTGGGACACCGAGCTTCTGAGCGCGAACGTCTCCGGCGACGGCGTCATAACGCTGCGCTACCGCGAGGCCGATTTCGCCGAGCAGTCTGTCGGCGGGGCGGTCCGCACTGGCGAGTTTACCGAAGCCTACGGCTATCGAAACCTCGACGGCCTCGGCGCTGACCGCCTCGTCATCGTTGCCCCCGATGGGATGCGAGTCGGGCGGACCATTGACGGCGCGACCGTCTCAGACGACGGCCAGCGGATGACGCTGACCGAACTGAACGACGGGCGTGTCGTGACGTTCGTCCCCCGTGATACGGCCGTTGGGCCGGTGTTGAGTCTCCTCGCGGTCGGAACACTTCTCGGTCCCGTGATGGCGGTGAAGGCGCTCGCATACATCACGCTCCCCGCAGCGGTGTTTACCCTCTTGATCGGCGCGGCCGCTGGAGGGCTCTCTTGGCTCGATTGGGACCTCAAACGAGTCCGGGACTCCGCAGGCGTCGCATTCGCCGGGTTCGGCGCGTTAGCGACTGCCCTGTCGCTGCTTGGAGCGACGGGCGTTTTGCGGTTGGGTGGGATAGCGGCACCGCTGTTCGGTGGTGGCACTGCGCTGTTCGTGTGTGGAATAGCACTTTCACAGCGGCGTGTCCGTGAGCGCGCGAGCTATCGTGCGGTCGTTGGCGGTGCAGTAGTCGGAGCGAGCATCGCGCTGGGAGCGACGATAGTGGCGGCTCCGATGGTCGTCACGGACGGATTCACGCCCCCGGTGTCGGCGCTGTTAGTTCTTGGACCCGCGTTCGTGCTTCTCCCGGCCGGGTACGCAGTCGGCCACGGGAACCGTCGGTTAGCGATGAAAACGGCCGCTATCGGGTTCGTACTGTCGATGCTACCGGTACTCCCGGTACTGCCTGCGCCGTTCGGACTGGGCGTGCTTTTTGTCCCTATTGCCACAGCCAGCGCCGCCGTCGTTGCTATCGCCGGCCTCCCGATATTCCTCACCGGCGTCTCGCTCGGCGTTCCATCATCGGCCCACTGACCGATCCGCAGGCTGCAGTCGCAGTGAGTTGCTCAGCCGTGTGTGGCTGTGGCACTTCGTATCTTATTACTCGACAGGTACTGACTGATAGCGTCGGTGTCACCTGATTGTGGCTGTGTTGCCATCAATACATAAGCGGGCGTACCGAACGACCGTACACGATGTCACAGACGTATTACAGCCGTAGCCTCGACGACGAGATTTCGGAACACCGGGACCCTGCTCACGACGTCGACCCGCTCTTCGTTAATCGCTGGTCGCCGCGTGCGATGGCTGGTGATTCGCTTGCTGAAGATGACCTGCTGCCGCTGTTTGAAGCCGCGCGCTGGGCACCGTCCGCATTCAACAATCAGCATTGGCGATTCGTCTACGCCACCCGTGAGGACGACGAATGGGAGTCGTTCCTCGGCCTGCTGAACGAAGCCAACCGCTCATGGGCACGCAATGCTGGCGCGCTCATCGCCGTTTTCTCGAAGGTCACCCTCGAGCACAACGGCGAGTCCGCTGGGACGCGTTCGTTCGATACCGGTGCTGCGTGGCAGAATCTCGCTCTGGAGGGCGCCCGGCGCGACTTGGCTGTTCACCCGATGGCGGGCTTCGACTGGGATCGGATCCACGAAGCTCTGGGCGTCCCAGAAGACGAATTCGACGCCGAAGCAATGATCGCCGTCGGTGAACGGGCTGATCCCGAGACGTTACCTGAGGACCTCAAAGAGCACGAAAAGCCGAGCGGTCGGAAACCACTTGACGAAATAGTCTTCAGCGGCCAGTTCGAGTGAGCGATGGACTGAGATCTAAACACTAGCCTGAACGTTCACACTGGCCGTGGCGAGATCAGGACTCCCGGCGATGATATCGAATTAACCGGTAGTCCTGAGAAGTGGATTAGCGGACCGGAACGCGATTACGAACCGATTGGGACGGTCTCGTGTTCCGTACAGACCTGTTCCGTTGAGTGACTGGACGATATTTCGACGGCTCCCGTCTCCAAGTAGCTACTCTTATACCTGTGGCCGTCAGAGGTATCGTATAGGCGGCCACAGCGGTGGGGTTGCCTCCCGTACCCATCCCGAACACGGAAGATAAGCCCACCAGCGTTCCGGGGAGTACTGGAGTGCGCGAGCCTCTGGGAAACGCGGTTCGCCGCCACCATTCATATCTGTTCATACGAACTGGCGAGCGACGCGGCCTCGCTGTAGGACAGTCGCGCCGCGGAGACCAGCATCACAGCAAGGTCAAGTTCCGGAGCACTCAGCCTGAATCGGTCAGTTTCGCTCGAAGCCGAATCCCTCATCACCGCCATCTCGCTGGACGGTCAGTACTGCGTTTTCGGATTCGTCCGTGACGGCCGCAGTCACCGAGCCCGTGACGAACTCCCGGAGGCGGCTCTGGGTCGGTTTGCCCATCACTGTGACATTGTAGTGGGCGGACTCGTTGATAATTGCCTCCGCGACATCGGGTGCTTCGAGATGCCACGTATCTACTGTGACTGCCTCGGGGAGGCGGCTTCGTGCTGTTTCGAACAGCGTCGATGCTCGTGCCACCGCAGTCTCGTCTTTCGTTTCGGACACATGGAAGAGGTCGACAGGTGCATCTGCACCCATCGCTAACGCGCCGCCGACGACAACGCCGAGGGCGGAATGCGTGCCCTCTGCAATCGGGACAAGTACCGACGAAATTCCCGAGTCAGCCCGTGAGTACGTGACTGAGACCACATCACACGATGCTTTCTTTCGCATCCGGTCGGCTGCGTCACCTCGGAGCCCCTCGCCGAATAATTCGGGCGTGTGCTCGTCCAGTACAGCCAACTGGACGTGGCGCTGCTGTGCGACGTTGATTGCTGTCTTGAGTGGCGTGTCGGTCTCTTCGACGATCAAATGCGCGTCAGCGGTGTGCGTCTCGTCCAGTCGCGCCTGCAGTAGCTTTCGACCGACGGACGTAGTCTCCGAACTCCGGGTAGCATCACCCGTGAGCAGATCGAGAACGAGCAGTTCCCCGCCGACACCGTCTGCAATGTTCAGTGCCGTCTCGAACGTGAAGTCGTCGTGTGTCCCGAAAATCGGATAGAGGATTCGTTGTGGTGGCGCGGTATCGGACCGCTCCAGAAACTCCTGCAGACTAGTTTCAGCGTGAGCCATGCTACGTACTGATTGTTTATCCGCAATAAATACGCGGGTGAATTGTGCATACCGTAGTATGTATCGAATGCAATTCATATCCGCCAAAGAGCGGCGGCAGCGACACCCGAGCACAAGCGAGCGTAGTGAATGGTGACCCGTAGACCGGAACTCGGGGCCCGTTCGGTTGCGAAAGCTGTCCCGCTGAATAGTCCAGCGGAATTGTAGTTTGCCGCTTCCAGAGTTCCGGACGCCGACCCGGCCTGGATACCAGTATTTGAGAACCGCACGACTGCTGTGCACCGCCACAGACGTTATCACGCTGTCAGCGTCAGCATCCGCTCGTCGTGATTTCGAACCACAGGCCGGCGTCCGTCGCGCTCAGGGGAAAAAGGGATTGGCACGCACCCTGTAGTCCCCGTATGAGTCGGCGTCTCGACGAAATCGACAGGCGCATCATCCACGCGCTGCAGCAGGACGCTCGGAACATCTCAGCCCCGATGGTCGCGGAGGAGATGGACGTCTCTCCGGGGACGATTCGAAACCGCATCAATCAGCTCGAAGATGCGGGCATTATCAAGGGGTATCACGCCGATATCGACTACGAGCGGTGTGAGAGTCGCTTGACCAATCTGTTCGTCTGTAACACCTCTGCGAGCGAGCGGGAGAACCTGGCCAGAAAGGCGCTCACGGTCCCCGGTGTGGTGAACGTTCGGGAACTCCGAACCGGCCGCGGCAACCTCCAGATCAAGGCCGTCGGCGAGGAGATGAGTGACCTCACCCGGATCGCCCACCAGCTCAGCAAGCTCGGCCTGGAGATCGAGGACGAGGACCTGATTCAGGAGGAGTATTTCACGCCCTACGAACCGTTCGGGCCGGACGGCGCGAGCAAGCAGGGCGCGATGACCGACATGGTGTCACTCTCCGGCGGCGCGGAAGTGGTCGACGTGACCGTCAGTCCGGAAGCCCCGATTGTGGACACGACACTTCGTGATGCGAACGAACAGTCACTACTCGACGAAGAGGTCCTTATCATCGCTATCGAACGAGGTGACGAGATGATTACGCCAAAAGGCGATACAGAAATCCGTGCCGGCGACCTTATCTCCGTGTTTGCTCGGGACGGGGTACCCGAGTCGACGCTGGACGCGTTCGGTGAGACGAACGAACCGATTACGCCGTCGTAAACCCTGTCTGGTGACCGTTCTCCCGACGCAGGGTTTTGTACTGAATTGCACATCGCGCTTTTTTTGACCGCGTTCGAGCAGGCAGTCACTACAAGCGCTGATACCATATCCCAATTGACAGTATTTTGGAGGGCTGAATTTAGTAGGTATAAAATGCGTATTCAGTAGTTAATCGGCAACACTTATTATGAGTCAGTATTCTAGCAGTGACTACGATCTCAGCAACAGCAGGGATAGGAGTCCGGAAGATGCGCCGACTGTCCGTACGAGGTACGCAACGAATATATGACTGTACTCGATACCCAACCGCCTGAAAGCGTCCCCGAGGAAGCGATCACTGCACTGCAGGACAGCAGTGACAGCCAACTCAGCGATATTGTCCATTACGCACAGCAGTTGCTCCGCGAACACCCGCCGCTCACTGAGGCTATCGAAGCCCGGGAGGGCGAGGCACTCGTTCGGACGGAGGACCACGGGGCATACACGATTGTCGTCGTCGAACGGCCTGACGAGACCGGAGAGGGGCGTGGTCCCTTCGCCTACCGTGTCCAGTGGGAACCCGATATCGAGGGTGAGGGCGGCAAATACCGGTGGCACTATCTCGGGAAAGTCTTCGATTCGGAGCGGACGGTGAGTGAGGCGTGATCCCTGCTGTCTGCGGATTTTACAGCACCTAGCACACAGAACATATGTACATAATCACTGTCGGAGCAGGCGATATCGGAACGCCGCTCATCGAGATTGCAACGGGAACCGGAAACGAAGTCGTCGTCATCGAGCGGGACGCGGCGAGGGCGGACGAAGTCGCCAGCGAGTTCGACTGTATGGTCCTCAACGCGGATGCGACCGTCAAAGAGACGCTTGAAGATGCCGGTGCCGACCGCGCGGATGCCATCATCACGACGACGGACCAGGATGCGACCAACGTCATGGTGTCCCTCCTGGCACAGGAGCTGGACATCCCCGCAATCGTCTCGGTCGTCCACAATCCGGAGCACATGAACCTCTTTAAGCAGATCGGCGTCAATACGATGGAGAACCCACAGCGCCTCATTGCGGAGTCACTCTTCCGGTCCGTCGACCGGCCATCGATTGTTGACTACATGCGGGTCGGCGACGTTGCCGAAGTGTTCGAGATTACAGTCACCGAGGCGGCACCGATTGCCGGGCTGACACTCATTGAAGCCGACGAGGAGGGACTGTTGGATGCCGATACGCTCGTTGTCGCGATTGAACGGAAAGACGCCGACGCACCCATCACGCCCCGAGGGCAGACCCGTATCGAAGCAGGCGACCTGTTGACGGTGTACTCCGGATCGGGGGCGACGCCCGAGGTGACGGACATCTTCGGCCATTACGAGGACCACGCAACGAAGAATTCGAACGGGTTCGGCCTATGAGCAGTCCGTTGCCCACCACTCTGGGAATCCGGTGACCGATATGCCGATGATGAGACTTCGATTACGCCGCTGTTTCCGCCTCGGTTGTCGGCCTAGTCGTTATTGCTAACATGATTGTAAACGGACGAACCGTCGGACGTGACGTCGGTCGCATCGTGCAAGCCATATCGTTGATGATGGTGATCTCGGTTCTCGTCGCAGCGGTAAACGGCGAGTTCTTCGCGGTTCCGGCCTTCATCATCTCGGCGCTCGTCATGGCCGCTCTCGGGAGCGGACTCGTCTGGCGCTATCAGGACGCCGAGCCGCCGGAGAAACGCGAGGCGATGGTCACCGCAGCCACAGCATGGGGACTTATCGGTATCCTCGGCGGCCTCCCGTTCCTCCTCATCGCATGGACCATCCAGCTCGACCCGCTCCCCGTCTGGATGAACACGCCAGCGATGGATGAGACCACAGCTGTGTTTCTCAACCCGCTGGATGCCGTGTTCGAAAGCATGAGCGGTTTCACCGGAACCGGGCTTACGGTGGCCGAAACCGAAGAGCAACTGCCGCGGTCGCTGCACTGGTGGCGGTCGTTCATCGAGTGGGTCGGTGGCGTCGGCGTGATTGTCCTGACCGTCGCTATTCTTCAACGCGGCGGCGGGAGCAGTGGCTCGTATACGCTCTACGAGAGTGAGGCCCGCTCCGAGAAGATTCATCCGAGCATCGTCACCACCGTCCGGGAGATCTGGAAGATCTTCGTCGGACTGACACTCGGCTCGATTGCCCTGTTCCTGCTGGCTGGCATGCCGTTATGGGACGCTATCAACCACGGGATGACCGGTATTGCGACGGGCGGCTTCTCCGTTCACTCGGCGTCGATTGGCTTCTACGACAGCCCGTTGATCGAGTACGCGACGGTGCCCGTCATGGTCGCGGGTAGTATCGCCTTCCCCATCCACTATCTGATCTTCAAAGGCGAAATACGGAACCTGTACGCCGACTTACAGACCCGGTGGGTGTTTATCTGGTTTACCGCTGGCTCCCTCGTCCTGACGGGGATTCTATACGCGAACGGTCAGTACGCGACACTCGAAGAGACGTTCAGGGTTGCGCTGTTCCAGTTCGTCTCCGCGACCTCAAACACCGGCTTCGGAAGCGCGTCAATCGGCGGCGGGACCGAGCAGGTATGGAGTGCGGGCGCGACACTGTGGGCCTGTCTCGGGATGCTCACTGGCGGTGCAGCAGGGTCGACAGTCAGCGGCCTCAAGCTCATCCGAGTGGTAACATTAGTCAAGGGGACCGTCTGGCAGATACAGGACGTGTTCCGCCCGCAAACCGCTATCAAGTACTTGCAGATCGGCGAGCGCCGTCTCAGCGAAGAACAGGCACAGCGCGAGTACACCGAAGCGACGGTCGTGTTCATCCTCTGGATTACGTTCCTCGTCATCGGTGTCGCGGTCCTGCTCCGCGTTCTCTCACCGGCTCACCCACTCGAATACGTCATTTTCGACGTGATGAGCGCACAGAGCAACGTCGGCCTCAGCAGTGGGATCACCGGCCCAGATATGCCCGACACTGCGAAGGCCATGCTGATACTCAATATGTGGGTCGGACGGCTCGAAATCATTCCCATCGCCGTGCTGATCGGGTCGGTCCTGCAGCGCCTCGATCTGTACCGACGAGGGTGATTGCTGTTTTGCGTTTCGGGTGTTGGTCATAGCTGATCTGAAGCCGTGATCTGGAATAGAACGCTAACGCACACCGACTCCTGTCCAGACGACCCCGACCTCCTCATCGAAGGTGCTGTCGAGGCTGGTGTGTTGGAACAAGAGCGATTCGCTGCACAGGTATATGGGGTGAATACCTCGAGGGGTTTCAGCCGCCGACCGCAAGTCAGGGTGTCACGATCAGACTAAACCGATAGACTGTGCCCTGGTATTCGGCGACGACACCCCGGAAGTCGACTCGGTCGTCGTAGCTGTCTATCGGCTGGAGGTCACCGGCGATGCCGAGCGCGTCCAAAACCTCGGCGAGTCCGTCGGAGGGCGGTGCGCCCTCTTCGTAGCGGCGAGGCTCCTCGCTGATCGCGTCGTCTATCACGCCACGAGCGGATTCCGAGAGGTCCAGTGAACTCAGATCGAGTTCCAGAATCGCCGTTCGTGCGTACTCCTGGAACGCTTCGCGATTGTTCGTGATTTCGTCGAGAGTGTACGTCCATTCTGGGACGGTTACCGTCCGCTGCTCTGTGACGGGGCGAAAGTATTCGTCTTCGTACTCGATGTAATCGAACGGTGGCGACGGGACGAGCTCACTGGCTTCGGCGTCAAGATGGTGGTGATATTCGACGGCCTGCAGGTTTTCGAATTGAGGCTCGCCGAGAAACCCATCGTTGCCCGCGTAGACTGCGTCGAGCGCTGCCTCAAGGACGCGTTTGTCCTGTGTCGAGCGGTCGAAGGGGGTGCGTTCGACCGTGGCGTCGTCTGGCGGTGTCTCGTCAGTCCGTGTGACTGCGAAATGCCAGCGTTCCCGTTCGAGATGCTGTTCCTCGCTGATTTGTACTTGATAGAAGATCCCGTCCCGCCGGAGGAACGTTGGGCGCGGTCGCGTGTCTTTGCCCCATCGGTCTCGTCCGACGAGCGGCCACTGTTGGACGGTGACACTGCCGGTGTCGAACAGTTCGGACGTATACTGCTGTTTCGTCTCGGCAGTAAAGTCGACCCTGGTGGTCGCATCAATTGTGGTTGGGTCGGGCCAGAGATACGGCCGTCCGATTGACGAGAGGTCCTGTTCGGTGGCGATGAGCGCGTAGTTGTCGAGACTGCCGGGATTGAGACAACCGGCGGTCGCGGTGATGACCCCAGACGCGCCGATGAGTCGGAGGGCGTGGCGGCGGGAACAACGCATTGCTGTGCCGAAATAGTTAATATATCGATAAATTGCTTGTGGTGTAAATCTGCGTGTCCCCGTGTGAATGCCACACGAATCCTCGTTGGAGAGGAGCCAGTCACCACTCGATTGAACCTACAACACGCCGAGTTCGAACACTGCGAGGTAAATCTGTCCGCCGCCGGCGAGTATCATCACGACGGCTGCGAGCTGGTGCAGTCGTTGCAGGTGCGTGCCCGCGGTGCGCCAGAGTCCGATGCCAACACCCGCAAGGAGTGTCACGCCTACAAGCGGAAGGGCGACCCCGAGCGCGTACACCGCCAGTACGAGAACGCTTGTCCGGGCTGGCAACGCGAGTGCCTGGGCCACCACACCGAAGAACAGCGGGACGACACAGCCCGCCGCAGCGACCGCGTACACAGCCCCAAACACACCGAATCCGGTTACCGACGCCGGTCGCTGCGGCAGCGGGACGCGGAGTTCGGGCTCGCGATTCAGGAGCATCGCGACGCCGAACGCGATCAGACCGAGTCCGATCACCGGTTCGAGCATCGGGAGTGCGTTTTTCAGTGGCTGCCCGAGTACGAGGACGAGCAGCGCGACGAGGGTAAGCGCAAGGAGTGCCCCACCAGCAGCGGCGGTGGCAGGTGGTAGCATACCGACATCTCGGTCGCTCTCGTTCATGTAGTACCCGATATACCCCGGGAGCAGCGGGAACGCACACGGCGCGAAAAACGTCGTGATGCCTGCGCCCGCGGCGAACGTGAGTGTCCCGAGTACGGCAACTCCGGTCATCTCACACCAGTGCGTCGAGTTCGTCTCGAAGCGTCCCTTCCCCGGCGAGTCCGCTGTGGCCGAACTGGACGGTCCCGCTCTCGTCAGTAATCGCGATGTACGGGAGTCCGTCCGCCCCGAGTGCCGCCAGCAACTCGCTTCCGGGGTCGAGGCCGACAGTCCAGACACCGCCGTTCCGGTTCCACCACGCGCTGATGTCAGCCCTCGTCAGTGTCTCGCTGGGCCGCTCGTTCGTCACTGAGACGAACGACACGTCAGTGTACTCGGGCTGCATCGCGTTTAGTATCCGGAGTTGGTCGTCACAGGGCGCACACCACGTAGCGAAGAGGTCGATCACCGTGACAGTTCCCGGGGTCGGCACGGCTGTCTCGCCTGCCGACGAGCCGTGTGCATCTAGCGTCTCCACGCGGATCGGAAGCTGTTCTGTGTTCCCGGTCTGGCTACCCGACAGCCCGTTCTGGGCAACCCATAGACTCCCACCGGTGAGACCGAGCCCTGCCATCGCTGCCACGACCTGTCGGCGGTTCACGCGTTTCTCACCGTGTTCAGGTCGGAAATGATGGTTTCTTCGTCCGGCGACTTCGAGCGGTAGGCACGCTCGACGAACCCATCAGCGTTGACCAGGAGCGTCAGTGCTGTGTGCGTGAACATGTACATATCCATGTCCTCAGGTTCGGTTCGCTGGAACACAACCCCGAACTGTTCCTGTATGACATCCTTGGCTCGCTGCTTCGACGCTGGCCGAAGGAACTGCCAGTTCTCGCTATCGACGTCGACGTTCATCTCGTCCGCGTACGCCCCGAGTCGTTCTGCAGTGTCACGAGCGGGGTCGAAGGTCATCGGGAGGAACCGGACCGCATCAGCGTAGCCGTTGTTCTGTGCGTGGCTCTGAATGTTCCGCTGGGTCGAGATGAGAACGGGGCACACGGTCTGGCAGTGGCTGTAAAAAAACGTGAGGAGGGCTGGGGTTTCAACGTCGCGCAGTCGAATCTCTGTGGATTCGGCCGGCGCAGGGACACTCACGTCCGGAATCTGCTCGCCCCACGCAGGATACGGAACGTCGCTGCTCTCGAACTCGCGGTCGGGCTCTTCGAGGATGACATCGGGGTTCGAATCCCCGAAGCGACCACCACCGAGACACCCGGCGACTCCAACAATCGTTCCAACCGCACCGGTCGATTTGAGAACCGTCCGTCGGCGCATACGCAGTAGTTGTGCCCTCGGATATTTGGCTAATCTGGTGTGACTGTCGTAAACCCTCTCTCGCCTGCTATCGCATTATTTCGGGCTGTGAGAGTGGTAAGACCACAGCGCAGTGACAGAGACGTTTTCCGGACCCGGTCGGGCTCCGGAGGCCTGGGGCGGCCCTCGTATTAGCAGTATGTATCACAGCGTACAAGCGGCTGTGTACCACCTGCAGCCTGGCCCGCTCTACCCATGGTTCACAGTCCGTCCTGAAGGGTCTGGCCGTTCGCTGTGTGCCGTCGCCAGCGTCTCCGGATTCCCACTGAAGCAGTACGTCGTCCCCGTTGTACCGTGGGATGACAGGAGCGTGAGCGTGGCAGGCGTCTATCCGTGGTCGGTGGTGAACTGAACCCGGGAGGGCTATCATGCACCAACGACCACCCAGCCGACTGGCTGAGTTACTCGTCCTCCGGAGCGGGTTCGCGCTGGACCACGAACACCGGTCCGAGAAATCGCTCGGCGATCTGGTCGGCAGGCATCCCGAACACGAACGTCGCCAGGGACGGGTCGGTTTCACCCATGACGACCGTATCGAACGAGTCAGCTATGTCTGCAATCGCGTCGAGGGGATCCTGGTCGCGGTCGATCCGTGTCTCGATAGTCGACGGGTCCATTCCGAACTCCACCAGTCGGTCCGTCATTCCACCGAGGAGTGTCTGGATGTCGTCGTCCGTCGTGTCTTCGTCGGCAACGTGATACAACGTCACGTCGGCGTCCATCTCTCCGAACACACTCGCGACGACACGGGCGAGGCGGTCAACCCCGATGGCCCCGCGGACTGGGACCAGCACGTCTTCGACCGGCCCCGTCGCGTTCGGAACGAGGACAGCCATGCAGTCGTGCTCAGCGATCATGCGGTCGATGGTCTTCTGGCCGTCGTGGGTGAACACGAGCCGCCGCTCGACAGTGGCTCCGGCCTCCTCGAACATCTCTTCGTAGTCGTCGAGCCGTTCCGTGGCCCGGTCCTCGAACTGCATCCGCGCCTGACCGGGAGCAGTCTGTTCCGGGATAACGTGATACCCCAGCAAGACGACGTGGGCATGGGCGAGGAGTTCGGGGACACCTTCGGGGACCGATTCCCCTTCGAGCACGCGGAGCGGAACGAGTATTGATGGTCGGTCCGTCATAATCAGATGTCTCCTTTGAGTGTCACGTCCCCAGCGTAATAACGGTACCAGAGATACGAGGCGAGCATGACTACGATGCCGATACCGATTGACGCGGGCTGCATGAAGACGATCAGTCCGAAACTCGCGAGCGCGCCCACGACCGGGACCACCGGATAGCCCGGCACCTGATAGCTTGGCGAGTACCACTCCGGGTTCCGACGGCGCAACACGATCAGGGCGATACACATCAGCCCGTACATAATCAGGTGGAGGAACGAGGCGACCTCAGCCAGGAGTTCGACCCGGCCAGTCGCGACAAGGACGAGGATCGGGCCGCCAGCGGAGAGCAGTGCGACGTGTGGTGTGCCGTAGCGGAGGTTGACCTCGCTCGCCTTTCTGGGGAGCAACGCATCACGGCTCAGAGCGTACACTGCCCGCGAGGCACTGAGAATCGACGCGTTCGCGCTCGAAAACGTCGCCAACAGCCCGGCACCCAGGATCGCGACCGCACCGGGCAACCCGAGGAAGTCACGGGCGACTTCGACCATCGCAGTCTCCCCGAACTCCCCCAGCCGATCAGCACCGAACGCGCTGGTCGCGACGAAAATCGTGACAACATAAAAGACGGTGACGATCAGGACCGAGCCGACCATCGCCAGCGGGAGGTTCCGACCCGGCTGCTTGATTTCACCCGCGACAGTTGCGACCTGGGCGAACCCCAGATACGACGTGAACACGAGCGCAGCGGTCGTCAACACTGGGAGGTACCCTTTCGAGAAGAACTGCTCCGGCACGGTGCCGCC
Source organism: Haloarcula sp. KBTZ06 (assembly GCF_048595605.1). Classification (NCBI taxonomy): domain Archaea; kingdom Methanobacteriati; phylum Methanobacteriota; class Halobacteria; order Halobacteriales; family Haloarculaceae; genus Haloarcula; species Haloarcula sp. KBTZ06. The sequence continues at coordinate 121,350 of NZ_CP184339.1, forward strand.
ACCGAATACGCCAACAGCGTCGAGGACACCGTAGGAAAGGAAGCCCGTGAGTACGACGAGGAGAACCCCGACCACCACGTTCTGAATCTTCGCGGTGTTTTCCGTGCCGCCGATACTCAATGCAGTCAGTGCGGCCCCGAACAACAGCCCGATGCCGATGACCGGACTGTACGGGAGCACGACGTTGAGCTCGGCGAACACGGCGCTCGCGTAGTGACCGAGCCCGACCAGATAGAACGCCGAGGCGAACATCAGGCCCAGCCACAGCCCGAGGCCGACGATTGCGCCGTAGGCCGTCCCCATCCCCCGCGAGATGAAGTAGTAGCCGCCACCACTTCGGGGCATCGCCGTGGCGAGTTCGGAGGTCGGCAGCGCCACAAGCAACGCGATCAGGCCGCCGATCGCAAAGGAGAGCGTGGCTGCGAGCCCAGCGTTGGCGGCCGCCAGCCCTGGAAACACGAAGATCCCGGCACCGATCATCGTCCCGATTCCGATTGCCAGCCCACCAACGAGCCCGATAGTCCGTTCGAGTTCGACGTCGTCGTCGTGGACGACCGCGTCGTCGGTGACGGATTCCGGCTCCTCGGCGGGTGCCTCACCGGCGACGTTCTCGCCCCCCGGTTCGACGTCGACAGGCTGGTCAGTCATATGACAGGGATAGTTTCACCTATCGGATAAAACCGCCGACGAAATGTGTGACCAACGCCGTGGGTAGCACTGGTCGGCAGCCTCGTGACAAGATGAAACCTCTCAGCACCGAAGACAGATGAACAGGCCATTATGGCTGTATCCGAAATGGTCCGTAGAGGATCATATTCATGGTCTCGGTGCTTCTCGTCCTCGGCTTACTCGTCGCCGGGTTCGTGGGATTCAACATCGGCGGTTCGTCAACAGGCGTCGCGTTCGGGCCGGCTGTCGGGAGCAAGCTGGTCAGAAAGGTAACAGCGGCGGCACTGTTCAGCGTGTTCGCGTTCATCGGAGCGTGGACAGTCGGCCGCAACGTCATCGTCACGATGAGCGAGGGGATCGTACCGGCCGCACAGTTCACCCCGGTAGCCGGTGTCGGCGTCCTGTTTTTCACTGGCCTCTCGCTGCTGGTTTCAAACATCTATGGCGTCCCTGCCTCGACATCAATGACGGCAGTGGGGGCAATCGTGGGGCTCGGACTCGCGACGGGATCGCTCAACGAGGCGTTGATGTTTACAATCGTCTCCGCGTGGATCGTCGCCCCGCTCATCGGACTCGTCATCGGGGCGGCCATCGGTCGGTACGCCTATCCGCAACTCGAAGCTCGACTGTCGTTTACGCGCCTCGAACGGCAGTTGGTACAGATCGACCGGTCGGGCCGGTTCCCCCGCCTCCGCCTCAACAGAAACGCGTCCCCCCGTGACCTCATCGGGTCGGCGCTGGTGTTGGCCATCGCCTGTTACATGGGTTTCAGCGCGGGGGCCTCGAACGCTGCGAACGCAGTCGCCCCGCTGGTCGGCAACGGGGCCGTCAGTATCGACCAGGGAGTGCTCCTCGCGGTCGCAGCCATCAGCCTCGGTGGGTTCACCATCGCCAGACGCACTCTCGCAACCGTCGGCGACGGCATTACTGACCTACCGATTCTGGCAGCCCTCATTGTCTCCTCCGTCGGTGCGACGATCATCACCGTCCTCTCGTACTACGGCATTCCGGCGAGCCTCGCGGTGAGCACGACCTGTTGTATCATCGGTCTAGGGTGGGGCCGGGCAAGTCGCGCTGTCACGCTTACGGAACTCGCGACGCCACCGTCCGAGTCCAAGCCGGGGCCGAATCTCAGTACCGGCGCGCTCGCCGCCCCATCGACCAAGGATGAGAAGCCAGCGGGTCCAACTGTGGGCGAACTCGCAGCCGGAGAGTCCCCTATCCCCGAGACGTCTCCATCAGTCCCAGCCATTGGCGAGGAGGACATCGAGGAACTGACCGCCGAGAACCTGTTCGATCCGGCAGCGACGAGCCGGATCGTCATTCTCTGGGTCCTCACGCCGTCGCTGTCTGTCGTCGGATCGTACCTCCTCTTCGCTCTCCTGCTGTGAGCCGGTCATCCGACCGGCCCCGTCGGTGATTTGGGAAGTACTTGGACCCAGGGGCCGCCCTCGGTCCGCAGGGGAGCCCGTCAGACGAATGTCGACTGGAACCGACTGATGTTCTCGTCGATTCCGGCGACGATGAGTTCATCCCCGGATTCGATCACGAACGACGCGTCAGGGTTCGTGATGACACGCCCCTCCCGTTCGGCAGCGACGACGGTACAGCCGGTCCGGTTACGGATGTCGGCATCAGCGAGCGATTTGCCGACAGCGTCCGTGACTGTCGTTCGAATGAGTTTCAGTTGCGTTCCCGGGGAGAGGATTTCCTCGTCGAGTACGATTGACGCGAGCATCCGCCCGCTGACGGCGGCGAGCGAGAGCACGTAGTCGGCACCGGCGCGGTACAGTTTCGACACGTTTTCGTGCTCGTTCGCTCGGGCGATGATTTCTATCCGGGGGTTCAGTTCACGAATCGCGAACGTCGCGAAGATAGCAGCCGTGTCGTCCGGCAACGCGAGGACGACAGTGCCGGCGTCCATAATGTCCGCCTTACGGAGGACATCGCGGTCCGTCGCATCGCCGACCACGTCGACCGTCGGGTGGTCCTCGGGGTCAATGGTTGTGTATTCGAACCCGGCATCTGTGAGCGAGCTCGTGACGGACCGTCCAACGACACCCATCCCCGCGATGACGACGTCTCCCCGACGGTGCCGGCCCTCGAACAGCGTCATCTCCTTCAACTGGTCGAGTTCCGTCTCTCGCCCGGTCGCAACGAGCACACTTCGGGCGTCAAATCGGACATCCGGCGGGGGTGGACTGTGGAAATTCCCCCGAACCCACACCCCGATGATGGCGGCACCTGTCCGCTCGAAGATACCGCTCTCGGCGATGGTCTGGCCGATCAGTTCGCTGCCGCTCTGGAGCGGGAACTCCGCGATGTCGAAGTCCTGGTCGATTTCGACGCCTTCGATAGCTTCGGGGTCGAACGTGCCGATGGCTTTGCCCGCGAGCTGTTCGCCCAGTATTCGCTTGGGCGAGAGGACATGATCGGCCCCGGCGAACCGATGGTAGTCCGCGGTGGTCGGATCTTCAGTCAGGCTGACCGTCCGTACCTCGGAATCGACCTCCCGAGCCGAGAGGAGGACGCTCGGGTTGGTTTCGTCGTCGACGTTTGCGATCAGGGCGTCGGCGTGCTCGAGTCGGGCACGCTTGAGGGCCGCGTCCGACTCCGGATCTCCGGACATAACCGTATACCCTGCCGCGTGGAGTTCGTCCGCGGCTTCCCGATCCTGCTTGATGATGACGTACTGGACGCCGCGTGCGGTGAGTTCGTCGATGAGAACTTCTTCACGGGGCCCGTAGTTACAGAGGACGACGTGGTCATCGAGCCCACGAACCGAGGCGGGGGCACTGGAGGTGAACGCGTCCTCGAAGAGCGGGACCACGAGCACCGGGAGGGCCGCGAAAATAAGCACGAGTCCCGAGAGTGCCATGAGTGAGACGAGGTAGTTCATCTGCGGGCTCGTCCACGGGGCGTCCCCGCCGTAGCCGACGGTGGTGACTGTTTGAACGACGACCTCTACCGAGCGGTACAACGGCTGGGGCCGCCCCTCCCACGTAGCCATCCCGTAGTTGTAGAGAACCACGAACCCAGAGAGCACGCTGACGACGATGGCGAGATAATAGACGATGAGCCGCGTTCGCCGGTCCATGCTTCGGCATCAGGTGTCAGACCCATAATAGCCACTCCCGAGAGGGAGCGGTTCAATCACCGGTGAGCTGCCAACCGACTCATCATCGAGGCCATGGGGAGTGTGGCACTCGCCGAAAAGGGACTCGAATCGGGCGACCCGATCAAGCCCAAGGAACCGCTCGGTTCCACCGAGGAAGCCGAGACGCCCGCCGACGACTACCCTCACAGGCGTTCATATCGGTAGAGCAGTACAGCCCCGCAAACCGCTCTACCTCATCCTGATACCGGACCCCATGTCGCGTTTCCGATATCAGACGCTATCGGCGGTTTCCGATCCGTCGCTATCCCGCCGTGCGAGTAGGATGCCGGCGATGAAACAGGCAGCCCCCAGCCCGTAGAGGCCATAGCTCAGAGGTGCCGAGACGAGGAACCCTGCGACGATCAGTACTCCGAACGCGGCGTGCAGAATCGCAGTCTGGTTCACAGCCAGTGTAGCGGGTTCAGAAGCAAAAATGGCGCGGTACCGGCCTCGCTGGTCGGGTATGATCGATAGGGATCTGTGGGAGTATGGGACCAGAACGGCCCCGATCACCGTTGGTGCATCGCTCCAACACTAATTCAGATTACGGACACAGGTCGCCAGCCCACACGGTTGTCGCCGAATCACTCGATTCAGGCGGGGCGGAGTCGCACGATAGGTGCGTCAGACGAGTCGATTGCAGCGAGGACGTGTCCGGTTTCGGGCTCGACCACCACGTCGCGGATGCGCCACCCGCGGTCGGCGAGGAGGGGCGTCGCTTCTTCGACTGTTCGCCCATCGACGGTGAACCGGGCGAGATACTGTGAAGCCAGCCCGCCGACGAGCAAGTCGCCGGTCCACTCCGTGAAGGCGTCACCGGTGTAGAACGTCGTGCCGCTGGGCGGGAAGCCACCCAATCCGCAGTCCCACGAATACACTGGTGCAACAACGTCGTCGCGCTCCGCGTGGCTGACGCCGATCGGATCGCCGCTGCCGTAGGTACAGCCCTCGTCGGCGACCGGCCAGCCGTAGTTGGCGCCCCGTTCGACGATGTTGATTTCGTCGCCGTCCTGCTCGCCGAACTCGGTCTGCCAGATGTCGCCGGTATCGGGGTGGACGGTCATCCCCTGGGCGTTGCGGTGGCCGTAGCTGAATATCGAATCGACCGCGTCCGGGTCGTCGGTGAACGGGTTCGCGTCGGGAATCCCACCCGAGGGCGTCAGCCGAAGCGTGGTCCCGAGTTCGTTCGTCCTGTCCTGCGCGACGTGGTCGGGCCCGAAGTCCTTGAACTGTCTGTCGCCGACAGTCACGTACACCAACCCGTCCGGGCCGAACACGACGCGAGACCCGAAGTGCCCGTCAGAGTCGATAAAGGGCTCCGCGACGTGCAGTTGTTCAAACGTCTCGAACTGCGCGTCAGCGGCGTTCAGGCGACCACGGCCCAGATGTGTCGCCGACGCACCGCTGTCGTTGGCTTTCGAATATGTCAGATACACCCAGGCCGGGTCCGGAAAGTCGGGGTGGAGCGCCGCATCGAGCATCCCGCCCTGACCGCTCGCGTACACCGACGGTGCGCCAGTGACAGGCGTAATTGTTCCGTCGGCCGAATCGACCACCACCACGCGGCCGACGCGCTCTGTGACTAGCAACTGTGAGCCGTCGGGCAGCGGCGTGACGCTCCAGGGCGATTCGAGTCCGTCGGCGACGGTCTCGACAGCCGTCTCTGAACCGTCGGCCTGTCCGGAAGCCGTCGCTGTCGCGCCGTCCCCTTGCTGGTCGTCACTGGGGGCACTACAGCCTGCGAGTGTTCCAGCGGCCGTGAGCCCGCTCACAGCGAGGAACGTCCGTCGGTCCATTGTAGCTACAGCTACGGTCGCGGGGCTGTTAACTGCGGTCCCGATTGGTTTATCAGAAACCCGACTCGTCAGTAGCCGGTACTCACGGGACGCATCCTGCCATCCCTCGCCTATCGCGGCGAAGTGTCTTTTAGCCACCCGCAGCTACGCATTATTGATGGACCGTCACAATCAGCCAGCAGGTGAGAGAGAGCGTCTGCCAGCGGAGACGCTCTCGCCGCTGGCGACGCGGGTCGACGAGCTGCTGGCCCTGTATCGATACGAACTCACCCCCGCTATCGATGCGATCAATGCTGCCGTCGCTGGCTACGGTGGCCTGTTCGACCCGGAGACATCCGCCGATGAAATACGGACCGCAATCGACGAGCTTGTTGTATCTGGCCCGCCCCCGTCACAGCAGGGCGCGGCTACTTCCGACGTGTCACAGGTAGTGCTCTATGTGGACGGCAGCGCACACAGTAACGGGCCGGCCGGTGCCGGTGCTGTGATTCAGGCCGATGAGACACCGATTGCCCGACTCGGGCGTCCGGTCGGCTCTCGGACGAACAACAACGTCGCCGAATACGCCGCCCTCCATCTCGGACTGCGGGCACTGGCGACACGGTGTGACCCAGAGACGGTCGAGATACGCATCGATTCGATGACCGTCATCAACCACATCTGGGGTAACAAAGAGAGCACCGTGAAAGCGACGCCGTACAGCACGGCGATCACTGACCACCTGTCGGCGCTGCCCGCCCACGAATGGACGCATCTGGCCGACAGTGATCCGAACCCGGCTGATGCACAGGCGACGGTCGGGGCCGACATCGCAGCCCTCGGCCCTGGGTGAGACAGGGGTGCCAGCGAGCCTGTCGTTCGCGTCGCTCGCGGAGCGTAACACCAGCGTCGAATTGCTGTGTAGATGGCCGCTGTTCTGCTGTTTTTATTCCTCGAGCACGTATTCTGTGTTAATGTACACCGATGGGCGGTACGACTATGACGTGGCCGTGGTCGGCGGCGGGCCGGCCGGGCTGACGAGCGCACTGTACACCACCCGACTGGGGATGGACACGATCGTTATCAACCGCGGTGGCGGCCGCGCCGCGATGATGACCGACACGCACAACGTCATCGGCGTCACCGAGGACGTTTCGGGGAACGAATTCTTAGAAACTGCACGCGAGCAGGTGCAGGATTACGGCGGGACCTACGAGCGGGGCTTCGTCGAATCGGTCGAACCACTCGCCGACGGGAACGAGGACGGGTTCACCGTGACGACGAGCGACGATGAGTTGGCAGTAAAGCGAGTCGTCCTTGCGACCGGGTTCGCCGACGAGCGTCCGGATCCGCCGCTGCCGCGGACCGGGAAAGGGCTGCACTGGTGTCTCCACTGTGACGCGTTCATGTTCGTCGGCGAGCCCGTCTTCGTCATGGGCACCGGCGAAGCCGCGGCCCACGTCGCGATGATTATGCTGAATTACACCGACGACGTGGACATACTGACTCGCGGCGACGAGCCGGAGTGGAGCGACGAGACGCAGACGATGCTCGACAATCACCCGGTCGATATCGTCGATACAGAGCTGTCGGGCAAGCGGACTGACGACGACGGCTGGCTATCGGCCTACGAGTTCGAGGACGGGAGCGTTCGGGAGTACAAGGGCGGCTTCCCGATGCTCGGGTCAGACTATCACGCGGAGCTGGCCGACGAACTGGGACTCGATAGAAACGACGACGGGACGGTAGCCGTCGACGACCACGGCGAGACCAGTATCTCCGGCGTCTACGCCGTCGGAGATCTGACGCCGGGCCACAATCAGATCCCGATCGCGATGGGTGAGGGCGCTGATGCGGGCATCGCGATCCACAAAGACCTCAGGAAGTACCCCCGTTCAGTCGACGACATCAAGTCCGAGGGTGCGGTCGAGGACGTGGACGTTCCCGCGGTCTCCGAAGAACTGTTCGCGACAGCGCTGACGCACGAAGGACACGCCGCCGGGCCACATTCGGAGGCGACGCCAGAAGCCCGCGCTGACGACGACTGACGCGCCGTAGAATAGTTCAACCGGAGAGGCGACGAGGGAGCCGAGTACCGGCTCCGGGAAACGACCTATTCGTCTTCGGTTTCGCGCTGTCGGTAGGGTTCGAGCAAGTCGTCAAGGAGCAAACAGCGGGGGTCGGTGACGGGGTACGCAGTGTCGATATACTCCTCTGCCGTCTCGATGTCACCGCGGATCGCGAACTGCCGGACGCGCGCCGCGTTTTCGTAGAAGTTCTCGTTGATCTCCGGCGACATCTCGGCCCCGCTGGAAGCCGGCTGGTGCTGGAAGACCTCTTTCTGTAGCTCGTCGAAATCAACCATCTCGGGCTCGTAGTCCTCGATCTCCGAAAGGACGTACTCGACAGCGAAGCGTTGAAACTCGGACTTGTTCGAGAAGACACCCTCCGCTACCATCTCCTCGACGCAGTCCATCACCGTTTCGGGAAACCGGACCGTCGATTTGACCACGTTGTTGGTATCAGACTGTCGACCCATATAAAATATACTCACGCGAGGCCCGACCCAGTGCGTCTTGAGAGCATAGCGTAGCTCCAGCAGCGACGAACTACCTCGAAGTGGTGAGAATATCGCGAGCGTCTTGTATCGCAGCGAGAGACAAATCAGACGCGTACTGGTAGAAGATCTCGGTGCTGGTCACTGGTGCTGTCGTGAAAGATAGCGGTTACAGAACATACTTTTGCCGTGGATACCTTCTAAAGCCTGACAATGGGTCGCCCGAACGTGTTACTCGTCGTTCTTGATTGTGTCCGTGCGGCGAACACCTCGCTATTGGGTCATCGACGCAGGACCACCCCCTTTCTCGAAGCGTTCGGTCGTGAGGCGTCGGTGTACACGCAGGCACGGACAACCGCGAGCTGGTCGTTGCCGGCCCATACGAGCCTGTTCACCGGAGTTCCGGCGGAGGGCCACACGCTCAAGATTACCGAACGGCTGCAGCCCGGCCAGACGATCTTTGATTTCCTCCACAAGGAAGGATACGAAACTGGCGTATTCACCGAGAACCCGTATCTCACCGTTCATCCATCCGGGCTCAGCGACAGCTTCGAGACCGTCGTCACGGAACGGCCCGATTCAACAGACGTTGACGACCCGTCCGAAACCCGCAACGGTGTCGACGGCTTCTGGTACGCCGACGAGCTGACTGAGTGGGTCGACGAGCAAACTGAGTCCTGGGCCGCGTGCCTCAATCTGATGGACGCGCACATGCCGTACGCGACGCGGGACGCCTACGACGAGTGGGGCGCGGACCTGTACTGGGGAATGCACGACGAACTCCCGATCAAGTGGGAGTGGAGCGTCTACGGAGAGCAACTCCCGCCGGGCGTCGGACAGCTGCTCGAACCGCTGTACGACGGCGCGATTCGACAGACTGACGCTATTCTGGAGCAGGTGATTGGTGACCTGGAAGCACGCGGCGTTTTAGACGACACGCTGGTCGTCATCACGGCGGACCACGGTGACGGATTCGGAGAACCCCCACAGGCCGCCACAGAGCCACCCGCGGTCATGCACGGGATGGGCACGCAGGAGGAACTGTTTCACGTCCCACTCGTCGTCCGAGGACCGGGGCAGACCGAGAGCCGGCGAATCGAGTCCCTGGCGACGCTGTCACGGTTTCCCGATGCCGTTCTGGCCGCCTTTGACGGCGAAAAGGACGACTCCGGATGGTTCGTCGCCCCCGACGGACAGACCACTGCGTACCAGGCACCCCCGACCGGGCAGACGGCAGAGTACGCCGAGCAGTACACTGACGAGCCGGACCGGTTCCAACAGCCGGCGTCGCTCGTGTACCAGAACGGACCCGGTGACACCGTATACAAGCGCGCAGCGTGGGGAGCGGATGAGTACGAAGCGGTCGTGCGGGGCCGGCGGTCCGAGCCCAGCGACGGCACACCTATCGATCGCCCACCGTCAGACGTTGTCGCTGACTCCGCAGAGCAAAGTGAGACACTCGACATCACCGAACTCGCTGCCGGGGAGGACGAAATGGCAGAATACGATATCGATGGCTTCGACGACGTCGACCTCGAGTCGCGGTTGGAGCGACTCGGCTATCTCTAAGTCGGTGCCACGCAGGCCTGCACCGAGCATCGTCCGCCACAATCGTGGTACGGCTGCCGTGTTTGCGATGCCTGAACAGAATCGAAAGGGATGTTTGTGACAACTTGATTTGTACGAACGATGTATAGCGATATTCTCGTTCCAACGGATGGGAGTGCGTCAATGAAGCAGGTACTGGAACACACAATCGATATTGCCGACGGGCGGGACGTCACCGTCCACGCGCTGTATGTCGTCGACGACCGAGCGTTCCTGTCGATGGATGACGAGATGCAGGACGAGGTGCTAGAGAACCTGCGAACGGAGGGCGAAGAGGCCACGTCGGTCGTCCGAGACACGCTGGAACAGGAAGGAATCGAGGTCTCGACGGCTATCCAGCGGGGCAAACCAGCAGACCGCATCGTATCGTACGTTGCTGACGCCGACATCGACCTGATTACGATGGGAACGCAGGCAGACAAGTACGAAAAGAACATGCTCGGGAGCACAGCGCAGAAGGTCGTCACGAAGTCGTCCGTTCCGGTACTCACTGTTGACGTTTCCGAGTCGGACTAGGTGTGTAGTCACACACTGGCCGCAAGCAGTTCTCCGGCGGTAGCGATTGTTACGGGCTCGACGGACCGTGGTGCGACTTGAGCAGGCCAGAACAATCCCATCACCCGTCGCTTAAAAGTTCCAGCAGCCGCGTCGCTCTTGGACTAGACCCGCTGCCAATCGGCTGTGAGAGCTATGGACACGCCTCGGCGGTACTTATTGTCGGTCAGAACCGGATACTGAGATGAGTTCCGCTATCGGCGAGACTGGCCGAGCGCTACTGGGCGTAAATCTGGAACGGTTCGATACTTCTCTGTGTTGAGTATAGATCCAAGTATTGATAATAATCTCATATAGAAGCACTATGTATTGAATTGTTGAAACCAACTATACTTATCCAGATGTCACTATTAGGTGCTGTTCTGGCGGGTAAGTCGTAACCCAGAAGTTCTGCGCATCCTTCGTCAAAACTGCTATGTCTACGACGTTGACCGTCGAAGGGATGAGTTGTGGTCACTGCGAGCAAACCGTCGAGGAGGCCATCGAGGCGCTCGCTGGTGTCCAAGGCGCTGAAGCCGACAAAGACGCCGAGCAGGTGTCTGTCGACGGCGACGTCAGCACAGAACAACTCATCGCCGCTGTGGAGGACGCGGGGTATGACGCAAAGGCCTGAGGCAGTCCCACCGCGAATACTGTTGTAGCTGTTGTCGACACGACTTCGTTAGCTACTGCTAAGTAGCGAATGCCCATCACGCAGTCAAGCGGTGTGAGGAAAGTCCCGCTCAGTCGAACAGCCCTTCTTCCCGAAAGCCGGCCATCAGATCGTCGATAAGGGCTTCAGCTGTCTCGTAGGGATAGTCCTGATACTCGGCGTATTCTGTGCCAAAATCCATCACCCCCACGCTGACGTCCCCTGCTTCGAACGTCGTACTTGGGCCGTCCGGCAGAACTGGCACCAGTTCCATCGGTTCCTCGACAGGGTACTCTGCGCTGGTGAAAACCGCCTCTAATTCCGCTCTAAGCTGCTCGGCAGTGTCGTCTGTCATACCGGTGACTTGGTTGAGAGAGACAAAAGGCTTGTTCTGTGCCAACAGTAGTAGTCGCGCATCACTCGGTGTAGCCGAGGTCGCGGAGGTTTTTCAGGATCTCTTCGTCTTCGACGGCAGTATCGATGGCTTCATCCACGATATCCTGTCGCTGTTGCACTACTTGCAGAAGCTGTCGCGCACTTCTGAGTTTGTATCGGACTTCGGGGTCGTCCACGTCGTCGAAAGCGCCCTCCAGCAGTTCGTCGATTGTGGCGAGTGTCGTTTCGGCCATAGAACCGCTATTGGGAGTGATTTACTAAGTTTTGCTGGATTTGCCCGGGAAGTGAGCCTCGAATAATAGGAGAGAGGGAGTCTCCCACACTGTTGCTCAGAATGTGTGTGAGTCTTCCGGACAACCGAAGGTTGAGGTTCCTGCAGATTGGGATATTGTAATAACATTTTTTATCGAGCTATTGGAACGAGCAGTCGATGCCCTCCAGGTCGCGGCGGACATTCCTCGGAATGGTCGCCACCGGATCAGTCGCCAGCATCGCTGGCTGTTCGTCGTCGTGCCCTGACGACGGCGCACCAGATCCATCGCATACAGTTGAACCGGGAGTCAACAGCGCCGGCTTCGAGACAGTGCCCGACGGCTCGTGGCCGTTGCCGCGGTTCGACACGACGAACACAGGCTATGCGCCGGTCGGGATGGAAACCACGACGCCGTCGGTCAGATGGCACGCAGATATTTCAACATCGTCTGGTGGCGGTGAAACCGCCGGTGCAAGCGCGGGGGTTGTCGCCGACGGAACTGTCGTGCTAACGACAGCGACCGGTGTCGTCGCCCTATCTCTCCGTGACGGCACAGAACAGTGGCGGCGCGATCTCACACCGGCGACAGTTCCGTCAGTGGTCGACATTGGAGACGAACCAGCGCCGCCGGTAATATCCAACAGTCGCGTCTTTCTCGCGACAGCGGACAGTGTCACTGCACTTGAAATTGGAGATGGATCTGTTGCGTGGCGAAACACCGACACGGCCGGGGCAGGCGTTCCGACAGTGACTGATGACGCCCTGTTCGTTCCCACGACTGACGGGGTAGCGAGATTTGCGACCGACGACGGACGCCGGCAGTGGACGGCGACCGCCGACGGGACGAGGCTGGCCGCAGCCGACAGTACCGTCGTCATCGCCGGTGAGAAGATAACGGCAGTGGATGCCGCAGCCGGCGAGGTCCAGTGGGAACACTCAGACCGACCTTCGGGATACCCCGTCGTCTCTGACGGGACCGTTTATGTGAGCGGTACGTACGGCGACCTGATAGGGCGGTCACTCACCGACGGGACCGAGCAGTGGCGTCTCGACGACAGACGGTCACTCGAATTTCCGGTCGTGACGCCCGATAGCGTGTACGCAATCGAGCGCCCCGGTGAGTCATCCAGCGCGACGTTCGCCTTCGACCGCGTCGATAACGGGCCACCGAAGCCCCGGTGGTGCTCCGAAATCAATATCGGTGGCGCGGTGACTGCCGCGGCTGACGACGCTGTGTTCACATTCCAGAGTGACGATGGCCTCACCGCGTTCACCACGCGCCTCGGCGAGGCAGTATGGCAGTATCCGGCCGAGTATCAGGCTGTCTCACTGGCGGTACTCGATGGCGGAATCGTGAGCGTGTCGCCGGACGGAACCGTCGTGGCTCTCGGAGGTGAGTGATCCGCTATGTGGCGTCGCTCATATCGGCTCGCCGGTCCGATCCTCGGTTTGAGTGCAGTCTGTCTGCTCATCACCGCGGTGCCGCTCGAACTCTGGCCGACACCGCGGCCGGGTGATTCGTATGTGTTCAACCCACCGGCGTTTAGCGCAATTTGGGTACAACGGACGCTCAGGCCGGGACTCATCATAAGCGCGAATGCGCTGCTGTTAGTCGGGCTGAGCACAGTACTCAGGCGTGACAGCGCGTCGATGTCTCGCTTGCAGCGCGCGTTCGCATTCGGCGCTCTCTTTGGGACTGGCGGCTGTGTGCTTGGAACGCTGTTGTTCACCACAGCCGGCACAAACGATATCGGGAGAGAAATAACCGCCTTCCTCATCTGGGCTCTTGCGATCCCGTTCGTAATCCTGGGACTCGTCGGCTGGGGCATCGGCTACCTGCGGGCAGACAGTACTCGACTCGGTGCCGCCCTCACTGTCCCACCAGTACTCGCTGTTGCGTACATCGGTCTCTCGATGGCAGGTGTCGACTTCTCACCCGTTGGCAGGCTGCTGTTGATTATCCCGACGAGTGGCATGGCGCTTGTCGTCGGCTACGACCTGTGGACCGACAACACCGTCTCCGAGGAAAGATAACGGGGCCAACGGCGACCTGTTCCAGACAACGAACAGCCGACTCACCCAAGTAACCCAGCCCGACCAGGGATTACCTGTTCTGAACGCTCGGGTTGTCGGTCAAACACCGCGACGACCGAGGCGGCATCGGGTAGATGTGGTAGTATATACTCCCCCTCAGCGTGTTCGATAGTAACCGTCTCTGTTCCGAGCAGCGAATCGAGCGGCGTCTGCTCGACGCGGAGGCCACTTTCCTCCCACGACTCGATGCGCCAGAGTGCCGTGCCGAACAGACAGTCATATGCGACGAGCGCACCAGCGTCAGGGTCAATCCGGTATTCGATTGTCCCGTATCGCAATAGCTGATCGAGACACAGCAGGAGAGCCGGGATGCTAACGCTTGCGAGAACGATCACGGCGACGATGTCCCACGCACTGCCAATTGCAAACAGGACCGCAACGAGCAGCCCCATGCCACCGAGAAACAGGCTTCCTGGGTGATACGGAAACCGGAGGAGGCCGCCGATGACCCGTCCCCAGCAAACTGGACGCACCCGCTCAGGTGCATCAGTGAGCGTCCCGTCGACGGAGCGAGCCTTCGGCGGGGCCGTTTGCCAGCCGTATTCCTCATCGTATGTCTTGAAATAGACGACAAGACGGTCGCTGTAGACGCCCAGGAGGTCGGACGTGAATTTGAAACAGACGACCATGAGTAGCAGTGGCAGTCCGACGACAGTCGGATCAAGACTGCCGAGTTCTGCTTCAGGCCCCTCCGTAGCTGCTGTTATCAGTGCCAGCGTGAGTATGCCGCCGAAAAAGACGGTTACGATCCGAGGTAACAGTCCTCGAAACGCCGTCGTCGAGTTGTGTTTCCGATACTCCCCGTTGTAAAAGTAATTCCGTACCGTTGTGATTCCCGTCAGAACGAAAATCCCGATAGTCGCCAGCAGCACACCAGTTACCGTCTCTGTACTGGGTTCCGGCAGTGGACCGATGAGCAGGCCCCCAGTAAACAACCAAACGACTGCCAGAATTAGAACGGTAATTGGGAGCGCGAGTAGCGTCGTGAGATAGACTCGTAAACCGGTTCGCGGGACGGAGAGGGCGAACTGTCGTTCCGCCAGCGGGCCCATAAGCAAGGTGCTGGTCTCAATATCCGGCGGGCGACCAGCGAACACTGCCCGAACGAGTGCCCAGACCGAGTCGACGCCGAGCTCGAACCAGTACAGAAACAGCAATGCAGCCGCACTCCAGTCAAACAACCCGACGCCAACGACGGGGAGAGAATTCGAGACGATGGTGCTGAGGAGTTCTGTCCGACGGCTATTCTCCGCGTAGAGAACCCGTCTGGTGAAGGGCATTATCCGTGGTGACGGCTAATGGCATATGAACGAAACGATTGCACGGCCAGCAGTGTGCTACGCTACAAGCGGAGTTTCAGTACGCTGGCGACCTCCTGAATCGCGGATAAGACTGGCTACGCACTGCCATCGAATGGATTATAGAACGCTTCGTATGCACTGTTGGTCTCATCAGGGCTTACGTGTCAGAGACAGCAGATACACTCGCATTCCAATTACCGGTCAGAACAGGTCGGTAGCGGTCAGTACAGGCCGTACGCTTGCCAAAGTCTGGGTCCCATCCTGAGCTAACCGCCGGTCTAGTTACACGGAAACTGACTCACCGGCTTTGTTCCGTGTTCAGTTCTGCTGTGGATGGAGAATCAGCGCTGGCCGCACTATCTACTAAATTGTCAAGCGGTGTCGGTTCTGACTGGTCACGCTGATCAGTGTCTTCGGATTGGAGCAGCGTATTCAACCGATGTTCGAATTCCTCGTCAGTGATTGCCCCCGTTGCGTACTGCTTGCGAAGTATGTCGATCGCTGAAGCGGTATCTTCGTCTTCTGTGCCTCGGTCAGTAGTGTTCGATTGCTCACTAAGCGTGTAGAACAGATATATCGAACTCAGAATGAATCCGGACCCAAGGAGGAACGAGATAAACGCACTCGCTGACACATAACTAGGATGGAGGACATAGTTTCCGACTCTGATAAGCCAGCTACTCAGGAATATCACACCGATCACGAAGCCAGATACAGCCAGATTAGCCCGCTTCCGTGGATGTTCGGGAATTAACCGAGCTATCCGATTATACATGACTTCGTTCTGTCCGGGATATCTTTGGAGGACATTCATATCAAAGAACACGTTGTTGATACAAAATGTTTTCTCATACCACCTGATCGACCGGATTGGTGGCGTGACGATAACGGAGACACGCAGCACAGCCAATGTGACAGTGTAACATCTGGACCGTTGCTGGGCGGCGTAACAGTCACTTCGAACGTGCTCTGAACGGTTGACTCGACCGAGTGTGGTCTCCAATCCAACGATATATTCGGCGAGAACCCCTAATATGTGTATGGCCAGATATGGCTCGGTTCTCATTTACGACGGGGAGTGTCCGTACTGCTCGGTGGCTGCGAAAGCCCTCGAACAGGTCGAGGATATCGGTGCCATCTCGTGGTATGAAGAGTCGGCCCAGTCGTTTCTGACGGCCCAGTTCGACGACCCACCGTTCGCGATGGTACTGATCGATCAGCCGGCAAAGCAGGTGTGAGCCGCCAGCGCCGGACCTCTCGGTGTGTGTTGAACCCGACCAAGCCTTTCAGGGTGAGTTGCTGGAGATGTGTCGTGACATACGGTTTCGGGGCCGCAAGGCGTACAGAGATTGGGCTGTCGGGACCGCCGTCGCCTCACAGTCTTCGAGTCCTGCCAGAACCTCGTCGTTTGTTAGTGGGTCAATCGCCATACTACCCATTCGGGCTGGCAAGTAACAAGTTCTGGCACTCCGCTTCTGGTATCCTTCTGGAAGGAATGCAGCGTCGGTATGATGGGGACATACCCTTATTTGATTGAATATATAGAAATTCCCGCTATAATTTTTAATCCTGCTCACCATATAGCAATTAATACACTAGTTACTCATCCTATCCGAATTACTTCCCCAAATATTAAGATAGTCCAACACAATACCGAACTACATGAAGAGGCGGTTGCGAAAAGCGCTGGAAACGATACCTCTCTCACGGGATGATAGCACCACAAACCTTGATGCTTGCACAGAATGTGGTGGGCCCTCACTACCCGGTGCTGGCCGCTGCACTGACTGTTTAGAAGCGTAAAGTCATTCATAGTCCTGACGAGACGAAAGCCGGTTCTTCTATAGTAACAATTGAAACGATGTACACACTGATCGCACTGCCGTCGTGCGATCAGGTGTGCGTTGGTTTTCAATGGCTACTATAGTTACTACCCTCAGCGAAGCGGTTCGTAGACAGTATCATCGCGGTCAATATCGAGCAATGACGGCAATATCCGTGACCGTTCGGTTGCAGATGAAAATAATCAGTACAGAGAGCCGAGCCAGCAACAGATCCGCTGCCGACTGATAGGGAATAGTATCCAGCTTTCGACATATATTTATCCGATAGCTATCATCTCTCAGTGATGGCTTCTCGCAGGTCAGTGTGTCTTGAAGAGATGGTATGGCCGGAGATAGAATCTGCCCTCGACAACGGAACACGGACGGTTATCATCGCTGTCGGCTCGATCGAACAACACGGCCGACACCTGCCACTGAACATGGATACGCTGGACGGGGACGAACTCTCGCGCCGAATGGCGGCCGAAATGGGTGATGCTCTTGCCGCCCCCACAATTCGCCCCGGATGTTCGGGACATCATATGGAATTCCCCGGCACAATAACCGTGCCACCCGAGACATTGATGGATGTCATCCGGTCGTACTGCAGATCCCTCGACACCCATGGCTTCGAACACATCGTTCTCGTCCCGACTCACGGTGGAAACTTCGGGCCGGTCAAAACCGTGGCTCCTGACATTGCACGTGAACTCGAAGCCTCGGTGATCCCGCTCGCTGATCTCGACGAACACATGCAGTTGCTGAATGAGGGTCTCAGCAAGGCCGGTATCGAGTACAAACAGGATGTAATCCACGCCGGGGCCGCCGAAACAGCGATTGTGCTGGCCATCGATGAGGGTCTTGTCAGGACGGAGAATATCGAACCCGGGCCTGAAGGTGACATTTCGCCGGCTCGGCTGCTAAGTGAAGGGTTCAAATCAATCACCGAAAACGGTGTCCTCGGTGATCCGACAGCGGCGACCACCGAGGCCGGAGAAGCGATTATCGAGAACGTCGTCGAGGCGTACGTCGAGGCAGTCGAGACCGAACGCAACGCAGTGTAGTCGAAGGCGTGAGAGTGTGTGTCCACTTTGGCGCTGGCTGAGAGAAGACGGATACCAGCAGGCCTCGCCGATGCATACTAGTTTGTGACTACGACTCGAATACACGTCAACACCTGAGTGCGTACGTGGCAATCTCGCAGGCTGTCTCAGATTGTTCCGGTGGGAGCGATGCCGTCTCAGCTATGGGCCAGAACACGGCTAAAAACGAGCGGTCTCCACGTTACTGGCACGTATCCCACAGCTTGGCTGTGTCGTCACTCGTCGGTCTCGCGGCGGATCATGGCTGTCGCCTCGTATGAAATAACCAGTTCGTCGTCCTGATTCAGTCCTTCGTGCCGGGTGGTGATGTACCCACGACTCGGGTCGCTGTCGGAGGGTCGCTTGTCGATGATTTCGGTTCGTAGTCGTAGCGTGTCACCGGGTTGGAGCGGTTGATGCCAGCGGAGATCGTCGACACCGACGCCAGCCTGTGTTGCCATATCCTCGCTGTTCTGGACGTTGAGACGCATACAGATCGCGGCGGTCTGCCACCCGGAAGCGACTAGCCCGCCGAAGACGGAGTCCTTCGCTGCGTCCGCATCGGTGTGGAACGGTTGCGGGTCGTACTTCTCGCCGAATTCTACGATCTCGGATTTCGACACAGTGTATCCATCGGATTGTCGTACGTCGCCAACCGAAACATCCTCGTAAAGTTTCATACGATCATGCACAGGGTGCACAAACAAAAAACCGGCGCGATCACCGACAGAATGCAGTTCCGTGGGTATGGCAGCAATACCGGATTCAGGAATTATTGCGATGCGTTCGAGAGTCGCTGGCGAACAATATGCAGTAAGCCAAAGCGGCGAACAAACCCTCTCGGTGGTGCCGTGCTCAGAATAGCAGCGGATTCAAGCGCGGCGTACTTAGCTCGAACTCAGTCGGTCGCTCCAGTTTCCGCTCGTAACTGCGACGGCGAGGGCAACAGTGCCGACCACAGCGATAAGCGCTCGGCCGCCGAGTCCCAGCGACATCCCAGCGAGCGACGCGAGCGTGTTCGTCAGCAGGAACAGCACGACGACGGGGAGGACCCAACTGACCGTCAGGAGCCACGGCCTGGCCAACCACCCGAAGCTTTCGGTTCCGGCGCGGAACTCCGCCAGCGCTTCCCCGCGCAGTAGCCAGCCGACGATGACGGTGAACGCGAACAGTCCGACGGTCAACATTAGGTCTGCGAGCGTGCCGGAGACGAACTGGAACACTGGGCTCGTGAGTGCCAGCCCGCTCCCGGTGGCCGCAAGCAGGACCGAGACCAGCACCGTTGCCCGGCGTCGCGGGACGCCGAAGCTATCGACGAGCGTGGCGACCGGCGTTTCGAGCAGGCTGATACCGCTGGTCACCGCGGCCATCAACACGGTCGCGAAAAACGCCGTCGCGACGAGTTCCCCGCCCGGAAGCGTCGCAAAAGCCGTCGCGAGCGCGACGAACAACGCGCCAGGGCCGCCCTGTCCGGGGTCGACACCCTGGGAAAACAGCAGCGGAATGACGACCAAGCCGGCGAGGACACCGATGAACGTGTTCGAGACAGCGATGACCAGCGTATCTCGCGGAAGGGATGCGTTGTCGTCGAGATACGAGGCGTACGTCAGCATTACCCCAGCGCCGAGCGAGAGCGTGAACAGCGCCTGGCCCGCCGCTGGCCCGATAACGCTCAGGAAGTTGGCGGCGAGATACTCGGCGTCGAAGCTGAGATAGAACGCGTAGCCGGCGGCCGTACCCGGCTGGGTGGCCGTCCATACCGCGAGGCCGAGCAGGATTAGCACGACGCCGGGCAGCATCACCTTCGAGACGCGTTCGATACCGTGGCTCACGCCGAAGAAGACGATCCCGGCGACGCTCCCGAGAAACAGCAGGTGAAAGGCGACCGCTTCGAGGCCGAAGCTCATTGCCCCGAAGTACTGCTGGGGCTGCCCGAAGTACGCCCCGACCGGCGAGACCAGGGTGTAGCGAAGGATCCACCCGCCGACGACAGAGTAGAACGAAAGGATGACGAGCGTCGTGAGGACGTTGAACGCGCCCAGCCACGACCCCCAGCGGGAGCCGGTGAGCGAGCGAAGCGCCGCGGTCGGCGTCTGTCGGCCACAGCGTCCGAGGACGAACTCAGCGAGCAGTCCCGGGACGCCGATGCCGACGACGACGAGCAGGTAGACGATGAGGAACGCGCTGCCACCGTTCCCGGCGGTCAGCCACGGGAACCGCCAGATGTTCCCGAGGCCCGCGGCACCGCCGACGGCGGCCAGCACGAAGCCGAGGTTCGATATCCATGAATCACGATCGGACATTCGTGTACACGTCTGTACAGTGGGTACTCAAATCCCTGTTGATTCGGTTGCTTGCCCGTGATTATGAAGTTATCAGATAGACAACAGCCAGGCCCGTATGCCGACTATGCCACAGCAGTCCGTATCGACTGCCAGCACACCAGCCACCTGGCGCGAAAATCCCGTAATCCGCCTCAGACCGCGAGGTACTCCGCAATCGCGTCCTCGTCGGCGATTGTCGACGGACCGAGTTCATCGACGACCGTCCCGCGCTCCATCGCGTAACAGCGGTCGGCCATCTCGCGGATGACCCCGAGGTTCTGCTCGACGAACAGAATCGTCGTCCCGAGGTCCTCGTTAATCGTCTGCATGTCCTGGCTGATTTGGTCAACGATAGATGGCTGGATGCCCTCGCTCGGTTCGTCAAGCAGGAGCAGGTCGGGGTTCGAGACCAGTGCCCGGCCGATGGCAAGCATCTGCTGTTGTCCGCCCGAGAGCGTTCCGGCTTCCTGGCCCGCCCGCTCTTCGAGGACTGGGAAGTAGTCGTATATCTGGTCGTACAGCGTTTCGTCGCTGTCAGACCGGATGGTCTCACCCATTTTGATGTTCTGTTCGACGGTCAGCTTGGGGAACACGTCCCGGCCCTGCGGGATGTAGCCGATACCCGCCCGTGCACGCTCATCGGCGCTCGCGTGGGTCACGTCGGTGCCGTCGTAGCTGATGGTCCCTTCGCTGGGCTCCAGCAAGCCCATCACCGTCTTCAGGAGCGTCGTCTTGCCGACGCCGTTTTTCCCCATCACCCCGACGATTTCTCCCTCCTCGACGGAGAGGTCCACATCCCGCAGTATCGGCGTTGTGTCGTAGGCTGCAGAAACCTCGTCGAGTTCGAGCATCACGACTCACCCCCCAGATATATCCGCTGGACCTCGGGGTCCGACTCTATCTCCTCGATTGGCCCTTCACGGAACACCTCGCCGTTGTGCAGCACAGTCACTTCTTCGGCGATGTTCGCGACGAAGTCGGTGTCGTGTTCGATGACGACGAAGGCGATGCCTTGCTCCTCGTTGAGCCGGGTGATCCGCTCAGCGATGGCTTCGCGCTCGGCCACGTCGAGGCCGGCGACCGGCTCGTCCAACAGGAGGAGGTCGGGTTCGAGCGCGGCGGCCATCCCGATTTCCAGTTGCTGTTGCTGACCGTGTGAGAGCTGGCCGGCATCGACGTCCTCGTAACCGGTGAGCCCCGCGGCCTCGATGGCCTCGGCGACCAGCCGCCGTCGCTCCTCCCCGTCGGCGAACTGCTGAACGGGAAGCCTAACGTTCTCTCTGACACTCAGGTCACCGTAGACGGACGGGACCTGGAATTTCATACTGATCCCGCGTGAGATCCGCTCGTGTGGGTCGAGATCGGTGATGTCGTGGCCGTTGTAGTAGATACTGCCATCGGTCGCCTCGTAGGACCCGGTAATCAGGTTCAGCAGTGTCGACTTGCCAGCGCCGTTGGGACCGATGAGACAACGTAGCTCCCCCTCGGCGACCGAGAAGTCCACGTCGTCCGTGGCGGTGAACCCGCCGAACTGCTTGACGAGGCCGTCGGTCTGTAGCAGCGTCTCTGATCTGTCTCCCGTTGCCAGCTCCGCCGCAGTCTGTCGAACATTCGGTCCGAGCGAATCGATGTCGGATTCGGTTTCAGTATCACTCATTAGTCACTCACCTCACTCGACGCGTCGGGTGCGTCAGCCCCGCCGGCCTCGCCCGGACCGAGCCGGGCGTCGACGATCTGCTGGTGGACCCACGGGACGAACCCGCCGGGGAGCACCAGAATCGTCACCAGCAACAGGGACCCCAGCAGGACCAGCGCCAGCTCTCCGGCCATCGAGATGCGGAGGTATTCGACGCCCAGCGTGGCGACGACGGCCCCGAGCAGGCTCTTTCGGCCGCCGAGGCTCACCCAGATGACCGGCAGCGTCGCGAACAGCAGCGAGAACACGGTCGGATCGATGTAGACGTTCCGTGCGGCGTACAGCACGCCGGAAAGGCCCGCCAGCGCGCCCCCGAGCGTGAACACGACGAACTTGACGCGGGTCACGTTGTAGCCGAACATCTCGGTCCGGTCCTCGTCCTCGCGGACGGCGACCATCACGCGGCCGTAGTCCGAGTTGACCAGGGCGCGCAGCCCGAGGTACGCCCCGACCAGCAACGTCAGCACGAGGTAGTAGAACGGGCTGATCTCGACCGCCCCGATGCCGATTATCCGCATCGGGAACGGGTTGTAGATGAACTGGTAGGACGCCCCGCCGACGCCGAGGGTCAACAGGGGGATGTCCGGCATCCCGTTGAAGCCGCCCAGCGCCGCCTCGCCGATGGCCCACTCGGACCCGGCGGTCTGGGCCATGAACGTGTGCAGCACGATTGTCGAGACGAGCGTGATGATGGTCACGTAGACGTCGCGCACCCCGCCGTAGAACATGAAGTAGCCCAGTATCGCCGCGCTGACGCCACCGCCGACGATGCCGGCGATGACAGCAGCCGTGATACCGCCCGGGGTCGCATAGTTGATCGAGACGACGCCGAACGTGTAGGCCCCGATGCCGAAGAAGACGACCTGGCCGAAGCTCAGCACGCCCGAGTAGCCCCAGACGACCGACAGCGAGAGCCCCAGCAGGGCCAGTACCATGAACAGCGACAGCTGGGACCCGTCGCCGAACAGCGGGTAGACCGCAAGCGCCGCGACGGCGACGAGGAAGCCGACCCAGAACCCCCGCGAGTCGCCGATGGTGTTCGGCCCCTCGAACCGACTGCGGAGCCGACTCGGGAGCGAACTGTTCGCCTCGCCGTGTGCAGTGTCTGTCGACATTTACTCGCTCTCCTGTCTCCGTTTCCGTAGTTGTTCGATGAACCCGGTGATGCCGTCGGGGAGGAACCGCAGCGCGACGAGCGCGGCCACGAGCAACGCGATGCGGCCGATGAACGTCCCGTAGAGGTTCGAGAACACGGCCAGTATCGCCCCGAGGACGCCCCCCGACAGCGCGGTCCCGAGGACGACGCTCGGGCCCCCGACCACGACGGCGACGAACGACTCGACGAGGAACTGGTCCCCGAGCGTCGGCCGCATCGTGACGACCGGCGCGAAGAGCGCGCCCGTCAGTCCCGCCAGTGCCGACCCGATGCCGAACGTCAGCATGTACATGCGCTCGGTGTTGACGCCCATCGCCTGTGCGGTCTCCTTGTCCTGTATCGTCGCCCGGGCGCGCATCCCGAAGTCGGTCCGGGTGAACAGGTAGTAGGTGGCGACGAGCAGCCCGATGCTGACGCCGGCGAGGACGATTCGGTACGTCGAGTAGGAGAACGCACCGTACTCGATGGGGCCAAAGGGCGTCGAGAGGCCGTCGATGGAGTTGCCGTAGGCGATTCGGGTCCCCTGGGTCAGTATCAGGCTGAGCCCGAACGTGGCGACCATCGAGTCGGCCAGCCGGTCGTACAGCGGCTCGATGATGTCACGGCCGAGGGTCCGCTGGCTGACCCAGTTGGGCCACGCCCCGGAGATGATGACCCGCTCGGTCAGAATCCCGAACAGGCCGGTGACCAGGCCGCCGGCGACCATCGCCACGACGAGCGGGAGGCCGAGTTGCGTCACTGCCAGCGTCGCGGTGTAGGCACCGATGAGGATGAACTCCCCGTGCGCCAGGTTGATGACGCCCATGATCCCGAAGATGATGGCCAACCCCGCCGCGGCGAGCACGATGAACGCGAAGCTATCGAGGAACTGTAACGCGAGGTTGATGCCGTTTACCATCCCTATTCGGCCTCCTCGTAGTAGTCGACCGGGGTGTACTGGGTCTGTTCCGGGTTCTCGGGGAGGTTACAGCCGGCCGTCTCCGAGAGGAACGTTTCGGGTATCTGGCGGTTCTCGACGGCTTCGACGTTGTGTTCCTCGTCTGCGCGCATGATCCACATGTGGTGGTCGACGTGGTGGGTCGCACCATCGAGACGGATCGTCTCACCCTCTGGCGCTTCGGGTGCCTCTTCCGTGCCGAGTTCGATCCCCGACTCCAGGGCGTCGATGACTTCCGGCTGTTCGGTGGTGCCGGCCTGCTCGACGGCCTTCTTGTACATGTACGTCGAGAAGTAGTTGGTCTCGGCCTCCTCGTTGAGGTACGGCGCGTCGGGATACATTTCGAAGTACCGGTCGACGAAGCCGCCGTCGCCCGTGTTGCTCTCGGTCGGTACCTCCTCCATGTAGTTGACGCCGGCGTAGATATTGGCCATCGCCGGGGCGTCGAGCCGTCGGTGCTCGTATCCCTGTGCCATCGCCGTTGACGTGCCGATAGGAATGTCGAGGCCGGCCGAGGCCTTCTGTTCGTAGAACGACGTGTGGTTCGCGCCAACGAGCATCGACATCACGAAGTCCGGGTCGGCCTCCTGAATCCGGTTGATGGTCGACCCGAAGGAGGACTCGCTCAGCGGGATGAACTCCTCGCCGAGGACGTTCGCGTCGTTTTCGTTGGCCAGCACCTTCACCCAGTCCGCGGAGAGCTGGCCGAAGTTGTAGTCAGCCGCGATAGTGTAGATGTCCGGGCCGAACTCCTCGACCAGGTACGGGAGGACGATGCCGAGTTGCTGGCGCGCGGTCGGGCCGACCGCGAAGGTGAACTCGTCGCAGACGCCGCCCTCGTACTGGGTGGTGTAGAAGTACAGCTGTTCGTTGCGGTCGATTATCGGCCGGATGGCCTCCCGGGTCGCCGAGGAGTAGCCGGCCCACAGCGCGTCGACGTTCTCCTCGTTGATGGCCGTTCGGGTGAGTTCCTGATAGCGCTGATTGTCCGACTGTGGGTCACGCTGGAACGTCTCTATCTGCATTCCGTCGATACCGCCGTTGGTGTTGATTTCCTCGATAGCGAGCATCGACGCCTTTGCTTTCGGGTCGCCAACGAGGGCGAAGTTCCCGGACTGATCCTCGAGGACGCCGATTTTGAGTGTCTCGGCGCTGCTCGCGGTATCGGTCGAAGTTCCACCTTCACCGGCCGAACAGCCGGCGAGGCCAGTGACGAGTGCGGCCCCGCTCGCGCCGAGGAACTGGCGCCGACTGACAGACGGACGACTCATGCTTTCACCACCAGTTTCTGATTGTTGTTGGAGCTATTATACCCACATTCCTTGTTCATATCTCGTCCTTTGTTCGTGATATCCGAACGTTCGTCCATGATTTCGATCACAGTGTTGCCGTCCGGGAGGGGGAAAATAAGGTTTACCACTCTTATCTTATATTGTCCGCCATACAGTCTGGAGAGTATAAGGTCGTCAAAGGATATGACGAATAGGCATCGAAATCACTAGAATTGGCGTGCAAATTTGCATTATTTAGTAATTTTAGCATGTTTCTAGTCAATGCGGCAAAAATAGAAAATAATGGTATTTTTCCGTCGCAGCGGTTTGTCTTGCCGCAGTCGGCGAGTTTTGTGCTCTTGTCCCTCCAAATCGCCCGTCATATTCTCGCCCGCGCTACAGGAGCCACCTATCGTCGGCACTGCCAGCAGACTGGACGTGAGTCGTGTTGGCTTCGGGAAGTAGGACAATTCGATAGTCGAACCCCTTTATGTAGGGCCGAAACTTTAGCATTTAATCCGGTTCTCGATATAGAGGCGTCACTTGCGCAGAGAGCAATCATTTTAGTATGTGTATTCAAAGAGAAGGGCAGATGATAAACAAACAGTCAGAAATACTCGAGGCGGTGGCGCGATGAGCGATGGACTCGTGCCCGGTGAGGTCATCCCGGGTGAAGGGACAGTGACGCTGAACGAAGGCCGAGAGACGACGGAAGTGACTGTCGGGAACACCGGCGACAGACCCTCGCAAGTCGGGTCGCACTTCCACTTCTTCGAGGCTAATGCGGCCCTGGAGTTCGACCGCGAGGCGGCCATGGGGATGCGGCTGAACATCCCTGCCGGCACGGCTGTCCGGTTCGAACCTGGTGACGAGCAAACGGTCGAACTCGTCGAAATCGGTGGGAAGCGACGCGCCCACGGGATGAACGGACTTGTCAACGGGAGCGTCGACGGCGATACGGGCGACGCGGTCGAACGCATGCGGGCGGCCGGGTTCCGGGACACCGGGGCCGACGGCGACGAGGAGGGAGCGGAGTGACACGCGACATCGACCGCGAGAACTACGCCGAGCTGTACGGGCCAACGACGGGTGACAAGGTCCGCCTGGGTGACACGGAACTGTTCGCCGAAGTCGAGGACGACCTGCGGACCCACGGCGACGAGGCGGTGTTCGGCGGCGGCAAGACGCTCCGCGACGGCCTGGGAATGGCTCCCGGCATCACGCAGGCGGAGGGCGCGCTCGACTGGGTGCTGACGAACGCGACGATAATCGACCCCGTTCTCGGTATCGTCGCCGCCGACATCGGCATCCGGAACGGCGAGATCGCCGGCATCGGGAAGGCCGGGAACCCCGACACGATGGACGGCGTCGACATGGTCGTCGGCCCGTCGACGGACGTCTACCCCGCCGAGGGGAAGATTGCCACCGCTGGCGGCCTCGACATCCACATCCACTTCAACTCCGCACAGCTCCACGAACACGCGCTCTCGGGCGGTATCACGACAATGCTCGGTGGCGGGTACGGCGGCGGCGCGACGACGACCACGACCGGCCCAGAGAACGTCAAACGCTTCCTGCAGGCCGCCGAAGCGTGGCCGGTCAACGTTGGCTTCTACGGGAAGGGCAACGCCTCCGACCCCGGCCCGCTCCGCGAGCAGGTCGAGGCCGGTGCCTGCGGGCTGAAACTCCACGAAGACTGGGGGTCGACGCCCGAGACGATCAACACCTGTCTCGAAGTCGCCGAGGACGAGGACGTGCAGGTGTGTATGCACACGGACACGCTGAACGAAGCCGGATTCCTCGAGAACACGTTCGGTGCCGTCGACGGCCGGACCATGCACCTGTTCCACATCGAGGGCGCGGGCGGCGGCCACGCCCCGGACATCATGGAGATGGTCGGCGAGCCGAACATGCTGCCGTCGTCGACGAACCCCTCGATGCCCTACACCGACAACACGTTCGATGAACATCTGGACATGGTAATGGTGTGTCATCACCTCAACCCCGACGTGCCGGAGGACGTGGCCTTCGCCGAGTCCCGCGTTCGCGCAGAGACAATCGCCGCCGAGGACGTGCTTCACGACATGGGCGCGATATCGATGATGACCTCCGACTCGCAGGCGATGGGCCGGATGGCCGAAGTCATCCCGCGGACGTGGCAGACGGCCTCGAAGATGAAGTCCCAGCGCGGCCCGCTCTCCGAGGACGAGGGGACCGGCGCGGACAACCACCGCATCAAGCGCTACATCGCGAAGTACACCGTCAACCCAGCTATCAGCGCGGGCATCGAGAAGCACGTCGGAACGCTCGAACCCGGCAAGCTCGCCGATATCTGCCTGTGGGACCCTGCGTTCTTCGGCGTCAAGCCGGCGATGACGTTCAAGGGCGGCTTCCCGGTCCACTCGGAGATGGGCGAGGCCAACGGGTCGTTGATGACCTGCGAACCGATTCTCCAGCGGGAACGCGCTGGCGCGGTCGGCAAGGCCAAACACGCCCTCTCGCTGTCGTTCGTCTCGCCGGCGGCCGCCGAGGCCGGCATCGGCGACGAGTACGGACTCGACTCCCGTGTCGTTCCAATCGAGGGCGCTCGCACGCCCGGCAAGGACGACATGGTGTACAACAGCTACTGCCCCGACGACATCGAAGTCGACCCCGAGACCTTCGAGGTCCGGGTCGACGGTGACCACGTCACCTGCGAACCGGCTTCCGAACTCCCACTCGCACAGCGGTACATGCTATGAAACTCACAGCCAAAGAACAGGAACGACTCACGGTCTTCACCGCTGCAGAGGTCGCGCGGCGGCGCAAGGAACGCGGCGTCCCGCTGAATCACCCCGAAGCGGTCGCCTACATCAGCGACTGGTGCATCGAGCGCGGCCGGGACGGCCAGTCGGTCGCCGAAATCCGCTCCGGCGCGTCAAAGCTGCTCGGCCGCGAAGACGTGATGGACGGCGTCCCGGAGATGATCGACATGATTCAGGTCGAGCCGGTGTTCCCCGACGGTACGAAACTCGTCACGGTTCACGACCCGATTCGCTCCGACAGTGTCGGGTCGGCCGACGACGATGCACCTGAGGGAGAGACGGCGACCAATGGCGGAGACTCAGCGGGGACAGACGAATGAGCCTCACACACCGCGACGTGGCGACGGTCGGTATCGGCGGCCCGGTCGGCTCCGGAAAGACCTCGCTGCTGACCGCGCTCGTCCCGAAACTGCGCGAACAGGGCCTGGACGTGGGCGTCATCGCCAACGACATCCTCACCCAGGAGGACGCCGACGTCCTGCGCGAACGCTTCGCTGGGGTCGTCCCGGAGGACCTCGTCGCCGGCGTCGAAACAGGCGCGTGCCCGCATACGGGCATCCGCGAGGACCCGTCGATGAACCTCCAGCAGATCGACTCGTTCCTGGCTGACCACCCGGAACTTGACCTGGTGCTGGTCGAGAGCGGCGGCGACAACCTCGCGGCGACGTTCAACCCCGAACTCGCCGACTACTCGCTGTACGTCATCTCGGTCGCGGAGGGGGAAGACATCCCTCGAAAGCGCGGGCCGGGAGTGGTCGATTGTGACCTGCTCGTCATCAACAAGACGGACCTCGCGCCCCACGTCGGCGTCGACCTCGACGTGATGGAGCGGGACGCCGACGAGGTCCGGGACGGGCCGGTCGTCTTCACCAACTGTAAGGACGAGACGAACATCGACGAGGTGCTGTCACACGTCCGCGAGGGGGTGCTGTTCGCCTGATGGCCGCCGACGCGCCCCATCCGGCGTTCGAGGTGTATGCGACCGAGGCCGTGCCACAGGCCGCCGTAGGGTCGCCGGGGAAAGACGGCGTGCTCGAACTGACCTTCGAGCGGACGGCCGACGGGACGACCCTGGTCCACGACTACGCGACGGTCCCGTTCCACATCTCGGGGACGCTGGGGCACGACCCCCATCCCGACGCCAACACCGTCTTCGTCCAGTCGCCGACCGGCGGCGTCGCCCAGGGTGACCGCCACGACGTGTCGATAACTGTCGGAGACGAGGCTGTCGCTCACGTCTCGACTCAGAGCTCGACGAAAGTCCAGACGATGACGTGTAACTACGCCGCCGCCGACACGACCCTCAGCGTCGGCGCCGGCGGCCACCTGGATTACGTGCCGGAGCCGACGATACTCCACGCCGATTCAAGATACGTGCAGGAGATGACGGTAGACCTGTCGCCCGGCGCAACCGCCGTCGTCAGTGACGTAGTTGTCCCTGGACGCCTCGCTCGGGGCGAGCGCTTCGACTTCGAGCGATATCTCTCCCGCGTGCGCGGGACCGGGCCTGACGGACTCTTGTTCGAGGACGCAACTCATCTGACGCCGGAAGACAGGGACCCGACAGTACCCGGCGTTCTCGGCGAGTTCACCGTCTACGGGACGACGTTCGTCCTCGCGCCGGACCACGACGAATCCGAACTGAGTGACGCGCTACATGCGGCCGTCACCGACGACGAGGCCCGGGCCGGTGCGACAGCGCTCCCCAACGGGGCCGGCGTCGCGGTCCGTGCTCTGGGCGACCGGGCCGAGACCGTCCAGGCGACGCTCCACGCCGCGTGGGACCACGCCAGACGGGAGTTGCTGGGCTCGCCTGCACCGTCGGGGAGGAAGTACTGATGCTGGTCGCAGACACCCGTCTCGGCCACCGCGACGACGATGCTATCGCCGAGACCGTGGATGCGTCGGACCACGCAACAGTCGTGCTCTCGGACACCGAGCGCCAGCGCTCGCGGGTCCGCACCGAGACGACAGACGGCCGGGACCTCGGTATCGTTGTCGCCCGCGACCTCGCGGACGGCGACGTGCTGGAAGCCGAGGACGGGACACTAGTCGTCGTCGAACTCGCCGCAATCGAGGCCCTCGTGCTCGATTTCGCCGACAGCGAGGTGTCACCGACCGCGGCGCTGGAACTCGGGCACGCAGTCGGGAACAGACACTGGAACCTCGCAGTCCGCGGGCGAGAGGCCCTGTTTCCCGTGACCGACTCGAAGGAACGGAAGGAGACGACTGTCGCCGAACTGCTCCCCGGGGACGTGCCGACGCGGTACGAGCACGTTCCGCCGACGACGTTCGACGATGACAGGGTCGGTCACACCCACGGCGACGGGACCGGCACGCACGACGGCGGCGGCCACAGTCACGGCGGTGCGGGCCACGCCCACGACCACGGCGTCCGGACTATCGATGGGGGCGACCAATGAGCGACGCCGCAGCGCTCGAATCGTTCCGGCTCGCGGACTCGTTCCTCCCGGTCGGGACCTACACCGTCTCCTACGGACTGGAACAGTTCATTCAGGACGACCGGGTCGAAGACGCGGCAGACCTCGAAGCGCTCCTGTCGACGTACCTCCGCCAGCAAGTCGGACCCGCCGAACTCGTCGCGCTCCGGGCTGCACACGCCGCCGCAGCCGATGGGAATTTCGAAGCGGTCTGTCGGGCCGACCGGCGGCTTTCGGCCGTGACGCTGGCCGCGGAGTTCCGCGAGAGCGCCCAGCAGTCCGGCGACCGACTGCTCTCGCTTCAGACAGAACTGTGTGAGGAGGCGCTGCTGGACCGCTACGCCGAACGCGTCGACGCCGACGAAGCGCCCGGCAACTACGCCGTGGTGCTCGGCGTTGCGACAGCCCTGGCCGATGTGGCTGTCCGTGACGCCTGCTTGCTGTGCTGTCACGGGTTCGTCACCGGACTGTTGGGGGCAGCCCAGCGCCTCCTCTCGCTCGGCCACACGGACGCCCAGCGAATCCTGGATGACCTACAGCCGGTGATGACGGCCGCAGTCGACGATAGCGCGGATCAGGGGATAGACGAGATGACACCGTTCGCACCGCTGGTGGATGTGCTGGCCGCCGAGCACGAACGTGCGGAGCGGCGGCTGTTCGCCAGTTAACGGCCGACCCACGACGGCGGAATCCCTTGACCCGGAGGGTCCGAGTTGCACTCGGCCAGAGCAGAAATGACGTGACCGGTAGCCAGTTCTGTTATTCGGCACTCGCAACGAGCAGGAACGTCTCCGGTCGCACCGCCTCGAACTCGATTGTGAATCCGTGCTGGCGGAGCGCGTCCGTTGCCTCAGTAGCGGAAAACCGCTCGTCGACGGGCG
Organism: Haloarcula sp. KBTZ06; assembly: GCF_048595605.1. Classification (NCBI taxonomy): domain Archaea; kingdom Methanobacteriati; phylum Methanobacteriota; class Halobacteria; order Halobacteriales; family Haloarculaceae; genus Haloarcula; species Haloarcula sp. KBTZ06. The sequence goes on from NZ_CP184339.1 coordinate 152,761, forward strand.
GGCCGTTGCGACCACTGCCGGAGGCCGCCCAATCGGCGATGGCGAACGTCCCGCCTGAGTTGAGCACCCGTGCGACCTCGTTCAGCGCCCCGTCGCTAGCGAATTCGTGGTACGTCATCGTCGAGAACGCCCCGTCGAGACTGCCGGTATCGAACGGGAGGTCGTCGACCGCACTCGTCACGAGGTCGACGTTGTCAGGGACGCCTTTCTCCCGATAGTAGTCGTGCATCGCTTCCTGGATGTCGACAGCGTACACTGATTCGACGGCCGGTGCGATGTCGTCGGTGTAGAACCCGGTCCCGCTCCCGAGGTCCGCGACCGTCTCGTCACTCTCGGGTGAGAGCGCCCAGTGCAACTCTTCTGCAGAGAGTGAGCGGTACCGTTGCTGAGCGTCTTCGAGTTTGTCGGCCCGGCCGGCGTCGAACGTGTGATACCCCATGTTAGAGGTTCCGGAACGCCTCGTCGACGATTTCGCCGGTGTCGGCGACGATGTCCGCCATCTCCTCGTTGTCGGGAGCCATCCCGACGAGGCGGGCGATTCGCATAATCGAGACGTGATAGACGCGCTGTTGTCCGGGTTCTTCCTCCCAGATGACGACGTTACAGGCCATGAGCGCACCGAGTTTGTTGTCTGTCGCATCGAGAGCGCGGTCAGCGACTTCGGGGTTACAGGCCCCCAACACGTAGTAGGGGTCACGGTCCGCATCGATCTTCTCGTTGAGCATTTCGGAGGGCGAGAACTCGACGGGGACACCGAACCCGGCGTCGGTGAACACGTCTCGGACGTGTTCGATGGCGTCTTCGTGGCTCATTTCGAGCGTCGCCTGTTGTTCGCCGATGTCTTCGGGGTCGATCTGGCTCGGGTCGATTGGGAGTACCATTCGTGTGTTGTATTGTGCCTACAGAGCAAAGTCTCTTCGGATACGGTGTCGAAAGGACGGAGAGAATTTTCGAGTACCGGATCGAGAAGTGGGGTCGCCACTCGTCGATATTGCAACCGTAGCTCGTCGGCGGAGTATGTCTTGTTATGTGGTACGTCGGAATCGATGTGGCTATCAAATGGCTAGTAAAGTACGCCATTACCGACCACTTCCACGGGTACTGAGGCAATTCTACCTGTGAACCCCACACGATAGGCCACACCGACTTGTTGTCATATATGAGACTGGCCGGCCCCGGTTACCGTTTGAGAGAACCGACGGCTGTGACGCCGAGGGTGAGAATCGACTGCTGGTCAGATCACACTCTTGACTTTCGTATAGACTCCCGCAGTGCAACCCAGTATTGCAAAGGATGTACAAAACAAATAAGTCGATCCGGTCCGAATGTCGGAGTGATGACTGACGAGCTAGAGGAGATCAGACGACAAAAACTGGACGAGCTTCGTACCCGGGGTGAGTCGGGTAGTACCAACGAATCTGAATCAGGAGACCCCTCTGAGCCGATTACGGTCGATGGAAAAGCCGAGTTGTCCGACACGACTACCGATCACGACGTGGTTCTGGTCGACTTCTACGCCGACTGGTGTGGGCCGTGCCAAATGCTCGAACCCGTCGTCGAAACCGTCGCGGCCGAGACCGCCGCGACAGTGGCGAAAATCGACGTCGACGCGAACCAGGAGCTCGCCGCCGAGTACGGCGTTCGAGGAGTCCCGACGCTGCTTCTGTTTGCCGACGGGGAGCCGGTCGAGCGACTCGTCGGAATGCAGGACGAATCACAACTGCGTGCCGTAATCGAAAAGTACGCGTGATTCGGGCGGTAGCGAGTTTCCCTGAGAGAAACGGAGGCAAATCCCGTCTTACAAGCGTGGGGGACTCGTAGCGGTTCATCTGGACTCCGTTCTGTAGTCGTTTCTCTCCACGGCCGGGCTCCACGTATAATACTACACAGTATTGTAATATCTGCGAAATACTTTTGCGCACACTGATTCTATTATAAGATATGACGTTGGTTTTCACCCACCCAGAAACGGCCTGGACGACAGCAAAGGACGTTAACGGTATATTCGGCCACACATGAGTCCCGCTGTTCCCCTCACCTACGTTCGAGACCGCCGCGAGGAACTGGTCACACTCGCCCTTGACCTCCTGGCGATAGACACGTCGAACCCGCCCGGGGATACGCGTGCGATTGTGACCGAGATCGAGGGATTCCTCGACCCGCTGCCGGTCGACGTCAAGCGGTTCGCAGTCGACCCGGCGAAGCCGAACCTCCTCGTTGGGATTCCCGGTGAGTCGGACCGAACGCTGCTGTACAACGGGCATCTCGATACGGTTCCCTTCGAGGCCGACGCATGGACTCACGCTCCGCTCGGCGAGCGCGTCGAAGACCGCGTGTATGGCCGCGGCGCGACCGATATGAAAGGTGCCGTGGCATCGATGCTGCTTGCCATCCAGGCTTTCGCCGCAACCGACGCTGAACCGCCTGTCACGCTCCTGTTTGCCTTCGTGAGCGACGAGGAAGTGGGCGGTGACGCCGGCCTTCCCGCACTGTTGGAGTCCGGGAAACTCGACGCGGACGCGTGCGTGATCGGCGAACCGACCTGCGAGGCGGGCCGTCACTCCGTCACGGTTGCTGACCGGGGCAGCATCTGGTTGACACTCGAAGCCAGCGGCGAGGGGGCCCACGGTTCCCGGCCGATGCTGGGCATCAACGCGGTCGACCGACTCTACGACGCCGTCGAGACGCTGCGGGACCGCTTTGGTTCTAGACGACTCGATATCGCCCCCGAAGTGGAACCGATCGTCGACGAGTCGGTCGAATACTACGCCCCGTCGCTGGGCGAGGATGTCGCTCATGATCTGTTCCGGTACCCCTCTATCAACCTCGGTGTTCTCGAAGGCGGCGATGCGATAAACAGCGTCCCGCAGTCCGCCCGCGCCGAAATCGATATCCGACTGACCGCCAGGGTGGAGACGCCCGACGTGCTCTCGGAGATCCGGTCCTGTGTCACCGGCTGTGAGGGGATTACGATTACCGATGTCTCCTGGAGCGTCGGGACTGTCGAGGAGTCCGACAGCCCGCTCGTCGAAGCGGTCACGTCGACGGCGGCGGACGTCACAGGTGAACGCGTCTTCCGACGGAGTGCCACGGGCGGCGGCGATGCCAAGACGCTCCGGAACGCGGGCATTCCGACCGTCGAGTTTGCGCTCGGGACCGATACCGTCCACACCCCCGACGAGTACGTCCCGGTCGATGTGCTCGTCGACAATGCAGCCGTCTACACGAGACTGCCGGCAGTGTGGGCGTCACAGACAGCACCGTAGCAGTCCGTTGCGGTGTGATTTTGTCGGCGCGACTGCTCTGGTGGCCGCCGTGCATCGAGTAAGACTTAGGTAGATGTATTGCGTATTTGTGGGTATGGAGAACAATATTGGAGCGACTGATAGACTGACCCGCATCGCTGTTGGCCTCGTGCTGGCAGTTGCTGGACTGGCGACGCTCGGCGGTCTGCTGGGCTTCGGAACGACGGTCGGCGCGGTCGCGACACTGCTTGGTGTCGTCCTCGTCGCGACTGGCCTCGTCCGGATGTGCCTCCTGTACCGACTGCTGGGTATCGACACGTCGGGTTCCCGCTAGGGATGGACCGGTTCCAGAACACCGGCCAGCCCGACTGGGACTGGTGGGGCAAACTCTGGCCGACGCCCGGCGCGACGCTCCGGACACTCGGTGTCGCGTCCGGCGAGTCAGTCGCCGAGGTCGGCTGTGGAAGCGGGTACTTTGCGCTCCCAGCCGCCCGCATCGTCGAGCCCGAGCCGGTGTACGCGCTCGATCTGGATGCGGCCCTCCTCGACGAACTCGAAGATCTCGCCGACCAACAGGAGATCGAGAACGTCGTCCCAATCCACGGCGATGCTCGGAACCTGCCTTCGGCGCTCACTGCCCGCGTCGACACGCTCATGATAGCAAACACGTTGCACGGCGTCGACGACCAGTCCGGCTTTATCCGACAGGCCTTCCGGGCGATTGAGGCTGGCGGGAGCCTACTCGTCGTAAACTGGCACGACCGTCCGCGCGAAACCACGACCGTTGCGGGCGAACCGCGGGGGCCACCGACAGCGCTTCGGATGACACCCGAGGAAACCGAGGACGCAGTGCTCTCAGTGTCGGAGTTCAGGCGTGATCGGCAGGTCGAACTGCCGCCGTACCACTACGCCCTCGTGTTCACCCGATAGAGATAGCGGCGCGCTCCCGGCGGTTCCGTACTCGCCGTACGATCGATACGCTTGCTCCACTGCGCCGGACTCATCTGTTTTCACAATCTTGGAATTTACGCACAATACTAATACAGGTGAGCCCCAACTAACTCCTGTGAGACTCCCATGACTGACATCGAACCCGACGAAACCGTCGACGCCCGAGGCGCGGCCTGTCCCGGTCCGCTGATGGACCTCATCGGACAGATCCGAGATGCCGAAGCCGGTGACGTGGTTCGGCTCCTGAGCGACACCGACCAGTCGCTCACCGACGTTCCGGAGTGGGCCGAAGAGGCCGGGAACGAACTGCTCGCCGTCGAGGAACTCGACGAACACAACGCGTTCTACGTGGAGAAAGCATGACCGAGCACGTCGTCATCGTCGGTGGTGGGACCGGTGGCACCGTCCTCGCGAACGACCTCGTCGACCGACTGGACGCCGAACTTGCCGCCGGTGACGTCCGCATCACGCTGATTAACGACGGGCCCGACCACGTATACAAGCCGGTCTGGCTGTACGTGCCGTTCGGACAACGCGAACCGGACGACGGTCGGCGACCGCTCGACGAGCTCGTCGGCGATGCCGTCGACCTTCGAATCGACCGCGTGACCGAAATCGACACCGAAGCCCAGCGACTACGGTTCAGCGGCACCGCTCCGGCAGTCGACTACGACTACCTCGTGCTGGCGACCGGGTCGACGCTAGAGCCCGAACGGATACCCGGCCTCGCGGACGGTGGGCACGATTACTACAGCGAGTCGGGCTCGACCGCCCTCCGTGACGAACTGCTTGGGTTCACCGAGGGGCACCTCGTGTTGAGCGTCATCGGGTCGCCCCACATGTGCCCGGCGGCACCACTGGAGTTCGTCTTCATGGCCGACGACTGGCTCCGCGAGCGCGGGCTCCGCGACGACGTCGACATCACCTACACATACCCGATCCAGCGCGTCCACGGCAACCCCCATATCGCCGAATGGGCCCGACCGATTATGGACGAACGCGGCATCGAGGTCGAGACGTTCTTCAACGCCGAGGAAGTCGACCCGGATTCGGAGACGCTCACCTCGATGGAGGGGACCGACCTCGACTACGACCTCCTCGTGACGATTCCGCCCCACGGCGGTATCGACCTCATCGAAGAGGCGGGGCTCGGCGACGACGGCTGGGTCGACGTCGACAAGCACACGCTCGAAGCCGAAGCCGCCGAGAACGTCTACGCGCTCGGCGATACCGCCGATACCGGCGTCCCGAACGCTGGGAGCGTCGCCCACTACCAGGCCGGCGTCGTCGGGCAGCGCCTCGCCAGTGAAATCCGCGGCCGTCCGGCAACAGCGACCTACGACGGGAAGACGCTGTGTTTCATCGAAACGGGGATGGACGCGGCGTCGTTCGTCGAGTTCGACTACGAGAACCAGCCGTCGCCAGCGCCGCCCTCTGAGAAACTCCACTGGTCGAAGCTGGCGTACAACGAGTCCTACTGGCTCACCGCACGGGGGTTGCTCTGACCATGTCCGGGGAACAGGTCTCCGAGCAGACCGACCTCGAAGCGGCAATCCAGCAGAACCCCGAGGCCGTCGCAGAGTTCGTCGAACACCTCGACGCCGTCAACGAGTTGCTGGACGTGCTCTCGCTGGGCGAGAGTGCGCTCTCCGACGAGATGGTGCGTGAGCTCTCGGCCACCGGCTCGACGCTCGCCGAGTCCGCAGACGGGCTTGCGACCGACGAGACCGTCGCCCTGGCCGAGACCGTCGGTGAGAACGGCGACGAGTTGCAGGACGCGCTCGAAACCCTGCTCGTGCTCCAGCGAAGCGGCACGCTCGACGAACTAGCCGAGCTCGCTGAAGTCGGATCGCTGGCAACCGCTGCGCTCGACGACGAAATGGTCACGTCGCTGGCTGGCACCGGTGCCGCGCTCGGCGAAGTCGCACAGACGGCAGCAGACGACGACACCCGCGACGGTATCGAGACGCTACTGGCGGGCCTCGGTGAAGCGGAGCGCGAACCGGCCGAGCCGGTCGGCCCCGTCGGATTGCTTCGCGGGCTACGCGACCCGGACGTTCAGTACGGGCTCGGCTACTTGCTGGCGCTTGCCGGCGCAGTCGGCCGTGAGCGCGCCGAGGAAAAGACAGAATAGTTGTCTGCCGCAGCTAGCTGTGCGCGATTGGTCGTTTCAGACAAGAAGTTGGATGTCGGCGTCGGCCATGTCCTGCAGCGCTGTCGCAGCGCCGACACCGGTGGTAACGCCGTCGTAGAAGTCGGCCTCGTCGTAATCCATCAGGTCGATGGTCATCTGGCAGGCCTGGAACTCCACGCCCATATCGAGGCTCGTCTCCAGCAGCTCCTCAATCGTCGCGGTGTCGTTGTTCGCGATGCGCTTTTCCATCATCTTCGTCGTTACGCGGTCCATGCCGGGAATCGCGGCGACCGCGTTCGGCATCGGCATATTCGGATTCCCGACGGAGCTCAGTTTGAGGTTCTTCGAGCGTTCCTCGTGGAGGATGTCTAGCCCCCAGAACGTGTGGAAGACAGTCACCTCGTACCCGAACGCAGCGGCGGTGCTGGCGAGGATGAGCGGGGGGTACGCCATGTCGAGCGTGCCCTTCGTCGCAATGATGCTCATCTTCTTCGTGTCGTCCTCGCTCGTGGCCTCCGCGAGCGCGTCTTCCAGTTCGTCGACGCGGGCGGCCAGCTCCGCACGCGAGGGCGTGTCGTCGGACGCCGCGTCTGGTGTGTCCGTGCTCATCGTTACTCCGTCTTGCGGACGTAGTGCTTGTACACGTCGTCGCCCTCCTCCTGGTCGACGAGTTCGACGCCCTCAGTACCGGCCGCCCAACCGTCGATGTCGCTCATGCTGCCCGGGTCGGTCGCTAGTACTTCGAGGACGTCACCCTCGGCGAGGTCGTCGGTAGCCGACTTCGTCTTCACCACTGGCATGGGACACGATGCACCTTTCACGTCGAGCGTCTCCGCGATATCGAATTCAGCGTTCATTGGTTATTCGCTCCGTTGAGTTGTCTTGGAGCTAACGCACAATACCGCCCGGTCAAGTAAAAGATTGTCGATTCTTGTGAGTTTAGCAAACAACTACTCACCTAATTTCCGGCCTCAAATGCCCTATTATGCTAATTCAGGCCATATTTTATTTACTCGTGGGTCTGTTTGGCCGATAGTATTGTTTAGAATGTGGATTACTATGCAAATGCTTTTGTGCGTCCGCCCGGTAGAAACGAGTGCACAAAATGAACGCTGACGACTTTCCGACGCCAGACGTCGACGTGGAAACGACCGATCCGGAATCGCTCAAAGACCGCATTGACGCTGGTGAAGACGTGACGCTTCTCGACGCGCGTATGCAATCAGACTACGACGAGTGGCGCATCGACGGCGAAAACGTCACCTCGCTCAACATCCCGTACTTCGAGTTCCTTGAGGACGACATCGACGGCGACGTCCTCGCTCAGATCCCCGACGACCACGAAGTGACCGTCCTGTGTGCGAAAGGCGGCGCAAGCGAGTACGTCGCGGGCACGCTCGCAGAACACGGCTACGACGTCAACCATCTCGAAGACGGCATGAACGGGTGGGCGAGCATCTACGAGGCCGTCGAGGTCGAACGCTACGACGGCGCCGGCACACTCCTGCAGTACCAGCGCCCGTCCTCCGGCTGTCTGGCCTATCTCCTTTACGACGACGGCGAAGCCGCCATCATCGACCCGCTGCGGGCGTTCACCGACCGCTACCTCGACGACGCCGCCGACCTCGGCGTCGACCTGCAGTACGCACTCGATACGCACATCCACGCCGACCACATCTCCGGCGTTCGCGACCTCGACGCAGAAGGCGTCGAGGGCGTCATTCCAGAGGCCGCCGTCGACCGCGGCGTCACCTACGCCGCGGAGCAAGGCTCCACGGGCCCTGCCTCGCAAGCTCGGCAGGACACCGACGACCTGACGACTGCCGAAGACGGCGACACGTTTCAGGTCGGCGACGCGACTATCGAGACAGTCTCCACGCCCGGCCACACGACCGGGATGACCTCCTATCTCGTCGACGGGAGCCTGCTCGCGACCGGTGATGGGCTCTTCATCGAGAGCGTCGCTCGCCCCGACCTCGAAGAGGGCGACGAGGGCGCGCCCGAAGCCGCGCGTATGCTCTACGAGTCCCTTCAAGAGCGCGTGCTGACCCTGCCCGACGACACGCTGATTGGCGGCGCGCACTTCAGCGACGCGGCCGAACCCGCAGAGGACAGTACATTTACCGCCCCAATCAGTGCGCTCGTCGAAGAGATGGACGCACTCACCGTGGACGAGGACGCGTTCGTCGAGCTCGTCCTCTCGGATATGCCGCCACGGCCGGCCAACTACGAGGAGATCATCGCGACGAACCTCGGGAAGAACGCCGTCGACGACGAGGAAGCGTTCACGCTGGAACTCGGGCCGAATAACTGCGCCGCTAGCCAGGAATCCCTTGCGGGTGACTAACGACGCCAATGGTGATTGAGGCACTCCCACTGCAGGCAACCGCCGAACTGTTTCCGAACGGCATCAGTCGCTACGCCGTCGGTGGCTTGCTGGTGGGGCTTGGGACTGTCGTCATCTACCTCGGAACCGGCATCAGCGCCGGCGCGAGCACGTTTCTGGAGTCGACGCTGTCGTACGTCTCGGACCGGTCCCGGTTCCAGCAGTATGTCAGCTCCCGTGACTGGCGTGTCGTGTTCACGCTCGGCATTATCCTCGGGGCGGCCGTGTACGCGGTCGTCTATCAGGGCGGCGCGTGGACCACGGACGTCCAGCCGTGGCGACTCCTCCTCGGCGGGGTATTCGTCGGTATCGGGACGCGCGTCGGCAAGGGCTGTACGTCAGGCCACGGCGTCTGTGGCGTCGGCTCCGCGTCGAAAACGTCGATAGCCGGCGTCCTGACGTTCCTCGCCGTCGCCATCATCACTGCACAACTGGTTTCGGCACTGGGGGTGAGTCCGTGAGCTGCGAGACACGAGCGGAACGAGAGTCTCGAAGCGAGCGACCGGGAGCGGCCGGAGGGAACGACACATGAGTGACGACCGCCACCCCGCGTTCATGCCGCTGATTCTCGTCGGCGGGCTCATCTTCGGGTTCGGACTCGCGTACAGCCACATGGCGCGCCCGGAAGTCGTTCTGGATTTCCTCCAGTTCGAGGACTTCGGGCTGGTGTTCGTGATGTTCGGCGGCGCTGCCGTGACAGGGGTGGCCTTCGTTCTCGGACCCCGCCTCCTCGGCCGCGCGCCGCTGACCGGCGACACCTTCGAACGGCGTCTGAAGTCCTTCGACCGGAACGTCCTGGTCGGCGGTGCCATCTTCGGCGTCGGGTGGGGACTGTCCGGTATCTGTCCGGGGGCCGCCTACGCGAGCCTCGGTATCGGCAACGTCACCATCCTCTGGGCGCTCGCCGGGATGTTTCTCGGCGCATATCTCCAAGGCTACTGGCGAACCCGGAGCGAGACCAGCGATACAGCCGCGACGGGCGCAGACTAACAGTTCGCAGGCATGTGTGTCGGCTGTGAGGTGAACGGCCTTGACCACCCATCCGAGGGCAGTTTTTGCCGGATCGTGCGTGCATTTGTGCGAACCGTACACAAGTCTTATATCTGGGTAGTAACTACAGAGAGGTGATAACGATGCCAGATTCGATGTCTGAACAACTCCGCCGGGATATGCAGTGTGAGGGACTGTTGGAATGCTTCCACGGACTCAAAGAACTCGACAAGGAGTGCTTTCGGGCGCTCGTCGAGGCCGAGGAACCACTGACCGTCGACGAACTCGCCGAGGCAGTCGACCGCGAGCGCTCGACCGCGTATCGCGCCGTCCAGCGACTCCTCCAGACGGGCTTTATCGAGAAAGACCAGATCAACTACGACCAGGGCGGCTACTACCACGTCTACTCGCCGACGGATCCGTCCCAGATAGCAGACGAGATGCAGCGCATGCTCAACGACTGGTACGCGAAGATGGGCCAACTGATTCAGGAGTTCGAGAACAAGTACGAACAGTCCGAGTCCTCGGCCCCGACTGTCGAAAGCTAACGCCGCCGTCTTCTCTCTATTACACGCTGTCGCTCACGAGCCGAGCCGATTTCTGCGCCTGCACGAATAGACATCCCGCTACCATTGGCTTGCGAAGAGTATTTCATAGTATTGTATATTTTGTGCAAACTCTTATTTGTCGCTGCCGCGTACAGTCTATTGATGGCAACTGATACTGCATCCGACGCCGAGACGACCGCGACGGACGAACCGCTTCACATCGACGGAACGGACCATCTCGACGATGTCGTCGACAAGCACGACGTCGTCCTCACGGACTTCTATGCCGACTGGTGTGGCCCGTGCCAGATGCTCGAACCGACCGTCGAGACGCTGGCCGCAGAGACCACCGCGACCGTCGCCAAAGTCGATGTCGACGCTAACCAGCAACTCGCACAGTCCTACGGCGTCCGTGGCGTTCCAACACTCATCCTGTTCGCCGATGGCGAGCAAGTAGAGGAAGTCGTCGGCCTCGAAGGAGAAGAAGCGCTCCGATCGCTCATCGAATCCTACGCTGAATAAGGCCATATCTGTAGACGACACCCCGTATATCGACTTATTCACTGCCCGGGTGGCACTGGTTAATAAACACTTGGTGCGAGTTCAGCGCCGTCGCACGCACCCACTCATAATATATTAGCGAGAGCGCTATTACGCCACGTAATGACGAAAGCAGCCGTCATCATCCTCGCAGGGACAGAGGGACACGAGAATCTCGGCCGACTCGCAAACGGCCTCGAAGCAGCAACGGAGTTCGCGGAAAACGACGAGGACGACCTCGAACTCATCTTCGACGGGGCCGGAACACAGTGGATTCCGGAACTCGAAGACGAGGACAGCGACTACCATGAACTGTACCAGACCGTCAAAGAGGATACGGCCGTCTGTGACTACTGTTCCGGTGCATTCGGCGTCGAAGACGCCGTCGCCGACTCCGGACTCGTCACGCTGGACGAGCACGACGGCCACCCGAGCATTCGCTCGCTCGTCGACGACGACTACGAAGTTATCACGTTCTGATCCCGACAGCGGGGCGGTCACGTTCGACCCCACTGTAGTGAAACACGACGCGGCTTTATCCAGGGCCGTGTGAGTACTTCACAAGAACCACTGCCCAGCCCGAAGTCGGTTACGGGCCGCTGTGGGCGTCGCACAGGACCCTGATACCATATGATTCTGCCAGTCTCGTGGACGATGGTCGTGATAATGACGGCTATCGTCCTCGTCGCCGGGGCGACAAACGGGCTTGCTGGCTTCGGCTTCGCTGTTGTCGGGACGATGGCGCTTGCAACGGTCATCGACCCGGCGACCGCCGTCGTGTTCATGATTCTCCCCATTCTCGCGGTGAACGTTTCGCTGGTTCGGGACCTCTCACGGCGTGAACTGCGTACCTGTAGCCAGCGGTTCGGACCGCTCATCGCTGCGGCGCTTGTCGGGACTGTTGTCGGGATGGCTGTACTCGACAGGCTCCCGGAAGCGCCGCTCCGTGTCGGACTCGGCCTGCTGACCCTGGGGTTTGTGGCGACCGCCCAGCAGCGGGTGCCGCTTCCCGGATGGGTGTCAGTGGGCAACAGCGACCTCGGGAAGACACCGCTTGCGATGGTCGGCATCGGCGGCGTTTCGGGGGCGCTGTTCGGCGGAACGAACGTCGGCGTCCAGCTCGTCGCGTATCTCCGGAGTTTCGACCTCTCGCACAGCGTGTTCGTCGGCGTCGTCGCGCTGGTGTTTCTGGGACTCAGCGTCACGCGGGTCGCTTTTGCCGGCGTCTTCGGGCTCTATCCCAACGCGGTTGTCGCTGGAACGTCCGTTCTCGCAGCCGTGCCGGCCGTTGCCGGTGTCGCAGTCGGGAAGCGGCTCAGAACCGCTGTCAGTGACCGGGTCCGTCGAGCCGCCGTGCTAGCCTTACTATCGATTATCGGCTTCAGACTGGTCGCCAGTGGCCTTGGAGTCGTGTGAAAGTTGGCTCAGCATGTCCTCAACCACGTTCAGCCGTAGATGGTGGTGACGGTCGACCTTGGAGAGGGGACAGACCGACTGGCTGGTTCGAATCCGTCCCGAACACAATCGCTTCCAGTAGCCCACGCAGTTACCCGAACCTCACGCAATCATTAGTACCGCAGCGATACGAGGGTCTGTATGACGGACCCGTTCGTAGTCATCGGTGGCGACGCGGCCGGACTGAGCGCCGCGAGCAAGTTCACCCGAGAGGCACCGGACCGTGACGTGATCGTCTTCGAGAAAGGCGAGTGGGTATCCTATGCCCACTGCGGGACGCCGTATTACGTGAAGGGGACCGTCGAGCGGCTGACGGACCTTCTCTCGCTGTCGCCCGAGCAGGCGTCTGAGCGCGGTATCGACCTCCGCCGGAACCACGAAGTCGTCGGCGTCGACACCGACGCAGAAACGGTCACCGTCGCACAAGACGGCGAGACGTTCAGCCAGCCATACGGCGACCTGCTGGTCGCGACGGGCGCACACGCGGTGACCGGGCCGATACCGGGGGCGGAACTCGACGGCGCGTTCACGATGCACGGGCTCGATTCGGCCGCCGCGGTCCGCGCTGCGCTGTCCGAACCCGGCGACTCTACCGTCGACACGAGCATCGAGTACGTCGATACAGCACTCGTCGAGAAGTACGCCGACTGGGAGCCACCGGAGCGAGTCGCTATCGTCGGCGGCGGCTACGTCGGCGTGGAAATGGCCGAAGCGTTCCGGGCCCACGATGTCGAAACGCACCTCTTCCAGCGGTCAGGCCACCTCCTGCCGCCGTTCGGGGAAGCAGTGGGCGAGCGCGTTGCCGATCACCTCCGGGAACAGGGCGTGACACTGCATCTGAACACCGCCGTCGAGGAACTCGTCGGCGACGAAGGCGGGCGCGTCGCGTCGGTTGTACACGGCGACGGCAATACCGATGTGGACCTCGCGCTTGTCGGTATCGGCATCAAGCCGAACACCGCCCTCGTCGAAGACACACCGGTCGAACTCGGGGCCTCCGGTGCGATAGCGGTCGACGAGTACGGTGCGACGAGCGTTGACGGCGTCTACGCCGCCGGAGACTGCGCCGAGGACACCCACGCCGTTACCGGCGAGCCCGACTGGGTCCCGCTCGGACTGACCGCAAACCGGGCCGGTCGCGGGATCGGACAGACTGTGGCGGGCGACCCGTCGCCCGTCGGCGACATCGCCGGAACGGCCGTCGTCAAAGCGTTCGACCTCGAATGCGGTCGCGTCGGCCTCCTCGACCACGAACAGGCCAGCGCCGCCGGCTTCGACCCGGTGTCGAAGACAGTCACGGCTGGTTCTCGGTCGGGGTACTACCCCGGCGGCGACGATACCGACGTGACGCTCGTCGCCGACCGGGAGAGCGGTCGCCTGCTGGGCGGCGCAATCGTCGGGGCAGACCGGGCGGCGATACGTATCGACACGCTTGCGACGGCCATCGAGGCGGACATGACCATCGACGAGCTCGAACGACTGGACCTGGCGTACGCACCGCCGTTCAGCCCCGTCTGGGACCCGGTGCTGGTCGCCGCCAAAGTGCTCAACGGACAACTGGATTGAGAGCGGTACGGTAGACGGCTTTTCGAGAGGAGCGGCCCAACGATAGCCAATCACTCCGGGGCAAAGGGCCGCCCGGTCACCGTCTGCAGGCGCACGCCTGGCGGAATCGGCAACGAGATGTGGAAACCCAGACCGAACGGCCGGTGCTACCGGATCGGAGCGTCACAGGCGTTTCACACCGCTGGCGACAGCGAGGTACAGTGGCAGGGCGAGTAAGAGGACGCCACCGATCAGCCCCCAGTCGGTGAGTCCGAGCGGGACCGTCCCGAAGTAGACGTTGAGAGGGGTGTATAGCACAGCGAGTTGCAGGAGTATCGACCCGCCTACTGCGGACGCCAGCCACCGATTCGACAGCGTCGGTGTCTCGCGGAGCCAGCGGATCACGTACAGTTTCTCGAATTCGAGGAACACGAACCCGGTGAATATCATCGTCATCGCGTACGGCGTGACTGCGGGTGCGCCGGCAAGCGTGACCAGTAGCAGGCCGAGCATCACAGTTGTCGAGATGACGCCTGTACCCCCGATAAGCGCGAGCATATCGTGGTCGACGATGCCGCGATCCGGGTCTCTGGGCGGTCGCTGCATCACGTCATCGCTTTTGGGGTCGGCCCCGAGCGCAAGCGCTGGCAGACCATCGGTCAGTAGATTGATCCACAGCAACTGGACCGCCGGCAGGACGAGGTAGCCAAACAGTGAGGCGATAAAGACGATGGCGACTTCGGCCACGTTGGCACTCAGCAGGTAACCGACGAACTTCCAGACGTTGTCGAAGATCGCCCGCCCGCGCTCGATCGCCCGTTCAATCGTCGCGTAGTTATCATCCAGCAGGATAACGTCGCTGGCCTGTTTGGCCACGTCAGTTCCGCGGACGCCCATCGCGACGCCGATGTCGGCGTTTTTCAGCGCCGGTGCGTCGTTGACCCCGTCGCCCGTCATTGCGACGGTGTGGCCGTTCGCCTGTAACGCCTGCAGGATCCGGACCTTGTGCTCCGGAGACGTGCGTGCGAACACGTCGACTGTCTCGACGCGGTCTCGGAGCGCTTCTTCGGAGCATTCCTCGACGTCGCGGCCTTCCATCACGCGCTGCCCCAGGCCGAGTTCTCCGGCGATGGCCGCGGCGGTCCGGACGTTGTCGCCGGTTACCATCTTCACGGCCACGCCTGCACGCTCGGTCGCCGCAATCGCGTCGGCGACCTCCTCGCGGGCCGGGTCGATCATGCCGACCAACCCGGCGAAGATCAGGTCGGCACTGACATCGTCGGCCTCGCCAGTGGTGTCGTTCCGTTCTACCACGGAGGTATCTTCCGTGTACGCCACTGCGAGCACCCTGAGCGCGTCGTCAGCGAACGCACCGACCTGCTCTCTGATCTGCTCGGCTCTGTCGGGCGTCAGGTCCGCCGGGCCGGTATCGGTGAGGACGCGAGAGCACTTCGAGAGGATTACTTCGGGTGCGCCTTTTACGTAGACCGTGTCGTCGTGGACAGTACCCATCCACTTGCGCTCGGATGAGAACGGGATCTCATCCGTTCTGGGATGCTCTTCGCGGAGGCGTTCCACATCGATTCCGCACTCGTCAGCCGCCATGACGATGGCCTGCTCCGTCGGGTCCCCCGCTTCGAGCGTCGCATCGCTACACAGTGTCCCGGCGCGGAGCACCGTGGCAACGCGGTCCGGCAGGGGTTCCCCCTCTATTTCGTCACTGTCGACGACAGCGTCGTTGACCCAGATCCGACTGACTGACATTCGCCCCTCGGTCAGCGTCCCGGTCTTGTCGGTGCAGATGACATCGACGGAGCCCAGCGCCTCGACGGCGGGCAAGCGCCGCACGAGAGCGTTCTCGTCGGCCATTTTCCGGACACCGAGGGCCAGCGTTAGCGTCACAACCGCTGGCAGTCCCTCGGGGACCGCGGCCACAGCGAGTGAAATCGCGGTGAGTGCCGCCTGTACCAGTTCGGTCCCCCGGAAGACGAGGAGTGGAACCACGAGGGCAGCAAGTACCATCACGCCGACGCCGAGCGTCCGGCCCAGCGTGTCGAGTTCAGTCTGTAGCGGTGTGTCAGTTTCCTCCGTTCCTGCGAGTTGGCGGGCGATGGCTCCGACCTCAGTGTCCATCCCAGTCGCCGTGAGGACGGCAGCGCCCGAGCCGCGCGTGACGTTCGTTCCCTTGTACACCATCGGTTCTCGCTCCGCGAGCGGCGCGTCGGCGTCGACCGGGTCGGTTCCCTTCGAGACCGGCGTACTCTCTCCAGTGAGCGCCGCTTCGTCGACCTCCAGAGACAGACAGTCGATCAGTCGACCGTCGGCCGGAACGACGTCGCCACTTTCCAGTTCGATAACGTCGCCCGGAACGAGTTCGGTCGCGTCGACCTCGACGGACTGCCCATCGCGTCTGACTGTCGCGGTTGGGGCGGTCAGTTCCCGCAAGGATTCGAGCGTCCCCTCTGCGCGGTAGTCCTGGACGAAGCCGAACAGGCCGTTCCCGACCACGATCACGGCTATCAGGACTGCGTCGACAGCGTGTCCCGCCCACACGGACAGTATCGCGGCCGCAACGAGAACCCAGATAAGGGCGCTGTCGAACTGGGCGATAGCGATGTCGAGTGGTGTCCGTTTGCTCCCCTGCGTGATCTCGTTCTCGCCATGTCTGTCACGCCGCGTTCGGGCTTCCGACGCCGACAGCCCATCAGACTCGCTGTCGAGCCCCGAAATGACGTCGGCAGTCGGTTGTGTGTGGGCGGCTTCGGACATGGAGGGTGATCTGCCGCTATGTTGATATGAGTTCCCTTATCCAGTACAGTGGTTCTTCTTCGAGTCGGTACTGCGGAGAACCGTCCGCCCTAGGATTCGGTCCGTCCGGTTAGCTCATTCGGTACGAGACGGTAGAATTCGAAGTCAACCTCGCGGAGGGGGCGTTCGAAGATGTCGACCATGGGCATATCGACGTGTTCCAGTCCTTCCAGTGTTTCCGTCTCGATTCCCTCCCGTTCGACGTCTTCGAGCCGACCGTTCGCGACCACGCTTTGCCATCCCGAATCCGTCTCGTCATAAGTCACGAACGTCGCCGCGCGGTCGTCGAGTTCGCCCTTCGACCGCTCTACACCGACCGCTAGCCGGAAGTAAAATGTGGTGGTGGGCGCGTCGTACCCGTACGAAACCGGGACTGAATGCGGGGGCGCGTCGCCGGCGGCGAGCGAAAGGATGCCCGTCCCCCCGTTGTCCAGAAACGCGTCCCGTTCCTCGTCCGTCATCGTAACCGGGTTGTCCGCAGCCATAGGTAGTGTCACGACAGGAACAGTAATAAGTGCATGGTCGTGTCGGTCTGACTGCCGCCTCGCCGGGGACACGACGGGCCCCGCACGCAGTCCGACGCTGACAGACAGGAAGACGCGTGCCTGTCTTCAGGCTTCGTCACCGCGCTGGTCTCGGGCGTTGACTGCGAGGACAGGCATATCGGCGTGTCTGATGATCCGTTCTGTCGTACTTCCCACGAGGAACCGATTGAGACCGGTCCGACCGGCCGTCCCCATGGCGATCAGATCGATGTCGTTCTCGTCAGCGTACTCAAGGATATCTGCCGCCGGGAATCCACTGACGACTCGTGTGACAGTTTCCACTCCGGATTCGCGTGCCCGTGCCGCAATCCGCTCTGTCACTTTCTCCCCTTGCGACTCCAGGGACTCGATCAGGTCTTTCGGTAGCGTGTATTCGGAGCCGGTTGCGATATTGCTGAGATTGACGACGTTCAGGGCATGAACGCGGGCATCGAACTGCGCCGCAATCTCGCATGCGGGCTCGATTGCGGCCGCTGCGGGCGCGCTTCCATCCGTCGGGACAAGGATATCGTCGTAGGGAGCGGTGTCGCGACTCCGGTCGGTTGCGCGCACGGTGAGAACAGGGACGTCAGCCTGCCGAACGACGCTCTCTGTCACGCTCCCGGCGAGATATCGCCCGACACCCGTGCGGCCGTGCGTGCCCATCACAATCAGTTCCACATCGTGGTCGTCGCGGTATGCGCAAATCTCGTCAACTGGATCTCCCTTGCGGATAGTCGTCTGTATCGCTCCGGCGGCGTCCACCGCGTCCGTGATAGCCGCGACTGTGTCTTCGGCGTCGGCCGTCATGCGGTCGAGTGTCTCGTCTTCGAGATCGTCGCCGCTGAACGGCCCGCCTGCTGTTCGCGTATCGATGACAGCGATGACGTGCAGGCTCGCGCCGAATGCACGAGCCAGCGCTGCCCCGTGCTCGGCGGCCCGGGTCGCGTGTTCGCTGCCGTCAGTCGGGACCAGTATTGAATCGAACATTGCTGTGTTTACGAATTGTTGCTGTCAGTAAATAAACTGTAGTCGCGATTCTCACACTATTAGAAATCCGGCGGTTGAGATCGGCGTCTCGAATAGTTAGACTGCGTTGCCAGCAGTCCTCGCCGGTACACCCCCAAAGTATGAGGGGAGGGCGTAACAATCGTACAGTTATTACCAGATTATGTCAAGGCATATTCGTTTGAAAACGACATGAGAGCTGCTACTGATTGTCCCACTGAGGGGCTTCAGCAGACTTTTGTGGACCACCACCGGTTTGCGCCTCTTCCGCCTCGCCCCAGCCACCGGCATCGACTATGCTGAAGAGTTCGCGCCAGTTTTCTTCGTCCGCACTTTCGGGGAGTTGGCCGCGGAGGTCCTGAAAATCGGCGGCCGGGACCGCCGTATGCATCAGGTCAACAACGACGCGTGCGTGGTACGCTGCGTCCGACGGTTCAACGCCTTCTATTTCGGCGACACGGTCGACGAACTCCGTCCAGTCAAACCGCTGCCCGTGGTCGCGGACGGCGCCGGTCATATACCACTTGATTTCCATCGGGAGGGAGGCAGCGAAGTCCGCGGCGTTCTCCGCGGGTATGCGCTGTCCCAGGGGTAGCAGTGTCGCGCGGGTCGCCCGAACGGCCTCACCAGTACCGGGTAGTTCAAGCCTGTGCTGTATCTCGCCGGTGAACTCATCGAAGTCCATGTACTCTTGTTGGCAGTGCAACAATATAGCGTCCGGTGGGACTTCTCACTGGCTGAAAACCAGCAGGCATACGTACTACCGTCCGACGAGTATCGGTCGATTTCATAGATATAACAGTATCTGTGCCGTATTGTGAACAGCCACACCCTCTGAGAAGTCCGCTCTACTTTTTTTAGCGTGGGGTTGCATTCGTGATACGTAACTGGATGATCAGACGCGACCTATGACACTCGACCAATTAGAAGAGTACGGACTCGAACAGATGGACGACGAAGCGATTCGGGAATTCCTCGCCACACACTCGACCGGAGTCTTGGGGCTGCCGACGACAGACGTCCCGTACCTGCTACCACTATCGTACGGCTTTGACGACGGAGCCTGCCTCTATTTCACCTACCTCCTCGGCGAATCGAGCCGGAAAGCGGAACTGACTGAGCGAGCCGGCCGTGGCCGGTTTCTCGTCTACGACATCGACACCGCGTTCGAGTGGCAGAGCGTGATGCTCGCCGGCGATATCAGCAGTGTGCCTGAGGACGACTGGTCGGATATCACGGCGATGACACAGAACGCCTGGCGACCCAACACGCTCCAGACTGCCACCACCTCCGGCGGAGTCGCACTCTACGAGTTCGAGATAACGGATCTTGCCGGGATCCGACAGACCGGACTGGCACCCGACTTCCGGGAGAACATCGAACCGTGATTGCCACCGACTTTGGACGGGAATGACGTTTTAGCCGTTGTAAATACGATACGCGACACCTCCAAAAATCGAACGGATCGATATGTGGACGGGTACCCAATACAACAATAGATTATTAGCTTTTGATAATGGTCAGCGGATTGAAATAGGAAGCGGTGCATTCTTTTAGTATGTACGACACGATTGTGGTCGCGACCGACGGCAGTGCTGACGCGAACCGCGCAGCGACACACGCGCTCGAACAGGCCGAGCAACACGGTGCCGAGCTTCACGCCGTCTTTGTTGTCGATACGGACCGACACGCCGAGCCAGCCCTCAGTAGTATGGAACTGGAGACCATCGAAATCGAGGAATGGGGGAACGATGAACTCGCAGAGGTCGCCGAGAGGGGTGACGCGCTCGGCGTCGAGGTCACCACTCGCTGCTGTCACGGGAAACCGTACGTGGAGATCATCAGCTATGCCGACGAGGTCGACGCCGACCTGATCGTGCTCGGATACCACGGCCATTCTCACACGAAAACTGGCCAAATGGGAAGCGTGACCGACCGAGTCGTCCAGAACGCGGGACGACCGGTGCTGGTGGCTACCTGAGAGAGTTACACAGAGACCCTTTCAAACGGTCATACACCGGCGGAACTGTCTCAGAGCACTCACCTCGGCGTCAGGTACGGGCACAGCTACGACTGCGACCGAAACCGATTCCAGTGTCACCGTCTGATCTATGATCTGAGCGATGCTCCAACCGACGGCTGACTGGATTAGTCCCGGTCAATCCGCAATGTTAATCGCCGTGCTGGGACTCGCTACGCTCGGAACGCTGGCGCTGTTTTTCGTCGCGGCGGCCAGTACACACCGACGCCGGTCGCGGCCGTACGTTCTGTTGACTGTCGCTATCGGGTTGCTGGTCCTTCGGTCCGTGGTCGGCATCGGGACTGTCCTCGGGGCTGTCCCGATGGTAGTACATCACCTCACCGAACACGGGTTCGACTTCCTCATCGCGCTGCTGGTGCTGAGTGCGATCTACTCGGTCGCGCCGCCGAGCGTCCCCGACTGACCGGCGTTTCGACGGTCGCACCACGAACCATTTGGTGTCGTCTAGTGTACTATCTAGTATGTCTGACTATGCACCAGCGCTGACACGCCGGCACTTCATCGTCGGGACCGCGACAGTCGTGTCGCTCTCGGGGTGTCTGGGGACCAGTGAAGAGCTGGAACCGGTCGTCATCGAGAGCGGACAGAACTGTGACCAGTGTGGGATGGTCATCGACCAGCACCCGGGTCCAGTCGGCCAAACGTACTATCAGGACAACACGCCCGAGGGGCACGACCCACCAGCACGGTTCTGCAGTACGACCTGCACGTATCGGCATCGGTTCGCCAAAGAACAGTCGGGGTGGACGCCTGCGGAGACGTTCCTGACCGACTACAGTGCAACCGACTACGATGTCCGGACTGATGGGGGCAAGACCATCATCTCCCGGCACTTGGAGTCAGAGGCGTTCGCTTCGACTGAAGAGCTCACAGTCGTCGCAAATTCGGAGATAGAGGGGGCAATGGGACCCGCTATCGTCCCGTTCAGCGACAGCACGGACGCCGAGTCGTTCGCCGAGGAGTACGGCGGCCAGACCCTCCCTGCCGAGGACATAACGCGAGAACTGGTGGGCGGGATGTAGGCGAGTTCCCGCGCAGTGAGAACGTCCGATACCCTGTTGTCCCGGAGGCTGGAAAGCCGTACTGAAGACTATGTCCACGGTTACTGAGCAAGTGCGTTCCCACGTCGAGTCCAAACCGGGGGTCCATTTCAACGCGCTTGCGGCAGATCTCGATATCGCGACTGGGCAGGCACAGTATCACCTGCGGAAACTGCGTCGTGCCGGCGACGTGGTTGCCGAGGAAATCCAGGGCAAGACGCACTATTACAGCCGGGAGTACGACCCCTGGGAGCGACGTGTGCTCGCGTTTGCCCGGCGCGAGACTGCGCGCACGATTCTCCTGCATCTGCTTGAAGCGGAGTCCCTGTCGGCAGACGAACTGACCGACCGGCTGGGAGTCGCCCGGAGTACGGTCTCCTGGCACGTTTCGGCACTGGCCGACGCGGGGATACTCGAAAAGTCGTACGGCGAACGGGGGCGTGTCGTCGTGGCCCTGACCGACCCTGACGAGACACGGCGGCTGCTCGCTGCAGTCCGTCCATCGCTCACGGACCGTCTCATCGACCGGTTCACGCGGCTGGTCGACGGCGGACTCGCGGCCGCAACGGACGACGGTTGAAATCAGGCCGCATCCGTCGCAAGCATCGCCCCCACGAACGTGAGTCCCCACCAGAACAGGAGCGAGAGGGCGGCGACCCACGTCGGGACGAACGCTGACCGGCCCGGAACAGCGACGTACAGGACCTGATCGAACACGAGGCCGCGGTACGCCCCGGCTGGCGTCATGGCGAGCGCGCCGCCGAGTGTGCCCGTCGTGACGCCGGTGTCGAG
The DNA here is from genome assembly GCF_048595605.1 of Haloarcula sp. KBTZ06. Classification (NCBI taxonomy): domain Archaea; kingdom Methanobacteriati; phylum Methanobacteriota; class Halobacteria; order Halobacteriales; family Haloarculaceae; genus Haloarcula; species Haloarcula sp. KBTZ06. The sequence continues at coordinate 174,768 of NZ_CP184339.1, forward strand.
CGCTGCAAACACCGCGAGGTCACTGCCGACGGTGAGGACAAGCAGCCCGGCGAGTGCGAGCACGAGTGCTCGGCCCCGGCTTCGGGCGAGCGCCGACAGCAGGAACGCGATAGTCAGGGACGTGAGCGCGTACAGGACCGTCAACGCCACGAACCGGATGAACAGGAACGGCGAGTCGACGCCGCGATGGCTCGCAAACACCGTTGTCTCCGGTCCCGCGGTCGTCGCCACGTTGACGCCCAGCGCCAGCAGCGGGACGACAACAATAGTGAGCAACAGGAGGGCACGACCCGCGTACACCCCACCGACGTACGACCACGTCGAGAGTGGGTAGGTGTCGAGGATATCGAGTTCACCCCGGACGGCGGGGTCGGCTATCGCGCGATAGCCGACCGCGAAGGCAAGCGTCGGCACGAGTACTTCGACGGCGACGAGCGTATCGACGACGGTGGGAACGTAGCCGCCGGCGGGGCCGCCCCCGGCATAGGCGAGGCCGAACAGGGCAATCCCCGTGACTAGCCCGAGCGCGAGATAGGTCCGTGTCCTGACCGCGCTCCGGACCTCTCGCACGAAAACGGTCCAGAAGCGGTTACCGTCGATCATGGCTGTGTCCCCTCTGGTGCAGCGATAGTGGCTCTGTCCTGTTCCAGAAGCGCTGTGAACGTCTCGTGGAGCGGCCCGCCGGTCTGTTCTCGCAGAGAGTCAACCGACCCGGTCCGCACGAGGCGGCCGGATTCGAGCACTACCAGTCGATCAGCTGTCTCCTCGACGAGCGGCAGTTCGTGTGAGCAAAGAACCACGGCGCGACCGGCGTCGGCAATCGACTCGACGATGTCGAATATCAGCCGACTCATCGCCGGGTCGAGACCGCTTGCCGGTTCGTCGAGCATCACGATGGGTGGGTCACCGGCCAGTGCCTGTGCGATTCCCAGGAGGCGCGTCATCCCCCCGGAGAGCCCGGACACGGGACGGCCGGCCACTTCTTCGAGGCCGACACGTTCCAGGAGCCGGTCCGGGTCGTCGTCGACGAGGTCCGCGTAGAACGCGGCGGTCTCCCGGACGCTAAAGCCCGGCCGGAAGGTCGGCCGCTGGGGCAGGTAGCCCAACTGTCGTTCGGCCTCCGGCCCGCTGTACGAGACGGTGCCGCTGGTCGGTCGCTCGACGCCCAGAAGCACGCGCAGGAGCGTCGATTTCCCGGACCCGTTCGGGCCGATGAACCCAGTCACGGCGTCGGACGGCACGTCGAGTGACACCTCCGAGACGGCTGTGACATCGCCGTACTTCTTCGTGACCTCGTCCGCCGTGAGGTACGTCTCCCCGGTCATGCTGCCTCCTCCATCGAGGTCTCGTTTCGAAGATGCCTGACGGCCCCGGGGTTAGCAGGGTCTGTCAGGGGTGCCCTGTCGACGATGCTTCCCCGGCGAAAGCCGGGCGTGGTGCCGCGGAGCGCCCGGAGACCCCGGACACTCGGTGCCGACCTGAGGACGACCGCAGCGTCGGTCTGGTGGAGGCGACGGTCGACGGAATCGGTGGGCGAGTATGGCTGGGCCAACACGGGGCCACCTCCCCCTGTGAGGTCGTACGCACCGCTCCAGTAGTTCCCCCTGCCTTCGTGAGTATACACGCGTAGCGGCCCCGGTCCCGAGACGGCGTGGCGGTCGTTGGCGATGAAATCGTTCTCGGTGACGATGTTCGACGGGACGACCGTCGATGCTCGCACGCCGATGTCGTTCCCGTAGAGCACGTTGTGCTCGTACAGGGACCGGTCGGCGTTTGTCGACATCGCCTGATCGGTGTCGACTACCACGTTGTGCGCGATATAGCTCCGGGACCCAGCTAACATGACGCCGCTGCCGGAGTGGCGCACGTCGTTCCCGACGATGGCGTTTGCCACGGGATTCGTCATGACGACGACGCCGGCGTACTCCTGTCCCCGAGCGACGTTGTCCGCAACGAGCGACCGGGAGGTGTACATCAGGTGGACGCCAAAGCGGTTGTCCCGGAACGTGTTGTTCCGGACGGCGGTCCCGTCGGCCCGGTGGAGGTAGACGCCGTCACGTCCGCCGTTGAACACCGAATCCTGCACGACGATCGGCCCGTGCATCCCGATAACGCCCATGAACCCGTCCTGCCAGTCTGCCGTCCCGTTGACCGTGACATTCTCGACAACCGCACCGGGTGTCCGGCGCAACACGACGCCACTGGCGGGCGTCTCGACGCTGAGGTTCGCGACGTACAGTCCGGACGCGTTTCGACCGGTCACGGCGGCGTCGCTGTTTCCGTAGGCGGTCGTGACGGTGGCGTCCCAGGCGCTATTGTTGCTCTGCGTCGGGTCGCCGACCGTCGTGTTGCCGACGCCGACGATTTCGAAGCCGGTGACACCGACCCGGTCTGCGGTTACGGTGACGACGGTGCCGCTCCCACCCCCGTCGAGCGTCGCTCCGGGGCCGCTGAGGGTGAGTGGCTTGTCTATCGTCACCTGCTCGTCGTACGTACCGGCCGGGACGACGACCGTCGTGTTCGGCGGGGCCGCATCGACGGCCGCCTGAACCGTCGGAGCATCAGTTCCAACTTCGACCGAGACAGGCCGGTTTCGGCGTTCTCGCGCCGCCTGCACAGTGGCATCGGCATTGCTTCGGCGCGGGCCGACCTGCTTTCGGACCGCCGCCGCTTGCTTGAGGTCGAACGAACGAGTCTTGAGCGTCTCCCAGTCGATAATTCGTCCGCCGCACGTCTCCGCGAACGCCGCAGCGTCGTCCCGGTCAGCGAAGGGCACAACTGCCGGCCCGGACGGGACTCGCGCCGAGCCATCGACAACGTAGTGGGCCTGATTGGCTTCGACCCAGTCCGGCGGTGTGGCGGTCCGGAGCGAGCCGTCATCGCCACACCTGACCGGCCGGTCACTGTAGTCTGAAACGTACACCGCGAGTGGATAGCCGAACTGCTGCTCGTGTCCCGGCTCCGTGAGCGCTGTCACAGCCTGACTGAGGCCGACGTAGCCGACGACGTAGCGGTACTGCGAGTAGAAGACTTGCGCGCGCGGGACGCTGATACTCCGATTCCGGGCAATCTGTTCGTCGGCCGCCGTAACACCGCGTTGCACGGTGTTGTCGAACGCCACCGGTTCGGGGCGGGCGCTGGTGGTGTCGACGGCAAACGACGCAGCGAAAACCAGTGTACTGAGAACTACCGCGAGTAGCGCGAAGACTTGCACAGTCGTCAGGGCTGGTCGCATCTACTGATACTACGATCGACATCCCATTACAGTATGTGGTGTGGCTCTCGAAACTGGCGGCGCACCCGCAAGCACGGTCAGCCGCGACAGCCCGAAAACAGGTCTGGCACTGTTCCAAAAGTGAAGTTATTGACACACTAATAAACTCGCACAGGTTTTACCGGTCGGCTACTTGTATCTGCGTTCCGTTTGTTCGAAAGAGTAATGAGTGACAGTCAGGATCAAAACCCCCGGGCCGAGCAGACAGTCTGTCCGTACTGTGGCGTCGGCTGTACGATAGAATACGCGGGCAACGGGAAGGCGACCGGCACAGCGGGGCCAGTGAACACGAAAGGAGAGATCTGTCCCAAGGGCGGAGCCGCGTTCGACGTAGTCGAACACGAGGACCGACTGACCGAGCCACTGGTCCGTGAGAGCGGTCACTTCGTCACTGCTCCCTGGGAAACCGCCCTATCTCGCGTGGCCAACCGACTCGGGGAAATCATCGACCAGCACGGGCCAGACGCAGTCGAATTCTTCGCCTCGTCGAACTGCACGAACGAGGAGAACTACGTCTTTCAAAAGATTGCGCGGATGCTCGGCACCAACAACGTCGACAACTGTGCTCGCCTCTGTCATTCGTCGACGGTCGCCGCGATGAGCGGGCGCCTCGGTGCCGGGGCGATGACGAACACGCTCGATGATCTCGCAGAAACCGACTGTCTGCTCGTCACCGGCGCGAATCCGGCCGAACAGCACCCTGTCATTTTCCGTTCGTACTTTCTGCCGGCGATTCGCAACGGAGCTACGCTCATTCATATCGACCCGCGCGAGACGGACACGACCGATGCCGCCGACATCCACCTCGATGTCCGTCCCGGATACGACATCCAGCTCCTCAATTCGATGGCGAAAGTCGTCGTTGAGGAGGGACTCGTCGACGAGTCGTTCATCGAGGATCGAACGACCGGCTATACAGATCTGACAGCACATCTCGACGACGCCGACATCGAATCGGGTGCCGACGTAGTCGGTGTTGCCCCGGAAACCGTCCGAGAAGCGGCCCGAGCATACGCCGAGGCCGATACAGCGGCAATCGTCACCGGAATGGGGATGAGCCAGCACACGTGTGGGACCGACAACGTGCACGCGCTGTTGAACCTCGCGCTGTTGACCGGCAACGTCGGTCGCCCGGGCACGGGCGTGAACCCGCTCCGCGGCCAGAACAACGTCCAGGGAGCCGGCGACGTCGGCGCGCTTCCCAACGTGCTCCCCGGATACGAGCCCGTTACTGATGCGGATGCACGACAGCGGCTCGCCGACGAATGGGGCGTCGAGCCGCCGAACGAACCCGGCCTGACGGAGACCACTGCGACACACCAGTTCGGTGACGCCGTCAAGGCTGCGGTCGTGTTCGGCGAGAACCCAGCCGTCACGGAACCGAACGCCAGTTCTGTCAGGGCCGGCTTCGGTGAACTCGATTTCTGCGTCGTCATAGACCTCTTCGAAACGGCGACCGTCGACCACGCAGACGTCGTGCTTCCGGGGAGCAGTTGGGCGGAGAAAGCGGGGACCGTGACTAACACGGACCGGCGAGTGATGCGGATGCGACCGAACGCTGACCTGCCCGGGAACGCCCGCCGTGACCTCGATATCCTCACGGACCTCGGTCAGCGGTTGGTCGGCCAGTCGGACGCGTTCGACTACGATGGCCCGGAAGGGGTGTTCGAGGAGCTAACGCGGGTCAATCCGCTGTACGCCGGCATGAGTTACGACGGCATCGGAGACAGCTACCAGCGGTGGCCGTTCCCGGCGGACGCCGATTCCGGCACCGACGTTCTCCATGCGGAGACGTTCGCCTCTGGCGAGCAGACGGCACCGCTGCTTCCGGTCTCGCCGTCGCCACCGGCCGATGCCGTCGCCGAGGAACAACTCGTTCTCACGACGGGCCGCGCGCTCCAGCACTTCAACAGCGGCGCACTCACTCGCCGGTCTGAGACGCTCATGCGAATGCGCGGGGAGGACGTCCTCGAAATCCATCCGGACGATGCCGCCGCTCGGAATATCGAGGACGGCGATACTGTCGTCGTGGAGAACGACCGCGGAAGCGTGACAGTGTCGGCGGCCGTGACGGCGGCTATTCGGCCCGGGGTCGTGTTCTGCACCTTCCACTATCTGGACCCGCTCGCAAACGCCCTGACCGGCGATGCCCTCGACCCGGTCGCCGAGATTCCCGAGTACAAGCACTCGGCGGTGACGGTGCGGAAGGCAGGGTAGTGCACCGGTGAGAGACTGGTCGTACAGGTGGCCAATTCAAACGGCTTGCGGAGCGTGGTCGATGCGCTCTAGACACCAATAAAACAGTTTCTACGTTTCTCAATGGAGTGGATTAGTCGCAATAGTAATTCCTGTCGGACGCGCAGATGAACGTATGTTGGACTGTCAAAAGAGTCGCAAACTCGGTGCAGCAGTCGTGCTCTTCCAGGGCGTGGTGACTGCGCTCTTCCCGCAGATAAGTGTCAAATTCATCAAAGCCATGATCGGGAAGAACTTCGACAATGCGTCGGAGTTGCAGGTGAAGCCGGCGTATCGCCGGCAGTTGCGCGCGGTTGGCGTTGGTATGGTTGCCGCAGCCGGTACGGATCTCCTGTTGCAGAGCGCTGGAGAGACAGACGACGACCTGCCCGCGGCTGACGGGGGCGACGAGTAACACGGTCAACAATACGGTTAAATCTGGGTAGTCGAGGTCCTAAAGACAGCAATTCAAATCCGCCACACAGCCAGGCCTCGCAACTTCTGTCTAAAGGTACTGCTGTGTACACACTGGCCGTCGCCGAAGCAGGTGTTGGCGGCTGTGACGAAACAGCCGTCAGTGGTCGTGTCCCTCCATCACCATCGGGTGTCCGGTGGCGTACGCGCCCGGGTTCGAATCGAAGGCGTCTCTGCAGGTCTGTGAGCAGAAATAATACGTCGTCCCCTCGTGGGACGCGCTCGATCCCGCCTCGTCGGTCCGCATCCCACACACCGGGTCGCGGTACTGCCCGGGCGCACCGAGGCCGCGGCGGTACACGTACAGGAGAAACCCAGAGAGCGCGAAGGCGATGAGGTTAAGGTAGAACGTGTAGTTGAGCTGGAAGTACGTCTGCTCGGTCGCCGTCTCCCCGCCGGCCAGATCCGGGACGATGCCGAAGGCGTCGAACAGCAGTTCCATGAGGAAGCCGGTGAACGCCATCGTCACGAAGAAGACACAAAGGATGTACAGCATGACCTTCCAGCCGTAGTACTTCCGGTAGACGTTCAACACGGGGATCGTGATGAGGTCGGCGTAGACGAACGCGATGACGCCGGCGAAGCTGATGCCGCCGCCCCAGAGTGCGACGGCGAAGGGGACGTTACCCATACTGCCGACGAAGCTGACGACGGCGATGGCGACGCCCATGATCGCGTTCTCGGCGGTTACGAGCAGGCCATCACCCTGGACGAACAGCGTGTTCCACACCCACTGCGGGACGAAGACGATGACGAACCCGGAGACGAGAAAGCCCGCGATGACGTCCTTCCAGATCATCGACCACTCCTTGCGGTACTGGTTCCCGATCTTGTACCAGCCGCCCCAGGACAGCAACTCCTCGCGCCACCCGCCGCGACTGGACGTCGTCTGCAGGTAGGTCTCCATACAGCCCTCCGAGCAGAACTGCAGCGTCTCCCCGCCGTCGGTCGTGAGTGTGTACTCGTCTGTGCCCTCCATCCCGCATGTGGGGTCCTCAGTTGCGCCCGACGCTCGGTCACGCTCGTTGAGCGTCGTACGCACTTCGTCGAACAGGGTCTCGGGGAGTGTGAAGTGGACGATGACGGCCATGACAGCGATGAGGATGAGGCCGCCGAGGAGTTCGGCGACGAGGAACTCCCAGCCCAGCAGAATCAGTATCATCAACCCGAGTTCGACGATGAGGTTCGTCGACGCGAACATGAACGCCAGGAAGTTCACCGCGTGAGCACCTTTCTTGAACAACCCCTTCCCGATGGCGACGGCCCCGAAACTGCACCCACTGCTCGCTGCCCCGAACGCGGTCGCTTTGGTGAGGCCGGTCAGATCACCGTCGCCCAGCACGTCTGCCATTCGCTCTTTCGAGACGTAGACCTGAACGAGACTCGTAATCGTGAGGCCCATGATGATCGCCCACGCGGCTGTCCAGAGGAATCCGACACCGATACGGAGGGCTTCAACCACCCCGTCGATCATCGTGGCCTGCATAACGGTACTATCGTAGGGGTCGTCTTTTGCAGTTTCCCTTAAGATATCGTGCCCTATAGCCGGCTTCAGCTGTGGAAACAAGAATATAGGGGTTCGATTCACATGAATCTAAGGCGCAACCGCATTGAACTATGACCACGTACGTAACAGTAGAGGCGGACCCACGGAGTGAACATATATGCCTGAAACTACGGACGACACACGGCTGGTCACGATCCTGCTCCTCATCATTGGTGCCTTCGTCATCGTTCCGATGGTCTTCATGGGCTTCGGGATGATGGGGTTCGGGCCGATGATGGGCGGTATGTGGGGCAGTGGAATGTGGGGCGGCGGAACGATGCCGGGCTGGATGTTCGTCGTCGGAATCGTGATGCGACTCCTGTTCCTAGCCGCCATTATCGGCGGTGGTTACCTCGTTTACAGGGCCGTAGTCGGCAGTGAGAATGACTCGGACCAAGCGTTCGAAGAACTCAAGCTCGCCTACGCCCGCGGAGAGCTGACTGACGAGGAATACGAACAGCGACGGGCGACACTCGAACGCGATACGGAGTGATTTACCGTCTCTTTTTGATGCCCTCGATAGGCAGCTAGCCTGTCCAGTCGTTGCTATCAGTTCAGTCGTCACTGTCGACAGTTGCTTCGGTGCCGGCGTCGCGGACCTGTGTGGCTTCACTCTCCACGTTGACGCCTTCCCAGTCGTGGTCCGTGTGGAACCCCTCGCGTTCTTTCGCGCTCTGGGCGACACGGATGAACTCCGCCTTGTCGCGGGCCGCAGCGATGGTGTGCCCGCCACAGTAGGAGAGCCCGGAACGGATGCCGGCACAGAACTCCTCGGCCACGGCAGCCACAGAGCCTTTGTACGGGGTCAGTGCTTCGACTCCTTCGTCGGCGCTGACGTTGTTCTGTTTGTCATCACGGTCCTCGGCCGCGGCGGTGGTCGCCATCCCTCGTGATCGCTTGTACCGCGTGCCATCGACTTCGACGACTGCACCGGGGGCCTCCTCCGTACCGGCAAAGAGGCTCCCGAGCATCACGGTGTCTGCCCCAGCCATCAGGGCTTTCACCGCATCACCGGACGTGCGAATGCCGCCATCCGCGCAGATAGTGACGTCCAGATCCTCGGCGGCTGTAGCACAGTCATCGACAGCGGTCAGCTGGGGGACGCCGGCACCCGCCACTTTCCGGGTGGTGCAGTGCGACCCCGGCCCGATACCGACTTTGACACAGTCGGCCCCGGCGGCGGCGAGGTCTTCGACACCTGCGGGCGTCGCGACGTTGCCGGCGATGATGTTGGTGTCGGGGAATTCGTCGGCGAGGGTTTCGACGGCATTGAGCGTCCGGTCCAGGTGTCCGTGGGCCACGTCGACGACGAGCGCATCGACACCGGCCGCAATCACGGAAGCGCTCCGTGCGACGTAATCTTCGTTGATGCCGACGGCCGCACCGACCTGTTCGTCCGCTGCTTTCACCTGCTTTACTTGCTCGGCCTGTTCTTCGGGCGTAAGGAACCGGTGCAGCACCCCGAACCCACCTGAGCGCGCAAGCTCGGTTGCCAGTTCTGCCTCCGTGACGGTGTCCATCGCGGCGGAGACGAGCGGCGTGTCTAGCTCAACAGCGGGAGTAAGCGGCGTCGAAAGGTCGATGTCACTCCGACTGTCGACCGGTGATCGTTTCGGGACGAGAAGAACGTCGCCGTAACTCAACCCAGTACGTAAGTCGTTCATACCCCGCTAACGGAGCCCCTCCTAGCACAAAAGCATCTCGGATTGTAGATGCCCTGCACGTGCGCGGCCACGACTCGTTCCGCGTGGCTGGGTTGCCATTATTTTTAGGCTGGGCTAAAAATCGAAGGTTATTTGTTACTTTAGGCTGGGCTAAAATCTATGGCGAAGACAGATCCGGACGAAACGTGGTCGACACGGAGGGAGTGCGTAAAGTACGGGACCACGCTGCTGACCGCTGGCTCGCTCGCGGGTTGTTCTGGGGCTTCGAGTGAGGCCACCGAGTCAGGGGAAACCAAGGCAGGACCCGACCGGTCTTTTTCAGGGACGATGGCACCGGTCGGCGAACTCAGACTCGAGTCGAACCCGGAGACTATCGTCGGCGGGTGGGGATTCGAGGAGGACATCCTGACTGCACTGGGGGAGGCCGACAAACTCATCGCCGCCGAAGGCAACCAGTTCTGGTTTACCGGGTTTTACGACCAGCTTCCCGGCGTAGACGTGCCCGACCCCGAGTCACTGGAGTTGGTCCGGACAGACGACTGGTCGCTCCGAACGGAGATGCTCTACGAACTCGACCCGGACCTGTTCGCTACTGACCCGAACCGGTTCATTTCGTACTACGGTGCTGACGAGGGCGATATCTCCGAAATTACCGATTCGATTGGGCCGTTCTTTGGGAACGCCAGCCGCCGCAAGCGCGGCGACGACTGGCCCACATGGCCCAGTGGTGAGTCCTATCCCTACTACGATATCCCCGAATTCGTCAGCAGGTACGGGGCACTGCTCGGAAAGCCCGAGACAGCCGCTGCTATCAACACTCTCTACGAGCAGGCGCTACAGGAAATGCGGTCCCGGGTTCCACCGGAGTCCGACCGTCCGAGCGTCGGATTGCTCAACGCACAGATAAACCCCGACAACGAGGGGTTCTTCCGTGCCTACAACCCCAGAACCGAGATCGACAAGGCGTACGGGAAAAAACAGTACAGAGATCTCGGCGTTGTCGACGCGTTCGAGGGCGAGTACGGTGGCCAGTCCGGGATTCAGGTCGACTACGAGGCGCTACTCGACATCGATCCCGACGTGCTGGTGTTCCACTTCGGCGTCAATTACCGCGACTGGAACGGCGAGGATGCGCTGAGAAAGACGGTCGAGGGGATGCGTGATAGCTCGCTGGGGCAGGAACTCACCGCCGTTCAGGAGGACGAACTGTACGTCGGCGGGTCAGCCTATCAGGGCCCGATCATCAATCTCTTTCAGACGGAGATGCTTGGAAAACAGCTCTATCCCGACGAGTTCGGGGAGTGGCCGGGCGAGATCACCGCTGGCGAGCTCCCGGCCATTCCCGAGGACGAACAGCTGTTTGACCGCGATGAACTCGCCGACATCCTCGCCGAATCGAGCTGAGGTGCCGACTCACAGTGACGGAGTAACGTGTTGTACCGTTGCCGTCGGTGCTCAAAAACAGTGATCGAGGTACGCAACTGACGAGCGGGACGTTCCTGTTGAAGCTGTCACCACCTGCTCAGCGGTGCTGAAACGGTGCGCTGACTGACGCGGCACACGCTTCTGCGAGAAGTTACTTACCATCGGTAGCGGCCACGACAGAGACAGCAGTTTCACGCTTTCGTAAGCAAGTACGGCCAAACAGGTTTTGGGCTCCTGCGGGAAAGCGGACGGCGGGTGGCAATGGGCACCTTGTGTGCCACCCACTGCAGTCAGAGGCACGGTGGGTTCTGGACCCGAGGTATGGGTTGGAGGAAGTGGCTCAAAGGAGGAAGGGGCCCAAAACGGGGATCAGAACCCATGTCGGTGTAATGCGCCGTTTGTGATATTTTTGTGGTAACTCCTAACATAGTGAAAATTCCACGGAATACAGTCGTCAACGGGACGCACAACTCAGTCAATCACACGAAAGAATGGTACGTTGCTATGGGGGTGGGAGAAATGGGGTGCAACGTACCATCGGAAGTCGTCGATTTCGACGACGGATTCCAGCCCGAAGCAATCGTGTGGGCGAATCCAACGCGATTGGACAGGGCCCAGAACCCACCTAGCACCGATACGAGTGTATATAAAACGTTTGTGAAATCCCCACGCAGTCTGTTGGTTTTTATCGCAATCCACTCATTTTTCACTAACTACAGATCGGACCCGACAGGTAACCCACTGCTAGTCGGGCTGGCATTCGTACTGTCGGCTGTAAGTCTGTGAAGCATTTCGCCACCTCGGGGTGGCGAATATCTTGAAATAGTTACAATCGACAGTATCAGCTAAGCTCCGGATCATTCCGCTTTGCTACAACGGACTATATCACCTCTGCAATCCTACCGAGAGACATGGAACAACAGTTCGTTCTCGTCCCCGGAGCATGGCTCGGTGGATGGTGCTGGAAGTACCTTCACCCACTGCTCCGTGAGGAGGGACACGAAGTATATACACCGACACTCACTGGCCTTGGTGAGCGAGAACACCTTTCACACTGTGAGGTCGACTTAGAAACACATATTACGGACATTGTAAATGTCCTCGAATACAACGACCTCACAGATGTTGTCCTCCTCGGGCATAGCTATGCGGGCCTTGTTGTGACGGGAGTGGCAGAGCGAGTTCCCGAGCGGCTCAAACACATGGTCTACTTGGATGCGCTGATTCCAATGAACGACGATCCGGTTTCAGCAGCTGAATTCTATCCACTGGACGAGTGGAAAACGATGGAGGCAGCGGCCGAAGATCATGCTGGCGGCTGGCCTCTCCCAGATGACCATTCGGGCTGGGTGGGTATCTCGGACGAGGACACAGAGTGGATGCGAGAAAAAGCCGTCCCGCATCCACTGGATACGTTCAGACAGCAAGTGAACGTCGGTACCCCCAACGTATCGTTACCCACCAGCTATATACTTTGTACCCAGAGCGGGATGGACGGCTCCACCCTCGATATGATTCGGCAGTTGTGTGAGCAACGGGAGTGGCAACTCGGTGAACTGGACACGGGTCATTGGCCGATGGTGTCGATACCCCAGCAACTGTCTCATCAGCTTCTTGAGGTTCATTAGCGAGCAAAGAGGCCCACATATGTTCCTGTGTAAGGTAAGGGTAGATTCGTATCAGCATCGCATGGCAAAGAAATGAGGAATCGTACCCACCCTGGCCGAGCCAAGAAATCTCGTCGAGGCGGGTACTCCAAACTGCAAGGAGACCGGTGCCGATGCGAAACAGTGAGTCATTCGATGATTTCGAGGCCAGTAATCTCAAATCGTGTCCCACCCATCGAGCTCTCGGTTACGCGAATATCCCAGCCATGTGCGTCAGCGACTCGTTTGACGATATTGAGGCCCAGACCAGTCCCCGATTCGGAAGTCGAGTAGCCAGCCTCAAACACCTTTTCGCGGTCCTCGACGGGGATTCCAGGGCCGTCGTCTTCGATGTAGAATCCGTTGGTGTCATCGAAGATACCGCCGACAACGACAGTGACATCCAGCCCAGCGTGATCGATCGTGTTCCTGAACAGGTTTTCCAGCAGATGCCGGAATTGGTCGGTATCCGCTTTTATCAGTGGCTGGGTATCGGCCTCGCAATCGCAGTGCAGTTCGGCTTCATCTGCAGGATCGGATACAAGTTTCCACGCCGCCTCGGCAGCGACTTCGATCGCAACAGGTTCCAGTGACCCGATTTCCCGTTGCTCCCGCGCTAGCCAGAGGAGGTCCTCCACAATGCGTTCCATCCGTTCAGTCGCTGTCTCGATCACAGCAAGGTGATCGCTCGAATGCGTTTCCTGAACGAGATCCAGCCGACCTCGGATGACGTTTAGCGGGTTCCGAAGGTCGTGGCTGACAGTAGCGGCAAACTGCTCTAGCTGTTCTTTTTGATCCTGCAGTTCCCGTTCACGCTTTGTCCGTGCGGATATATTTCGACCGGTGCCGACAAGCCCTATCAGGTTACCGTCCTGATCAGTCAAGCGGTCACCGGTGAACTCGTGGGGAATACGCTTCCCCGCTCCGGTAAGGAACTCCGCTTCGATGGTCGAGTGGCCCGTTGTGAGCGCCTCCTCAATCGCCTCGGAGACTCCCTCTCGTTCTTCTTCCGGAAAAAGACTGAGTGCGTCGAGATCAGAGATCTCCTCGTCGGCGTACCCGGCCAGCCTTTCGAATTGTTCGTTACAGCGCTGGACGTTGCCTTCGGAATCGAGCACGTAGAATATGTCGGCAAGCGAATCGAGCGCCTGATCGATAAATGTCCGCTCTGCACGCAGTTCGTCTCGGATCTTCAGCGAGTGCATGGCGTGTGAGATGCTATCCCCGAGTTCGTCGAGTAACTCCTGTTCGTCCTCACTAAAGGCAAACGAACGGGACGAATAGACGCACAGGAGACCGTACAGAGTGCTATTGTATTCCAGCGGGACCGCAGCGGTGCTTCGATAGCCGCGGTCGAGTGCCTCCTCTCGCCAGACCTCGAACGCCGGGTCATCTTGAATATTCTGTGACGTCGCAATACGTCGTTCTCGAACGGCCGTGCCCGCGGGACCTCGTCCGGTCGGGGAGTCGTCCGCAGTGACAACGATAGTATCGAGGTACTCGTCCTCGACGCCGGCCCAGGCCTGTGGCTCGATTCGGTCTGTGTCAGGCTCCTGCTCGCCGATCCATGCGAACAGGTAGGGCTCAGAGTCGCTAATGATCTCACAGACACGAGTTTTGATCTCCGAGAGCGAACTCGCCCGGATGAGAGCCTGGTCGATACTGCTTACGAGGTCGCGAACCCGTTCAAGTTCAGCAGCGCGCTGATTGGTGCGGTATTGTTCGACGGCGTTTTCGACACGGTTTGCGAGGAGTTCGTATCGTTCCATGCCGTGCCCTTTCCGCAGATAATCGGTTGCACCGGCGGCGATGGCGTCGCTAGCGACCGCTTCGCTCCCCTCACCGGTAAAAAGAATAAACGGGAGATCAGGGTACTCCTCACGGACGGTTTTGAGGAGTTCAATACCGTCTTTCCCGGGCATTCGGTAGTCGCTGATAAGACAGTCAACGCGAGTTGTAGCAAGGCAGTCGAGCGCTTCAGTAGCACTTGCTGCAGTTATAACATTGAGTTTACTGGATTGCTGTTCGAGTATTTCGGTTGCTACATCTAGAAAATCCGGTTCGTCATCGACATGCAGCACAGCAATACTCGACATCTCTGGCACAATATCGGATCTACCTAATTTCGGTTCATAAAGTTGCGGACCCAAATCTCAGAATATATACTCCGATACCGGCGGTGCCTGATTTGTGGTACCCGATGAACGAATAGGTGGCATCTGTGCCATCTAAAATCTGATTGGATCTGCATCAGAAAGCCGGCTGTATCGTACTCGGGATATCACAGATAAGAACTGGTGCGCTCGATTCTTAAAAGCACGCTGCGTAGGTGTGATAATGACTTATACAGGTGGTGAGACGTCCGATTGTATTCACGTTCTGTATGTAAACGACGATAGTGACTTTGCTGAGTTGGCGGAGACGAAACTCGTGAATATCTCATCGGGCTTTGAAGTCACAGCTGTCGGGGCTGTGGAGGCTGCGCTCGACTTGCTTGTAACTTCGACTGTCGATTGTGTAGTCACGTCGTACTCGCTGCCGGACGGAACGGGAATTGATCTCTTAGATCGGCTCCAAGCTGAACAATACGAAATACCGACAATACTATTCACTGGCCGGGGAAGCGAGCGAATCGCGAGCGAGGCAACGCAGGCGGGCGTCTCCGATTACATTCCGATCCATGCGGGCGAGAACAGTTTCGAGTTGCTCGGGCGCCGCATACAGACGCTCGTCGAGGCCGCTCGCAAACAAGCGGTCGCCGAACGACTGTCCGACCGCTTCCAGCGAACGCTGGAACGGGCAACTGACGGGATCTACGCCGTCGGCGACGAGTGGCGTATCGAATACATAAACGAGAAGATGGCCAGGCGTGTCGACCGCGACCCCGATGCTATCATCGGTGCCAGTATCTGGGAAGAGTTCCCCTCGATTGTTGGGACGGAACTCGAAGACAAATACCGAACCGCGATGGAGACCGGGGAACCGGTGTCGTTCGAACAGTACCTTGGCGAGCCGTTCGATTATTGGGTCGAAGTGCGAGTGTTCCCGGACGATGACGGTCTCACCATTTTTTCACGCGAAACTACAGCCGAGCGGGAGCGAGAGCTGGAACTGGAGCGCAGTGAGACGATCCTCGAAAACATCCACGACGCCGTGTTCGTCCTCGACGATGAAGGGACGATCGAATTCGCGAATGCGGCTTCGAAACGGCTGATCGCCGGGGACCAGTCAACGCAGATCGCAGGGCAGCAGTTGGAGACAGTTGTGGGCAACCGTATTTCTACGTCTGATACAGAGCAGTTTACATCTGCGGTCCGTTCGACGCTCAATGACATAGAAGGCGACGGAGGCGTCACGGGATTGTACGACGCGGACCTGCAACTCGATATCACGGCCGAGGGCGATAAACGGACGTTTGATGTTCGAGTGACACCGTTTCAGAGCAACAAGAGCAATCAAGCGCTCGTCGTTGCTCGGGACATCACGGAACAAAGCGACGTCAAGCGACAGTTAGAGCGCGAGCGTGACGCGCTCCGGGAACTCCAGACTGTCATGGCAAAGAGTGATGTCTCGGCCGAGACACGGCTTCAGGAACTGCTTGAGCTGGGGTGTCGAATGCTCGATCTCGAGATCGGAATCGTCTCACGCGTTCAGGGCGACGATTACACGGTCAAGGCGGTGCACGCACCGGAGTCCGAAATCGAATCCGGTGATCAGTTCGATCTCGAATCGACGTACTGCGAGGCAGTTATCGGGACAGACTCGGTCTGTTCGTTCGCAGACGCAGTTGCCGATGGGAGAGAAACCCACCCGGCATATCGTGAGTTCGAGTTAGAGTCGTACATCGGCGTGCCACTCGTCGTCGACGGAACCCGGTACGGGACGGTCAATTTTTCGAGTCCGACGACGCGAGTCGATTCCTTTGGAGCGCTAGAGCGAACGTTCGTGAAACTACTCTCAGAGCTCGTGAGTGCCGAGATATCGCGGGGGCGGGACCACGCCGACCTCCAGCGCCAGGAGTTCCTGTTCGAACGCGTGCAGGACATCGCAGACATCGGCGTCTGGGAGTACTTCCCGTCGACCGGGGCCCTCGACTGGTCTGACGGGGTCCGCCGGATTCACGGTGTTGACGACGATTACGACCCGGTGCTCGACGACGCGATCGAGTTCTACCATCCTGACGACAGGGAGACGATTACGACTGCCGTCGAGCGGGCAATTGCGGACCGAGAACCGTACGATCTCGATCTCCGAATCGTCCGGACTGGCGGTGACGTGCGCGATGTTCGGGCGTGGGGGGAACGCGTTGACGAGCCGCAGGATGACGAGCCAGTGATTCGGGGCGTATTTCAGGATATCACCGAGCGAAAAGCCGAGGAGCGCGCACACCGAGAGCTCGCCGAGGAGTACGAGGCACTGCTCGACACCTCCGGTGACGCCATCTTCATGCTCGATGTCGATACAGCCGGTGACGAGCTAGCGTTCGAGTTTGCTCGGCTCAGTCCCGGCTACGAGTCACAGACCGGACTCACTACCGACGAAGTTCGTGGCCAGACGCCACGGGAAGTATTCGGTGCCGAGCGCGGGGCCGAACTCGCAGCGAACTACACTCGCTGTGTCGAACAGCGTGCGCCAATCTCGTATCAGGAAGAGTTGGACATCGCTCCCGACGCACGGTTCTGGGATACGAGCCTCGCGCCAGTTATGTTGGGTGACGAAATCGTCCGGATCGTCGGCATCGCCCGCAACGTAACTGAACAGGTCGAGCGGGAACGCGAACTCGAAACGACGAACCAGCGACTCGAATCACTCATCGAGGCGACGCCACTCACCGTCATGGAAATCGACACGGACGGAACCGTCATCCGCTGGAACGACGGGGCCGAGAACATGTTCGGCTGGTCTCGGGAGGAGGTACTCGGCGAGTTCAATCCGATGGTCCCGAACGATCAGCAGGCTGAATTCGAATCCCACCGCCAGCGCGCACTGAGCGGCGAGCCGATTCGCGGCAAGGAGATACGGCGGGAAACGAAAGGTGGTGAGGTACTGGATCTACTTCTGTCGGTTGCCCCAATCACTGCACCGGATGGGGAAATAACGAGCATACTGGCCGTTCTGGAGGATATCACTGACCAGAAGCAGTTAGAGTCGAAGCTCCGATCACTGCAGGCGACTGCACAGCGGCTCAGCGGCGCACAGTCGAGTGCCGAAATCGGCGACATCGCTGTCGAGGCTGCCGTCGATATTCTCGGGTTCGAGCTCACCGGGATCTGGGAGTCTGCCAACCAAGCCGACGAGCTCGTCCCGCTGACGGCGAGTGCGGCCACGAGAGAACTGCTCGGTGAGCTCCCGCGGCTGGAGTCCGGAGAGGCGCTTGCGTGGGAGGCGTTCGAGGCGTCGGAGTTGCGTAAATACGACGATCTCCAGTCCGAAGTAACACTCGGCAAGGCCGACGCACAACTCAGGAGCGGCCTGTTCGTTCCTCTGGGCGAGTTTGGGCTTATCGGCGTCGGAACGACACAGGAACAGACGTTCTCTGATACAGACGTGGACCTGTTCCAGATACTGGGTGCGACTGTCGAGGCGGCATTCACACGCGCAAGCCGGGAAACCGAACTGCAGCGGCAGAACGAGCGGCTCGACGAATTTGCCAGTGTCGTCGCCCACGACCTCCGGAACCCGCTGTCCATCGCCATCGGGTTTCTCGACATCGTCGAGGAGACGGGCGACCTCAGTTACCTAGAGCGGATCGAGGCGGCACACGACCGCATGGAGCAGTTGATCGACGACCTCCTGACGCTGGCACGCGGCGAGAGCACAGTTACGGACACGAAACAAATCGATCTCAAGACCGTGACGACGGAGGCGTGGGGGTACGTCGACACCGCTGACGCAACGCTGACAGTTGCTGAGGCGGTCCCGACAGTGGCTGGTGACGCCGGCCGGTTGACGCAACTGTTCGAGAACCTCTTCAGGAACGCTATCGAGCATGGTGGGGACGCCGTCACCGTAACCGTCGGGCAGCTAGACAGCCCTGACGGGTTCTACGTCGCGGACGACGGCGACGGGATTCCGCCGGCAAAGCGTGAGGAAGTACTGGAACACGGCGTGACGTCTACCAAAGGAGGGACTGGCTTCGGACTCTCAATCGTGGCGGACATCGCCAAAGCGCACGGCTGGACCGTCCGTGTGACGGAGAGCACTGCTGGCGGGGCACAGTTCGAGTTCCGCTACTGAGGGAAGCGGTGGTCGCGGTTTCTCGGCATCGACAGTGGTGGAACCCGTAATGGAACCGACAGAACCAGTGCTACGGCCAGAGCCCACGCGCTTCGTGGGCCTCCGCGATACGGGACAGGGCAACGATGTACGCCGCATCGCGCCACGTAATGTCGCGGTTTTCGAACTCCGTCCGGACGGCGTCCCAGGCCGCCCGCATCTCTTCGTCGAGTTCGTCGTTCACGCGCTCAAGTGACCACGACCGACGGTTGATGTCCTGTAGCCACTCGAAGTAGCTCACCGTGACGCCACCGGCGTTCGCCAGGATATCCGGAATCACCATGACATCTCGGTCAGCGAGGATCGAATCAGCGGTAGACGTAGTCGGGCCGTTCGCCCCTTCAACGACGTACTCCGCGGCGATATCGTCCGCGTTGGCCTCGGTGATGACGTTCCCGAGTGCGGCCGGGATGAGGACGTCGACGTCCAGCGTCAGCAGCTCGTCGTTCGAAATCACGGTGTCGGCGTACTCGGTGACCGCTTCCGGTTCCTCGTCGTGTGACGGCACTGACGCCGTATCGATTCCGGCGGGGTCGTACATCGCCCCGTTCACGTCGCTGATCGCGACGACAGTCGCGCCCCGTTCGTCGAGTAACCGTGCTGCGTTCGCACCGACACTGCCGTAGCCCTGTACTGCGACCGTGGTCTCTGACAGCGGCTGGTCGTAGTACTCACAGACCAACTGTGTGATAATCGCCACGCTCCGACCGGGCGCGTCCTCGCGTCCCTTGCTCCCACCGACAATCGGCGGCTTTCCGGTGACGACACCCGGAATCGTCTCGCCTTCTTGCATGGAGTAGGCGTCCATCAGCCAGGCCATCGTCTGTGGGTCTGTTCCCATGTCCGGGGCGGGAATGTCCAGGTTCGGGCCGATGACCTTGCGGAGTTCCTGTGTGAACCGGCGGGTGAGCCGTTCTTTCTCGTCTCGGCTCAACGTTTTCGGGTTGACGGCGATACCCCCTTTGGCGCCGCCGAATGGGAGGTCCATCACCGCGCATTTCCAGGTCATCCAGATCCCGAGGCCGACGCATTCGTCCCTCGTCACGTCGGGATGGTAGCGAAGCCCGCCTTTGTACGGCCCTCTGACGCTATCGTGCTGGGCTCGATACCCGGTGAACACTTCGACTGTGCCATCGTCCCGCTCAATCGGAACGGTGACTTCGTGGACGTTTCGCGGGTGGTTCAGTCGCTCGACGATGTTCGGGTCGATATCGAGGTGGTCCGCGGCTCGGTGGAGTTGTAGACGGGCTGTTTCCAGCGCTGATTCGGGCTCGGACGGCGTCGACGAGTCTTCCGAAGGAGAAGCGGGGCTCAGTTCCGATCCCATCGTTATTCCAACGGTGTCAGTCGGTTGCGCATTTCACCGCCACAGTCCTGACAGTTCTCCGGTTGGCTCTCTGCAGTGATGACTTTGCCACACGCAAAGCACTCGTACGGTGTCGCCTCGTCGTGGTCTTGCTCTACATCTCTCATGTGTATTCACGAGTGACGGTGTCCGACCGCCAGTACTCGATTAAGGAATAGAAGGACATCAAAGGAATATTCAGAGGTTAAACAAAGAAGCAGGAGTTGATTAGGTTGTTTATTATTGAACCCCGTTCACGACTCCAGACCCGAGACACTCCGGTCTTCGAACAGTGTGGTGAACAGCTTCCGCTGGACAGTCCGGACGTGCTGGTAGAACGCCGGCGGAGAGATTTCGAGCATCGTCGCGATGTCCTCGCCGGACTTCGTGCGCGGTGACTCGAAGTAGCCACTGTAGTAGGCGGTCTGAATCACTTCGAGCTGGCGCTCCGTGAGGTCCGTGAGGAACTCCGAACCCCGGTCCTGCTCGAGACCTCGTTCGAGCGTCTCCTTGCGCCTGAGTTCGACCCCGGAAAACGTGCTATCGACCAACTGTGCGATGTTTCGAACGTCGACGCTCTGTGGCACATCGACGACGAGTGTCGTCCCGTCCGGATCGGCGGTCGCTTCCCGGAAGATAGCACCGTGGTCGGCCAGTTCTAAGGCGAGGAACGGCTGTGACAACTCCAGCCGCAGGACGCCGCGCTCGGTGTCGTCGTTACTGATCTGTGTCACGTCGTCAATCGACGTCATGTCCGCCGCAGCCGCCGCGACCGTTTGCACGTCAGCGTCTTCGACCGTGACGAACACGCTGTTACCAGCCGGCGCGTGCTGGATGCCGCCCTCGTAGGAGAGGGTACACCCCGCCGACCGGGCGAGTCTCGACAGGAGGAATCGCTCGTCATCGATGTCGAACTCGACGCGGGTCACTGACGTCGTGAGCAGCGCGTGTTTCCGTTCGATAGCACTGAGCGCCGAGGCGATTGTCTCGCCGAGTTCGCGCAACACTGTGCGCGTTGTCTCGTCGAACGCGTCTTTCGTGTCCGCGTAGATGGTGAGGATGCCGTGCCTGAGATCGTTGTACACCAGCGGGATGCTCAGCACCGAGAGGAAGTCACGCGTGAGCGCGTCCGACCGCCACGGCGCGTTCCGGAGGTCAGCGGCGACGTTGGGGATCATCGTCACCTCGCCGGTCGCAGCCGTCCGGCCGGCGGGCTCGGTCTCGGAGTCCGCGACGGTGATTGGCTGACTGTCGAGATACCCCTGTTCGTTGCCTGCCCACGCCCGCGTTTCGACGGTATTACCGCCCGGATCGACGCTGCCGATCCACGCGAACTTGAATCGGTCCGTGTCAGTCAGCCGTTCGCAGACAGTGTGGTTGATCTCTTCCTGAGTTTCGGCGCTGACGATCGTCTGGTCGATCTCCCGAATCGTGTTGTTGATGTGATTCAGGGCGGTCAGTTGCTCGTTCTGTCGCTGGAGTTCACGGTCCTGTTCCCGGAGCTGAGATTCTCGGACGACTCGGTCGAGAGCAGCCTCGGCGGTCGCTGCGAGCAGGTCGGTGAGTTCCTGTGTCACGTCGTCGAACACCCCGACGGCTGGCGAGCCGCTGACGAACACGCCGTGGTTGCCCAGCGGAATGAACATGACGCTCCGGAGGTCGGTCGCCCGGTTTTCCAGTCGGTCCGACGTGTGGACGTCGTCGAACACGAGTGTCTCGTCGTTGACGAAGCTGTGGCTCGGAAGCGTGTCGTCGTTCGTGCGGACGGCCGGCAGCGGCCCGTGGTGGTCGGTCATCGCCTGTGACTGTGTGACAGGCTGGAGTTCGTTCGTCTCGACGTCGTGCAGGTAGATGGCACTCGCGGAGACGTCGAACACACTGAGCACGTCGTCGACGATGTGGTGGGCGATCTCCTGATCGGTCTCCGTGTAGAGGAACTTCCGTGCGGTTTCCTGCAGCGTCGCCAGCGCTTCCTCGCGCTGTTTCCGTTTCGTGATGTCCCGGCAGCTGTACAGCAGTGTTCCGCCCTGAATCGCGACTTCGCGGACGTTGACCAGCAGCGTGTGCTCGTGGCCCGCTTTGTCGGTGACGGTACACTCGATGTTCTTGAGAACGCCCTTCTCGGCGAGTTCAGCACGGTCGAACAGGTCCTCACCGAGGAGCGTGTCGATAGTTTCCTGCTCGCGGATCTCGTCGTCGGTGTAGCCGAAGATGAAGTGGACGTTCGGGCAGACGTAGGTGTACTCCCCGTCCTCGTTCGTCATGAGGACGGTGTCGGTCATGTTGCTGAGCGTGACCCGGTGGAGTTCCTCGGACTGGCGGAGGTCACGGTCGAGGGTGACCTGCTCCGTGATGTCTATCCCTTCGATCACGATCGAGGTGACGTCGCCGAAGTCGTTCTCGACCGGCCGAACCGAAAGCTCGATAACGCGGTCCGTGGCCGTGGTCGGCCGATGAACGACTGCGTTACCGAACTGCCCGTCGTGTGCGGCCTCCACGAGCTGCCGGATGTCGCGTTCGGTCGCCTCGGACTGTGCCCACCACGGCAGCGTCCAGAACAGGTCACCGATGACCGCGTCCACGTCCTCGTCGATCATCGCCCGTCCCGTCTGATTCACACGGGCGAGCGAGCCATCCGGGTCGAGGACCCAGGTGGCCGTCTGTGTGTCGTGAAAGACGGCGTCGAACTGCCGCGCCCGTTCGCGCTGTGTGATCGCTCGCCGAGCGGACTGGAACGCCTTCCCGGTTCGCTCAACCAACTCGTCTATCCGCAGGCCGTCTGCTCCGGTCAGTGGGACGTAGTCGGAAACGCCGGCCTGGATTGCCTCGCTCGCCAGGGCCTCGCCGCCGTCCGTGGTTCCGAGGACGACCGGGAGGTCCGGAGCCGAGTCCCGGAGCTGTCGGACCAGATCAGTGCCACTCCCGTCGTCGAGTGTCTCGCCCGTGACGAGACAGTCGACCGAGCGCGCCCGAACGGTATCCAGGGCTTCCGATGTCGTCGCAACGGTGCGAACAGCGGCCTCGGTGCTCGCGCTGAGAGCGTCTGAGAACGGCTCGGTCCAATTCGCCGAACCGACGACGAGAACCTGGGCCGTGTGGAGTGGACTCCCGACGTCGCTCATCTGATTCTCCCAGGCACAGAGCTATCACTGAGACCACTGGCGCTATGCGTGGACGCTCGTTCGAGTTGTCGCCACCCGTCGGGAACGGGGTGTTTCGGTTGCCGTGTTCTGTATGGAGGGTTCAATAGTAAACACCTGGTGTCTGGTGGACTTCGTTGCTAAACAATTTAGTATTTGCTCATTCCCGCGGTCGTTCCGATAGAGTGCCATCGGTCGACGGCCGGTACTCGGGGAGACACATGACGGACATCACACAGACGCCGACACGGTCGGTCCCTGCCCGTCATCCGGGCAGTCGCGAGCCAATAGCTCCCGCCGATTCAGCTCAGCTATGATGGACGTACAACGTCGCTTGACGGAGAAGAGAGCTATCAGGCGCGTCGAAGCGCCGACGTCGATGCCAGTGTTCCGTTCCGTGACGCGGGTCTGGCACTTCCCAAGCGGAGACGTCCTGCTCGAACGTGCCGAACGTCGTGACTGTCTGATCCCTGATGTCGACCGGGTCAACGTTCCAGTACGTGGAACGGAACAGGTTGCGGACGCTGTGGCACTCGATACGAACACCGCTGTTCGGGTGACGGACAATACAGGAAACGTAGTTGTGTCAGAATTTGATAAGAATGTGAAGATAGGATAAGTGATTCGGAGCCAAGCGCGGTTGTAAGCCCCTCTTTTAGTGTTTACTATATCGAGTGATATAGTAATTTTCCTGGTAGAAATAGATAGCTTTTGGTATCTCGATGAATCCCGTGGATATATGTCTGATGTAAATCCGTACCAGAGTCTACGGACACAGATAGATGCAGCAGCACAATATTTAGACATTTCAGAGGGACAGCTGGAACGGCTGAAAACTCCCGAGCGGATACTGGAGACGAACCTGTCTGTCGAGATGGACGACGGGTCGGTCGAGGTGTTCCGTGCGTACCGGTCACAGTTCAACGGTGACCGCGGCCCATACAAGGGCGGAATCCGCTATCACCCGCAGGTAGACCGGGACGAGGTCAAGGCGCTCTCCGGCTGGATGGTCTACAAGACGGCGACGGGCGATATCCCGCTCGGCGGCGGGAAAGGCGGCATCGTCATCGACCCGAGTGACTATTCCGAGAGCGAACTCGAACGGGTCACGCGCTCGTTCGCGAAGGAACTGACGCCGCTGATTGGGGCCGACCGCGACGTGCCCGCACCCGACGTCAACACGGGCCAGCGCGAGATGAACTGGATCAAGGACACCTACGAGACACTCGAAAACACGACCGAACCCGGCGTCATCACCGGGAAGGACCTCGCAAGCGGTGGCAGCGAAGGCCGCGTCGAAGCGACCGGGCGTTCGACGGTCGTCGCAGCGCGTGAAGCCTTCGAGTATCTCGACAAGGACCTCGAAGGCGCGACGGTCGCAGTCCAGGGCTACGGGAACGCCGGCTGGATCGCGGCGAAACTCATTCACCAGATGGGTGCCAACGTCGTCGCCGTGTCCGATTCGAGCGGGGCTATCTACAGCGAAGCGTCGTTCGACCCCGTCGCAGTCAAGGACTACAAACGCGAAACCGGGAGCGTCGTCGGATATCCGGACGCAGCGGAGGAACTCACGAACGAGGAACTGCTCACGCTTGATGTCGACTTGTTGATCCCGGCCGCACTCGAGAACGCCATCGACGAGTCCCTGGCACAGGACATCTCCGCCGACGTCATCTCTGAGGCCGCAAACGGCCCGATTACCCCCGCAGCGGACGACGTTCTCAGCGACCGCGAGACGCTGGTCATTCCGGATATCCTCGCGAACGCAGGCGGCGTCATCGTGTCGTACTTCGAGTGGGTCCAGAACCGACAGCGCTTCTACTGGTCCGAAGAGCGCGTGAACGAGGAACTGGACTCGATTATCGTCGACCAGTTCGGGAACCTCGTCGACGCCTACGAGGAGCGGAACCTCCCGTCGCTCCGAACCGCCGCGTACGTCGTCGCACTCCAGCGGGTCATGAACGCTGGCGAGCAGCGCGGCACCTGGCCATAGGCGAGTCCCAGACCACGGTCAGTCGCGCATCGCTGCCATGTTTGAGAGTCCTCTGTCACCAAACGACACGATATTAAGGCCGTCCAGCGACGAGGGGCACTATGCCAACCGACCGCGTCACCGTCTCTCTCGACGAGGAGACCAAGGAGACGTTAGAGGATCTGACCGACCGAACTGGGGAAAGTCAAAGCCAACTGATCCGCGAGGCAATCGCGTTCTACGCGGCGAACTTCGACTCGGCGCACGCGAGCGACAGCGACCACCTCCAGACGTACTACGAGATGCTCTCGACGGGCGAACATGTGCTTCTGGATATCGACTTGCTGCACGCACTCCTGAGCCAGTTTAGTGATCCAGCACAACGTGACGAGGGGGTTCTCGAAATGATCGATCAGGTAGCCCAATACCACGCACAGGAGTACGCCGAGCGGTTCGATTCACTCGAAGACGTTCTCGAATGGCTCTCGCTGTGTGGGTTCCTGACCGTTCGACGGGACGAAAAAGGGAGTTTCCACGTTGTTTTCCCATCCGAGTCGGTGCGATGGTTGATGATCCGGTTCATCCGCGGTAGCATCACCGACCTCCCGTTCGAAATCGAAATCGAAGAGAGCGTTTCGAAGGTGCTGTTGCGAGAACGCTAGCAGTGAATACCCCCGCCCGGGACGCAAACCGACTCGAATCCGGAGATAGGGTATTTCGTACTCGTTCACACATCTGGTGACACGTACACAGTGTTCATACGACCGATGTGCCGACTACACACAGGTCTTAACAATGTTTTTTATTACCTGCTGGGACCGTGACAGTGGCTATCAAAACTAACAATCATGAGCATTACAAAACGACTCAAAGCCGTCGGTCCAGGAGCGATGGTCGCGGCCGCGTTCATCGGCCCAGGCACGGTCACGACTGCGAGCGTCACCGGGGCGGAGTTCGGCTATGCGCTCCTGTGGACAATGGTCTTCTCGATTGGGGCAACGATCGTTCTCCAGGAGATGAGCGCGCGACTGGGCCTTGTCTCGGGCGAAGGACTTGGTGAAGCACTTCGAGAGCGGTTCGACAATCAGATCGTCGAGTACGTGAGTATATTCCTCGTTGTCGGCGCGATCGGCATCGGGACCGCCGCCTACGAGGCCGGGAACATCCTCGGCGGTGCCGCAGGGCTCGCAACGATCACGGGTATCGACTCCACGGTGTGGGGCGTCGTGATGGGGCTCGTCGCCGGACTCCTGCTCTACACTGGGCGCTACAAGCTGATCGAGAAAGCGCTCATTGGGCTGGTCGCCGTGATGGCGTTTTCATTCGTGGCGTCGGCGATCCTCATCGGTCCCGATCCCGGTTCGATTGCGATGGGGTTCATCCCCGGTATCCCCTCGGGGTCGCTGTACCTCATCACCGGCCTCATCGGCACGACCATCGTCGGGTACAACCTGTTCCTGCACGCGAGTAACGTTCAGGAGCGGTGGAGCGGTCCCGAGGATATCGGCCACTCGCGTATCGACACGGTGCTGTCTATCGTCGCAGGCGGCGTCATCACGATTACGATCATGGTGACCGCGGCCGCAGCGTTCGAGCCCGGAACGCAGATCAGCGATATCGGCCGGATGGCCGAACAGCTCCGACCCATCGCCGGGCCGTACGCCGAACTGTTCTTCAGCATCGGCATCTTCGCCGCTGGGTTCACGAGCGCAACGACAGCACCGCTTGCGGGCGCGTGGGCGACCACAGGTGCGTTAGGCTGGGATTCAGATATGCAGAGCACACAGTTCCGTGCCGTCTGGGGGACCATCCTCGGTGTCGGAGTGCTTTCGGTGTTGCTGGGTGGCAGTCCCGTCCAGATCATCGTGTTCGCACAGGTGGTCAACGGGATTTTATTGCCGATCGTCGCGGTGTTCCTGATATACGCGATGAACCAGCGGGACCTCCTCGGTGAGTACACGAACGGGTCGATAGCGAACGCCCTCGGCGCTATCGTGACGCTCATCGTCGTGTGGCTCGGGGTTCGGACGCTGCTCAGCGTCGCGGGGGTACTGTAGATGGGAGATCGGAGAATCGGTGTCGACGTCGGTGGAACCTTCACCGACGTGACGCTGTCGCTCGACGGCACGCTCATGACCGCGAAAGTCCCGAGCACCGAAGACCAGAGCGAGGGCGTAATCGCCGGGATCGAGAAGGCCTGCGAAGCGGCCGACATCGACCCGGAGAGCGTGACCGAGTTCTCTCACGCGATGACCGTCTCGGTCAACGCACTCCTCGAAGAGGACGGCGCAAAGACCGCGCTCGTCACGACCGAAGGGTTCCGGGACGTGCTGGAAATCGGCCGTCAGGACCGCCCGTCGCTGTACGACCTGTCCGCGGAAAAGCCGACACCGCTGGTTCCCAGACGCCGACGCTTCGAAGTGTCCGAACGGACGACCACCGACGGTATCGAACAGCCCGTCGACGAGGCCGAAGTCCGGGCAATCGCCGCGCAGTTACGCGAGATAGATGTCGAATCCGTCGCCGTCTCGCTGCTGCACGCGTACGCGCACCCCGAAAACGAACAGCACGTCGCAGACATCCTGCGGGACGAACTCGACGTTCCGGTCTCGGCTTCCCACGAAGTCCTCGCCGAGTTCCGCGAGTACGAACGAACCTCGACGACGGCCGTCGACGCGTACGTACGGCCGGCGATCGACCACTACGTCAGTCACCTCACCGACCGTACTCGGGAGCTTGGAGTCCCACAGCCCCGTATCATGCAGGCCAACGGCGGCATCACCGACGCCGATACCGTCAGGCGGAACGCCGTGACGACGGTTCTCTCGGGCCCTGCCGCCGGCGTCGTGGGGGCAGGGTCGATGGCGGCCGACGAACAGGACGGGCTGGTCACGTTCGATATGGGCGGGACCTCTAGCGACGTGAGTCTCGTCCGCGACGGCGAGGCCGAACGGACCACGGAGGGCGTCATCAACGAGCGGCCGATCAAGACGCCGATGGTCGACGTCGAGACAGTCGGCGCAGGTGGCGGGTCCACCGCCTGGGTCGACGCCGGGGGCGCACTCCGGATCGGACCACGTTCCGCCGGGGCCGACCCCGGCCCCGCCTGCTACGGGAAGGGCGGGACTGAGCCGACCGTCACCGACGCCAACCTCGTGCTGGGCTACATCGGTGCAAGCACCAGCCTGGGTGGGGAACTATCGCTCGACGAGGACGCGGCATACGATGCACTCGCGGACCTTGCCGACGAGGCAGGACTCGGCGGTCCACTGGAAGCCGCCCGGGGCGTCTATCGCGTCGCGAACGCGAACATGACCAGGGCCATCCGTTCTGTGACCGTCGAGCGTGGGTACGACCCGCGGAAGTTCGGCCTCGCCGCATTCGGGGGTGCCGGGCCGATGCACGCGGCGTCCATCGCGGACAGCCTCGATATCGACCGGGTCGTGATTCCGCGCGCCTCAGGCGTGTTGTCGGCATATGGCCTGCTCGCAGCCGACGAGAAGCGCGACGCAGTACGGACGTATCAGCGCTCGCTCGGCGCGGTCGACCCCGACGATGTCGACGCAGTCTACGAGGAGTTGTCCGAAGAGCTACTGGCTGAAGTCAGCGACCGCGAGGCGGCGACAGTGCGACACTCAGCCGACCTCCGGTATGCCGGCCAGAGCTTCGAACTCACCGTGGACGTCGACCGGCCGTTCGACACCGCAGACGCCCGCGAGCGGTTCGGAGCAGCCCACGAGTCCGCGTACGGGTATCGGGCAGACGAATCCGTCGAACTGGTGAACTGTCGCGTGACGACGACCGTCGAGCGGAGCGCACCGCCGGTCGAGTACGATGCCGATGGCGACCCACAGAAGGGCTCTCGCGAGGCGGTGTTCGCCGATGAGGTCCGCGAAACCCCGGTTTACGAGCGGCCGAAGTTGCCACCACGGGACGAAATCGACGGCCCCGCGATTGTCGAGGGCGATGAGAGCACAATCGTCATCCCACCGGCCTGGAATGTCCGGGTTCGCGATGACGGGACGCTGACAGCAGAGGTGAGCGACGAATGAATGACGAAGCCACCACATCGAGTGCCGAACAGGAGACGATCGACCCCGTAACGCTGGAGATCCTCAGGAACCAGCTAGAAAGCGTTGCAACCGAGATGGGACATGTGCTCATCCGGGGGGCGTACTCCCCGAACATCAAGGAGCGACAGGACTGTTCGACGGCGCTCTTCGACGCGTCGGGTCGGATGGTCGCACAGGCGGAACACATCCCGGTACACCTCGGTGCGATGCCCGACGCGGTGGATATCGTTCTCCAGAAGGACCCGAAGCCGGGCGACGTGTTCATCGTCAACGACCCGTTCGCCGGTGGGACACACCTCCCGGACATCACGCTGGTCTCGACGATAGCACCCAGCGACGAGGTGATCGGGTACGCCGTCTCGCGAGCCCATCACGCCGACGTGGGCGGGAGTTCACCGGGGAGCATGCCACCGGGCGCACAGGAGATTTACGAGGAAGGCCTCCGATTGCCGGCGGTTCGACTCGTCGACGGCGGCGAGCCCAACGAGGCGGTTCACGACCTCATCCGTGCCAACGTCCGGACGCCGGACGAGCGCGAGGCGGACCTCCGAGCCCAGCGCGCCGCGAACGCCCGGGCCGAGGAACGCATCGGTGAACTACTGGCAGAACACGGGCCGACCCTGCTCGACGCGTTCGATGCCGTCATCGAGTACTCCCGCGAGCGGGTCGAGGCTGAACTCGACGCGCGCCCGGACGGGACGTATCGAGCGCAGGATATCCTCGAAGGCGACGGCGTGACCGACGATGACATCCCGATCGAGGTGGCCGTCACCATCGATGGGGCCTCGATAGCTGTCGACTTCGCCGGGACTGCCGAGCAGGTGACAGGCAACCTGAACGCGCCGCTTTCGGTCGCGAAGAGCGCGGTCTACTTCGTCGTCCGAGCGATAACCGACCCGGAGATTCCGCCGAACCACGGCTGTTACGAGCCGGTGTCCGTGTCCGCACCCGAAGGGTCAGTGCTCAACCCGGACGCGCCAGCGGCGGTCGTCGGTGGCAACGTCGAGACGAGCCAGCGCGTCATGGATGTCACGCTGGCGGCGCTCGCCACGGCCGTCCCCGACAGGGTTCCCGCCGGTGGGCAGGGAACGATGAACAACCTCATCATCGGCGACCGAACCGGCGATTTCACGTATTACGAGACGATCGGCGGCGGGTTCGGTGCCCGGCCCGATAAGGACGGGATGGACGGCGTGCAGGTCGGAATGACGAACACGCTCAACACGCCCGTCGAAGCGATGGAGACCGAGTATCCGCTCCGGGTCGAGCGGTACGCGCTGCGTCCGTCGAGCGGCGGCGACGGCCGATACCGTGGCGGCCTGGGCCTCGAACGAACCGTCACCGTCGAGACAGACGCCACCGTGTCCCTACTGACGGAGCGCCGGCGGACGGCCCCCGCTGGAATCGACGGCGGCGAAGACGGCGCGACAGGGGAGAATCTGGTCGACGGCGAGCCGGTCCCTGCGAAGGCCTCCGTTGACGTCAAGGCTGGGACGACTGTCTCCGTCCGAACGCCCGGTGGCGGCGGGCACGGTGAGCCGGCAGAGCGGGACCCGGAAGCCAGGGACCGTGACCGACGCGACGGAAAGGTAGACGACGAGTGACGCTGGTTCGGTCGCTCCCTACCAGAACGCGACCGACCCGTGAAGTGGGTATTGCGAGTGCTACACTCATATGCGGGCGACACTGGTGTATCTCCCACAGTGCAAGCTGACCGTCCACTCGGTCTGAAACGCGTCGTGAACCGTGCCACCGACAGTTAGCTGTCTGCCGTGCCGATGGCTTTCTGTACACCGAGCCAGTTCGTGATGGAGCCGTCGGGACCGGTGAGTGGAACTATCGTCACTCGGTTTTTGAAGCGTGTGCCGTCCGCCCGGTAGTTCCATAGTTCGACGGTCCGCTGTTCCCAGATGTCGATACCCTCCTGAAGGGTTGCGACCGCCTCGAGGTCTGTTGCTGGCCCTTGCAGGAGGCGGAGATTCTTGCCGCGGAGTGCGGTCAGCGAGTAGCCCGTCATTTCTCTGAACGTCTGTGTCGCATATCTGAGCGGATTATCTTGGTACGCAGGTCCCGTGAGTGTCAGGCCCAGCGGTGCCGTCCCAAGTCGCACCATTTTCCTGATAATCTTTCGCTCGAAGGCAGTCACAGAGCCGAGCTTGAGCGCATCGAGGTTCTGAAAAATGTCTGCCGGCGACTCGTCGGCAGGGTGTGGATCGACAGTCCGGAGCTGGTGTGTTTCGACAAGACCCGGAAGCCGCTGGCGAAACCGCTCGTCGTCGAGCAACATGGTTTCGATAAGTGCGTCCCTCAGTTCGGCCCTGATCGCAGTCGCCAGTTCTAGCTGCCGGGAACACAAACTCCCGTCGATATCCGGGTTTGTAGCCGATCAGCCGTGCCATTCATGCTGGTATAGCCCCTGTTTCAGAGACACACGGCACCTACGAAATCAATGCCAGAACACGAGTACCCGGTGACCGGCCTTCCGACGCCCAGCGAGACATACAGCCCTGGTGATGCTGTTGCCCTCCAGCTCAATGCGCTAGAAACGAACGACGACCCGTTTGAAAACGCGGGTATCATGACAGCGTACAATTTCGCCTCCCCAGCCAACCGCCGCTCGACTGGGCCACTGGACCGATTTATAGCCATGGTCGAGTCACCGCAGTACCGCCCGATGATCGACTTCGGAGAGGCCGTGCGAGGCCCTGTCGAGCGAAACGAGAACTACGCTGAACAGCGGATAACGATCACAGGGCCGGACGGACGAACGACCACGTACGAGTTCGGTCTATCAGTGCAGTCCGTCGGCGAATTCCGAGGCTGCTGGCAGACCGACCGTGTGGTAGTGGTCTGAACTTCCCTAACGAGAGGCCCTAGCGTTACAGAACATCGTGAACTGCGCTTCAGTGGTTAATCGCTCCCAGTTCCGGGTGTTCAGCCGTTTCGATGTGACAGTCGTACGCCCCCATGCAGGGATTTTCGCATCCATGCCCCCCAGCGTCGACAAGAGTATGCACCCAGAATTGGGTTGAATAATCTTGTATTGATAGTTATTTCCATAGTTTTGTAGTATATGTATATAAACAGAGGTCCTTATATTTGAGTTCAGATTTTTAAAGGTACTTACCGCCTATTTCGGTTGAGATATCCGAAGACGTCGAGCTTTGTCACCAATGAGTGAGTATATCCGGTTCGGTGGACTCGAATGGTGCCTGTGATTCCGAATCGCAGTGAGGTCCGGGGTACTTACCCGCTATCGCCGGGCAGTGCGCTCAGTCACTATCTGCCGGCGCAGCCACATTACTCGGAGTCTGGCTGTCAGTCTCGGTCTCGGTATACGTGATTTGCCAGCCGGTAACTCCCATGAGAATGAGGATAAGCGGCGAAAGGAAGCCCAAGAAGTAGTAGGGGGCGTACTGGAACGTACTGACGCCAAGCGTTCCGGCCATGAACACCGCGCCGCTATTCCACGGAATGAGCGCGCTCGTGACGGTGCCAGAGGACTCAATTGCCCGGGAGAGGTTTTCGGTCTTGAGGCCCTTCTCTTCGTAGAGGCTCCCGAGCGTCACGCCGGGAACAACGATACTGATATACTGTTCTGCCGCAAGGACATTCATCGAGACTGATGACAGGACCGTGATTCCAGTGAGGCTACCGACGCTGTCACTGAGCTGGCCGAGGTGATGTGCCAGGACAGCGATAATCCCAGTGCATTCGAACAGACCACCCAGTGCGAGTGCGGCGATGGCAATTGTTACGGCCCATGCACCGCCGACCATCCCACCGCTTGCGAGGAGGCCGTTCACGAGCTCCATCCCCGTTTCCGGGCTTGTTCCGCTCTGTGCGACGGTCCAGACCGATGTGAACGAGTTCCCCTGAAGCACGGCCGATGTTATCGCACCGGCAAAGACACCAGCACCAAGAGCTGGAATAGCGGAGATACCGTATATCGCCAGCCCAAATGTAACGAGAAGCGGGAAGAAAGCGAGCGGAGAGATCGTGAACGAGCCCGTGAGCGCCGTCTGTATCTCGGCGATGCGGTCCACGGGAATCGCTCCTGACGCGCGGATGCCGAGACCGGCGTACAGGACAACAGCAATGGAGAAGGCAAGGAAAGTGCCTGCCCGCATTGCGTTAATGTGGTCGTACAGGTCAGTGTTTGTCACCGCCGAAGCGAGGTTTGTCGTGTCCGAGAGTGGTGACTGTTTGTCTCCCGTGTATGCACCTGTGAGGATTGCGCCCGCGGTCATCGGTTCAGGGAGTCCGAGTCCCGATCCGATGCCTATGAAGGCAACACCGAGCGTCCCCGCTGCGGTCCATGATGAGCCGATGGCAAACGTTATCGCTGCAGTAATGATCGCCGTGAGCGGCAGGAACACTATCGGGTGCAGCAGGTCAAGCCCGTAGTACATGAGCGTCGGAATCGTTCCGGCCTGTATCCAGGTCGAGATGAGAGCGTAGACGATAAACAGGATAAACACGACCTGAATGCCCATTAGCAGCGTATGTGTAATCCCGGAGTACATCTCGTCCCAGGATATATCGAACCGGTAGTAACTGAACAGCCCAGTGAATGCAATGCCCCAGAGGAGTGGGAACTGCGGGTCAAGTCCATAGATGCCGATACCAATGCCCAGCGCGGTTAGCATCCCGATAATCGGTATCAGCGCCTCTCCCAGAGAGGGTCGGTCTTCGGGATCAATATCGTCGTACAGCTTGATGTCGAATTCGGAGCTCATTCTTATTGGGTCGGTTACTTATTGTCTGTACCGTTTTCTTCCCAGCAGTGGGCGTGTGCATTCAGTTTTCCGACGTGTATGCTTTGAAGCGACTTCTCAGTCGGTATACGGCTAGCTTGGCGACTAAGCCGACTTGTCCAACAGCGCATATCGTTTGCTCCATTGACAGCGTCATTAATAAAAGTTCATGTAGAGAGCGGTCGCGAAACTGTTTCTGGGTCAGATTGTGCTGGACTGCGGAGTCCACCTTACCGAGCGATCATACCGGTCGGATCAGTATGTGCTGTCGAAAGCGGTCGCACCGACAAACTGTACGTTCGATATACCAAAATCATATAACCTGATAAACGAGACTCAACATATGACTGAACGCGAACCGCCGACTGCAACTCGACAGATCAAGTCGATTCAGACTGCGAGCGATATCCTGCGCGAGATTCAGTCACAGTCTGAAGTGACACTTGCGGACCTCTGTGATGACGTAGACGTTGCCAAAAGTACATTGCATACGTATCTACAGACACTTGTTGCAGAGGGTTTTATTGACAAATCAGACGGCGTATATCGGTTGGGGCTGCGGTTCGTCCCACTCGGTGAAAGCGTCCGGAATCGGGTCGACCTCTATCAAATCGGAAAGGAGGAAGTAGAACGGTTAGCCGAAGAGACCAGTGAATGGGTTCACCTCACAGTTGCGTACCGGAACAGGGAGGTAACACTGTACGAGCATAATGGAGGAGAAACAGTAGCCATGGATTATCAACGGCGTACCAGGGAGTCCCCACAATATCTCCACTGTACTGCGACGGGAAAAGCGCTGCTGGCACATTTCGATGAAGCCCAAGTCACTGATATACTGGCCAGTGAAGAACTCGTTCAGCAAACAGAAAAAACGATTACTGATCCAGACGAACTGCGCGAGAGACTCGCAGAAATTCGAAGGAAGGGGTACGCCATAAACGATGAGGAGGAAATCCGGGGTATGCGCTCCGTGGGCGCTCCGATACAGGACGTGGACGGAGCAGTTTGTGGTGCGATCAGTGTAACCGCACCGAAAATGCGACTGTCCGGTGAATACCTCAATAATGACCTTCCGGAGCTAGTGATGGAGGCAGCAAACATCATCGAGGTCAATTTAGAGTCTGCGGCCGCCCGGAGTAAATAGTGTTCACATATATCGAAGGCTACCATCGCTACTGCACTACGTCGTGAAGATATAGTTGAGTCCAGAAATGGCACAAGAAGGCATTAATCCGGAACTGTAGTTCAGATGCGCTCTATCTGAATACTCGAGCGGTGACGGGCATCCAGTCCTTCTCAGGGACACCCTGTGATACGCTCCCTTCTGTAGCAATCTGAATGGCTGGATAGCTTGACGCTCGTGTCGAGTTCGCCTATCAGATTCCGTTATTAGAGTGGCTAATGCATCGGTTTGAGGCCCCTTCGATCAGCGGTCCTTCTCCGCTTGTGAACCATACGCCCAGTTTCAATCGCTGTTGTACCGTCTTGGAGCGTTTTAGTCGGCTCGAATTCCAGTCTTATTTGTTTATTCCGAACTAAGTCTGCTTGCTGACGCCAGAGGCGCTACATCGCCGTCGGCAAACTTTGTCTCCTCTGTGTGTACGCTTCGGCCACGCATCAACCAGTGCAGCGGGAGAGTAAGGCAACTGAGGTTCCATTCGGTATAGTCAAAGTATCGCCAGGGCTCAGGAGGCAACCAGATCTGCTGCATGGGCTGTATATTCACTTCCATTCCCAGCCAGCGGGTCAGACGGTCATGACCTGATCGGTCAGCCGAGACTCACACGCCGAGATCGTCATTGTTTGTCAGCAGTCCCGATCCTACTCATCAAATGCTACACCCTGACTCAGGGGAGCCGATGTATGCGGTCAAATTGATAGAGTGACGTGATGCGTGGCTAAGCATTCGGAACGGTCAGAGGTACCCGTTCCTGAGCACAATAACACGGGTACAATCGTTATATATTCTCACACGACACGCGGAATTTGATTAACGGGGTTCGACCCTCTTGTTATTAATTAACACTATTAACTATATCTTAGTTAACTATATCTTAGATAGCCGAACACCAATACAAGTGTGGATTGACAAATTGAAAGTCAAAATGTGCAATTATACAAATGGTTTGGAGAGTGTACAATGACTTTTTTAAATTTGATGGGGATAATTGACTTTAGTGGCTATATAAGCCCTTTTCTATAGATAGAACGTCGCTTCTTGAACAATATCTGTTTAATCTACTTAGAGTAATCGGAAAGACGACGCTGAATCACCAATCTGGAGTCACGGCCGGTCCACATCGCCGGTGATGCCATCGGACTGGCGAACCCCTGACTGGCTTCGGAATGGGACACGCGGCGCGGTCCGGCCGAGCGGCCGTAACGCCTTCGTACAGCAGGAGTCGTATAGACGCAGGTTGTTGTGCCAGAACTTCTGGACGAAAGCTGTCACTGGTGTGGCCTCACCCATTCATGACACATCGGACTGGAGGGAATAGCCAGTCTATCGAAGGTGGACATCGAGTATCAGGAGAGTTTCGAACCGCAGCAGCCCGGGGATATCGTAAGCGCTGTTCGGGCATTACTAGCGGACTGAGCCAGGTATAGACGCATTTGGGTGGACACACCTGTTCGATTCGGAAACCGCTAGTGCCGGTTTGACCTATCGGTGGTAACTCTCGAAAGCACTTGACGCCCGCCACCGGCAGATCTATAATTGTCTTTGGGAGAAGGGGCGAACCGTCCGACAGGTATCGGCCACAGCGATTGTTGTCGTAGGAACAGTCGAGATATCTCGAAGAGAGAACTATACGTATTAGCTCGCCTCAGTACGTACAGCCGCTAATCGAACTCCTCAGCTATTCGACCTATCGACACCCCATAGCCATTCCGCATGGCTAATCGAATTGGCCATACTGTATACTCACACAATATGGCTAATCGGTATAGTTATACGGTATAGCCCTTCCGCATATTCAAAAGAGATAGTTAGTTGGGATAGTTATACGAGCTAGCGGGTGAAGGTAGGCAGTTGACACAGTTAGCAGTCCAGTTTCGTTCGGTTAGGTATCGAGAAAGGACTGCAAAAGCAAAAGACAAAGCCGGGACAGAACGCGATGGTATGCGCTCAATAGCTATTGTGGACTTAGCGAGACGCGGCCGACTGCTCCCAGTCGTACCCCCACTCACGGAGCTTTTCAGCGACAAGGTCCGGATTGTCCATGGCAACGACGAGAGCCGCTTCCAGCGCGTCGGTCTTGTACACATCCTCACCGACTGCGTCTTCTAGATTACGGAGGAAAGTGGATTCGCGCTCCTCGACCTCGGGGCGAATGAAGATCGGCCGTTGCTTGCGGTCTTGCTTGACTGAGTCACGCCGGAATTTGTATGGGATGTCTGGTTGGGTCGCCGTTTCTACGTCGGCGGGTTCAGTTTCAACATCCATCACCTCATCCTGCTGCTCGTCCGATTCTGGCCCTGGATCCGAATCGGTCTCCGCAAACGGATCGTCGCCGGAGCCGGATTTCATGCTGTTGCCTCCTGTTCGCGAGTCTGTCGGAGATGCGCAGCTAGCTCTTCGAACTGCTCCAGCGTTTCGATTTCGTAGTCACGTTCCCGACTCCGGTGTTCTTCAATGTATTTGAACGCTGAACACTGTTTGCGCCAACAGCCTTCAAGCAAGGACGTCCGCTCCCGGAACACGACAGGTATATCGTACGACTCCGCACGGAGCCGTTTGAGCATCTCCTCTTGATCGTTGGTCCCTTTGAACCGATTCGGTACAGCAGCTAACACGCCCACGTTGATATCTAGCGTGTCTTCAAGCCCGGTCACGAGGTCTGCGAGGCCCTCGACGGACTGTTGGCCTTTCCCGCTGGGTTCAAACGGGATAACGAGGTTCCGCGTCGCGTGCAATGCGTTGTACAGTTTCACGTCCGCGGTCGCAGGCGGGTCGATGATGACAGTGTCGTACTCAGACGGAACGTCCGCGTCCTTTAGCACACGAAGGAGCTGGACGTTCGGGTTCCAGTTCTCACCGAAGTCCGCCGCTTCCTCCTCACGACGCCGCAGATGTTTCGAAAGGACCTCCAGAGAGTTGTGTGCGGGAAGGACATCGACACCCTCTGAGGTCTCAATGAGGTCAGTGAACGGCCCGCGTGGCCGTTCGACGAGGTGTCGTACTAAACTGTCGGCCTCCGAGTCCGTTCGGCGGTCCGCGACGTCGAACAGGAACGAGAGGCTCCCCTCCTGTGGATCCATATCGATTGCCAGTACGTCGTGACCAGCACGGGCGTCGGCGACGGCGAGGTTCGCCGCCATCGTTGTCTTGCCGACACCGCCGGCCTCACTGTACACGGTGTAGGTCAGCATACCGTATCGGATTCACCGCACAGATATAAAGATTAGTCAGACGGTATAGCTATACGGTATAGCCAGCTGGCATCTCTACAGCGGTCTCGCAAAACGCGGGCTACTCGACGAACAGCCCTGCGAGCGTCTCGCGCATCTCCGCCCGCCGGTGAGACCGGGCTTCAGACTCCGAGAGGTAGTTATCGAGTACGACTTGTGCAGACGCCGAGCCCTGCTCCGCTGCGACGTCTTCGAACCGTTCCGCAACCCGCCTGACAGCAGCGCCGTACGTAGTGTACCAGAATCGACGGCCGGTTTTTGGCGTTGGCGTGTCGCCGTCGACAGTGACATCTGCGGCCTCAGCCACTGATTTGAACCGTCGTCGGACGGTTTCGGCGGTTAGATGGCCAGTGGCTGCGGACGGAGAGGGCAAGAGGTAGCCACTCCACTCTGGATCGGCAAGCGTCTCTATACGGCGTTCTACCGTCTCCAGACCGGCCAGGAGAGCCACGGTCCCAGGACCATTTTTCCGCTCGCCGTCACCGAACTCTATGTACGGATGCGAGTCATCGTCCGGATCGAGGTTGAGCTGTCGAATATGTAGCGATGCGACTTCACTCGGGCGAAGCCCCCAACCGCAGCATGCGACCACGATGAATCGATCCCGTAGCTCACTCGCTGCTCCATACAAGCGTTGGACGGCGGTTCTATCGAGTGCTTTGTTGTCCCAGGACGGGGTTCTATCCCATCCAAACCGGATTTCGAGGTCAGCCAGTGGATTGTACGCGGCGTTTCCGAACATCACCAGGTGTTTGTAGAACTGCCGCGTGTCCTGAACGTATTTACGCCGTGACGCAAGCGTCGTCAGGGCATCGTCCAGTTGGTCCAGCGCATCAAACGTCGCCGCTACCCGATCCATCTCTGCAACGCGTTCGTCGGGATTCTCCAGCGGTGCGAGCAAATCTTTCGTATCGTGGATATTGGTATATACTTTCGCGTAGCGTCGTAGAATCGACCGCCGTGTGTCGATTGTCGCGTCAGCACGCCCACGTCGAGTCGAAAGTTCCTCGAGGTACCCCTCGATGGCCCGCTGGGTGTTGACAGAGAGGAAGTCAAATGATCCTGATGTCGTCGTGGCTTCTGGGACTCCGATCTCGTCGTAGAACTGCCCCGGGGACAGGTCGAATCGCCGTTGGAGATGCTTTACGAATCCCGGGAACTGTCCGTTCAGCCAGGTGTACGTGGGGGTTTCAGCGGTCGGGTCCAGCCCGTCGGTTTCCATCGTCGGTACGACGGTTTCGTGATAGAAAGACTCGCAGTCGGCTAAGTCCATCGTTGAGTAGCGAGTTTCAGTCATTGGATTTTG
Organism: Haloarcula sp. KBTZ06; assembly: GCF_048595605.1. NCBI lineage: Archaea > Methanobacteriati > Methanobacteriota > Halobacteria > Halobacteriales > Haloarculaceae > Haloarcula > Haloarcula sp. KBTZ06. Next base: position 214,311 of record NZ_CP184339.1, read on the forward strand.
GGTGTGAACTGCAGTAACCGACGAACTGCTCTAGCTGGTTCGTCTGAATCACCGAGTTTTCGTATGTAGCGTATTTCCATCGTACGACTAATAGTTTGTCTTGTATTGTTTTCTCATGCAGAAACCCATAACAAGACAGATACAGATGGTCGCATTACCGCAGAACATAAACTATATAACGCTATATCAAATTCTGTGCTGTACAGGCTCGGTAGAAGTGTTCCACTGCGGTTTTATGCGGTTTAGGGCTCATCTCCACTCAAATTCCGTATACTCTGTGGCGGAGTCAAGCACAGGTTTCTCGTCTGTACTGAGAACAACCCCTTCATCGCTCTTCCAAAAGCACCAATGAGCAGGTAAGACCGACTACAGGATAGGGTATTCCGAGCGTGCGGTAGCTCCCGTAACTGTCACCGTCGGCTATTTGTGAAGGATTTCACCACACGGGATGGGATATCGTGCAATGGCCAAGCCAACAGTATAGAACAGACCCAGCGGTTCTGAAATGTGGCTTACGCAAGGACCAAGCTCTCAGTTGTCACTCATCGGGACCGAACTCCTGGCAACCAAATCGGTCAATGTTCTCTGGCTGTGCACAGAGATAATCGAGCCGTTTTTCCATTTCGGACCGTGACATGCCCGCTTGGTTTTCTCGGGATTCCGCGAGCCGGGCTTGGCTGGCATTTAACATCTTTTCTTTCCTTTCTAGTTCCGAAAGAAGTGTGTCTACGTCCTCGTTGCGTGTTTCTAACTGTTTGTTGAGGTTTTCAGCACGGGATTTTTCCGCTTTTCGGTCTTCCCGGGTCTCGTTCAGTTGTTCACGCAATTCCTCGTTTTCAGCGTGGAGGGCTTCGTTCTCTGTTTGTATGTCCTGTGCAGAATCCTGAAATGCAACTGTTGTCCCGACTGTCCCACTGGTGGCCACCACAGTAGCGACGAGTAGCCAGGAACTGATATTGCGTGCAAGCGTAGTCACCGGTGAACCACCTCTGCTGTAGCCTGAATACTGTACTGGCGCCTCTCCCGGTGCAGCAGTAAAGGTTGAGTCATCATGTCCCAGCCTGATTGGTATGTGCTACTAATCGTAGTTCCCAGTTGGTTACATTTGGATAGCGATGAATCTCCAATAGTGCATCGACACTGGTGTAGAACCTAGACGAACTGACCGATTATTTCGTGTCCGTGATCGATGTGACCCACAGCATGCACCATCGCTACATAATTTCCGTGGGACTTCGGTGAATTCCAGTCAATACCTATTGGCGGAGATCTTCGGACCGAAGCTCTCCTTTTGCGTGCCATGTTCTGGGGCGGACGGCGACTACGATTGCAGCGGCGTATAGTAGTCCGACAGTGCCGATGACGACGACGCCGGGAAGCATACCGATAGCAGCGCTATCTGTCCACGAACCGGAACTGAACACGGTAATTCGTATGAGCCAGGCGGTTAGTAAGACAGTGAAAAGCGGGAGGTACACTCGTCGGAGTCGGTGCGCGATAGCTTCTTCCGTGCTGATTTTGATCGTCGGCTGTCGGTAATCGGCACTCAGTGACTTGCGCCAGTCCGGATCGGCCACGCCTGCAGCGGGGTCTAACCCGTAGGCAAAGACGTTTGCTTGCAGTGTTCTGACTCGGCTTCGCCAGATATCGTAACCTCGGTATCGCCTGGCCTCGATGAACAGAAACACTGCAAGTGTGGCCGTTCCGATCAAGAGGATGTAATGCGGAATGTCCGGCCGCGAAAAGGCCCACGTAAGGATTGCAGAGATTACCAACACTGCCCAGTTGGTTGTCCGGTCGAGGCGCTCGCGCCAGAACTTCATCCGATGGATCTCGCCGCGGTAAAGATGGGCCATGGCTGAACTCGGACCCATATCCTCTTCTAGCAGGCCCTCGCCGACTTCCCGATGTGTCGAGTCGGTCGCGTCGACGTCCTTGTTTGAGACCCGTGTCATGAGTGGAAGATGAGCGACTGGAGATTCGAGTCGGTCGTGTGCTGGGCGGCCAGCGCCGAGTCGACACTATTGTCAGAATTTCTCCAGTCATAGTCAGGTAGTATATCTGCCGTAGCCGCCTGTTGAGGTCCCGTAGTCATCGTTGTGCGGACGTAGTGCTTGAGAACGTCCGTGCTCGCTTTTTCACCCGACGATAGCTCGTCAATGGTTTGTTTCGCCTTGACGACCGGCATCGGACAGTTCTCCCCGGTGACACCCAGCATCTGAGTAGGTTCGTGGTTGGCCATAGTATTGTTTCTTACTCTCAATACTACAGCCACATATAAAAACACAACGGTAGTGTCTCAGAAGGATATATACAATATACAAGCTTCCTTGGAGGGGGTTGCGGGATAGGTTTTGAAGTTTTGGAACGATAGAATTGTGCAATAATGGAAAGATACTGAATACTGTAGAGCGGTGCTCACTCAGGCACAGAGGAAGAACCGTCCACCTTCTCAACGTCCCGGTTACTTATTTTGATGAGAGAATCGGAATCCGTAGGATGACAGTCGTTCCCGTCGTCTCACTCGACTCGATATCGACGGTCCCACCTGCGATATCAGTTCCCCACACAACCAGTGCAAGCCCGAATCCGCTCCCGTGCTTTAGCGGCGTTTCCGAGCCATGTTCTACGAGAGCGAGCTCGTTGGAGTCAATACCGGGCCCGTTGTCCTGGACAGTGACCTGAACGTATTCGCCGTCCCGTTCGACCTCGATTGACACAACAGGGTCGGGAGAGGTATTGTGTTGAGCGGCGTTTTGAATGATATTCAGACAGACGACATCAAACAGGCAATCCACCGCGAAATCGGCCTGCCCGGAAGCATACTCGAACGTGACCTCGGGATACGCTTCGCTGGTCGAGTCGAGACACTCGTCGAGAATAGAGTTCAGGCTGAGAGTATCTCGTTCCTCCCGGCTTTGTTCAAAGATATCGATAACCGAACGGACTTTTTCCCCGAGTTCATTGATTTCGACGGCGTGTTCTTGCAGGGTTGCGGCCTTCGACTCACTATTGTGCGTGGCTAGATACGCAGCGTTACCGAGGATGACTTGCACGTTCGTTCGGATGTTGTGCCGGAAGACCCGGTGGAGAACCTCTAGCCGTTGCTGGTCACGGAGAAGGTTACTCACATCGTGTAAGGTAATGACCCGGCCGATAGTCCGATCATGGATATCTGTTACGAGACTTTCGGAGACGTCGTACGACTGGGACACCCCATTGGGACGGTAAATCGTTTGCCCGGCCTGTGTTGCGCTACCGAGCGCCGATAGATCCGGACTGATTTGTTCAAGTGGTCGGCCGAGGGCTTCGTTGGGCGTCGTCTGCAGGGCAGTGGTAGCTTGGTCATTCATATCGACGATATGGTCGTGCGTATCCAACACGAGAGCCCCTTGCTGCATCTGCTGAAACAGCGAATTGCGAGCATGGCGTATCGGCGTCGGATTTGCACCGAAGAGCTGGAACCTGGTGAGTGCGCCCAGATACGCGAGACCGGACACGGCAAAGGCAATCGGTGTCGGATCGACACCGGCAGATGGGAGTGAGCCCATCAAAAAGAGGACGTTCGTCACCCAGGGTGCCAGAAGACCGAGAAGGAGCGCTAAGCTCTGGCCGCGGAACGGGTCCACTTGACTCGTAACGAGTTTCAACAGCGGAAGTGCCCCGAGAAGGCCCAGCAGATACGTATAGCCGGCTATAATCCAAAACCAGACACCCGGCGTTCTGTTCAACGTCGCAATTCCGTGTTCCTGAATGATGACCGAATTAGTGTACAGTAACTGGTGGGAGTGGCTCGTGAGTCCCAGAAAGACGGTAATTGCAGGGACGATCGAGTAGAGCAGGATGTGCTTGCGGGCCGTATACTCGGTATAGCCAGCATATTCGAGCGAAAAAAGCAGCCACGCTATCGGAATGATTGCAACACCGATCCAAGAGACATCGACCCAGAAAACCTTCGAGCTCAGCGTCGCTGCATCAATCCGGAAGATCAACGTGGCCGACCACCAGCACTGGCCTGCCAGGAGCAGAATAAGTGGGTCAGCGCCGGGTTCTGGGCGCTCTTTCCAGGCAAGGAGGCCGCCCGTAACGCCGACCGCAATCGTGGCGACCAACACCATCTTCATCAGCGTCAGTGAGAACACAACTATGTTGAAGATTAATCGGGCGCCATCGTTATAACCTATTTGCCTTCGAAAGTATCTAAGGTTGACAGAATCGCCATCAGAGGGCCGAATACTTGCGGAAGAGAGTTGCTTTACAAATAAAGGTAATTTATATGATAGTGCTACTGGCCGAGCAGTGGGAAGACCACAACAACAAACGCTGGTAAGCGAGTACACTCTGCTGCGACCGCAAGTGCACTGTCGTTTTCGGTTCGGTTAAGACAGAAGATGACGCCATTCAGGAAGAGCAAACTAACTAAGAGAACGACCGCTTCCCTGAGATTAATGATGTTTGCAACAAACGCAACACCGAGCAGAACCGCTGTTAGACCCGTGATTCCGTAGAGGATATACTTAGTCCAGCGAACACCGACCACAACCGGGAGCGTCCGGACGCCGATTTCGCTGTCACCCTCCTTATCGCGCACATTCGGGATTTCTGTATTGACGAACGTCGCCAATACGAAAAACAGGAACACGACACCGACCGCCGGAGAAGCGGGCGCACCAACGTACGTTAGCGGCAGACACACAATGACGAGCGCCCAGACTACAGCGACGAGAGTTGAATTGAGAAGGAAGACCTCTTTCAGTCGCTGGGTACCGCTCGGAAGGGTAGGGATCCAGTCACAGGCGTAGAGAATCCAGCACATACCCGGTAACAGCGATAGACCAAAGCTGATGGGCCCACCCAATGCAGACAGGGCCACAGCAAGGCCGTATGCGATAGCCGCCAGAACGTAGAAGCCGTTCTGATATCGGCGCACGAAGGCAGTCCGTGCGGGGGACGTTTTCGCATCAGTTTCTAAGTCTGCCAACCGGTCGTTGCCATACACTGCGAACGTGAGCAGTCCTGCCACAATCGGAGCCGGCGTTAGAGGGAGCGCCAGTAGTTCACTCACAAGGACTGCTTCCGCCATCGCAATAACTGCGAGATACACGGAACTGTAGAGAAATATATTCCTGACTGGTCTCGTCAGCGTAGCTAGTTTTGTAATCAAAGAGCGATTCCTCACGGACTCTATGTCAGGCTGCTTGCCTGGGTTTTGTGCATCAGTCGGCATAGCTGCAGTAGAATATCGGCGAACTATACAGTAAAGTCCTACCCTATATTAAATATCTTCAAAAGTCGAAGTAAGTTTGGTTTGGCTTCGTCGTGGATGAGAATATAGTCAAACGTGCGGAACATCTTCGTATCTATCCAAGCGCTGTCTGAGCAAGCGACCATGGAATAGATTGAGTGTAGACGGGTTGGACGATACTATCAATGGCCAGGTGGATACCACTCCGTGAGCAGTTCACCACGGGAGGCTCTGTTCGCTCTCGGACAGACTCACTGCGCGTCGATATCAATCTCGATCCCAACAATAGCGATAGTAGCCATTGAAAATCAATGCACACCTGATCGCACGATTGTAGTGCGATCAGTGTGTAACTCGTTTCAATTGTTACTATAGTCCAGAGAACCAGCGGCCGTCCCACATTGTGTGTTCGTCGTCCGACAGTACAGAGATCCAAAGTAAGCTTTTTCTACATTGTTCATCATCCAGATATGTGACTTCGACATCGACGCTTCGAGCGGTGAGTCGGGCTGCGAGCAAGTACTTCGTTGTCTGGGTAATCCTTCTGGCAGGGATCGCTCTCGTCAGGCCGGACCCGTTCGTCCCAGTGTTGGACTACGTGTCCCCACTGCTCGGGCTAATCATGCTCGGGATGGGGTTGACGCTCCAACCGGCGGACTTTCACCGGCTAATCGAGGAACCGGTCGATATCGGTATCGGCGCTGTCACGCAGTGGCTGGTGATGCCTGCCGCTGCGTACGGGCTGTATGTCCTCCTTGATCTTCCGGACGCTGTCGGTATCGGTCTCATTCTGGTCGGTGCCGCTCCCGGTGGGACCGCGTCGAACGTGATGGCGTATCTCGGTCGGGGTGACGTGGCGCTGTCCGTCGCGATCACGACGCTTACCACCCTTGCAGCGCCGATCGTGATGCCGGCCTGGGTAGTGTTTACCCTCGGCGAACAGATCAACGTCACCTTTGCGGAGATGTTTCAGAGCATCATTCAGATCGTCATCATTCCGGTGTTGCTCGGGTTCACAATCCGGTATTTGCTGGACCGCTATTCGCCCAAAGCCGCTGAAATCGGCACCGACGTGTTCCCAGTTATCAGTGTCGCCGCGATTGTTGCGATTGTCGCTGGCGTCGTTGGCGCGAACGTGGACAACATCCTCACGGCTGGTCTGCTTGTGCTCGTGGCGGTCGTCGCCCACAACGCGATCGGGCTTGGCTCGGGATACGGTGTCGGGCGGGCAACTGGAATGCCGAAAGACCGCGTTCGGACCTGTACATTCGAAGTGGGGCTGCAAAACAGCGGTCTAGCCGTCGCGCTGGCGACAACGCTATTCGAGCCTGCAGCCGCACTCATTCCGGCGCTGTTCAGCGTCTGGCACAACATCACCGGGCCGGCGCTGGCAAGCTTCTTTAGCTGGCAGGACGACGGACAGAAATCCGTCGAGGCTGTGCCAAGCGACGACTGAGGCTCGCTCCCCACGGTAACCCGATTTTCGGTGGTATCAAATCCGCTCATCCAGTGGTGAGCGACCGGGCCGTACGGACATGGAGGAGCCGGAAAGCGGGGGACCCGTTCGGCTCTCTCAACAAACAGAGTAATCGTACCCCCCGAACCGTCTGACGACAAGATCAGTGATGTCGATTCTGACGAATTCTGGATGTCTGAGTGGTGCTGCCACCGGTCACGGTTCCCGATCAGTATCCGGAACGTCCTCGGGAACAGGACCAACAGTGGTGTGTGCCGCCTGCGCGTCGGTGACCGGGTCAATTGGAATCACCTGAAGCCCGTACTCGGTTTCCAGAACCGCCGCTTCGATCTCGAAGACGTCAGCAAGCAACTGTTTCGTGACCACCTCCTCTGGCGGGCCGCGGGCGTACATCGAGCCGTCCTTGAGTGCGACGATGTTGTCGGCGTACCGCGCTGCCTGTGCGATATCGTGGAGTACGAGGACGACCGTTATCTGACTCTCATCCCGGAGCGTTTCGACTATCTGCATCACTTCCAGCTGGTGCTGTGGGTCGAGGAACGTCGTCGGCTCGTCCAACAGCAACACGTCCGTGTCCTGAGCGATTGCCATCGCAATCCAGACGAGTTGCTTCTGGCCGCCGCTCAGGCTGTCGACATCGCGGTCACGGAGGTTCTCAATGCCGGCAAGTTGAATCGCGTCGTCGACGGCGGCTCGGTCCTCGTCGGACAGCGACTCGAAGAACCCAGTATGTGGGTACCGTCCGCGCTCGACCAGATCACCCACCGAGATACCGGTCGGAACGACGTTCTCCTGGGAGAGCAAGCCGAGTTTGCGTGCGAGTTCCTTGGACCCGAACTCGTCGATCGTCTGGCCATCGACAAAGACGGTTCCGTCGTCGGGCGAAATCTTGTCCGCCATCGCTTTCAGGAGCGTGCTCTTCCCGCTCCCGTTGGGGCCGATGAGCGCGGTCACTTCGTCCGGTGGGACGGCGATCGACTCGCCGTCGATGACAGGCTCGTCCCGTCCAGAGTACCCGACAACGAGATCGGTCCCGTCGATTTCTGCGGCCGACTCCGATGTCGTTTCACCGGCGCTATCGACGGCTCGTGTTCCGGCCTCGGACCTGTGTTCGACTGTCTCTCCGTCCATCTGTGAGGGCCGACCGTCAGCCATCAGACTTCACCCAGGTCGGTTTTCTTCCGCATCAGGTAGAGGAAGTACGGGCCGCCCACGATGCCGGTGATGACGCCCACCGGCAACTGGACGGGGCTCAAGGCGAGCCGTGCACCCACGTCTGCACTGACCAGCAGCGCCGGTCCGAGGAACAGACACCCCGCAAGCAGCAGCTTCGAATCGCTACCGACGAGATTACGGACCATATGGGGAACAATGAGCCCAACGAACCCGATGAGGCCGGCGACAGCGATGGCAGCCGCCGTCGAGAGAACGCCGATCCCCGCGATAGCGAACCGGACTTTCTCGACCGGCATCCCCAGTGAGTCCGCTCGGTCCTCGCCGAGTGCCAGTACATCCAGTTCCTGCGTAACGGCGAACGCGAGCGCCATCGCAAGGACGGTGAACGGCAACGCGATTCGTACCTCGGCCCACCCAGCGTTCATCAGAGTCCCGGAGAGCCACGCCTGCGCGGACATCGCAACGCCGAGATCGTCGATGAAGAAAAACAGCGCACGCTGGACGGACCCGAAGACGGTGCCTACCACAACACCTGCAAGCACCAGTCGGACGGGACTGGTACCGTTCTTCCACGCGATAGCATACACGAGCAGGAACGCGAGTCCGCCACCGGCAGCCGCAAATATCGGTAGGAACGGCACCAGTCCGGTGAGGAGTGTTAGCGTGAGCAACACGACTAATCCAGCCCCGTCGCTGACGCCGAGGATGTACGGGCTCGCGAGTTCGTTGCGCGTAATTATCTGAAAAAGCGCTCCCGATACTGCGAGGTTTGCGCCGACCAGGACGCCGACGAGGATACGGGGCAGCCTGAGGTTCCAGACGATGAGTTGCTGGCGGGTCAACCACTCCGGGACCGCTGCACCGAGAAACGCCCACCGCCAGACTTCGAGGCTGGACAGTACCGTCGGGTCGAAGACCGTCTGCCACGCCTCGACCAGCGTCAACGGGTACGCGCCGAAGCTCACCTGCAGTATCGTCGACCCGAGCAGGACGGCGAGGCTGCCGGCGATAATGAGGGCGAGCTTTGAGACCTCGTACCTGTCGGTAGTTCCTGCGCGTAGGTTCGTGAGTCGGTCGAATACCTTCGCCATCGCGTTAGATGTTTCCGTTGATGATGTCACTGACCGCCTGGCGATCGAACAGTTTCTCTTCGTCAGGGACGTCGCGGACAGGACCTGGCCACTCGCCGAAGCGATCGGGCCAGACTTGCTTGGCGGCGGCCTCCGTGGCGAAAAGATCGACGATAGGACCCTGGTATTGGCCGCCGATGCGGATGATGTTACCTTCCTGAACGGCGGTGAGGTCCTGACCGTTCGGGTTGTTTTCGAACGGCTCGACGACGTTGGTCACGAACTCGTCGTGAGTTGCGGTTGTGAGCCGGCCCACGGCAGCGATGTAATCTGGATCGTGGTTGAGGAGTTCCTCGTAACCGACGGTACCACCGCCAGGGATCTCAGCATCGTAACCGTCCCTGAGCCCGAGCCGTGAGAGGGGCTTGGTCTGATTGTGGTATTTGTGGATATCAGAGAGATAGAACTGGCCGGAAGTCGGGTCTACGCCGCGCCACACCGCAATGACGGAGGGGCGTTCGTCTTCAGGGGGGAGATCAGACCTGATGTTCGCCATGAACTCGTCGTGCAGCGACTCCCAGGCCCGGTACCGGGCCTGGCACTGGAAGACCGCCGCCATCTTCTCGAAAACGTCGTAGAGTTCGTGGTAGGTTTCCTGCTCGTACCCAAAGGGATGTTCGGGGCCGAAGCGGATCGAGGAGGCGACGAACGGACCGGTGGCCTCCTCGATCTCCTGAATATCGGAGTCCGCCCAGTCGGTGAAACGTCGTAATCCCCGAGGGTCGATGAGATTGACAGCGGGGCCGGCAGCGTAGAAGTTCTCCTTGTCGTAGCCGGACTCGGAGCCGGCCGCCAGCGCCATGATGTCGTCCTCGTTGAACGTAACGTCGGGGAGGATGTCGTAGAACTTCCGTGGCGCCCGTGCCATGTCGGTCGCGGCGGTAGGCTGGATGCCGAGCGCCATCCCGATATCGAGGTAGACACTGGGAATGACCGAGTACGACTCGGGAACTTCTTCGAACGTGAACTCGCCGTGGGGCTCAATTTCGACGGTGTACGGCGTTGAATTTTCCGGAGTCGATTGCTCGGTATCTGCCGTGGCTTCGGCCTGGTCTGTTTGGGCACTCGCGGCCCCATCCCCGGTGGTTCCTCCATCATCGGAGCTCCCACTGGAACAACCGGCGAGGGAAGCCACCAATCCGACACTACCTGCAAGTACTTCGCGTCTACGTGTCATCGCTTTTCAGGTGGGCCTAAAACAGATTAGTGATTCCTCCCTTTCGACGTAACACGGTGTGTACGATGTTCAGACCGTGAAATATCGAGCCGCTATGCATCGCCCGTACTGCTCAGGCGTCACCGGCGATTGGAAACGCTGAACGAGTGCTGGCACTGCGGGCAGTGATAGCTTGTCGCATATCCGGTGCTCGAAACGTCCCAGTCGCCCCCGATCATACCACTCTCAAAATCACAGTCCGGACAGAACAGTACCATTTTCGAGGGTGTCCCGATAGTGTCTGTAGTTTCCTTACGAGCCATTTGCATTGATAGCATAACATGATGAATGGAGGGCAATATATGCTACCCCCCGGTTTTCAGCATTTGATATCGCAGTCAGCAATCAGAGACCTCGTGCTGTTTCCGGACAAAGTACAGCCGTGTGTCACACCCAGTCAGGTGATCGGGGTATCACCGATGTAACTACCAGACATCGGTGTCCGCGAGCACTTTTGTACTAGCTACGCCTTCATGTTGACGCTGATACACCTACCGCGAAACAATATGTCTCAACAGAAATCAGAGTACGCAGACGACGCCGATATTGACGAATCACTGGACGAACTGGCCTCGGAAGAGACCATTGAGCAGACCGTCGAGAACCTCGAGGCAAACGGGTTCGATGTCATCGTCGTTGACTCGACTGATGATGCGCTCGCAGAACTTCAGTCACTCATCCCTACAGAGGCGTCTGTGATGAACGGCCACTCGACGACGCTCGAAGAGATCGGGTTCGTCGAGTACCTGAGTGACGGGGACCACGAGTGGGAGAGCCTCCCCGACGAGATCTGGAGTATCGACGACGACGCAGAGCGGCAGGCCGCCCGCCGGAAGTCGCAAACGGCCGACTACTTCCTCGGTGGCATCAACGGTATTTCCCAGACCGGCGAACTCGTCGCGGCAGACCGCTCGGGGAGCCGTATCGGTGCGTATCCGTTCGCTGCCAGTAACGTGGTCATCGTCAGCGGCGTGAACAAGATCGTGCCGACACTCGAAGACGCGCTCGACCGACTGGAAAACGTCGCGTACCCACTCGAAAACGAGCGCGCGAAGGAGGCCTACGGCGTCGACTCCGCGATTGCCAAACAGCTCATCCTCCGCCAGGAGCTCGAAGAGGATCGCACTACCGTTGTGCTCATCCGCGAGCACCTCGGCTACTGACTGCAGTACAACAGAGGGTGGTAATCGGTCCCGCCGCCTTGCGTTGCCGATCTAAGCACAGTATCGGAGAACTATAGTAACCATTGAAAATCAATGCATACCTGATCGCACGACGGCAGTCCGATCAGTGTGTAACTCGTTTCAATTGTACTATAGCAGCCCGGGGTACGTTTCTGTGCTCCGCACTCCGCCGGAAAGAGCTATTGACCGGCTTGGTCCAAGCCGTGTGAGAGAGGAAATTCGGCGACGACCATGGCGACAGGCGCTACGAAATCAAATGCGAATCGATATACGAAAATAGGGAGGCTTTCGCTGCTCCTGTTGCGGCTTCGCGATTGGTCGTGAGGCGGCTATACATCGTTCCTTTAATCATTGCTAGAATGTGCTCGGCCATGTGTGTCGGATCCACATCGCGAAACACATCAGCCTCTATCCCTCGACGAACAGTTTTCTCGATGATTGCAGTAAGTCGAATATCAATCTCGGTGAACTGTTCGCGAAACACCTCCTGATCCAGCGCTTGCGGGGAGAGCGTAACTAAAACGCTGTGAAGCTGCCGTTTCTCCTCGGTTAGCTGGCACGGGAGGAGTGTCGTAATGATGTGATGGAGGTCCTCTTTCGGGTGGTCACCGATGGTCGTGTTGATTGTCGCCTCGAATCGGTCAACAGTGAATCTGAGAAACCGGATTAGCAGGTCGTCTTTCGAGTCGTAATAGTGGTATATCGTCGATTTGGCCTTGTCGAGTTCGTCTGCAATAAGCGAGATGGAGAGTTCAGCGTATCCACTGTTTACCAGCGCTCGATGGGTTGCGTGCATAATCTCTTTTTCAGTTGCACCCAGAGCGTCACCATCTGTAGTCATACAGACAGTCCTCCGCTCTGATCGTAGATAGCTTGACAGCACGGTGCCAATTCCTCAGGCTCTGCCTCGGAGCGATCTTTCTCAAGCCGCTCAATTTGCTCATCATGTGCCACAGGTGGGCGGAAACCGAAACGAGCGGGCCGCATTAGTTCACACTCCGTGTCGAGCGCGATGAGAGCAGTGTCTCAAGCGTTCCGCGACCGTGGTCCCAGATGACGATTGACGTCGGGAGGACCAGTATGGACGCCACGAACGAATAGAGAACGCTGACTGCAATTAACAATCCAAACTGGCCCAAGATCGGGACAACCGCGAGGACGAGCACGCCGGTTCCAGATGTGGTGGTGACCATACTACCCGCCAGCGCACCACCTGTTCCCCGGACACTAATGTCGAGTGCTTCGAGCAAGCCAGTATCGCCACGGTACTCCTCCGAGAACCGATGCACGAGGTGAGCGGAGTAATCGATACCAAGCCCGATTCCGATTGATAACGTCGTTCCGGTGAGGACGTTGAACGGGATATCCAGATACCGCATTGTCGCGGCCAAGGCGGCAATAGTGAGCAGTATCGGCACGAGGTTCGCAGCGCCCAGCCCGGGACGCCGTTCAAGTAGCCAGTAGGCGAAAAACAGGAACGCTGCAGACGCGAGAATTGCGAGAGCCAGACTTATGTACGCAGATTCAGCGATTACGTCCGAGACAGCTTTCAATACCACAACACTGCCGGTTGCGGTCGCTTCCATCCGGAACTCATCCGCAACGGCTCTCGTATCATCTGTCACTTCCTGCTGACTCGCATCAGACTCGACGGAATACACGATGCGCGTTCGCGCGTAGTCATCAGTCATGTACGACTCCGCCCGGTCGCCGTACGGCGAATCATACAGCGCGTTGTAGATGGTCGGGAGATTCTGGTCGGGGACACCGTTACCGTTTTGATCGTTCTGTTCGACGAGCTGGCGGAACTCGGGTGAAGCACGCTTGTAGCGGTTAATCACCGTAAGTATGCTTGTGGTATCTGCACTCCCGCCGGCTGTAACGAAGGAGTCGGGTGGGTCCTGGTTCGCCCGGTGGATCTCCTCGAGCGCCGTTCCGTCCTGTAACGACCCTTCGACGTATATCGTTACGGTGTCACTCTCACCGCTCTCGAACGTGTCTTCAAGGTAATTTATCTGCTTCGTGACTGTGTACTCGCTCGGAGCCACAGCTTCCGGCAGAACCTCGACGTATCCGGGGTTCTCCTCCGGTGGGAGGAAGTCTTCAGTGGTGAACCGGGTATCAATCCCAGTTCCATACGCCCCCATGGCCGCCGTAGACACCAGGACGAGGGCAAAGAATATGTACGGGGCTCGGCGGGCGATTGTCACGCCGACAGTTAGCGACTTGCCGACTGCGGAGTCCTCAGAGCCGATCGGCGCGATACTGAATTCGGGGAGGTCGTATCGCACACGCTGCCGGTCCATGAAGTGCTTGAACGACGGGAGGAAGATACCGAAAATGAGGAAGGTGAATATGATCCCGACGCTGGCCACGAACCCGAGGTCACGGATCGGACCGAGCTGGCTAGTCCCGTTTGCGGCGAATCCCAGCACTGTCGTTCCTGTCACAATAAAGAACGCTGGGAGCAACTGGTCAGTTGCGGTCCGCATCGCGGGTGTTGGTTCGACGTCCTCGATCCGTTCTTCGCGGTATCGGTTCACAGCGTGAATCCCGAAGTCAATCCCGATGGCAAGGAGCAACGGCGGGACCGTGATCAGCATCTGCGTGAAGGGGATACTGGCCCATCCCATGAACCCGAATGTCCAGATAATCGCCATCGCAAGGGAGACGAGGCCAATCAGCAGATCAAACGGATCCCTGTATGCGATAATAAGGAAGAACAGAATCAGGACAACAGCGGCTGGGACGACGAGTCCCAACGAATCGGAGATAACACTGTTCAGCTCTGCGGAGATGAGTCCACTGCCGAAGACAGAGATATCACCGTCAACCGAGCTGACAATGAACTCCGCTTCCTGCTGAATGGGCGTCAGTGGTGATGACCCCTCTGTCCCAGCACTGCTTGAGACACCTGAAACCTCGTGTGTGACAGTCGTCAGTGTTGCAGATGCCGACGGCTCCTCTCGGTTTAGATCGTTGCTGAGTAGCCCTGCAACTGCCGGCTGGCGCTCAAGTGTGGTTCGGGTGGCGGACTTAATCTCCGTCTGTGAGGCCGCTTCTACGGTATCGATCTGTTCGGGCAGTGTCTCTGCGTCCGGGTTGAGCGTCTGGGCGACGGCCTGTGCGACACTCGTCGTGCCAACGACGTCCTGTGATTCGCGCTGTTCGAGCCGGTGCTGTGCTTTCAGCATGTTGAGGATAGCCGGCTTCGACAGGACGTTCTGGTCCTTCTGGATAAGCGTCGTAGAGCCAGTACCTTCGCCGAACGGTTCGCGCTCGAAGTTGTCGTTGACCTCGTCGAACGCTTCCTGTGCGGGAACGCCGTCAGTGAACTGTGATGTCCCTGAGTCGGTCGCAGTCATGCCGAAACCCGCCGACAGAATGAGCGTTGTGACGATGAACACAGCGACGACTGTCTTGTCACGGTTGACAATCCAATCGTCTAATACGTCGATGTATTTCTGATACTCTAGCATTGTGACATAGATGTTAGCTTCAGACGGTTACTGCCGCCTGTACCAGACGACGCCGCCAACAACGGCAAGGAGTCCAATGCCACCAACCAGCCACAGTGGCGTCCCACCGTCCCCGGACTGGTCCGTGACTTCTATCGGGAGACTGTAGGTATCCGAAACCCGTTTTTCGCCGTCAGGCGTCTCATACTGGAAGTCCAGATTGAGCGGATAGGTCTTGTCTAGCGCGTCGCTGCCCGCCGAGAGTTGGACTGAGACCGTTTCTGACGCTCCGGGAGCCAGTTCAGCGATGAACGTTTCATCGTCACTGCTACTGAGCGGATCATTGACGAACGCCTTCCCCTCAATGCTGGTCAGTGTTTTGTTCTTTGTGTTGGTTATTGTAAACGTAATTGACCGGTCCTGGCCCACACCGAGCGTTGAATTTTCCACTTCGATGTCGAATTCGTCCTGACTGCCAGCCACTTGTGAGCGAACTTCGAGTGTATCTGCTTCAACCCTGTCGCCGTTATCGTCGCGGTAGCTCACTCCGAAGTCAAACTGCCGAGCGCCTGCCTCCGCGCTGTTGGACACGTCAACGCCGAAGTTGAAGTTGGCCGTTTCGCCTGCATCGAGATCTCCAACAGCGTACTGTGATTCTTTTGGCGACAGTGTCGACTGCTGGCTTTCCCATGCGATGACGACGTTCTCGACGTCACGCGTTCCAGTGTTTGTGAGGGTTGCACTGAGTGAGCCGTCTTCGCCAGCCTGGAGTGACGTTTCGACGTTAGACACGTCGAAGTTCTGCTCAGGCGCAGGACTGAGGCTTAGCCGGACATCGTCATAGGTACTGGTATCGCCCTCTTGATCCTCATACTGTACGTTAGCCGACAGCGCGTAGCTTCGGTCCTCGGCATCGGGGCTCGCTGTTGTATCGACGCGAACAGTCCGAACTGCTCCGGGTTCCCATTCCCCCACATAGGCGGTTGTTGAGGAGCTCTTTCCAAACGTTATATCCGCGTTCTCTGAGACAAACGTAACCGAGGAGTCATTCACGGTCAACGGGCCTGTGTTGCGGAGTTGAACCTCGTACGTTCCTGTGTTACTAACGGCGACAGAACTGCTTGAATTGACAACCGAGAACTGCTGTTCCGGGTCAGGTGTGACTGCGACGGACTGTCCCACGGATTGTGTCCGGAGGCCATCCTCGTTATCAAATGCAACCGACAGCTCAAATCCGTACGACTCCGGTTCCGCGGCTTCGGCAGAACTCACACGGTAGTTGAACGTCCGGACTTCTCCCGGTTCCCACTCATCAACGAATCGTGAGGTGGCATCGCCGCCACTGACAGCGAGGTCCTGATTCTGTGATTGGAGCGTTACCGCGGCATCCCGTGCGGCGCTATCTCCGGTATTTTCGACGCTAACTGCCACCGTACCTGTTGAGGCAACGCGTGCATTGGAGTCAATATCAGTCACATTGAAGGTGGCATCATCGGTGACGTCGATTTCAATATCAACGGTGCGAGTTTTTCTGTCTTCGTCTCGTGCCCCTGTTCCCTCGGAAATGTAGCTTGTATGCTTATAGTTTAGTCTCAGTTGTGCGTCGTACGTACCGGAACTAGCGTCTTCGTCCACGCTGATCTCGAACGGCACTGTCGTCTTCGGCCCCGCCTGTAGCGTGCCGAGGCTTCGTTTCGAATTTTTCACTGAAATGGGTGCGTCACCAGAACCGAGTGACACAGTAAGCCCCTTTGCCGTTGTTACCTCGTTGTTCAACGCCGGATTTCGAGTGGAGCCACTATCGAGTTCCCCGCTGTTGACCAGTGAAATTTCTATGGTCTTTTGTTCACCCGGAGCGACGGTATCATCTTCAAGCGTTGCCGCAATATCGGGGCTCCCAACGACCGCAGCGGTTGCCGTTCCGCTGGTGACGGTAATCCCGATTACAGCCAGAAGTAGCAGTTTATACTTTGTAGAGGCCATGTTACTTGAGGATTTGTTCAAACCGTGTCTCGTTGCTAGCGACACTCCGTCTCGGAATTCTTCGTTTGTGAGTAGCCATTTGGTGGTGTTGACTAAACGTTCAATCACATATAGTGCTTTCGTATCTTTCGGGGCCAGAGGGAAAACTGGTGTTCAGTCAAAGCCACCATTACCTCGCCATCCACCGATGTCAACACAGGGTCTACAGATCTTATGGGGTGTTAGGAGGTGAGGCAGCGGAGGAATGTATGTACGAGTACAGTGAGCTTGAGGACAGTCCAGTGCGCTCCGTTGAGACAGCGGACCACAATACGCTTAAGGTTATTGAATATATAGTCAATCATATAGTTATCTACAACCGTACCCGTTACTCAGTTCAATGATAGAAAATACAACCCAGATTGGTCTAGTACTCTACAGAGAGTGGTGAAACCGTGAGCCATTTGAACCGTAGTAGACAAGCAGGAAACGGTCGACGTAAAGATGACTAACGAGATATCCTTTTTCCAGAACCCGGATGGAACCCGCGAGGAGATACTTGAAGCTACATTCTATGCGTTACGTCAGCACGGGTACGCGGATCTTACTATTTCAAAGATAGGTGACGAGTTTGGGAAGAGCCAATCGCTCATATACCATCATTACGACAATAAGGACGAGTTGTTGGTAGACCTCCTAGATTATATGCTGGAACAGGTCGAGAATCAGGTCCCGCTGCCCAACCAATCCCCTGAAGAGTATATCGAGATAATCGTTGACGAAATATTTGGCACCAGCAGCAACAGTGATGTCGAGTTTTCGCAGGCTGTAATTGAACTGCGAGCGCAAGCGGCACACGACGACGATTACAATCGCCTCTTTCGCAGAAGTGATGACTTTATTCGAAAACAAATCGCCCGTGTCATCCGGGCGGGTGTTGATGCAGGCGCATTTGATGTCGAAGACCCATCTCAGACAGCCGCGCTGTTCCACACGGTTTTAGTCGGCATTCAGGCGGAACGGATTACCAGTGACGAGGAGACTATCGACGATGTGAGAGCCGAATTTCGGCGGTATGTCGAGAACTGTTTACTTTCTGAATAGCCGGTCAAAGTCAGGTCCTGCTGAGCGATTAGCTGCCCCCGTCAGCCGTCATGCCGCCGCCGGGCATCGACTGGCAGTCTCCTTCGGGTTTCCGGATCGGCTCGACCGAACCCCACGAGTGGAAGTCCCACCGCATTGACTCGGCTTCGATGCGTCGCGGGTACCCGGAGTCCGCGAGGATGTAGTATGTGACCGGCTCCTGAGAGCCGTCCTGAGAGAGTTCATACACCAACACTTCCTCGCCATCGATGGTATCCCGGCCGACCGGCGTGATGTCTGGGTTTTCCTCCGGCTGGTCGGAGAACTGACCCGGATCAACCTCGTCACGGTCCATCCCCTGTTGCATCGTTCCCCGGAGACACTGCCCTCCAGTAACGGTGTACGTGCTGTTCCCGATACGGTACATTTCCATCTGTTGTCCCTGCTGGTCAAACGACCAGTACATATCCCCTTGATAGAAACGACCAGTCATCTCGACGGTCTGCCCTCCGGACTGCATTGTAGCTGTCATCGCGTACGATTCTGGGAACCGCGTGACCTGTCCGAACTGTGCTGACCTGTCGTCGGCTCCGCTGACCGCCGATGTATCCGTACCGGTTGTCTCACCGGGTTCAGGCGACGGTTCGGCTCCGCCGCCACTCTCTGTTTCATCTGATCCACTATTTTGCTCGCCGCTGCAACCGGCGAGTACGATCAATCCCGAACACATGGCTCCGAGTAACTTCCGTCTGGGTAGTTGATGCATGGGGGCGGATATCCTCAACGGGCAGATACTACCGACCAGTTCATGACAATTGTTATCACATATATCCCACTCTGATCACGAATGGATTCATTGAGTGTGTATAGACTGATAAATGCAGTGTAATATAGCTATACCGTATAGCTCAGCAAAATGGCTATTAGCGCATTCAAGATTGGATTGAAGAGAGTAGTTATTATGCCCGAATATTCATACATGTATTATATGTACGTTCCAGTTGTTTACTAGGTGGATGACTGACGACAGCCAGAGCGACGAGGCTGATGGGGATGAGGGACTATTTGTGGGAGCGAACGGCACTCTAACTGAAGTTCAGTACGATCCAACCAGCGACCAGGAGCTTGCTACGGTCATTGTTCAGGCCGTTGCCGATCAGTCGGGAACAGAACCATATCGTGAGTCGCCGTTGCACGACTACATCGATGTCGATGCCATTGAGACACTACTATTCGGTACACAGCCAGACCAGTCAATCGGCTCAGCGAGCCAGAACATCACCTTTCGATACCGCAACATTATCGTCACAGTTCGCGCTGACGGTGTGATCCAGCTGTCGGCCGCTGACGCCAGCCGTGCAAGAAAGAACTAATCGCGAGGGTACAGGACATCTCGTCTGGGTTGGTAGCCTCCTTGCATATGCACTCCACTGCCGATATATCCCAAAAGGTCCACCGCCTGAATTGCATACTTCTTACCACCGGAGGCCCAGACCACGACAGTCTACAATAATCGGTCCGATTGGGCTGTGCCGGGAGGGGATTACGAGATAGGTTAAATGAGAGATTCGTTCCCAGTGATGGACGAGAGAGTCCCCGATTTTCGAACAAGCTATCGTTTGACCCGGAAAACTAGTATCCAGTATGGCTCTCCTGAAAGAGGGGGGTAGCTGCAAACATATTCTACAAATTTGATTCTCAAAAGATATATCGGTAGCTTCCGCGGTAGTGATTATGGCATCAAAGGTAGCGTCGGTACCATTAGACACCACCGTGTCCGTAGTTCTACACGCTCTTGAAGTGAAGATAGAAGCTTCCAATCACCGGCGGCAACACCACCATGTCCGCTGTTCTATCTCCTGAAAACCGCTACGTATCAATCGGTTTCGACACCACCATGTCCGCCGTTCCTAAGTGGACTGGAAGTCCGAAAGCGTCGCTTCGCTATCAACGAGGTTAGTGACGGATTTGTGGATTCCAACATCGTCGACAGTCTTCTCAAGCGCTGCGAGAATCATCTCCGGGTCCATTTCGAGAGAGTACTCGCGATAGGTTCCCCCACGTCGTCCCTCGTTCCGCTCGATCGCCGAGATTATACCTAACATCGACAGCTCGCCGAGGTGATCACGCATCCGGCGTGGGACAAGCGGATCGATCCCTGCCTTTTCGGCGAAGTTCGTGTATCGAGGTCTGATATCCCGTGTCCGGGCCGGCGTCTTCCCTTCCTGGTCGAGCGTAACCATTGCGTACACGACCAGATGACCGTGTTGGGTCAGTCCCGAAATACCTTCCTGAATCCGGCCTCGTTCCAGAACGTCGCGGGCCTCTCTAACAAGATCTTCCGAAATCGTATCCGTATCCTTGTCGCGGGCCAGGTCGCCCGTTTTCATGAGCAAGTCGAGGGACTGCCGCGCGTCACCGGCGTCTTTCGCTCCGTACGCAGCGCACAGCTCGATGACGCCGTCTTCGAGGACGCCGTCGTGAAACGCTACATCAGCGCGCTGTTGCAGGATCTGGATCAGCTCCTTCGCGTCGTATGCGGGGAACTGGATCTCCTCTTCACAGAGTGAACTCTTGACTTTCGGGGAGAGGTCATCGCGAAAAGAGAAATCGTTCGAGATACCGATGATACCGATCTTCGCTGAACTTAGGTTGTCGTTCGCTCGCGCACGCGGGAGTTGATAGAGAATACTATCGTCTTCGATGTGGTCGACTTCGTCGAGCACGATGTAGATCGTCCCCCCACAGGAGTCGAGTTCGGTCCACAGCATGTCATACACTGTTGCACGAGGATACCCTGTCGTACTGATCTGGCTCGTTTCGTCCCTGAATTCGTTGACGAGTCGGGTCGCGATTTGATAACTACTGGAGAGGCCATCACAGTTTAGCATCTTTACCGTGAGATCGATATCCTCGTATTTCGCTGCGTCTTCTTCGAGATGGTCAATTAGATACCGCGTACCAGCAGTCTTGCCGACCCCCGTTTTACCGTACAAGAAGATGTTGTTGGGCTGTTCACCGTTGATTACGGGTTGGAGAGCCGCTCGATACCGGTTTAGTTCAGTGTCACGCCCGACGAGGTTCTCAGGCTGATAGTCTTCCCGGAGGGCATCCCGGTCCAAGTAGATCTCGGTGTCGCGTTCGAACATCCCCATAGTCGTTGCCTGATGTATTGGAAGGAACATACATAAAACCACCCCTGTCCGCAGTGTCCGGAGTGTCCGCTGTTCTATTGCTTATAAAAGAATGGCGGGACCCTCCCACCCCACTATGTCCGCAGTAACTAGAAAACGGTAGGTGGGGGTAACTCAGAAAAACTATTCATTAAGGAAAAGTTTATAATACTATGCTGAGAGCTAGACCGTAGTGCAGTTTAATAGCTATAGAGAAAGACGCTATAGCAATACTTGACGCTCTCACTAGTCTAGATAAGATTTGGGTAGTATCTAGACACAATCTAGTTGAGACTAAGTAAAATCTAAACTGTCTAGATTCTATCTAGATGAAGTTCAGATAGTATCCAGGCTGTTCTAAATTGACTACCCTTCGAATCAAATGAGGCTGTTTCCTTCCCCCCTCCCTCTCTTTTGAAGAACAGCGGACAAAGTGGGGTGGGAGTGTTCTCTCCCATTCCTCGCCTAATTTACGGTCTTCAGACTCTCTGTGGCCAATTTATAGCGCTTCTATTGTTCAAGCACACACCGCCGTGTCCGCTGTTCTCGTGTCCACCCCCACTAGAACAGCGGACATCGTGGTGTGGCCCAGGCGAAGCAACACCACAATGTCCGCAGTAATCGGCGCATGATTTCTCAACTGTCCCACTAGAACAGCGGACATCGTGGTGTCTATTCACGATTATGCACCAGACCTCCCCGTCAGACGCCACAATGTCCGCAGTAATATGGGTTTAGAATACCTCTAACGAAGTGTTACTGCAGACACTGTGGTGTTCTCTGTTTCATCCTGCCCGCTCAACGATTCGGGTTCTGCTTCTGGTCCGGGATTCACTGTTCGCGCCGCATTGGTCACGTTAGTCGTCGCAGCGCTCCTGCTCATCTGCCGCGACAGTTACTGTACTCAACCGATCACTGAATACTACTTGCCCACGTTCAGCGACAGCCCAGTCTGCCAGCTATCGCGATAACCAACAATCCACCCGCTGGGTTCTGCTGTTCCCTTCCCTCTTGTTCTGCTGTTTCCTCCTATTCGAGCGGTTCAAACACAGTCGTGGTGCATCGATACCTTCTACGCTAGCTGTCATCTGAATACGCGTTCAACAAGCCGTGCCTGCGCCTTTCTGAGATGATTCGATGCGGTACTCGGAGCACAACCGAGCTCCTCGGCGACGTCCTTGACGCTCCCATTTCGCGGGACGTCGAAGTAACCGACTTCCCGTCCTGCGGCGAGTGCTTCGCGCTGACGTGAAGTGAGGCCGATGGCGAATGTTCCAGGGCTGGCATCGTATTCGCCGATCTTCTGGACGTTTACCGTGATTCCGTCGGGAAGTGCATCCCGGACCTGTTCGAGAGTGGCGGGTTCGCCGACGACATCGAACAACACGACTCCGTGCGGTCGGTAGGCAACCGGTGGGACCACCATTAGCGTCGGCTGTTCGAACGCCGCGTAGAACTGTCGTGATTGTTCAGTCTCCCGGCCACGGACGAACGCGTAGAACGCCTGGTCCCGAACGGGTGTAATATCGTAGCTTTCCATGGTTTCGACCGCAGAAAGCGCCGATTCGTAGGGTTCGCGATCGCCGACGATATAAAACAACGTATAGGCGATCTCGTCCTCGACCCCGACTTTCCACGTAACGAGCCACTCGCGTTTGATTGCGTCGCTTTCGGTCATAAAGCGGTGCATCGGACGCTGATACTCCGGTGCATACTGGATCTCTAAGCGGAGATATCTCACGGACGAGCCCTGGTGGCGGCTCCCATATAAAGACACTAGTGTGTACGACAGTTCGCGTATCCGATCCCACTATCTATCCGTAGCTGTTCATGAGCAGTGATCGGCGGAATGTGGACGACGCACAGTCTGATGAACGGATATGCTGTGGTAGAAACCCGGATGCCCGATTTAATTCTACACTTCGGGAGGTGCTTGGTTCGTCCCCGTTCATCCTGACCAAATTCGACGCGTTCATGAACTGGGTCCGGGGGTCCTCGATGTTTGTGCTGCAGTTCGGCATCGCCTGTTGTACCATCGAGATGATGGGCACTCTCGCTACGAAACACGACCTCGACCGCTTTGCTGCCGGAGTCCCTCGGGCATCACCGCGGCAGGCAGATCTGATTATCGTCCCGGGGACCATCGTTTCGAAGTTCGCGCCGCGGATGAAGCGCGTGTACGACCAGATGCCCGAGCCGAAGTTCGTCGTCTCGATGGGGTCGTGTACTATTTCCGGTGGGCCGTTTCAGGAAGGATACAACGTCATCAAAGGTGCGGAGCAAGTCATTCCGGTTGACATTCACGTCCCGGGGTGTCCGCCCCGCCCCGAAGCGCTGATCTACGGCGTCGCCAAGCTGCAGGAGCGCATCGCCGAGGGCGAGTCCTCGCCGGTGACGGTCAAGCCGTACGAACTGGAGCAGTTTGACGACCTCGAACGGGACGAACTCGTGGACAAACTCGCCAGCGAGATCGACGATGACGACCTCGTCATGCGGTACGACTGGAGTACGCTATAACGGCTGTACGATCCCGGAACCGTCTCGACTAATTACCCGTCCGTAACGATCTGGGCAACGCGGTCGCGGCTGAAAAGCTGCTCATCCGATGGAATCTCTGGATAGTGATCCCCGTTCTCGTAGGTTGGCCACTCGCCAAAGATATCCGGGTAGAGCTGTTTCGCGGTCATTTCGATCTGGAAGAGATTCATGATCGGACCGTGGTATCGCATTCCGTGTGCGTATACGCGGTCGTCTTTGACCGCTGCGAGTTCTTTTCCAACGCTGTGTGACGCGACCCTCTCGCGGACATCGTCCATGTCGTAGCGCGGTGTCATCCCCCAGAGGTGGAGGATTACGTCAGGGTCCGCGTCCAGCATCGTTTCATAGCCGACCGAACCCCAGAGACCTTCCCACGTTTCGTCCCCGAAGGCGTCGTTGGCTGCGAGCGGACGCGTGTCCGCGAGCCAGAACCCCGGTCGGTTCAGGTGATACGTCCAGAATTGGCCGTCGCCAAGTGTAACCCGAACCGCGGTCGGTCGATCTTCTTCGGGTGGAAGCTCCGTCTGGATGGTCTCGATGAGTTCTTGGTGAACGGCTCTGAGTTGCTCGTAACGCTTTCGTTCCTGAAACACGGTGGCGACACGACCGAACAGCTCCCACAGCGTGTAATAGTGGTAGTTCTCACTGTAGGGTTCTTGCGGGTCACCGTGTGTTCCGCTGTAGAAATTCCCGAAAAAGGGGCCGACATTGTCGACAATTTCCTCGATATCGCCCATATCCCAGTTCTCCTGGGTAATCGCCCATGCGGGGTCAAGGAAGTGAACGTCGCTACCGAGGCTGTAGAAGAACTCCTTGCTGAAATTGTCGTAGGGGTTCGGAAGGTCCTCCCACTCAAAAGAGACACCAGAGAGCCGTTCGTAGTAGTGGTTCATCGATGGCCCAGCCATCTCTGGAACAAACATCGAATTGACCGCGTCACCGTGGTTAAGCGCGACTAACATATCTGCATACTGATTGTACATCGTGAAGACCTTCTCCGGTACGGAGTCGAACTTGACCTCTCCGACAGGAGAAAGCGAGGCAACGTAGGAGCCGTCATCTGACGGGGTTGATGTGCCCGTTTCCTTGTCACTCGCTGTTGCTGTACTGGGCGGTTCCCCACCGTTACTGGAGCAGCCGGCTACGATTGACGTGCCGAGCAGCAGACCACCGCCGGAGAGGTAGTCTCGTCTGGTGAGACTACCTGTACCGTCTGTCTCGTCCATGTTTTAGGTTGGCCTAATGTGACGTATATGGCTTTCGGATTAACCAGTGTACTTCGCTTGCAGGACGAAGGACTGACCACTCTATCACCGCCGTGAACCTCGACCAACTTTGTTCTATGACAGATTCTTCGGAGTTGTCTGTGAATCTCACCTATATGATACAATTGACTATAGATCTACTACTATACACTCACAGTTGGTCGAATATGACAAGTATGAATGTACCGGTAATATATTTAGACATCGAAACCGAGATTGTAACTCAGGAAACTCGGTCTTATCTCTGAGATCAATATACAAGTGTGAAAACGTACTTCTACGACTATATTGTTCTACATTGTGGCTGATATCTCTTGGATAATAACACGTACTCAATTTTAATCCGGATATGATATCCGCGACATCCAATCAGATAGTTGCTATTCAAAACACGATTTTTTGATACCAGCGGCCGCTGAGAGCCTGTCGAGTTCGCCGGCGTCAAATAATAACACCTGTACGGATGTTATAACACCTACTTGCTTCAGCTCTGAGGCACAGCCATTTTAAGTGATACCTGGTGCGATACACTGTAAATCTTCGCACGACTATCATCTAATATGATTTCTAGTTCCGGATTGGGTAGCGGAGGGCAGGGATCTATCGGAACTTCGACCGGCTACAGACGGTGACCGCTGAGGAAGGTATGATTGAGACGATCCCGGAAGAACTTCTGGAGCCCCACGTTGGGCCAGTGAACAAACACCGAGAGTTCTCCCCGCTATAGTAACAATTGAAACGATGTACACACTGATCGCACTGCTGTCGTGCGATCAGGAGTGCATTGATTTTCAATGGCTACTATAGATATGGCGCGTACCGCTCGCCATGACGACGATACCGATCATCGACGGTCACTCGTCGAGGCTGTGGTTTTCTCGCTCAAGCAGCGGTACGGCGACACGCTTCGGACACGGACGTGGTTCGCCCAGATCCGTGAACTCGTTCTGAGAGCGACTCTGAGAAATATCGAACTTGCTCCGTAACTTCAGTCGGTACAGCCTGTGAATTTATCGAATTGCAGGTGAGCCATCTGCGTCATTTGCATCGGCTATCCACTGCGGTTGCATCGGAAGGATATCCGACGGTAAATCGTTCATGTCGAAGAATCCGACCTCGAGGGCTTCATCTTCGTCGGCCTCGGGTGTACCCCCCTCGATGGAACACCGAAAGCAATTGGTGACGAAGTGAACTGCCTTGCCTGAGGGATACGAAAACACTTGCTGTTCCGGGTGTGAATAGACGCCTATCAGCCGCTCAACCGCTATTTGCAGTCCCGTTTCCTCGTCAACCTCCCGTGTGACAGCGTCCCCGACTGGTTCGCACCGTTCGACCGTGCCCGTCGGGAGCGCCCACTGCTCTTTGTCGGCGCGTTTCAGCAACAGCACCTCATCTGCGTCATTCACTACGACAGCAGCGACGCCCGGACGTATCTCATCCGGCCACGAATAGGGTGGTGCCTCCCATGTGTCGGTTGTGTCTGTGAAGAGGTGTGCAAGCGACGAGATCGTCAAATCTGGTTGCTGAAGATCACGAGCAGATGCGGCAGTCGGTTTGTCCTCGGCCACCAGAATCCCGGTGAGCCCCGCACGGTGGGCGCCGAGAATGTCCGTGGCAGGATTATCGCCAATCGCGGCCGCTTGCACGTCGTCAGCCAGCCCGTCGAGAGCCATCTCGAACATAAGCGGCTCGGGTTTGCCAACGACCGTTGGCTCTGTTCCCGCCGCAGCTTCGACTGCTCGGACAATGGCCCCGGCCCCGGGTACAGGCCCGTCTGGGGTCGGGAACGACCCATCCGGGTTCGTCCCCACGAACGTCGCTCCCCGCTGGATGTGTCTCGCCGCCCGCTGGATGTCTTGATATGACGTCTTCTCGTCCGCGCCGATGACCATCGCATTTGGATCGTCGTCCGTGATCTCGATGCCTTCTTCTTGGAGTTCGATTTCCAGCCCTCCGCTACCGACAACAGCAGCGGTGGTCATATCCTGTTGGGAGAGGTAGTGGGCGGTCGCCCAGCCTGACGTGATGATCTCGCCTTTTTCCGCGTCGATCCCCAGCTTGCGAAGCCTGTTCGCGATCGTCTCACGCTGGAAGCGTGGGTCGTTCGTCAGGAATCGCAGTTCCTTGTCCCGCTCATCAAGACGATTCACCGACTCGACCGCCTCCGGTAGGGCCTCGTCCCCGAGATACACTACCCCGTCGAGGTCAAGCAAGAACGCGTCGAATTGTTCAGAAATCATACCGTCTTGTAGCACCATCAGCCACTTGTATCCTTTTGTCGGGGTGTATATGTAATTTAACTGAGTGGCTGATTTATAGCGTCATTAACGAAACGAACTCGCTGTTACTCTGCGTCTAGACAAAGCCGACCAGTTCAAATGTGGTTTCGTCACGTCTACCCAAACAAATCAATCGGACGGCTGATAGCATTTGCCGCCGTTGATCATTGATCACCCAATACAGTGAGTGTAAAACCAATGTCAGGGTCGCTTCTGTTCACTGATCTTGAGTATTATACTGCGATCACGCTGTACTCCGTTTTGACTGGGATAACGCGATAGCCGTGATCGTCACATGAATAAATCTAAGACAATCTGACAGCGATGGGGCCAGCTAAATTCGAACGAATCAGTTACAATTTGACGACGTCGCCGCTCTCCGCGGCTTTGTGAATTGCCCGGATGATTCGCATATCCTGGAGGCCGTGGCGGCCGTCCGGGCCAATGTCAGTACCAGTCAAAACACGGTCAGCGAAGTAATCGAACTCCTCCCGCATTTCGTCCTCCGCGTCAAAACTCTCGTGTTCGACAGTTACTGTCGTCTCGTTTCGGGACAGGTGGAGTTTTGCTTTCCCATGGAACGCTGGACGGAGTTCGATCTGTCCGTCCGTCCCAGTTATTTTCAGTTGCGTATCACTGTGAGCGTTCTGGCTATCAGTCGTGACCATTTTGATACCGTCTTCCAGCGCTAGCAAGGCCCCGGAGCGCTCATCAGGTACGTCGACGAAGGCCTCCCCATGAGAATCCATCTGTGACTGCACTGCCAGTGGTTCCCTGTCGAGCAGAAACCGAGTCGTGTTGATCGAGTAAATCCCCAAATCCATCACTGAGGTGCCATAACCTGAGAGTTCCGGATCGAGCCGCCACTGGTCCGTGTCCGGATTCATCTCGAGCAGCGGCTGACTATTGTTTCCGTATACGGATACTGGCTCACCGATGAATCCGTCTTCGATGAGTTCTTTTGCACGCCTAACAGCGGGGTCAGTCTGCATCCGGTAGGCAATCATCAACGGCACAGCGGCGTCCGCACAGACCTCAACCATTTTCTGAGCCCGTTCGACTGTTGCCTCCATCGGTTTCTCGCACAGGATCGCTTTGTCTAACTCTGCGGCTGTCTCGGCGTATTCCAGATGCAAGGCGTTCGGTGTCCCGATGTAGATGGCATCAAACCTGTCGGCTGCATCCCCGTCGTGGAACTCCTCGTAACTGATCCCGTGGTCCACACCGTTCTCGTCGGCGAGACGTTTCGCTTTCTCCGAAGAACTGCTGACGAGCGTTGTAACTTCACCCAGATCAGAATCCTGAATCGCGGGAAGTGCTAGGTCGATTGTCCACCAGCCAAGTCCTAACAGCGCGTATCGAACCGTTCCGTCCGTGGTGGTTTGCCAGTCACGCTCGTTATACGTATCAATCCAGTCTTTCATACAAATATGTTTTAAACCTTGACGCTAAAAACTTCGGTTTCTGAACACGCAAACACCATGCTGGTGGGTGGGGTGACGTCGCCGGAGTATGTCACTGTACTATGCTGTAATCTTGTTACTACTGGCTCTCTTCTTCAGCTATTGCTATTATACTCTTTCTCACTATGGAAAAAATAGAAAGATATTACTGCTCAAACGCACTCGTTCAAACAGTTAATACGGTATTATGTGGGTAGGTGTATCCTAATGGATATGAATCCGCCAGAATTACCCGCAAATTGTCCACTCTATGAAGGTATTATATAATCATAACTTAGAAATTAAGTTAGGCTGATATTTGTATGTACTATTTGAAACACTGCGAAGGTTTAAATCCCCTGGATTGGGGCTCTATTCAAACCCTGAGAATTGTTGGAGTGTCCTAGGTCCGTCTTTAGCAACTGATAGTGACGATTGACGGCCTCGTCTCCCATTATCTCATTAAGCACAACAGCTACGGCTGTCAATTACACATAAATATGCACTCTATATCCGACTGTAGCATAGCCGTAGTAAGCGCATATTCATGTTTTGGGAAGTCGATTGTAAACACATTGGAAAATCTTACAGGGTGCCAAGCTGAATGAAAAATAATGCAAATCGAACATTAATCTCGGGAGGAACTGTTGTTACGCCGACCAGCGAAATTGAGAACGGGACAATAGTATTCTCTGATGGAAAAATAGTCTCGGTGGAAGCAGAATCTCATGACTCCCCGGACATTGATGCGACGGGGAAGTATGTCCTACCTGGATTGGTTGATCTTCACGGTGATGATATCGAACGGCACCTCTTTCCGAGAGCTGGTGAGCGCGTCAACACGACTGTCGCTCTGGACCGATGTGATATTGCCAATGCCAGCGCGGGAGTTACGACAAAGTATCATGCCATTGCGTTCGAAGACGTCCCAGATGATAACCGGAGTATCGAATTAGCCCGTCGCTTGGCCGAGCATATCCGGGATTTCAACTGCGAAACCGGCGCCAGGGTCGATAACAGACTCCATATGCGGTGTGAACTCACCAACGAAACGGCTGTCGACGCCGTCTCGCAAGAAATCCAATCAGGGGGAGATCTCGTCTCCCTTGTCTCACACATTCCCGGAACGGGCCAGTTCGCTGGCGAAAATACACTTACACAACGCTATAATCTTCCGGACGGGGTCTCAGAGTCAAGCCTTCAGACCCTCGAAACACGCCGCAATGGTGTCTCCGAAACAGAAGTAATCTCGCGCGCACGAGAGATTACAGAGCTAGCAAGCAATAGAAATATCCCAGTCGCCTCACACGACGATGAAACCGTTTCGAGCGTGGACAACGCCGCTGCTATCGGGGTAGACATAAGTGAGTATCCGCTCTCCCACCGTGTTGCGCAGCGTGCAACCGAGTTAAACTTGGCCGTTGCGATGGGTGCGCCGAATGTGGTTCGCGGTGGGAGTCTGTGGGACGGGCCCGATGCGTCTCAGGCAATCAAAGACGGTGTTGTCGACATTCTCTGTAGCGACTTTCGTCCGCAATCACTGCTTAGCTCTGTTTTCATCGAAAACGGTGACCCTCTCAAAGACCGGGTGTTACGTGTCTCTACTGCACCAGCTGCCGCTGCCGGCCTGTACGACCGTGGCCGATTGGAGTGTGGAGCAAGGGCCGATCTGATTATCGTCGATCCAGACCCGGTTCCATCGATAGCACGAACATATGTTGCCGGCGACGAAGTGTATCGCTCTGGATAGCCTACTCGTGACGCGTACTGTGTAAAAACTGCGCGCGGAACCAAACCGTTCTTATCGGGCTACTCGCTGTCCAGCTCTTCGCGCTCAACTGACCAGTGATACATCGAACATGCGCCTGCAACACCCACTACCAGGGAGAACAAACCTAAAACTATGCTCCCGGGAAGTGAGAAGGCGACAGAGGCGGCTAGGACCATCGCACCGAGCACCGTGACGGCCGCGTAATACTGATACCACTGTCGGCCCTCCGCCTCTTCTTCAGTGCGGTTGAGGTACTTTTCGAAGTCGTCAGCCTTCTCGGTAAGGGTTATATGCCCTCGGTCTTGGTTAAAATCGACGACACCGATGTCGTCCATCTTCGGGAGATGGCACTGGTACAGTCCTACATACACGCGCTTGCGCTCACTTGATGTCAACGCATCAGTTGTGGTCTCGTTCTCGATGGCCGCGACGTGTTCTGCGAGTTCTCCAAGAGAGACCTGTTCGCCTCGTTCTCGAAGAAAGTGGAGGACCTCTCTGCGGCGGCTGTTTTTCAGTATTTCAAAAATAACGTCTAGAGATGCACCTGAGTCGTCCTGCTCCTGTGACGTCGCTTGGTCCGCACTGCTTTCTTTCCCTTTTGGCGATGGGACAGATTCGTCGCTTAGTTTATTATTCGGTTCTGCTTTCGTTTGTGCGGTGTCTTTGACTCCCATATTTACCCACTTCCTGTGTGCTGCGACATCGTCCACCCGTCTGGAATCGTGCTCACACAGCCCCCCGGCTGTATCGACGGAGCGTTACGCTGTCAGCCAGCATTTCAAATCAACATCACCTTGCCACTTAATACTTTGTTATGTAATCGATTAGATAATTTTCCTTTGATTACCGCCGGGGTAGTCAGTAGTTGTTTGGGTATTCCGGGAGTAACAGCGTTCTTTGAATCAATTTTCGGTGATCCATAATAAATGTCCGCGACAGTGTGTGTTGAGATACGCAAAATACGTAGACTTCCCGTAAAAACGCTGAGACGGCCCCCTGTTACGGTTACACGTTACTCACCTTCTCGAAATCGCCCAGGGTAAATCGTAGCGTATATCGGCCGTTTCTATCGGTCATGCAAGTAACGCAATCTTATCAGTGTCAATTGAACAGCTATCTGGACCGCAGAGAGGTCCCTGCAGGAACGCAGTCCCCGATAAGATGCCCTTCTGGGTTCCCGTCGGGAATTGGAGCCTTACGATCTCCACGGTATCTGTTGTTGATCGGTTGTCGCCTGATTGCCAAACACGTAGATGAAATGCGTGTTATTTGAATTGAGCGGAAGAACGATATTACTCACCACATACTCAGTATGCAGGGTACTCAACCGGAATCGTGTATGGCTACGAAGCGAGACCAAGAGACACGAGCGAAACAATTAACCACAGGCACATGGAATATCACTGTACACGAGTTTGTGTCCAAAGAAGGTAGCTGGTACACTCGTGCATACGAATAGATACGATGGCAGACTTTGATCAGTGGGACGAAGTGAGCTACGTAATCAGTTCACGGTATCGAGTCGAGACTCTCCGCCGGTTGTCAGAAGGCCCTGCGACACCGTCGTTAATTGCGGACGACAGGGAAATGAGCATTGCTCACGTATCGCGCGCCCTGCAGGAACTCCGTGAGTCGGAACTGGTCGACCTATTAGTTTCGGAAGATCGGAAGAAAGGCCGCGTGTACGACATCACTGAGAAGGGTGTCGATATTTGGGAAACAATCGAACGGAAGAACATGGCGTAACTGTCGCGTCTCGGCCGCGAACTGATAGGATTGCACAAGCGCGTGGACTTAGAACTATCTCTCTCCCTGTTTTCGATTCGAATTGAACTTGTAATTTGATGTGGGTATCTCGCGTATAACCTATTCCATTACACCAACTCCGGTATTAGATCACAAGATGGTGTGTTTTCCATAGATTCAGCTAACGGTAGTCGCATAATTGAGACGCCGACGAACGGTATCGACTCACTACGACTATGGCTGAAAGCTCCACTTTGGGGAACGTGTCTGGTGGTAAACGTCTGCTACCCATTCTGAAACCTACCTGTAGAAACCCGCTTTTCGATATTGAATGCAAAGAGTGTCTACCGGTGGGTATAGCAGCCGTAACAATAATGATTTGTAACATACCTGCGTACGCATGTTGTCCATAGGCTACGGAAAGTTACTGATTGGGTGCGTCGCTGGACTGTTACTCATTGGAGGTGCTACGTTAGGGCTTGGAATCGGTGGTTTCGCCGATGGACCGGCCGATACGGAGACCACTGTGAGCGAGGACGAACTGGAGATACGCACTGTGCAGTCTCCGACCGAAATTCGGCCGAATGAGCCGTTGCGTGTGGAACTTCAAATCACAAACGCGGGGTCGGAAACGACAACACAACAAGTAGCGCTACGATTGAACAGGGACGGACAGTCTCCTGAAACGGTAGCAACAAAACAAGTCAAGGTTTCGGCTGCAGAACCGGCGGACGTGACGTTCGCTGTCGAACCTGATCAAATCAGTCCCGGGGAATACACGTACGCCGTTGCCGTCGGTGAGTCATCGGCCCCGGAGTCAACTGGGAATGTGGCTGTCCTCACCCCGCCTACGTTTGTCCTCGCTGATACCACTGAAAACGCTACAATCGTCCGTGGAACCAACGCCTCCATCCGAGCAAACCTGACCAATGTCGGTGCATATCGTGGCGTCCAGACAGTGCAAATCGCTGTCGATGCAGACCAAAACGGCCAGTACTCCGATGCTGAAACGCTGAATGAGAGCGTCCACTCGCTTGCGGGCGGCCAGAGCCAGATGAGCACTGCCACGGTCCGAACTGCTGATCTGGAGCCTGGCGGATACCAATACAGGGTCGCCACCGAAAACACGACAACGACCGGAACACTCCACGTCCAGCAACCGGCGACGTTCCGTGTGCAGAATACGACTGCACCGGCCAACGTAACGAGGGGGGAAACTGCCAATGTCTCAGCAGTCGTCGAGAACGTTGGTGACGTGGACGGGCTCGACAACGTCACGCTCCGGAGTGATTCCATGAACACTACCTATTCGCGCACCGTTTCACTTGCTGCCAACGAAACGACAACGGTGTCTATTGATGTGAATACGACGAATTTGAGCCGCGGGACACACAACCATTCGCTTGGAACTGCTGACGACATAGATACCGTCTCGATGACGGTACAGGATAGTCATTTCGAGGTGTCGGATTTGGCTGGACCGAATGTCCTGTATGTCGGTGATACGGCTGTGTTCTCCGCGGACGTAACGAACACCGGTGAAACCACCGGAACTCAATCGATCCAGCATCGTATCGACAGCGATGACGATGATCGGCCGGAAGCCTATGGAGTCGACAGAAATGTCACGCTCGCACCCGGCGAGTCGACTCGCGTTCGGTTCGAGGTTGAATACACGGTAACCGACTCGACGGATTACCCCGTAGAACCACTGAGTCTGCAGACGTACGTCTATGGCGTCTACTCAAAAGACGCGCGTGCGTCAACAGCTATGTCGGTCAAGCCGTCATGGGCAAAAGACGGCGGGTCCAGCGGTTCCGGCGGAAGTACCAGTGTCTCTGATGGTGACCGCGCTTCGCTTGATGAAATAACCCAGGACAAGTACGGACTCTACTATGATGAGGTGAGCGGTGAAACGAAGCGCCAGATCGAAGAGATTCACGAACGCCAACCGTTCGCGGACGGCCTTGCAGCCGTAGAGGTGCGGACGCGTGAGGAAATCGCCCGGCAAGAGTACGGTGCCGATGTGAAACCTGGGGAGAAGTTTAATTTCACAGGACTAGAAATCGAAACCCAACAGAAGGTCGAAGCGGACTTCGATGCACAGTTCCAGACTGACTCCGGTGACCGAATCGAATCTTGGGACGAACTGGCCAACGACACGTACGGGAAGTCGTACGAGAACCTAACCGCTAGTCGCCAGGCGGACATCAGGACGACGTATCAGGATCAATTCGAATAACCACTCCCTCTAACAGTAGTAATCGCCGTACGTGGGCGCTTTTCCGAATCGGTCTAACGAGATATTTATCGATCCGACAGTCCACTGTATATGACCGCTAACCCTGGAAAGTAAGGAATAACAATAGACCGATTTGCCCAACATGGCGACAGAGAGGGCCCTATTGGTGGCCGGTGAGCGGCCCTACGACCTACCATGACTATCACTGAATCAGAGGTTGCTATTGGCGCGTGGGTCTGGCATGAAAGCCGACCCGGGATGAGTAGCTCCCTTTTCGGTAACTCTGTGCGTACCGTAGCGGACTCACTCCACTCACCAACAGGGGGGACATAGAGTGTATAAAGGCTCTACCGTCGGTGTCGTCGTTCCGGCACACAACGAAGAGGGGTTCATCGGTGAGGTCATCGACTCACTTCCGGAGTACGTCGATCAGGTGTTCGTTATCGACGACTGCTCGACAGATGGCACATGGACCGAAATCAAGGAATACGTGGATACTGAGGTGAAACCCGCAAGTGTGACCGGGGACTCCGCACAACAAATAGTTGTCGCCGACGGGGCCGGGACAATGGTATCTGAAAGCCAGACGTTTCTCGATAAGCGGATCGTCCCAGTCCGTCATCAGACTAACGGCGGTCGCGGGGGTGCCGTACAAACCGGATACGAGCTAGCGCTTATGAGCGGCATGGATACGGTTGCAGTCCTTGATGGCGACGGCCAGATGGACCCGAACATCCTTGATGAGATACTCGACCCAGTCGTTGAGGGGGATGCGGATTACGCGAAAGGCAACCGCCTCATATCGCGACGCCACTGTACTCAGATGTCCAACTGGCGGCTGTTCGGGAATGCGCTCCTCACGATGCTGACCAAGATCGCGAGCGGACACTGGCAAATGCGCGACCCACAGAACGGATACACCGCGATTTCCGCGACGGCGCTTGACCAGCTCTCGCTGAACGATCTGTTTGACGACTACGGATTTCTGAACGATATGCTAATTCACTTAGATGCGAATGGGATGACTGTTCAGGACGTACCGATGGAAGCACTCTACGGCGACGAGTCGAGCGGGATTCGATATGGCTCGTTCATTCCGAAGCTATCGATTCTGTTACTTCGTGGGTACGTCTGGCGGTTACAGCAAAAGTATCTCTCCCGAACAGAATCAGAGTGATCACTCCGAATGGTTGGATATCGTTCTTTGACACCACATTCGACACCGTCAATGACCGTTATGAAGTTTTTACTTATCATGGCGTAGGCGTGAGCGGAACTTATGGGCAGGTGGTCGGATACTTCGCCAGCGACTGTCGATTTGCTTGTTACCGTGGGGTACACAGCGGTTGTACTCTTCGCAACGCTGTCGTCTCTTGAAGGGGTGCTCCTCACGGCCATCGCGTTACCCTTCTTGCTGTTCGTCCCGGGCTATGCTGTAGTCGCGGCCCTTTTTCCAATTCGGAACCCGGAGGATGAACACCACCGGCTGATTACCACAGAACGGATGCTGTACTCGGTTGTAGCAAGTATCTGTTTGGCAATTATCGTCGGAGTCAATCTTGAGTTCACGCCCTGGCCGATTCGCCCGACTCCGGTTGTCACTGCCCTTGCTATCGTAACTGTTGTGGCAACCGGAATCGCGTGGTATCGGCGCTACAAAAGGACACAGACGGGCCTGAGCCAGACCTCGATGCCCTTCGGAAACTCACGAGCGGCCAGCGGTGGTTCCGATGGGGAGGGAGTCCAGCTGGGGACCGTAGTTGTCGGTGTGGCGATCCTCGTGACGTTTGCCAGCGTGGCGCTGGTCGCGGCTCAGCCACAGCGCGGCGAAGCGTACACAGAATTCGGGCTGCTGACCGAGAATGAGACAGGCGATCTGGAGGCAAGCGACTATCCGGAGCAGATTGCGTTGGGCGAGCCCGAACAGATGTACTTCACCGTCACGAATCACGAGATGGAGACAACCGAGTACGTCGTCGTCGTGCAGATGGCCAGAACCGCGCCGACAGGCGAGGTCATCGAGCGCATACGTCTCGATACTTACAGCAACCGGACAGCGGCTGGAGACCGCTGGCTGCAGC
Source organism: Haloarcula sp. KBTZ06 (assembly GCF_048595605.1). Lineage (NCBI taxonomy): Archaea > Methanobacteriati > Methanobacteriota > Halobacteria > Halobacteriales > Haloarculaceae > Haloarcula > Haloarcula sp. KBTZ06. The sequence continues at coordinate 250,779 of NZ_CP184339.1, forward strand.
GTCACACGGTGACGCCGGTACTGGAGGGCGAGCGCCTGCGGTTGACGTATTTGTTGTACAGGGGAAGTCAGCCGGATCAACCCACAGCTGAGAACGCGTACCGCGAGGCTCACATTTGGGTCGACGTAACGTGAGCTAACAACGACAGGAGTCTGGGAGTAGGTTTTGGACAGTTCTGATGGATGGTATCGACTGGAGCTATAGTAACAATTGAAACGATGTACACACTGATCGCACTGCCGTCGTCCGATCAGGTGTGCATTGATTTTCAATGGCTACTATAGTCACGAGGGGGTGAGCGGCTCGGATCGTTTATCGACACTATCGGTGGTCTCCACCGATACGAAATTTCGAATAAACGCTTCGTACTGGTCGATCACAGCCGCCGGCGCGAAATCGTTCGCACGCTCGATCAGTACGTCGCTCGGGAGTGGCTCGTCGAGCGTTGTCCGGATGGCCGCTGCGAGTCCCTCGTCGTCATCGACATCGACGAGCGGGCCGTACTCACCATCTTTGAGGATCTCTGCCGGGCCGCTGGGACAATCGGTCGAGACGACCGGACATCCGCAGGCAAGGGCCTCGATGAGCACGGTCGGCAGTCCCTCGTGGACCGAAGACATCGCGAGGACGTCCGAACCCGCCATGTAGCCGTAAGGGTTGTCGACAAAGCCGGGAAACGAAACCGCGGCGTCGATACCTAACTCGGCCGCGAGGGTTTCGAGTTCGCCTCGCTTCGACCCGCGGCCGACAATAATCGCACGCGTGTCCGGTCGAGCGGCATGGACCTGTTCGAAAGCGCGGAGGAACGATCCAAAGTTCTTCGCTCTCTCCAGGCGTCCGACACCGAGAACGACGTCAATGTTTGCCGATTCGATCCATGGATGATCCACCGGCTTCCCTGCCCGCTCTTGGACCTCATCGACAGGGATCGGATTGTGGAGGACAGACACCTTCTCGCGGTCGACACCGACGTGTTCCACGATGCTCTTAGCGACACCTTCTGAAACGGCGACGAACTGGTCCGACTGACCGGCGAGGCGACGCTGCAGCCACTGGACGAGTTTCTCTTTCGATTCCTCTTGCATCCCGAGCGTGTTGTGGATCGTCGAGATGGCGGTAGTGTCAGCGCCCGATAGAATCTGCGAAATCATGTGCATATCGTTGGCATACGTCATCTGTGAGAAGAGTATCTGGGGAGATCGTCGCCGCAGATATCGTACGAGAGCGGGAACGCTCGCACCGATTCCTATCCCTGGTATCCTCTGTGTTCCGAGGTCGACGACGTTTACGCTTCCGGCGACATCGGTCCGGAAATCCCCCTCGTTGTACGACACGACAAGGTCTACGTCATATCCGCGCTTAGAGAGCCCGTTCGCGACAGAAACTGTCACACGCTCGGCACCACCGACTGTCAGAGAGGGAACGAAGAATGCTATCGGTCCAGTGTTTTCCATTAGTTCACAGTCTGTGTGAAAGGGCTTGTTTATACTCACCCTACGCCGATTCTCGGGACACGTTTCTGACTTTCCTGCAATGCTTTGGTCGATTCGAATAGCTTAAATTGTTCATTCAGGCAGCGTAAGGGACAGAACTGCCCCGGGGACGTTCCACAGCGGACTGACAGACCCATATAGGCAGCGTTGGGCGGAAGATAGCCCGTCTGACTCGCCCGTGTAGGGAGGGTATAATTTTGAGCATCGATGTAGATTACGCGAACAATGTGTGGAATCTGTGGTCAGTATGTTCGATCTGGCTCTCCTGAAACCGACGTTCTTGAACGTATGAACGACTGCCAGTGTCACCGAGGTCCTGACGACGATGGGGTTTTCAGAGATGGAAGTGTTGGACTTGCACACCGCCGGCTCAGCATTATAGACCCCGAGAACGGGGGACAGCCGATCCACAACGAGGACGGTACCGTAACCGTCATCTTCAACGGAGAGATCTATAATTACGGGGCTCTCAAGGAACGACTCACGTCCGCAGGACATCGATTTACCACTCAAACCGACACCGAAGTACTGGTCCATCTCTATGAGGAAGAAGGTCCAAGTTTCGTCGACGAACTCGACGGAATGTTCGCGTTCGCTCTGTGGGACAGTGAGCGAGAACGTCTATTACTGGCCCGTGACCCGATGGGTATCAAACCTCTCGTTCTCGCCGAAACGGACGACAAGCTCGCGTTCGCCTCCGAGCTCCCATCGCTGTTCGAGAGCGACATTGACCTCGGCGGCATAGATCGGGACGCACTGGCTCAGTACTTCGCATTCGGATATATTCCGGCACCGAAAACGGCCTTCCGTAACGTCTCGAAGGTCAGACCCGGCGAGCGGATACTCATATCGGACGACGGTATCGACCGCGACAAATACCACGAGCCATCGATCACGCCTCGTGATCCCGACATTGATACCGCTGCCTCTCACCTACGCTCGCTCGTCGAATCGGCGGTCGAAAAACGCCTGATGGCCGACGTTGACCTCGGAGCGTTCCTCAGCGGGGGGATCGATTCGACGATAATCGTCGGGACGATGGCACAGTTACTCGATGATCCCGTGAAGACGTTTACCGTCGGTTTCAATCAGGATCGATTCGACGAATCCTGGGCGGCACGAGAAGTGGCGTCTTTCCACAACACCGACCATCACGAGATCACGCTCACAGCGAATGACGTACGCGAGTCCGTACCGGACGTACTGAATAAATTGGGGGAGCCCTTCGCCGACCCGGCACTGATGCCGAGTTACGCTGTGTCTCGAGCCACGAGAAATAACGTCAAGGTCGCACTCTCTGGTGACGGTGCTGACGAACTGTTCGCCGGCTACGATAAGTACCGAGTCGAGTCCCTGTCAAAGTACTATCGAGCGCTTCCGGCCCAGATACGGAAATACGCCGTCGAGCCGGCTGTGAATGCACTACCCGCCTCACGAGGGACTGCGGTCGGCGACGCCGTTTACAAAGGACAGTGGTTCATAAATCGGAGCGGAGAACGATCAGTTCCGGAGCGTCACTTCGATTTAATGCGTGTCTCCGACGACCAAGCTATCCAGTCCGTGACGAACGTTGACCCAATCGAAGCTGGGCAGACCGCCCTCCGGACACAGCACGCCGCGATATCCCCAGAACTGGCCGATAGAGAGAGCTTGGCACGGATACAGGCTGTCGATACCCGCTTATCGCTCCCAGATCAGATGCTCACGAAAGTCGACCAGGCCAGTATGTACAACTCACTCGAGGTACGCGTTCCGTTCCTCGATACTGATGTCGTTGAGTACGCACTCAGTCTCCCAACAGACCACAAACTAACTGGCCGCGATCGAAAACGTGTGCTGAAACGAGCCTTCGATGATGTACTGCCGGAGTCTATCTTACAGCGAAACAAACACGGGTTCGATATGCCGATCGGTGAGTGGTTTAAACACGAGCTTGCTGACGAGTTCGTCTCGATGGTCCGTGCTACTGATCTGGGGATTCTCGATACCGCGGCGATTTTAGAACTATTCGATGAACACCTCGATGGAAACCACGATCACTCGCGGTTCCTCTGGACCGTCTACGTCTTCAAGCACTGGGCTGTGCGTATGCAAGAGCAGGGGGTCCTCGAATAGGAATACGGTAGCAGGATTTAGTGTGACTACATACCACCATCTGGTGTCTTGTACTGGCTATAGAGGCCTATTACTCAAAAAATCGGACTATTAACTATACCCCTCTACCTGTAAGAGTCGGGCGAAATAAATGCACATACTCCGGGTCGCCCAAGATATCTTCCCTGAAACTGTCGGTGGTGCGCCATATCACATACATGCTCTGAGCCGTGATCAGGCTACGATGGGGCACGAGGTCACCGTCTTGACTGTCTCGGAAGAGGTGGAAGAGCGAGAGGTTACCGATCAAGACGGGTATACGTTGATCAAACAACCGCCGAAGCTAGAGTTCCTCGGGAATCAGATCTTCGCCAACACTGTCGGTGATCTACGTGGTCTGGAAGACTTCGACGTGGTTCACACCCACTCTCACCTGTTCTTCTCGAGTAACGTGGCCGCGCTGTACTGCCGAATGGCCAACATCCCGATTGCAATCACATGTCACGGCCTCAACTCACAACGAGGTCCGTTCTGGTTCTCGCGTGCACACCTTCGTACGCTGGGTAAGTGGACGTATGACTCGGCCGACGTCACGCTTTGCTACACCGATGTCGAGCAATCCAAACTTCGTGACCTCGGTGTCGACGCTGACATCGCGGTTGTAAACAACGGGATCGATACCAACCGCTTCTCCCCTGCTGGACAGACCCATCCCGATATCGCGAGCCAGGGCGGCCAGGCAATCGTGTTTGTCGGCCGCTTAGTCGACGGAAAGCGACCTCAGGACGTGTTAGCTGCATTCGATACGGTACGAGAGCGCTGTCCGGACGCATCGCTGTTTTTCTGTGGCGACGGCCCGCTTCGAGACAGTCTCGAATCGACGGTCGCTGACGAGGGACTTACAGATGCTGTAGAATTCCTGGGGCGGGTCCCCTATCAGAAAATGCCCTCGGTGTTCAGAGCAGCGGACCTGTTCGTCCTTCCGAGTCGGACTGAAGGCTTTCCACGGACAGTTATCGAAGCTTTAGCCTGTGAAACACCAGTTGTTGCCAGCGATCTCGAACAGACCTCGAAAATAGTCAACCAAACGGGAGAGACAGTCCAAGTTGGCAACGTCGAGGGATTCGCGACGGCGATTTCTGATTTGCTCAGCGATCAGCGCGGCCTCTCAGAACTGGGAAAACACGGCCGAGCAATCGTCACGACGCGTTACAACTGGGAAGAGACAGTGCAAGAGACAACGGAAATACTGGGCCAAGTGGCTGAAATCGGTGACTCCGTGATTCGAGACAAGACGGAATCGACCAGCAGTCCCACACCTGTGGTCAAGGACGAGATCTGAACGAATGGCGAATCGAGCCTCGACTGATTCCGGTTGCACAGTTCCATACCACTGTCGCGTCTTCGTGGCCCAATCGATATTGCGGTTCAGGTGGTCTATTGAAGCTGGTCGAGGCCTGACTTTGGTGAGGGCGTGTATCCACTGCGCGTTAGTCGCTGATTACTTAATATCTACCGTATGCAAGGCAGGGAAAGACGTGGACCTCACACTGCATCGCGAGCCAGAAGGGTAATAAATGAGTCACGAGACAAATCTCGACCGGGAGTCGTTCGACAGCTTCGAGTTCGCCAACCGTGACATACAGGAATATCTGGTCATACTCCTAGCCGGTATCCTTATCCTCGAGAGTGCGCTCTTCCTGTCCATTCAACCGGTAACCGGATATGAAACTTCGCTGGCAGATGGACTGTCCCAGCTGTTCTGGTTCACTTTCTATTCGGTCATGATCGGTGGAATATTGACGCTGATAGCAGCGGCTATTACGCAAACGAGGTACTGGCGACATGGTCTTGGCCTCGTCCTTTCAAACTACGCGCTGTACTTCTTCCTCCCAAAAGCTCGCGGCTATCGGTTTTACGGACAAGGAACGGCAGATGCACTGCAACACTTCGGCGATGTTAGGGCGATTCTCGAAACGGGAACACTTCCCGGAATCTGGTATCCAGGTGAACATGTGCTGATGGCCGAGATGGCGATGCTAGGTGTCCCGATTGACGCGATGCCATACTTGGTAGCGTTGTTGTTTACGACGCTTCAGATAATCGGAATCGGAGTCCTTGTGAAGACGCTCTCGGGTAAACGGGGAAGTCTCGCGGCCGGATTAGCAGCCGGTAGCACTCTCATTTATACGACCTTCCATCTCTCAAACCACCCGGCGATGAACTCATTCATGGTCGTTCCGGTCCTGCTCACGCTCACAGAACTGTACCGACGGAGTAACGACAACGAGTACCTGCTCTTGATTCTCCTGGTTGGCCTGTTCATCATCTACTCACACCCGATGACAACCCTGTTTATGCTAGGTATATTACTGTTAACCTCGGTGTATTCCGGGCTGTTCGGACGGCTTTCCCTATCGTCCACTCCGCAACTCAGTCCGCGGCTTGGTGTGGCCTTTCTTCCGCTCCTATTCGCCTGGCTCACCAATTTCGGTCAGACACGCCAGGCCATAATAAAAGTCGTTGCGGCACAGGATGATATGAACCCAGCAGCCAGAGAGGTACAGCGAGCCGGCTCAGTCCAGTTTTCACCTCTACAGCTCGCCGAGAAATTCATCACTCTGTACGGCTCGACCACAATTTACTTCACTATCGCCGGGACGTTCGTCCTTTTGACCCTATACTGGTTTCTCTCCGAACGGATGCGGTACGACTGGGGCTTCGGTTCGGTTCACTTCGTTGCAGGACTGGGTATCGCAGCGATCTTCCTCCTTAGCAATCTCATCGTGAAAGGCATAATAAGAGTAAACAGATACGCACTCCTGTTCGCTGCAGTCCTCGTGGGGATGGCACTCATCCATAGCGCCACCAAGCGCAACTCGGTAACCACCGTTGCTTTGACCGTACTCGTACTCCTAGGTGCCTGTCTCGCTGCAAGTGCTGCCTACGAGCCAAACCGTCACATGACCTACGCAGAGTACGATGGGTCTCAATTCATGGCAGCGAATATTGACGAAGGGGTTCCGATCCATGCAATGGATACGTCACATAAGATGGAAGCGTTCGTCTTAGGCACAAACCATCCCCGCTACTACCCACAGAGTTTCGGTATGAACAATAACTTGCCTCGGAACCTCGGCTATTTCAGCCAGGATGTTATCGCCTCTGATACGTTTGGCCGAAGTTACGTTGTCACGAAGACACACGATGTCAAACAGCACACTGCCTCCTATTATACAAAAGACCAACAGGAATATCTATTCCGATACGGTGAAGACAGTCTGACGAGAATGCACAATGATCCAACGGCAAACAAGGTTTATACCAACGGTGGGTTCACTGGGTGGTCCGTAGCGCCCCAAAATTAGCCAGCAGAGCCACGCATAGCCAGACACTAACTTTAGATGCCGCAAACCACCACCAGCCATATGCCAAATCCGCTCGTCAGCGTTGTCCTCCCGACATACAAACGACCGGACAGACTTCGGAGTGCAGCACGGAGTGTCGCAGAGCAGACGTACCCAAACATCGAACTCATCGTCATCGACGATCACTCCCCGCAGCCGGCAGCCGATACACTTGCCGGAGAGCCGCTACGAGGTATCGAAGTCAACTGTGTCCGTCACCAAGAGAACAGAGGAGCGAACCAGGCAAGGAACACGGGCATTGAGCGGGCAGAAGGCGAGTACATCGCGTTGTTAGATGACGACGACGCCTGGGACTCCGAAAAGATTGCTCGACAGGTTACTGAGATGGCAGAGAGCGCTGACAGCGTCGGCGTAGTCTACACCGGCTGTGAGTACGATTACGGGGACTACACACGGGACGTTATCTTCACGGCGGAAGGGGATGTTACCAAAGACCTCCTTCTGGGGGAGTCGTTCGGTGAATTCTCGACACTGATGGTTTCGGCTGATATCATCCCACAGGCCGGGCTCCCTGACGACCGGTTTCCCAGCTGGCAAGATAGAGAGTGGCTGATACGACTCTCGCTACATAGCGAGTTTCGCGTGATCCCCGAAGTACTGACATATCGGAACTGTCCCGAGGGAGCGGACCGAATCAGCAATAACTACGCTGAGAAGCGGGATATCTCCTACCCATTAATGGTAGAGAAACACCGAGAACTCGCTGCAGGGTACGGACGTCGGTACGAACGGGCCTTCCTCGCGTCACTGCTGTTCATTCTTGGACAAGAAGCGTTACGTTCCAAAGCATACTCTGATGCGAGAACGCAACTACTTAAGTCAGTGTATTATTGGCCGTTTCGAACCGACAGGTGGCTGTTTGCACTCGCTGCGCTTGGGGGCAGATTTAGCTACAAGCCGGCGAAAAACGCCATGAAGACCCTCAACTCGATTAAAACTGAAACAATTACGAAATGAGATGTTTTCGGTAGATATCCCGTCCCGTCACCGGGTACTGTTTTTTATGTGCTGTTTCATACCTCGTAGGTGTGTCTTTACTATATTGTTGTAGTAGCCACCCTCTGGTAGCATGGAGATCGACGTAGAGAACGTCCTCATATACGTTGACGACGCTGTCAGATATAACGCAATTAACGATGATCTCGCGGAACTCGGGCAGACCCACAAGACGATTGCAGCATCAACACACACGCCCACGTCGTTCGGGAGTTTGTTGACCGGGCTGTTACCACCGAACAGCAACATCCACAGCTTCAAGCATTCTGTCCCTGCGAACGTCCGCTCAGTATTCGATATTGAGAGTCACGAGGTTTCGATAGCTGCTCAGGGCGGCATGAACCACAGTATTGCGGAGATGTTTGCTAATCCCCCACGGAAACCGATTGACGATGTCGAGCCACCATTCGTCCACGTTGCGCGCCGGCCCGGTGGCCACGCGCCGTACGACGGATTCGACTGGGACGACTACGAATATCGCAACGAGACCGCTCTCGAATATCTCTGGCGCGTATCGTCGGACCCGGAAACGGCGAGAAAAGACTACTACAATGGTGTAGACCGCTCGTTCGAAGAGTTCAAGCGCGTCCTCCAGACGCTTGAACGCAGAGGCCTTCGGGAAGATACCCTCGTCATCTATACCAGTGACCACGGTGAGGTCCTCGGAGAGTACGGGTACTTCGGACACACACACCTCGCGACGCCTGAGGTCGTATACGTTCCGACGTCGTTCATTCATCCGGAGCTGGACTCCTCCGGCGAGAACGGGCTCTTACACCATGTGGACATCTTACCGACGGTCGCCAGTGCGATGTCCTCGCGACCTGATTTCGGTAGGGTGGATGGGAACGCAGAGGGAGAGGGTCGGGCGACCGGCTATACGCACCTGAACCACATTCGATACGGCTCGTTACCGGGACCCGCCGAGACGTTCGTCAGTCTCACTGGCGGGTTTGAGCGGACAATCAGGAGCCTCTGGGACGAACACGGTGGCCACACGTTCGTGGACGGACACAAAACGACATCATCGATTGTCTTTCTGGCGTTGCTACTGCAGAAGCCCTTCGGTCGACAGGTCTTGCACAACAGGAAGCTTCGAGATTCATACTGTCGGTTCCTGCCGGGACATCAGGCGTATGGGGCCCCGCAGTTTACTGAGGACGAAGCGCGGGCGGAGATTGCGGATATCCTCTCCGGGGAGAGTGAGGAGACAGTACGCGACATCGACGAGGAGACGACAGAACAGCTCGAAAACATGGGTTACCTTTGAGCATGACCGTTCCCGTGATCACGGAGTCCACACCTCATCTTACAAATAGCAGACAGCCCTATGGAGTGATTCAAGAATGACAGCGGAGCGGAAGACTCTTTGGTACTTTATCGGTGCACTTGTCGTCGGTGGTGCCGAGCGCACACTCATCGACCTGGCGAACGAAGTCAACGGCGAGGAGTACGACGTCACCATCTGGACAATATTCTCTACGAACCCGCTCGAAACAGAACTCTCACCGGAGGTCACCGTTCGGTCGCTTACGGACGCTGGTCGTGTTGCGAACGGGGCGATAGAGGGCGTCGAAAGCCCGCTCGTCTATCTGCTCGCCCCGCTCAAGTTCTGTCTTACCGCCCGCCGTGAACAGCCCGATCTCATACAGTCGTTCCTTTTTTACGACAACGTAATTGCCAGGCTTGCCGGCGTGTTCTGTTCTGCAACCATTATTACCGGCATTCGTGAAGTACCTAACGAGGAACCGTTCGTACGCCGCGTTATCGATCGGATGACGATCTCACTCTCGGATGTGATCGTTTCGAACTCCACAGCGGGCCGGGACTACGCTGTTAAACGCGGTGCAGAGGAAGAAAACGTGGCGGTGGTCTACAATGGCCGGAACATCGAACAGTACCGAACGACAGACTCGGCGGAGCTGCGATCAGAGCTAGACATCCCGACGGGGGCCACTGTAGTCGGCACCGTCGGTCGTCTCGTCGAGCGGAAAGGCCACTTCGATCTGCTCGATGCGTGGCCGACTATCGTCTCCGAGATACCCGATGCACATCTCGTATTCGTCGGTGATGGTGCCGATCGGGAGCGGCTGACGGAACGGGTCGACTCACTCGGATGTGCTGATTCGGTTCATTTCCTCGGAACGCGACAGGATGTCCCAGCGCTTCTCGGTGCGATGGATGTCTTCGCCTTCCCATCTCATTACGAGGGGCTCCCAGGTGCAGTGATCGAAGCGATGGCCGCGGAGCTTCCGATCGTCGCGACACCTGTGGATGGTACTAGCGATCTGTTGGAGAATTACCGGACGGGGTTGTTCGTCGACGTGCAGGCACCCGACGAAATTGCGTGGGCCACCATCCGTCTACATCAGCACCAGCCACTCGCTGAAACGCTTGGAACCGCCGCAGGACAGCGGGCGGCAAGCGAGTTTACGATCGAATCGATGGTAGACGGGTTCGAGCGATTGTATCAGGAAATCGAGACAGAGCCCGAAGAGACCCCCTACGTACAGCCGCTGACCGGGTAACGGCTCCCCCGCAAGCTTACCGGGAGAGTAACAACAGTATATTTTACTTGGTTTGTGTAAATTGGCAGATATGGCTGAAGAGACGCCGAATCATAGCTACCAGCGTCCGGATCGCGGAACACAGGATTGGCATATCCCGTTGAACGAGAATTTCTCTCGTATCGATACTGAGGTCGAGATCAAGGATGCTGCCGAAAATCTGGATCAGTATCAACCAAAAGAGGGGGCCAAGTTCCTCGCGACAGATTCGCGACGTATCTTTATGGGAAACGGAGAAGAGTGGCTGGAGTTCGGAAGCACGGCAGGCCGCGCACGTTCCGTCTCGCTTGGTGAGACCAGTGAGAGAGCCACGGTAATGAGTGACGGAACGTTCATCGCCCAACCAGGACAACTACAGGACGTTATCGATACCGCATCTACTGGATCTGAGTTCGGACAGGCTCCTGCACAGACAGTCAAGATGGTCTCCGGTGAGACGTACGAAGTATCCGAGACTGTCCGGCTCAAGAGAGGTGTTAGACTGGAGTGTAATGGGGCTAGAGTCGTCCCGACTGGCGATTTTGATGTTTTCGAACTCGTCCGTGATACCGTTCTGCTTGACCCGTTTGTCGATACTCGCGGCAAAAACTGGAGTTCGACACAGATTGTTATTGGTCCGGAAGACGCACAGAAGTTAGATACGGCCAACCGCGCCTGGGTAAAGGACGCGTATCTCCTCGGAGACACAGGCAAGGGTATCGGCATTCAGTTCCGTGGCGGCTCGAAACCCTGCTCGATGCAGGTCGCTAATGGGACCCTCGACGGGTTTGATCGAGCAGTAGATTTCTACGCTGCTGGGGAGAACCGCGATCCGCAAGGCGACTGGTCGAACGGGAATCAGTTCTGGGGGCGGATACAGGACTTCCGGATCGGGATTAGTATGCGGTCGGACGGTGCGGAGGTGAGCGGGAATACCGTCCGCGTACAGACTCAGCCTGACCCAGAAGTAAGTGAATGGCTCTGGAAAATGAAGGACGACCCCCGAGAGTCTCGCGGTGATAACAAATTCGTGATGAAAGGCAATACGGTAATGGCTTATCCGTGGGACGTATCGTCATTCAAGCAGAACAACTCATATTATTCAGAGAGTGATCGAGATGCGCCATTCTGGTTTATCGGACGTGGTCGTCGGTACGGAAATTCACTCGTGGATCTGAGCGGGGTACGAGGAAACCAGTACGTACTCAACGATTCAGATACGCCCGACCGAAACGGCATCTTCACTGCACACGGTGGCTTCGTCGTTGGTACAACAGAGTTTGAGACAAATCCGGCATATCAGCGAAACGATAGCCGACATTGGCACCCGCAGTCGCGCAATGCGGAGTAGATAGTTACTCCCACGCTATTATCGCCTAAGGACCGCTCAGATCTTAGTTCTTTGAGTCTTCGTGCCACATACGACTTTCGCTATTCCGCTGGTACGCAGGCGGGTGTGAGAACTGCCTGGTGCCGGTGACTTCGCCACCATGATAGGTGAAAATCCCGTTCCGATCTGGGTAATCCGAATTGTTAACGATATACTGGTTTCCGAGCTTTCCGGACTGGTCAACGAGTGAATTACCGTAGTTTATTCCCTCGCCGATATACCACACCGGCGGCTTACGGTCGCTACTCTCAGCGAAGGGATTATTGTCCATATAATTGTTGTTGTCCCACGGATACACCATCATGGTGTTCCCAGACTTCCGGTACATATTGTCGTCTCGGTCGCTTTCGGATCGGGGGTCGTCCTCCATGTACCAGAGCCATTCGCTCACGTCGTTGTCAGGCTGGACCATCAACTTGAAGACGTTCCCGGAGACTTCGGCGCCCTCAGAGCGCTGGTTGACGCCAACACGGAAGGCTTCCAGTGAGCCGTAGAATTGGTTCCCGTTCGACCAGTCGCCCTGTCCGCTGTAATCGTCACCGCTGGCATAGAGGTCGATCGCGATATCGAATCCGTGTATTGTTCCGCTGGCGACCTGCATCGAGCAGGGTTTCGAGCCGCCCAAGAACTGGAGTCCGATGCCCTCTCCGGGGGTTCCCCAGAGATAGGCATTTTCGACGGTTGCGCGGTTCGCCAGTTCGATTTTGTCTGCGTCCGGTGCGCCGACGACGACCTGCGTCGAATTCCAATTGACCGATCGGGTGTCAATGAACGGGTCGATGAGCTGCGTCCCGCGGTACATCTCGATGACGTTGAAGTCACCTTCCGGAATGATCCGAGCGCCGTTACATTCGAGTCGGATGTTCCGTTTCAGTTTGATAGTATCCGACGGGAAGTAGTTCTCCCCGGAGACGAGCTTTACAGTTCGGCTCGGTCCCTGTGCCCATGTGTGTGACTTGGACGCTTGATCGATCACGGACTGTACTTCGCCCGGCGGTGCGATGAGCGAACCGTCGTCGGCCTCGGAAACTGAGTCGTCGGACGCACTGAGGCTCCCGACGCGGTTCCAGTTGCTGCCGTCGCCAATGTATACCGTGCCGGTATCGGTCGCTAGGAACTTCGACCCTGTCTTCGGTTCGTACTGGCTGATGTTGGACTCAGCGTCCCGGAGCTCGACGTGGCTGTCGAGCTTTTCGAAGTTTTCGTTAAGTGGTACGTGCCAATCGAGCGTGCCCTCCGCGGGTGTGTTGTATCGTTCTGCCATTGTTCTGTTGTATTACTGGGTACCCCCGTACCCACCCATTCCGTAGCCGTCGCTGCCGAAGTTGTCAGTGCTTGACTCCGTCATGATCTCAGTTTCGGTCGCTGTCTCGGTTTCTGTCGACGTCTCCGTTTCGGTCGATGTCTGTGTCGCCGTCTCAGTTTCAGTCGATGTTTCCGTCTCGGCCGCTTCGCGGAATTCGAACCAGTTGAAATCAATGCCGGAGCCAACTGCTTTCACCTGAATGACGTGCTCGCCACCATCCTGGACCGTTACGTCAGGAAGCGTTGCCGTTTCCCAAGTCGTCCAGCCGCCGGTGTTCGGTACATCCACTGTCCCGAGTTGCTCGCCGTCGAGGCTAAACTGCAGTTGCCTGTTGTCTCGTGTCGTCGCGACGCGAACGTCGATGTCGTATGTTCCGGCCGGCACCTCCGCGGTGTATTCGAGCCATTCGCCGTCCTCGAAATACCCAACGTTGTACTTCCCGGAATTGTCCTGCGTTTCCCGGATATCGACGTCGGAGTCCCGATAACCGAGATCGTACTCACTGCCGGCAGTAGTGTCGTGATACGACACGCCCTCGCCGCCCAGGTCGAATGCTTGTGACTGTATCCTGCCGGGAAGCGTCGGGGCGCCGTCGAACGGCTGATTCCCGGCGACCTCGAACCCGGCCCAGTTGAAATCGATGCCGGACCCGATAGCTTCGACCCGGAGCACTTGCTGTCCATCGGCATCGATGGTCACGTCCTCAGCTACTGCCGTCTCCCAGGTCGTCCAGCCGCCGGTGTTCGGCACGTCTACCGTTCCAAGTTCTCGGTCGCCCAAGTGGAACCGGAGCTGTCTGTCGTCCTGTGTCGTGGCGACACGGACTTTTAGATCATACTGGCCTGGCGAAACATCAGCCGAGTATTCGAGCCATTCGCCGTCTTCGAAGTAACCGATGTTGTACTCCCCAGAGTCGTCTTGGGTCTGCCGGATGTCGACATCGGTGTCACGGTAACTGGTGTCGTATTCGTTCCCAGCGGTCGTATCGGAGTACGATACTCCTTCGCCACCCGTGTCGTAGTTTTGTGCCTCGATGCGCCCGGGAATCGTTGCTAGAGTCCCATTGTACGGTTTCTGCGCATCGACTCTATCGAATTCGAGCCAATTGAATTCTACACCGGAATCCAGTGCTTCGACGCGAAGCGTCGATTGCTGCTCGGACTCGACTTCGATGTCTTCTACTGTGACTGTCTCCCACGAGGTCCAGTCGCCCGTATTAGGGACAGTGACCCTTGTGAGGGTCCGATCTCCAAGAGACAGTTCGAGTCGCCCATCAGAGAGTGCTGACGCCACTCGGACTCTAATATCGTACGTTCCCGGCGAGACATCGGTTGTGTATTCGAGCCACTCTCCGGCCTGAAAGTAGCCGATATTGTACTTTCCTGACTCGTCCTCTGTTGGTCGGATATCAACGTCAGTATCTCGGTTAGCGGAACCGTAGATATTTCCGCTAGACGTGTCGTGATACGCCTCGCCTTCGCCACCGATGTCGAAGTTCTGGGCCTGAATACGCCCGGGAATTGTCCTGACTGTCCCTTCATACGGTGATTGAGACTGCGTCGTACTATCCGTCGAAATGGTGAGTGAGTAATCGCCACCGCTCCGACTGACGTCCATGACTTGCAGGTAGTGTGTGCCGCCGGCCGAGAGAGATTCCGGCAGATACACCGGGACATCTGAACTCGCGTACGCTTGGGAGAGTAATTCACCGTCGGGATTGAACAGCCCGACCGCAGCAGCACCTGTGTCTGACCCCGGCGTGAATTTAACCGCTACATTTTCGCTGTCGGGCCTGAACGCAAAGAGATCAGAGGAGCTTGGAGACAGTGTTGTTGAGAGCGGAGAATCGATGCTGAGGCTGCTGACCGAACTTGCTATACTGGTGTCTCCGGCCACCTTCGAAACATCGACTGCGCTGAGTTGTGTTGTAACTGCAGGCTCACCACCGTATCCGAATTTTGCTGCCGATCCTCCCGCGGTAGGATCACCTTTACCGGCACATCCTGCCAAGGACGCAGCGGCAACACCTACTAATTTCATGCACGTGCGGCGGTCTATGACGGTTGTTCCCGTCGTACTACTTTTATCTCGCGACACCTCACCACTGTCGTGCGAGCGATTCTGTTCTTCGTTGGTCACACTCCGGTAATCCCTATTTACTATTTTATTCGTTGTTACCGGTTGGGTCTTGTTTGCATAACTTGCTGACCATGCGATACTTTCTTGCATACCACGTTTAGAGCAAATATTATAATCGAAAATGGCAGTTGAGAAACTAATACTCGTTTAGTATAGTCGAATTACGGTATCTTTGTAATGTTAGGGAGGTACTACCATCTGATATCACTCCACTTCGTGACCAGCAGATCCGCTCGATCTGAAAGTCAATCGGCCTATGTCACCGAGTCCTGTTTCAGAGACCACGATCCCGTCGCTCAAATTCTCTTGTGGTGGCAAGATGTTCAAGCCGTTTGCGAGTAATTTCGTGGTCTCTATCAGTCCTGTCCGATTTACATGCTATTCTCAGCAGTGAGTCCAAGATGGCTGTCACTCCCGTCTTTAGCTGTGAACCATTACAGCCTCTCGGAGTATATTCGGTTCAGCAGCCGTACTATTGGACTGTTAATATGATGCGGATTGACTTTTGTGAACCACTTCGTGCAATACTTGGGTATCCGGGATTTTCGATTGCGATGAATTCACTCGAAAACAAACCTTGTTGCTGGATCTAACGCAGCAGTGTATTCAAAGGCGATATTCTCTGGGAACATGCGTCCCACGCTCTACGCGATATTTCTGAATGAGGCTCTACTTTGGAGCGGTCTATCTCATTCCGCGGTCGGGTCCTCGACTCCGACTCGACACCGGCGTTGTAGGGACTCCTTCTCGTTTGCTAGGCACGACAGCGAAATGATGCTGTTAGCGTTCAGGAGAGATGTCTGAAACGAAATGTGGTCGCCCACTGCAATCCCGCTGTAGAGCGTTCTAGACGTCTGATATTCTATCGTCCCGGTCCGACCGAACACTTTGGGACTGTCGTTGTGGTGGTTTACTGTGACGTGGAACCGTATCGAGTCGTACCTTTCCCGCAGGGAGGTTGCAACCTCAGGTGATATCTCTGCTGGTGACTGCCCAAGCTGTCCCTCGTGTTCGGATGAAACAGTTGTCCCGTCATCGTCAGTGACGGTGATCTCAGTCGTCTCCCCCTCGGCGATGCCGACGAACCGCTTTTGAACTATCTCACCTTGATTCACGAGCAGCAGCTGATCTAACCACCGCCCGACCTGTAAGAACGGGACGACGCCAGCAAGCACTGTTCGTCGCTTCATCGCGCTGTGCTCCTCTTTTCGCCGGATCGATTGATTTGGATTGTCTGTCTCATTTTGATCACGCCAACGCATCGAATATTGATTCGAGGTTCTGCTTGACTTCCCAATTGAAACTAAACATGAGCGCCAGGGCCAGGGCCACATAGACTCCAATACCAACGAGGACCAACAGGATAAACTCCAACACCGGCCCAGTGAGAGTCACCGTCTGATAGACGTAGGTCACTGCGGCTGCCATCCCAAGACTCGCCACCAGGGGATACGATACCTCCCTGAAAACTCGAACTGGAGACACATTGATGGTCCGGGCGATAAGATAGGTGTCAATCGGCATCATCGGGAAAATGTAAATACCCGTAATGAGAGCTGCAGTGCCTTCGATTCCATACATCATCGTGACCGGATAGATGAATACAGCAATGAGGGCCACACGTACAGCAGAGAGTTTAGCAATATAGTCCGGTCGCCCGACTGCTTTCCAGACCGGTCCCATCGTCGCACCCATCGAACGCAACAGTCCGTAGATAGCCAACAACTGCATCACTGGTATCATCGGCTGCCACTCGGGGGTAAAAAACGCCTCGACAAACGCGGGTGCGACTGCCGCGATACCCATTGCCGCTGGGAACGAAGCCAATGTGGTCATTCTGAGCGTCTGGAAGTATCCGGACCGCAGCTTCTCGACGTCGTTCTGCACTTTCGAATACGCCGAGAACGTCACACTGGAGATTGTCTGTGTGATTTCGGTCGCCGGCGCGTTCGAGAGCCGGTAGGCGAGCTGGTAAAATCCCAGTGCACTTGCCATGAGCGCCCAGCCGACAAACGCGTCGTCTCCTCTACTGTACAGGAAATACAGGATTGAATTGGCCGTAACCCACTTTCCGAAACTGTAGCGCTTCTTCGCCACATCGATATCGAACGAAGGCCACGGACGGTACCCGTCCGCCAGATACGAGACGAGGAACCGGGCGGCGTCGCCGGCGATGTATCCGATTGCCAGTGCATAGACAGTTGGGTCATACAGAGCTATGCCTACGGTGACGACGAAGTATGCCACCGCGCCGCTGACCCTATACACGAACTCTTTGTGGAAATCTAGACTCTTCTGGAAATAGACGACAGCAGGGTTTCGTAACCCAACAATAAACGGTGAGAGGGCGATGACCCGAAACAGATCGGTCGCTGCAGGTTCGTTGAACAACGACGCAATAAACGGGGCCCCGAGGAACAGAATAACGGCAATTACAGTCCCTCTGGCTGTCTCGATTGTCCAAGCAGTGTTGAGCTCGTCGTCGACGTTGTCCTCCTCGGCCTGTATCAGAGCGGACTTGATTCCCAACTCGGAGAACTTCTTGAGTGAAGAGAGCGTCAACAGCGCTATCCCCATCAACCCGACTGCACGCGGGGACAACAGTGAGGCAACGATGACCAGCAACAACAGTTCTAGTCCCCGTTCTGTGACGTTCATCACACCGACCCACACGCCACTCTTTACGGTTTGCTCCATCACGTCATCACTGGCCGGGAGCAGCCGCTTTATCAACCGTTTCAGTTTATCTAGCATCGTCGTTCGAACTCCCTGTTGCGTGTGTGACGAGCCACAACACTAGGCCGATTGACGGACACCAGTGTGTTCTTCCGACTCAGTACTCGATATTGCTGTGCCTGCATAGACTCTCCGTTGCTACATACTTCGGATACCATCTGTTTGTTATGGGCGGGGTAACTGTGACGCAGCCGCATTATCAGGGCGTATCTTGCCACTCCGTCTCAGTGTGCAACTGTTCGGGGTGTACTGGAATTTATCGATTGTCAGCAGTGAGTACTTGCCCGTTTTCGACCATCGATTCCAGCGGGTTGTCGTCGATTTCTAGTGGGAAATCGACTCGCCCGCACCGCCGAGCGGACTCCCAGCACCCGAATATAAGTTCCGTTGCCTGCAGAGCGTTGTCAGCTGAAAGTTCAGGTTCACGACCCGTGTCCAGTGCGTCGACGGTGTCCGCTATGGCACGGTCAATATAGGTTTCAGGTCTCGCGTTTTCTACAGTGGCTCCCGGTATACGAGCGCTGATCTTCTGTTTTGCAGCGTCGAATATTGTTTCGTTGGGACCGTGTACGTCCTCTCCCCCAGTGTCGACCGTTGTCCAGTTTTTCCCGGTCCGGACCCGTAGCGGAACCTCACCACCTATTTCTATCATTCCGTCTGAGCCCAGCAGCCGCATATGACAGTCGACAATGCCACCGTCCCCTGTCGATGCGAGCCCGTTGACACCGTTCGTATACCGCCATTGCGCGATGGCCTGATTCTCGTTGTGGGCCCCAAACTGTACGTTTTCCTCGCTGTATTCGATCCCAGCCATCACCCATTTCGACATCGCTTGGTCAGTGAAGTACCCACAGAGGTCAAACAGGTGCGACCCGTAATCAAATAGATTTTTTCCACCGAGTTCGATTCGCTCTAACGAGCCTATTTTTCCGTTTTCAAGCAGCGACTTGGCTTTCCGGAACGGCTTTCCGAACCGTCGTTGGTGGTTGAACGTAAGCTGGATTCCGGCCCGCTTACAGGCCGATGCCATTTTCTGACAGTCCTCCCATCTCGTTGCCATCGGCTTTTCACAGTGGATCGCGTCCATTACCCCACTCTCAGCACACGTCATCACGACAGGTGCGTGGATATGGGGCGGAACGCAGACACTGACAATGTCGGGCTCGACAGCAGTGAGCATCTTCTCAGTGTCCGTGTAGACGTTTCTGTCCGGGAGGTTCCATTGTTCTCCGAAACTTCTCGCATTCTCAGGGACGACGTCGGCACAGGCGGTAAGTTCACACGAGTCTAACCGCCTGTACGCGCCTGCGTGCCTATATGCCATTGCGAACCCGTCGGTATCCGGGTCGTCCGGATCTGCACCAGTCCCAATGACTGCGACAGTGTAAGTCATCGATGGAAGGTGGGATAGTAGCCTCAATAGTAGTAACCTCGTACCGATTCACTCAGACAGTCCACACTGACTGGCTGGTCTACCAATGCTACCGTGACAATATATCTGAAACTCTGGGCTCCTTCTATCAGAGAGGGTGTACGCAGCCATCTCGTGTAGTTTTAGAACACGCACAGTGTATTATATGACTCTTAACTACTGCGATCTTGGCGGATTCCAACCAGGACAATCAGACCACCAGCTAAGCATTTGTTCACTCGTGAACTGACCACGGTCGCTTCTTGATCGAATATATGAAGCCAGCTAAACCAGTTGGCGTTTAATCCCGGGATGCCCCTATTTGTATAGTAGCCGGGTCCCTGTCCAAATCATATGTGATCAATGATAGGATACGCTGCAGCATGGCTGCCGGTATGGCCTGTTTACTAAAACGGTCTCCGTCGTTGGATTCTTGATAACGATGGACCACATTCGTCGCCGACAAAGCGTAGCTACGGTCGCGAGGGGGACTATCTCACCGTACTGATGTCTTCAGATGAAGAGACTAGGACCGTGGAGTCGGAGCAGGCGACCCGACGGACCATTCTATCCCTTGTTGCGACTGGACTCTCGTTCGGAGTTGCAGTGCTTTTGAAGCGGGAGATATTGTATCGTGGGTACGGCGAAGATGGGTATGGTGAACAGGGGTTCGGCGAGTAACTAGTACGGCATATATCACGACTCTCTCTGAGGAAAGAGTTGGGCCAGCAGCTGCTAGTTTGCCTAAATTCAGAACACCGAAGAGACCCAGAGACAGTTAGTCTGACGGTCCCGCGGATTCCGAGGGTCGGTCAATATTAGCTACTTCGCCTCTGTCCTCTTCGTAGTGGGTGTGGTTGAGGAATCCTCGAATACGTCCAGCTGTCTTTGCAACAGTACTGCCCGCTTCTATAACGGTAGCTACCGGCGTTATTCTGACATAATTCAGCGGGTCAAGTGCCTCACAGAAAATATTCTTGAGTTGATCTGCTCGCGAGACGTTACATTTTGACCAGTAGTACGGACTCTTTGTTTCGAGCTTATACTGTTTCTTCCAGTATTCAGTAATAGACGACGCGTACGGATGGTCAACGATGAGTTCGGGATCGTACCGAATATCAAACTCGGCTCTAACTCGCCTGGCGAGTTCCTTTTCCTCGTGACCCCACCCCATC
Source organism: Haloarcula sp. KBTZ06 (assembly GCF_048595605.1). Classification (NCBI taxonomy): domain Archaea; kingdom Methanobacteriati; phylum Methanobacteriota; class Halobacteria; order Halobacteriales; family Haloarculaceae; genus Haloarcula; species Haloarcula sp. KBTZ06. Next base: position 271,493 of record NZ_CP184339.1, read on the forward strand.
TGTTCGTCCCACCCACCGACCGCCTTGAACACGTCCCTGTGAACGCCCATGTTACAGCCCCAGAAGTGGTTGACATAGCAAGGATCGTCCCCCCAGTCGTAATGGGTGGTGAAATGGCGAGCAAACACATCATCGACTGGGTGGATGGTTCGACCGGCGTATGCCGCCTCTGTTTCGAGGAGTTCATCCGCTTTTTGAAGATATTCTGGGCGAGGTCGGGAATCATCATCCAGAAATACGATCTTGTCGGTTGAGGCTTGTTTGATCCCCTCATTTCGGGCTCTAGTCACAGGGCTCTCATCACACACGATAACCTCAAAGTCGTCGAACGCGTGCTCTTTGAGGCACTGTATTGCTTCAATCTCATCCCGCGGCTTCAATGTCGCGATAACAACGCTGACCGATACCATTAATTCTTCTACGAAGTAGAACTCCCCTTCAAGACATTAGTATAGGCATCCTGTCATTAGTAGGCAACGCATTCACCTGTCCTACCCTGGCATGGTTGCAATGACTGCCTGTACCCACGATACAACTCCATAGATGAACACCACAAACCCACCCAGGGAAACCCAGCGTAGTCGTTTGTGATTTTTTGGGCGGACACCGTCTGGGTTACTGAGTTCGACCGCAAACAGAAAGCCTGCGTAGCTGAGCAGGTAATACAACAACGGGTTCCAACGGCCGATAAATATCATCCCCCCCAACGTCGCCGAGAGCCAGATGATGAAGACTCCCACGAACTGTCGAACCCATCCAGCGCACATAGCCAATCAATACATGCTCTTCCTGTTTTGTTATGCTACTACTAGCGCGTACTATTGGTAGGTGGTTTGGATCTACTTACAGCGGCAGCCACCGTGTGGTAACTGCCGGCGCACAATATCTGCCATAGAAAACTGGCAATGAAATAGACAGTATTTCGAAGCCAATGATGTAACTGGCGTTGGGATCCGCGATCAACTCACGGTACATAATATAGCTAATTGATAGGAACTCCCAGTGTCACATCGTCGTGATCCTAGTGGACCGGTCTTTTGAGTGAACCTTCGATGTCAGGTTAGTGTAGCCGCTTCTTCTGAAAGGCGCTGTTCTGCAGTCTCCTTGTCTTCAGGATACCCAACGTCGACACGCCACCCGTTGAGACGAACAGCGTCGATCGTTCTTCCGCTGTCCATCAGTAAATCAATGGCATCGCTAAGTTCGTATTCGCCACGGTCAGAGGGCTGAACCTGACTACATGCTTGGAATATTGCTGGCGAAAACGTGTAAAAGCCGGTCATGACTAGGTTTGACGGAGGGTCGTCCGGCTTCTCGACTACATCGGTTATTTCACCATATTTATTCGTCACGCAAACGCCATATCTAGACGCTTCGTCTTCCGGAACCTCCTCTACCAGAAATGCGCAGTCGACACGCTGTTCTCGTTGTCGTTGTACGACTGTGTCGAGGTTTCCTCGAAACACATTGTCTCCCAGCATCAACATAAAATCGTCCTCGATTTCCGGTTCGGCCTGTAACAAGGCGTGTGCTAGCCCAGCAGGTTCCTCCTGATGGACGTACGTTATCGGGACGCCGTTATACGAGTTTCCGTAATAGTCGATAATCTGCTCTTTTCGGTATCCGACGACGATAACAAACTCGTCTGCATCAAGTGAAACGAGCTCGTCAAGACAGTGGGTCAGAAGCGGTTTTTCGTCTACCTCAACTAACGCTTTCGGGAGGTCATCAGTCAGCGGCTGAAGTCGTGTGCCCTTCCCGGCCGCGAGAACTACTGCTTTCATCACTCACACGCTTTCCCAGATACCACATTGTAATGCTGCTACTAATCGGCCCTGTCATCGGTGGGTAAACCACCATTCTTTCCGCTGGTAACGTTGTTCAGCTATCGGCGTAGATCTCGCAGCGAATCCGAGTGGATAACGATGAACTCTTCTTCACCGAGTTGTGACTCATGCTCTGGCAAAAATATCAACTGTGAATCAGTCGAAGATTTGACAACGGTTAGTTCTTCCATCTCGTAGCCAAGGTCCGATTCCCAGTCTGGATCTGTCGGTACGTCTTCCCACTCCTCTGAGGACATCATTCAGCCGCCACTCCATTCAAATTTCCCGGTCTTGACAAATTCAATCGCTTGTGTGTAAACCGCGCACTCTGACCCTGGCCCCATAGCCCTACTCTTAGATTAAGACAATCTTTAAATTGTCTCTCTACTGCACTTACATCGAGCATATCTCGGAAAGGTGTAATTACTATATTAAAGATTGCGTCCTTATATCTAGCATCTACGCATCATTTATAGTCCATTTACTTACCAATTCATCCTACCGTCTCCTCCCCCAATAATACGGTGAAAACAGACTAATCTCCAATGGTAGGATAAAATTACTCCGACATTCGATGAACTACACTGGGACATATCACTGTTTTGTGGCATAGCGCGGAGGAAGAGATGAACTGGGTACAGCCTTCGAATTTACTATCGGATCAAGTTCATTCGGAGATTTTTGAGTGTCCCCGTATCAGTATCTCTCCTGTATATGAAACTCAATTTATCTATGTTACTCCTTACTCTCTTATAGGTGTGATCGTTACGCTTGAAGCTCTAAACCGAAAATGCCTCTCAAATGGCGCCACCACGTACTTCAACCCGCATTCAACACTTGAGTAAAAGGCTCAGCTACAGCTGCTCCACATACCTTTGGAGTGGTAAGCTCCGCTATGGCGGAATAACACGACTATAACAATACACCCCTGCACATAAGATACTGGTGGAGAGGGCAGTTACCCGACACCCACAACACCGGCCCAATCCTTACCACCCCCCTCAGGGACGCTCGTGCCCTGTATAGTCGCTGTCGACTCGGATCGCTCTCTCCACTTTGATAGTGAGCCGGAACGGCTTCGGTCACACCGTCCTTTCCGGCTCACTCCGGTCTTGATTTTTTAGCTATGACGTGGATTCTAATCCTTTGCTAAGGCTTCGCCGATTCTCCTAACTAATTATGGATACACTCCAGACGTCCATAACTTAAACTTAGGTCATCAGAAGTCATTGATGCCCAGCAGACACAGCGAAACTGCATACCAGAACTTGTGACCGAGTAACGGATGTTATGATTGCATTCAGAATCCCCGATAAACACTCCTATAGCCGATATCTGGGTGAGTACTTCTGATAGTCGCAATACCCGGAGGGGTTTTACAACAAAATTCCTAAAGATCAACACTAGTATACCCCGGATATCTACAACTGGCAAGCGTCTATAGTAGCGATTGGAAATCAATGCACACCTGCTCGCACGACGGCAGTGTGATCAGTGTGTAAATCGTTTCAATTGTTACTATAGAAGTAGCCGACTACCTCAAATATGAACTCAATTACTAAACTGTAACAGTTACACGTAGCGGTGTATGCCGGAACATATCTCCGACAGCGAAATGGAACGGATTTCGGAATTCGCGAGCACTCCGATGTACAAACGGTCGCCCGATCAGTTACTGCCGGACGGTGCGGCCGACGACGAAGAATAACATACCCTTGGGGGGTATTTTCAGTCAGCGCATAGTTCAGCTCACGGCTCGCCGATATCGAAGGTCTTGTCATTTTCCCCTCGCCGCCTGGAGACTGCGTGAGCAATGGACAGCACGAGAAATGAACTAATGACGACTAGTCCGATAACTAATGGACTGATTGCACTGAGCGGCGACACACCGACAATTGCTGCGAGGAGTAAAATGGCGTTCAACAGGGCTACGGCCCCATAGTACTGATACCATTTAGAATCATCATCACTATTGCTAATGAACGGTTCAACCTCCGGAGCATCCTCTCGAAGAGCTATCTCGCCCGTATCGGCGTCGTACGTTATTAGCCCTGCCTCTTGAAGCTTCGGAGCATGGGTCTGATACAGCGAGACGTACACCCGCTTTCGCGCCTGCGAGGAGAGTTCTTCGACGGTTGTGTCGTTCTCCCACGCAGCCAACTCCTCAGCTAAGTCGGTTAGCTGGACTGGCTCCTTTTGTTGGCGTAGATAGTAAAGCGTATATCGACGCCTCGAACTGCTGAGGATGTCGAACATTTGGTCGCGTGAGAGCTCTGGTTCTTCCTCTACCATCGGTTCACTCATGACCTCGATTGCTGCATTGGTTTGTGTTCAGGCCGCGAGAGCCACATATATACACGAAACCCGGGGTACCGTTTTGTTACACCCCCGTTACCTTCTAATTCCTGAGTAAGAAATAGCTACTTGTATCGCACGTCGTACTCCCGTTCTTCACCGACTGACCACAGTCTGTATATAATCCTTCAGTTTGTGACATCCGGAATCATTTGGCGTACTACATGACTCAATCACAACGACCTCCAATAAATAAAATAAATCTGCATGTGAAAACGCAGTACGGTGTGTTATTGTTCGGCTCGGTACAAGTCTCTGTTTCATTACTGCGAACCTCCGAACCTTTTCATATTGGTATAAATACATATATTAGTACTACGCTATCGAATTCCAGTGAGGATAGACAGAAACTACATAGCATCCTATTAATAATACATCGTGAACTCTCCTGCATCTTCTCCATGGCATACTCTCTTACCGGAGGTTCCTCGTTATCCGCTCAGTCAAGAACCAGGAGGAAAGTTCTAGCCGATTACGTCGGCGTGATCTCGATGGTCTCGCTGTCTCGAATCCGAACGGTGTACCCACTGTATGTGAAACTAATCTGAATGTCGTCGTTGGTCTGCCCTGCGACAAGGGTATCAAGGGCGTCCGGGTCGATTCGGTTGTACAACGGTGGGAGACTGGTTTCCGTTACGGATTCTTTAGCTGCTATAGCGGTCACAATCGCTTCACTCGGTGATTCGTACTGGTTTGTCCAAAAGACAGTTTCTGTCTCGTTCCACTCCAGACTCATTGTTCTTTGTATGAACACACTCCCGTATCAGCATATACTCTATCAGACTAGCAAACTCAGACAACAGGCGCTATCTATCTAGATGCTGGGTCGTTCCCCCTTCGCTAAACAACTGTTCTAGGAGCTTCCGAACAGCTACCCGGAGGTGGTGGCTGAACGTCGGCTGTGATATATCGAGTGTATCGGCGATCTCCTGACCGGTCTTGTCACGGGGTGATTGATAGAATCCGCTATAAAAGGCTGCAAGCAGGACCTCGAATTGGCGGGGGGTTAGCTGTGCTGTCAATTCTGAATGGAACGACTCACGGGTTTGGACACCACGTTCCCGCTTGTGGCGGCCCACGAGTTCGATGTCCGGACATGAACGCCGTAATTCAGCTATGAGCTGGCGAATGTCGACCGTCTGTGGGACCTCAAGCTGAATCTCCAGAGTCTTCCCATCAGATTGGATTAATTGCGGGGCTCCTCCTTGTTCGGCGACTGTCAGTGCGAGCTGTGTACCCGATACTGTTGCTTCGAACAAGCTCGTGTCTTCTGTGTCAGTTAAACACTCTAATCGCTCAATTCGGGGAAGAATGTCCAAACACGCTTGTAGGTCATCTGGTGGAGCGTCAGTGCTGAAAAACACGATACAGCTGGTATCTCCCTGTGGGACGATACCCTCGAATGTGATTTCTGTATCGGCGACGCCCGCAATCCGATGAATGATATCGTCGGATTCCGTTGCTTCTAGCTGGAGTTCGACAGCCCGATCTGCGACGAGCCCCTGCTTCGTCTCAATGCTGTTGATGGCGTATCCGACCGTTTCACTCACCTCCTCGAGTACTGACTGTGTCGGCAGATCGAAAACGTCCGGCGTTTTCGCGTACACAGTCAGGATGCCGTAGGAGAGTTGCTGATAGCTGAGCGGAATGCTGACGACTGACTGGAACCCACGTTCCAGTAGTCGCCGTTGCCACCCTTTTCCCCTGAGTCCGTCCGCGATATTGTTGTTCAGCGTCTGTTCGTTAGTCCGGGCTGTCTGGACTGCTGGTGGAGGCGGTGTCTCATTGGAGGGCGTGCGCGATTCCTCCAGAAAGCCACGGTCGGTCCCTGCCCACGTCCGTGGCGTGACTCGGTCGGTATCGGATTCGTATTCCCCGATCCACGCAAACGAACAGATGTCGGACGCGACCAACTGGTCACACACCGCTTGCTCTATTTCTGAGCGACTGTCTGCCCTGAGCACTCGCTCGTGAATTTTCTGACTCAGCTCTGTCAACCGATTCATCTGCTCGAGCTGAACCGTCTGTTGCTCCAGATCGCGCTGCCTGTCTTCGAGTTCTGTCTCGTATGTCAGCCTATCGAACGCCGTTCGAATCGTCGCCCCCAGGAGTTCGGTAATTCGACGGGTCTGGGTATCGAACTCGCCGCCGATCGTGTCGCCCGCTCGAAGCACTCCATGGTCGCCCAGCGGGACAAACACGGCCTTTCCGTCAGTCATCGTGTCCTCGCCCGCTTTCGAGGTCGAGTTTCCGTCGCAAACGATAGTTTCCTCGGTGAAAAAGGCCGAACTCACGAAGCTATCACCGTCTGCTGGGATAGCTTGTTGCTCCTCGGTCTCCGTGGTCGAAAGCGGGCGAAAGGTGTTCGTATCGCTGTCGAACGCGTACAGCACGACCTCAGGGAGACCGATGATATCACGGGTCCGCGAGACGACAATTTGAGCGGCTTCCTCCTCTGAAGTCACACCCAAGAGATCTGTCGCCGTTTCGTACAACTGTGTAAAACCCATCTCAGCCCGCTGCGTCTGTAGTTCGTTTCCGATCCACTTGCTCAGAAGGTCTACGAGTGTCACGTCCCAGTCTGAGAACTCTGATCCGCCCGTTCCGGACCCATAGAAACAGAGCGTCCCGTATATGCTCCCACCCACAGTGAGTGGCGTTCCGAGATACCGATTGACTTCGTCGCCCCATATCTGATCTCGGTCAGCGTCGCCGCATTCGGCATCGACGTCTGTCATCACGATTGTCTCCTCGTTCCCGATAGCTTTCGCACAGGGGGTTTCCGACAACGGAATCGTTCCGCCTGAAAAAATCGTTTCGTCGGGTGTCTGGAGCACTTCGAAATCGTATTCCATCCCGTTGACGCGAGAGAGCGTCGCGTACTCGGTTCCAAGCACGCTACGACCGACTTGCATGAGATCCGCTATCTGTTCCCGGAGCGCCCCGTCCCGCGATGTGAACACTTCGGTAATTGTTCGCAGGACTTCTTCCCGCATTTCGAGTTCGGCACGCGTTGCGGTTGAATGGAGGCCATCGGCGACAATCTCCGCAAGCTCTGTCAGCACTGCCTGCTCCGCTTCGTCAAACGCGAAAGGCGTGTCCGCGTATATCGAAATCACACTCTGTACTGATCCAGTGTACTGGATCGGGAGAACGATCATCGACCGGAACCCGTACTCCGATGCGAGCTCGTGCCAGGGCTGGACAGACGATTCAGTCCGGATATCTGACGCTACTTGATGTTCGCCGGTTTCGATCGCGTGGCCGAACGGCCCGTCATCGAAAACTGAGCGGCCATAGCGGGAGACCATCGCTTCGACGTATTCGAGTGCGTCGCCACCGCCCGCGGTGGGGACGATATCACCTGCCTCGTTTTTTTCGCCGATCCAGGCGAACTGGTAGGCATCCGAACTGGTCAGAATTTCACAGACAGCCTCTTGGATCTCTTCGGCTGTTGACGCCCTCAGCACTTGGCGATTTATTTCCCTGAATAGTGAATTAATCCGCGATAGTCGCGCTGTTTCTCGGCGGAATCGGTATGATTCCACCGCGTTCTCTATCCTGTTTGTGAGCACCGCGTACTGCTCTGGCCCGCCGCCCTTGACGAAGTAATCGGTGACGCCGGCTGAAACCGCTTCGCTGGCGAGTTTTTCGCTTCCTTGGCCTGTCAACAGGATAAATGGGAGGTCGCCGTTAGACTGTCGCACCGTTTCTACGAATTCAATCCCGTCTGCTTCGGGCATCTCGTAGTCACTGACGATACAGTCGATCGACTCGGAACCGAAGTAGCTGAGCGCATCCTCGACGCTTGCGGCTTCGATAACCTCGATACGGTCGTTCTCGTGTTCCAGCAGTTCCGCCGTTGTCCGCCGGAACTCTCCGTAGTCATCGACTAACAACACCTTGATTTTCGAGGCTGCCGTTCCACTATCCGTTGGTGCCGGTCCAGTCTCACCGGCCAACTTCCGCATACTACACTACTTACGCAACAGTCCGTATAAACGTTTGACTTGGTTGCAACGCTGCACGGTTCTACGTCTGGTAACAGTAACCATCTCTCGCGAGGAATCCGGTCTGCCCTCCAAATGCGTAGGAAACTCATATTTTGGAATGTATACGGATACTGCGATCTACCCTAGTTCCCCTCCAAATTTTATTGGGAGGTTGTATATCTTGGAACTTTGTATGTTCTAAAATACACTTTTTGCTTATACTATTATACAGATGTGAAACATCCTGAAACGCCCATAATCGAAGGAATAGATGGGAAATCGACTTTAGTTCTGCGTGAAATTATAGTATAATAACGTTCTTTAATTATCAGATTTCAGTATAAACACCCCAAATTCAGAAAATTTGATAGTATCCTCGATTCATAAATACACACTCTGTTCAACCCTGTATTCCATCTCTAAAATACACACTAAGGGTGTGTTTTCTGCAGGATATACCTACACTGTGCGTACACCGACTGTCAAAAACTATTACTGAGCAGGCAGAAAAAGCTGAACAATGGCTGTTAACTCCGGTTGCAAAGTAGACGCGGTTATCGACAAGTACGGGTTGGCATCAACAGACCCAGTCTACGACACCCTTGATGATGGCCTGCTCGCACGCTGGACGGGCGCTGATGACCGAACCGAAATGGGGTATCGGTCGCTGACAGCGTGGTTCAACAAACGGCTGCTTAAACAAGTCTATACCGAACACGGGCGTGAAACCCTTGACACGCGTGTAGACAGCGATTACGACACGTTGCGTGGTGACGACGACTTGCGACGGGACGAACTCATCGAACGACTGCAAGCTACGGGTATCCCGGGAGCGTCGCTTCACGACGATATGGTGTCGTGGGGAACGATGCGAACGCACCTCAACGACTGTTTAGACGGTGAAAAAGAGCCCAGGAAGGCGACAACTAACTGGGAGCAGGAGAGCGTGGCAACGGCCAAAACGGTCGTCGAACGGAAGGCCGAAACGGCACTGTCCTCGCTCGCGAAAAAGGGTGATATCGAGGGCGGTGACACCGCGGAGATAGAGGCCCAGATACAACTCGGATGCCCGGACTGTCCGACCCGTGTTCCGTTCGATGTTGCACTCGAACGTGGGTACGTTTGCAAGCAACACCGGAGCGCGAACTTGTCAACACACGATTTATGACCTGGAACATCGAAATCGAACGAATCGCGGGTATACTTGACGGATCGGCGACAGTAGAGCCGGGAGTGAACGTCGTCCGTGGCTCGAACTGGCAGGGGAAATCGAGCTTCATCGAATCTGTCAAGACGGCCCTTGGCACCTCCACTGAACTGACCGAAGGCGCAGACAGCGGTGCGGTGCACCTCGAAACGCCAACCGGTGTCTACGACGTGACGCTTACCCGAGAGAACGGTACCGTAGTCCGGCACGGCGAGCCGTACCTCAGCGACGAGTACGACGTGATCCGCGCTGAACTGTTCGCGTGTCTGGACGAGCGTAACGAAGTCCGTCGCGCTGTCCGGACAGGAGAAAACCTCGAGGACGTGCTGTTACGGCCGCTGGACTTCCAGAACATCGACTCGCAGATCGAGACGTTACAACGGGAACGCGAACAGATCGAAACGGAACTCACGCAGGCACGCGAGGCCAAAAAGCGGCTCCCCAGCGTGCAAGAGAAAGTGACACGGCTGGAAAACGAGATCGAAGACCTGCGGGCCAAACGCGAGACGATCGACAGTGAGGCAGGAAGCGACGACAGTCCGGAGTCGGTCCGCCGCCAACTCAGCCAAGCTCGGACTGAACAGAACCAGGCGAAAAACCGCGTCGAACGACTCGAACAAAGTATCGAGCGGACGGAACAGCGTCTCTCGGAGCGCCAGGACGCTCTCGACGCTCTCGAAATACCGGAGTACAATGACGTCGCGGACAAACTCTCGGAGGCGCGCGAGAGCCTCTCGCAAGTGGAGCGAGACGCCGAGGTACTCCAGTCCGTGTACTCGGCCACTGAGATGGTACTCAGCGAGGACCGGGTTGACCTGCTTACCGAGGTGGAGCGCGATATCGACGGTGACACCGTCGCCTGTTGGACGTGCGGCAGTGAGACGACACGGGCGGACTTGGCTGACCAACTGGACGCGCTCGGAAACGAACTCACGGCGCTCCGGGCCCAGAAAGAGACCTACCGAGATACTGTCGAGGAACTGGAAACACAGCGCGAGGAGATCAGCCAGGCCCGCCGTCGAAAGGCCGATCTAGAGGAAGACATCGCTGAGCTAGAGGCGACGCTGGCCGACCGGAAACAGAGCCTCGACGCAGCCAGAAACAGGCTCGAACAGGCTCAGTCGGACGTGGAGCAGCTTTCGGACCACGTTGATGCGGCCGTGGCGGAGCTTTCGGACGTCGAAAGTGAGATCAAGTACCGCGAGGCCGAACTCGAAGACACCGCCGACGAACTGGCGCAACTCGAAACGAGGGCGGCCCGTGTCGACACGCTCGAAACCGACCTCGAAACCGTCCGTGACGACCTCGCGGAACTTCGAAACCGGAAAGACCGAATCAAGCGTGAGGCACGGGAAGCGTTTGACACCGCGATGAAGGATATCCTCTCCCGATTCGGGACAGGGTTCGAAACGGCTCGACTCACCGCTGACTTCGATATTGTGGTCGCCCGCGACGGCCAGGAAGCGAGCTTAGATGCCCTCAGCGAGGGTGAACTCGAACTCATCGGCTTTGTGGCAGCGCTGGCCGGTCGGCAGTCGTTCGATGTCGACGACGCTGTCCCGCTCTTGCTCGTCGACGGCCTAGGCGGCCTCGACGACGACAACCTCCACACCCTCATCGAGTACCTGCAGCAGGGAACGGAGTATCTGGTGTTTACTGCGTACCCGGAATACACCGCGTTTGACGGACGCGAGATCGACCCGACCCAGTGGACCGTTGCGAACGAGAAAGAGGCCTCGGCTGACTGATAGCGACTGAACTTGAGTGTCCCCGTCACTGACGCCGATACGCTTAGCTGCAGGTCTCTGGTGTCTGATAATGGAACAATCGGATAGGTATAAGTTCACTTTTAGGACAATAATACAGAAATACTATTAGCAAAGCCGGCTTTTTCAAATCAGATGGCAAATATCCGGGTCAAGGATTGGACGAAAGATAAATTGAGGAAAATACGGGATGCCGAGTCACACTCATCGTATGATTCAGTCGTCAAAACACTACTAAAAGACCGTAAAATTGCGAAGTACGCGGACGACGCCTCCGATACCGTGACTGGCGAGTCCGTCCAGTCACAGGACGCTGACATCGACAAGCCGTTCAACGATATGACTGTGCTGGCAGAACTGACTGGTAGCCACGACGACGTGTTGTTCCTGTGGTGTCCGAACTGCGGGAACGAACTCGTCCACCTCACGGTCGAGCGGCCGCTTGGTTGCTCCGTATTTGAGATGGAGTGCCAGCGGTGTCTTACGCATCTCGACAGCTGGGCCATCGTCGCTATCGAACTGCAGTATCCAATCGAACAGAAGATGATTGAGGGACAGCTTCAGGCAGATCTCAAAGCCTGTGTGATAGACTACTGGGACCGGACATTGCAGGCGGCGGCTAACGATACTCTCGACACAGAGGCCCCTGCCGACCGTCTCGTGTGGCAGTTCGATCAGTACCACAAGCAGTTCACCTGGGACTGGCCGACTGATGTCCCGACTGTCAGTTTTGTCCCCGGCGTCACGTATCGCAACACCGTGACTGATGAGCGAATCGAAGTCGTCGAAGCTGTCACCGAGAACCGGAACGCAATAGATGCGTACACAGTCAGACGCTACGCTGCAGACGGCGATGTCGTCTCGGACCAGCTAGACAGCAGTGCAATCGTCGACCGGATCGTCAACCGGGAACTTGTCGTCGCCGAGCAGGCCGTGGGAACGACCAAACCCACGACCTGATGAATCACGATGCCAACCGTCTTGGCTTATTGCTGGTGTACGCGGTCTGCCTTTCAGAACACGGTTTGGCGGGGCCGAGATGAGCGGGGAGTACAACTTTCGCTCTGAAAGCGCCCGTTTCCCCTCAGCAAAGGGTTAAAGATAAAACGATATACTGGATATAGTGAAGCGCACATCCGATTATAGTCACAAGAATATTTTGATATTGGGAAGATGACCGCATATACTTTTTATAACTATTGGTAATGTATAAGGTGTATCGAGGCTACCGAAGACACTCATGACGTTTGTCGACAACAGTTATACGACACCAGTGGCCTACGTTGTAGTATGATTAGGCTGGTTGGATGCACGCGTTCGGTAGTCGCATCTCCGAGTGTGCCTTGGGTAGTGGGGGAGGAGAAAGTCCGTGAGTAAAGCGACGCACCCTCACACGCTCAAACTCCCGCGTGAGGACCACGGATTGGCGACGTCGAAGGCAGCGACCAGACGGATACAGGGAATCCTTCCGGTGTTCCTGGAGAACAAGATCACGGAGGCGGAGGCTAACGGACTGGTCGTTCCGCTCGACGGCAGCATCGAATCGACAGTTGCGGCGGCGCTGGCTGTCGACGGCATCGGGGCCGACTACGTGACTGGACTGGTGATGCCGGTACAGCTAAGCGACGAGGGGCCTGCTCGGACGGCTGAAACCGTCGCGTCGCTGCTTGACATCGACTGTCACCGGCTCAATCTGCAGCCAGTGCTGACGGCGTTCCAGCGAGTTGTCGGTGAGACCGGGGGGCCGACCGACGACCTCGTGGCGATGCAAAACGCTGGCGAACGCTTCCGGATGGCGTGTAAGTACTACGTCGCAAACACCAGGAACGAACTCGTTGTAGGGACTGTCTCCCGGACTGACCGACTGCTGGGCTCCGTTGCGAAACACGGCGAGAACGGCGTGGACCTGTCGCTGTTTGGCGACCTCTATAGAACTGAGATCGAGGCCCTGGCTGCTGCACTTGCGGTTCCATCGGACCTCCTCGACCAGTCACCCCATCCAATGGAGCACACTGGGGCAACTGATGCGGCGGAACTGGGTATCGACCAGCGAGACCTCGACAGCGTCCTCCACTTCGCGATTGATAGAGGCTGTTCCGCGTCGGCGGTGGCTGACAAGGTCGGTGTCAGCGAATCTGTCGTTGAGCGTACGGTTCAGTGGTGTGCCAGTACCCGCCACAAGCGACACACGCCACCAAAGCCATCGATGGATAACTGACACTGTCGGCTGTTCGTCTGTGGCGTATTTCGCCACCCCCGGGGAGTCACAAATCTCTCGCAAGAGGGACAGCCAACAGTACGAGCCAAACGTGGTATTTCTGTGAGCAAAGCAGTTAACAGCCACACTCCGCGATTCTCACACCCATGCAGGCCGACCCCCAGGAGATAATCGATATCGGCGACAGGCTACTGTCGGAGTACCCCGAACTGTTTACTGAGCAGTACGAGACAAACACTCGTCTCGTTCAGCGACTTGCCAGCGTGGATTCGTTTCGTACCCAAACCAGACTCACTAGATACATCACCCGTCAAAAACGGACACGGAACGGCTCGCAAAGATGAGGCCACTGCGAAGCACACGCGACACACGGAATGCCACACGTCTGTGGCCGGGTTGTCTGCACTCGGCGGTCGTCCCGATATGAGGACCTTCTTTATGTAGAGACCCTCTTGCAGGACGTATGCTACTCACTGGGACTGTCGTTGCGGATTCTGAGACCGTCCTGCAGGACGGGGCGGTCGTCGTCTCCGGGGACCGTATCGAGGCTGTGGGTTCATGTGCCGAACTCGAATCGCAGTACGCTGACCACGAACACCAGTCCTACGACGTGTTGTTGCCGGGCCTCGTCGGCGGCCATATCCACTCCGTGCAGAGTCTCGGCCGCGGCATCGCCGACGATACGGAACTACTCGATTGGCTGTTCGACTACATTCTGCCGATGGAAGCCTCCCTGACCGCCGAGGAGATGGAAGTCGCGGCGAAACTGGGCTATCTGGAGATGATCGAAAGCGGGACTACGACCTGTATCGACCACCTCTCGGTCGCCCACGCGGACCGCGCCTTCGAAGCGGCGGGCGAGATCGGTATCCGTGGCGTGCTCGGCAAGGTGCTGATGGACCAGCGCTCGCCGGATGGGCTGCTGGAGGATACGCAGGCCGCACTGGAGGAGTCCGAGCGGCTCATTCAGCAGTATCACGGTGCCTACAACGACCGGATTCGGTACGCTGTCACCCCGCGATTCGCCGTCTCCTGTAGCGAGGCCTGTCTCCGGGGAGTGCGCGAACTCGTGGACAAATACGACGGCGTCCGCATCCACACCCACGCCAGTGAGAACCAGAGCGAAATCGAGACGGTCAAAGAGGATACCGGGATGCGCAACATCCACTGGCTCGACGAGGTGGGTCTCACCGGTGAGGACGTCGTCCTTGCGCACTGCGTCTGGACCGACGAGAGCGAGCGCGAAGTCCTCGCAGAAACGGGGACGCACGTCACCCACTGCCCGTCCTCGAACATGAAACTCGCCAGCGGCATCGCGCCGATCTGGGACTACCGTGACCGCGGTATCAACGTCGCCATCGGCAACGACGGACCGCCCTGTAACAACACGCTCGACGCGTTCACCGAGATGCGACAGGCGAGTCTCCTCCAGAAGGTCGATCAGCTAGACCCGACAGTGACGCCCGCGGCCGAGATCTTCGAGATGGCGACGCGCAACGGCGCGAAAGCCGCCGGCTTCGACGAACTCGGCGCGATTCGGGAGGGGTGGCGCGCCGACATCGTCGGTCTGGATACGGACCTTACGCGGGCGACGCCGCTGCACGACGTGCTCTCCCACCTGGTGTTTGCGGCCCACGGCGACGACGTCCGCTTCACGATGGTCGACGGGAACGTGCTTATGGAACACGGCGAGGTAACCACCATCGACGCCGACGCCGTGCGTGAAGAGGCCTCGACTATGGGGCTTGAGATGGACCTCGAAGACGAACGCAAGTCCGCACAGGAACAGAAGCCCTGAGTGGCCCTTGGCGGTGCCCTTACTCGCTCGTCGCGATTGCTTCGATTTCGACTCCCACGCCCTTTGGCAGGCTTGCGACCTCGACCGCGCTCCGGGCCGGCGGCTCGTCGTCGAAAAAGCCGGCGTACGTGTCGTTCATCGACTCGAAATCGTCGATGTCGTCCAGATAGACGGTCACTTTCAACACGTCGCTCATCTCCAGTCCCTCCGAAGCTAGCACCGCTTCGACGTTCGATAGCGCCTGTTCCGCCTGCGTCGCTATCGGTTCGTCGTCCAGCAGGTCGCCGTCTGGCGTCATCGGAATCTGGCCCGCGGTGAACACGAGCGAGCCGTTTGTCGTCGCCTGGCTGTACGCGCCGACCGCATCGGGTGCATCGGCCGTGCTGATTGTCCGTTTCATCAGTCGAGTCTTCCACCATCAGTGTCTTAAATTTACAGGCTGTCGCGGCGGTCCGCGAACTCGGCGAGGTCAGCATCGGTATCGATATCCCAGTGGATGCCGGGGTCCTCGACCTCGATGAACGCTGTCCGCTCGGTGGTCTCGATGATATCCCGACCGCCGCGGTCGCCGGAGACTGAGGCGAGCGCATCGAAGTGGCAGCCGTCGAATAGCACGGGGTTGCCCCGCGTCCCCTCGTGTTCGGGAACGACGACGGTTGCCGTCCCTGTACGGTACGCTTCGATAAGCACCTCGATAGTTTCGGCCCGGACGAAGGGCATATCGCCCAGTAGGAACAGGGCGGCGTCCCAGCCGGATTTCTGTGCATAGTCGACTCCATGTCGAACCGACGCGCTCTGGCCGGCCGCGTAATCGTCGTTATGACGAAGCGAAACTGAGAGCGCCTCTAGCGCCTCAGCGACAGCCACGCCCTCGTATCCGAGGACGGCGACAACGTCCGACAGCGGTGACTCACATGCGGTTTCGGCTACCTGTCGGACGACTGCCCTTCCGCCGATGGTTGCCAGTAGTTTGTTACCCGGCTCGTACCGTGAACTCCGCCCAGCGGCGAGGACGACGCCACCGACTTCGGTCCGGTGCTGCCCGCTCATCGTGGCCCTCGTTTCACAACGATACTGAGTAGTTCACCGACGTTCGTCACCGCTGGGCCTCCTGCACATCCGTCACAGCGACGACCTCACAGATATCCGACGCGAACGACGTAATCACGCCCCGAGAACACCGGCCTGTCTGCGACAGTGCGTGGCTGAGAACGTCTCTGGCGGTACACTGCTGTGATTCGGTATCCGCTTTGTTGACCAGCGGTATCACAGACGCCTCGGTTGGCGCGTTTCGGAGCCCACCCTCAGGATGTGTGAGCACTGTCCCGACAGCCTCCGCCGTAATGGTGTCGCCCACATCGAGGCCTGTGATGTCCGCTACCCGCTCCGGCCGGTGGACCACGTCCGTCGTCAGCACTTCACCGACGGCGGCGACTGAGGCGACCGGAACGACGTGGCTCGCTGTCCTCGGTACGACCGGCTCCCTAGCACCGGGCGCTTTGAACTCGCGCTTGCGTGCGCCGTCAGCCTTGACGAGCAGCCAGTCGAACAGTCCAGCCTCGGATAGCTGTTCCACCACACTCGCGTCGAATCCGCGAACCTTCCAGTCGACTCGCGCCGGATCGGCTACCCTCTCGCGAGCGAAGGCAACTGGCGGTTCGTGTTCGTCGAGGTCGTCGCACCACTCGTCCGGGCCAGTGAGCGTCAGCGGCAGGTCAGGCGGCGGTGGCATCGCTGTCGTTGTCGTGTAGCCCACGTCGTACCCTTCGTCGGTCCCTTCAATCGTCAGTTGTCCCATCGCGGTTTTCTTCCCACCAGCCCCGACAAAGGCGACAGCAGCGCTGGAACCCAGGTCCAGCGCAGCAGCCAGATGCATACAGTCGCTCCGCGGGACACACAAAAATAGCTTGCCGAGGCAACGAGGTGTGTCGCCGACAGCGTTTTTGTGACTTAGTAACACACGTACCCGTATGCCCCGCGTAGACGTTCGTGGTGAAATCTGTCCCCGGCCGGCGCTTATTGTCCGGCAGGCGCTTTCAGACCTCGACCCTGGGGAGACGCTCGTCGTTCGAGGTGATTACCCACCGGCCGAAGAGAACCTGCGGCGGATGTGTACGACCCACGGCATCGACGTGACGACCGCGGAGACCGCCGGCGAGTCCGACGAGTTCGAACTCGAACTTCAGGTGACCGAGATGGCATCACTATCGGAGGCCTGAGTGTGGGAACCGACGCGGCGACTGACGGTGACGACGAGACGACGCGCCTGACGGAGTACACGGAACTCCACGGCTGTTCCTGCAAAGTCGGCCAGAGCGACCTCGATTCGCTGCTCGCCGATGCCGGCCTCACAGGTGACAGCGACGCGCTGCTGTTCGGTGTCGGCGAGGACGCCGCTGCCCGGAAACTCACCGACGAGCTCGCGCTGGTCTCGACGGTGGATTTCTTCACGCCTATCGTCGACGATCCGTACGACTTCGGCCGTGTCGCGGCCTGTAACGCCGCCAGCGACGCGTTCGCCACGGGGGCCGTCGAGAACGTCGACTGCCTGGTCGTCCTCGGCCTCCCACGAGAACTAACCGACAGCGCGGCCTCAATCCTCGCCGGCATGGCCGACGCACTGGACGCGATGGACGGCGTCATCGCCGGCGGCCACACAATCATGAGTCCGTGGCCTTTCGCCGGTGGCGCCATCTCGGCGACAGCACGGCCAGACGCCCTGCTCACTTCGCAGGGGGCCAGCCCGGGCGACCGGCTCTACCTGACCAAACCGCTCGGGACACAGCCGGCTATGGGGGCGACCCGCGTGACCGACGCGCAGTTCGTTGAGACAGTCACCGACGCCGCTGACCGCCCGCTCGACAGTATTGCTTCGGAGGCCATCGCGTGGATGACGACCCCGAACCGGGACGCAACGCTGGCGTGCCGTGAATACGCGACCGCGGCGACCGATATCACCGGATTCGGCCTCGCCGGCCAGAGCCGCGTGATGGCCGACCGCTCGAACGTCGGTATCGAACTGACACACCTCCCGGTCATCGCAGGAACGCCCGCCCTTTCCACGCTTTTCGGATACGGGCTAACTGACGGGGAGAGCGCGGAGACCAGCGGCGGACTGTTCGTCTCTGTCCCGCCGGCCGCGACCGACGCCGTCGAAGCAGCGTTCGACGACGCCAGCGTGTTCTACCGAGCTGTCGGGCGTGTCACGGGCGGCAGCGGCGTTACGCTGGATGACCTGACCCTCGAAGAAGTCCGTTCCTAACGTCTAGTAGGAGCCTTCTACCGCAACCGAAGCGTCGCCTCCAGCACGCCACCGCCGAGGCACAGCGCCTTGTCGGAGATCTTCGCTGGGTCGACGGACTCGCCGCGGGGGTCGACGTCGCCGAGCTTTGTGCCCTCGCTGACGCCGAGGCCGCCGTGGACCAGACCGCGAACCAGCCCGTCTATCTCGGTCTCGACCGGCCGGTCGTCGACGGTGCCGACCACGTCGCCGGCTGTGACACTGTCGCCGATGGCGACCGTCGGAGTCCAATTACCGTCGGCCGGGGAACGAAGCACCCGCTCGTGAGTGTAGCCGCGCCGTTCGCCGGGCTCGCCGTCGTATTCGCTCGCAGTCCCCTCGTAGAACACGCGGCCGAGTTCGTGCCCGCGGTCCGTTTCGACGACCGCGTCCACGTCCTCACCGGCCTCGAAATCCGGCCCCATCCCGACAACTACGTCGGCGTCCCCTCGACGCGTGCCGGTGTCGAACTTCCCTTTCGCCATGATAGCGTCGACGAGCACCGCGGCATCGAGTTCGTCGGCGACGGTTGCCTCTGGGTCGACGAGTACCGGGACGACATCGCCGGCGAGCAGTTCGAGCGCCTCGTCGACATCAGAAGCTGCCTGGCCGGTGACCCCCTCAACAGTCACCTCGTCCTCGTACAGCGCCGCACCGAAGGCGACCGCCCGCCGGACGACTGTCGGCTGTTCGACTTCGGTGACGATGACCGGGAAGCCGGCCTGCTGGAGCCGGTAGACCACGCCGCTCCCGAGGTCGCCACCGCCGCGGACAACGACGAGGTCGTCGAGGTTCAGGCGCGTCGCCCGCTCACCGGCGGCGTCGTGGCGGTCCATGGTGACCTCGGCGAGAATCGAGAGCGCGACGGCGGCCGGCCCGCTCCCGCCGAGGTCGAGCCCCACCGGCGTTCGGACCCGGCTGAGGTCCCGTCGGGCGTACCCCGACTCGGCGAGCGAGTCGAGGACGTGGTTGGCCTTCGCCTCGCTGGCGACGAGGCCGACGTAGCCAGCTTCGTCGTCCAGCGCCGTAGCGACGGCGTCCTGGTCGAACGTCCCGCTCCGCGTCGCAACGGCCACGGCTGTCTCGGTCCCCATCGACAGGTCGCCGAGCGCCTCGCCGTAGTCGCCGTGAATCACGTCGGTAGCGTCGGGAAACTGCCCCGGGTCGGCGTAGGCCTCGCGGTCGTCGACCACGGTGACGGCGTAGCCAAGTCGCTCCGCCAACGGAGCCAGCTCCGTGCTGATGTGGCCGCCGCCGGCGATGTAGAGCCGTGCCTGCCCGCGAACGCGGTCGATGAACACCTCCATCTCGCCGCCACAGACCATTCCCGTGTTGCCGCCGCGTTCAAGTTCGTACGTCCGGACGCCGGGGTCGTCGGTTCCCGAGAGTACTGACCGAGCGTCTTGGACGGCGAGGTGCTCGACTGTCCCGCCGCCGATGGTCCCGTACTCCTCGTCGTCGGTGACGACCATCTTGTCCCCCACGTCCCGCGGTGCACTGCCGTCCTTGCGGACGATGGTCAGCAAGGCCGCCGGCACCCCTTGTCCGGCCAGTTCGTCGATACGTTCGAACAGGCTCATACGAAGCTCTTCACCTCCTGTTCGACGATGGCAGCGACTACGTCGTCGTAGGGTATGGGGTCGATGTCCGGCGTGAGGTCGACCCCCCGTACGTCCACGTCCCTCGCGACCGCCGAGACTGGCGCGTCGATATCCGGCGAGAGGTAGACGCCGTCCTGAATGAGGACGACGTGCGCCTCTGGGTCCCCGGCGGCGGTTCGCAGTCCGATTTCGGCCATCGGCTTGTCGATGAGATACAACATTATCAGAAATCCAGTGTGTGGTCGGCGTCACGGATGCGGGCGGTGACGCGGTCGTCCGACCAGACTGTTACGTCGTCGGCGATTTCACCCTCGTCGACGCCGCGTTCGGCCATCGCCGCGCGGTCCGCGATCATCTGTCCGCCCTGTTCCGCTAAGTCGGCGACGTGCCCGCTCATGTTGAGCGCCTCGCGGCCGACAGCGTCCCGAGCGCCGTACACGCCGTCCTGGGTGAATATCACCGTCACGTCGTGCATATCGAAGCCAGCTGCGACGCCGCGGGCGGCACGCAGCCCCTCCGGGATGTGGACTCGGCCGCACGGAGCGCGGGTGAGCAACACGACGACATCTCGTTTCATAGCGAGACCACCCGGTCAGCCTCACCGATGATGTCCGCCAGGTCCGGAAGCAGCCCGACTTCGACGCCCTCGGGGTAGTCGGCCGGCGCATCGATTCCCCGCGCGTCGACACAGAGCCCGCAGCAGATGACGTCCGCGCCGTCCGCGATAAGCTCCTGAAACTTCTCTGTCGGCATCTCGTCGTACAGTCCGCTGTCCGAACAGCCGGGCAACGTCTGGTCGGCGACGGGGACAAGCGCGCCGTCGAGGTAGTGGAAGTAGCTCACCTCGTGGCCTTGGTCCAGCGCCGCCCGGCCCAGCTCGTAGGCGGTACGCCATCGCTCGCTGTCGAAGGGACCGCCTGTCAGCAGAAACCCGATGTACGCCATACTGTCGAGATTTCGCCGACCTGATCTTAATAGTTTGCTCGACACAACAAAAAACACTCCGTGTGTGATATTAATCGGAAGAAAGCTGTTCGAAACCAACTCACTCATCGCCAGCAGACTGCTCATCGAGTGCCGCCGTCACGTCTTCCGCAGTGAACGGTAGCTCGGTCAGCCGAACGCCGACAGCGTCGCAGATGGCGTTCGAGAGCGCCGGCGGGACGCCGTTCGTCGGGAGTTCCGCGATAGATTTCGCGCCGAAGGGGCCCGTGGGTTCGTGTGTCTCGACGAGGATGGTCTCCATCTCGGGGTGGTCGGTCGTCCGTGGCATCCCGTACTGGCGGAACCCGAGCACTTCGGGGTTGCCCTCCTCGTCGAAGGTGAGGTCGCCGCTGGTGGCGTATTCGAGACTCATGTGCTCGCCGCCCTCGATCTGCCCCTCGACCAGCGCGGGGTTGATCGCGACGCCGCAGTCGGCTGCAAACACCAGCTTGTTGAGTTCGTACTCGCCGGTCTCCGTATCGACGGTCACGTCGACGAACTGCGCGCCGTAGGGCGGCGGGCTCTCGTCGGTCGAGTGGTTCCCGTCCCCGAGGATGTGTTCACGCTCGTCATCGCCGTAAGTGGCCTCGTAGCCGATCTCCTCCAGCGACACGCGGTTTCCGGTCCGTTCGCTGAACACGCCGCCGTCGCCGGTGTCGAGCACGTCCGGCGGCTCGTCGAGCAGTTTCGACCCCCACTCTAGCAGCCGCTCTTTGGCGTCCTCGGCGGCGTTCTTGACCGCGCGACCGCTGATGTATGTCGTCGAGGAGGCGTACGCGCCGTAGTCGAACGGCGTCAGGTCGGTGTCGGCAGCGATGACGACGACGTCCTCGGGAGTGCAGCCCAGCACCTCGGCGGCGATCTGGGAGAACATCGTGTCCGCGCCCGTGCCGGTGTCGACGCCGCCGACCTGCAGGTGGAAGCTCCCGTCCTCGTTCATCTGCACCTGCGCCGCGCCGAGTTCCTTGCCTGCGACACCGCTCCCTTGTGCGATGAGCGCCATTCCGACGCCGCGCTTGCGGTGGTCTTCGTCGGGCTGTTCGAGGTCGTCGTAGCCGATAGCCGCCTTTCCGCGGTCGACACATTCGCGGATGCCACACGAGCGAATCCGTCGAGTGAACCGGTCACCGTCTTTCAGGATGGCAACGCTCCGGTCGAGGTCGCCCTCCCGGACCGCGTTTTGAAGTCTGAACTCGATGGGGTCGAAGTCGAGGCGGCGGGCCACCTCGTCCATGTGCGCTTCGACGGCGAAGTGGCCCTGTGGCGCGCCGTAGCCCCGCATCGCCGCGCCCATGGGGAGGTTCGTGTGTACCACGTCCCCTGCAAAGCGGACGTTCGGGACCCGGGGATAGAGGGGAAGCGGCTTCGTTCCGACGTTGTTCGCGACAGTCATGCCGTGGGTGCCGTATGCCCCCGAGTTCGACAGCGTGTAGAGGTCCATCGCCTCGATATCGCCGTCGTCCGTCACCGCGGTCCGCATCCGCATCCGCATCGGGTGTCGAAAGCGGAGCGCGGTGAACTCCTCCTGACGACTCATCTCCAGTTTGACCGGTCGGCCCGCCGCCAGGTGGAGCGCGAAGGCGATGGGTTCTATCGCCATCTCCTGTTTCGATCCGAACCCCGCGCCGATGCGCGGCTTCGTCACCCGTACGTCACGGATGGGCACGTCGAACAGGTGCGCTATCTGGCGGCGGGTGTGAAAGGGGACCTGCGTCGCTGTGATGAACGTGTGCCGGTCATCCTCGTCCGTGTAGGCGATGGTCGTGTGCGGTTCCGGGACGCAGTGGGACTGGTACGGCGTTTCCCATTCCGTCTCGATGACGTGCCGGTCGTCGTCGTTGCTGGCCCGCTCAAACGCCGCCTCCACGTCACCGAGTTCCCCCTCGAAGTGTGATTCGAGGTTTCTACTGTAGTCCGCGCCCGACTGCTTGTTCTCCACGTCGTCGGTCTCGAACAGTTGCGGGGCGTCTTCATCCAAGGCCTCCTCTGGGTCGAACACGGCGTCCAGTTCCCGGTATTCGACTTCGATTTTCCGTGCGGCGCGGTCGGCCGCTTCCGGGTCGTCGGCCGCCACGGCCGCGACCGGGTCGCCGACGAAGCGGACGTGCTCGCGCAACACTTTCAGGTCCCACGGGCTCGGCTCGGGATAGGACTGGCCCGAACTGGAGTACAGTTTGTCCGGGACTACGTCGTCGAACGGCGTGATGACGGCGTCGACGCCGTCCATCGCCTCGGCAGCGCTCGTGTCGACCGATTCGACGTAGCCGTGGGCGATGTCGCTGCGAACCACTTTCCCGTGGGCGAGGTCTGGAAACCGGTCGCGGTAGTCCGCCGTGTAACGGGCCTCCCCGGTCACAATCTTCCGCGCGTCGTCTTTCTCCTCGTCCGCCGTGATGGTGTCGCGTTCGGATTTGGGCTTCCGGTCAGGTTCCCGTGCCACGTCCGCCTCTGACTCCTTCTCAGCTCCGGCAGGGGCCGCGTCTTCCACCCCTGTCCTGTCGGGCTGCTCGCTCGTCTCCCGAGCCCGGTCGAAATCGCTCACTGACCGCCCTCCATGCAGTCGCAGTCGTTGACTGTACACTCGGTCGAATTTGCGACCCTCTCGTTGCCTTCGACTGCCTTCCCACCGTCGGCGGCGACGGCTGTCCCGCCGTCCATCCGCTCGGCGGCGTCCAGCACCGCTTCGACGATTTTCTTGTAGCCGGTGCATCGACAGAGATTGTCCGACAGCGCTTCCCGGACCTCCTGCTCTGTCGGGTCCGTGTTCGCCTCTAGCAGCGCCGTCGAGCGCATTATCATCCCCGGAATGCAAAAGCCACATTGCAACGCGGTGTTAACGACGAAGGCCTGCTGGACCGGATGCAGGTCGTCCTGTTCGCCCAGGCCTTCGATTGTCTCGACGGATGTGTCCCGTACTTTCGTCACCGGCTCGACGCAGGATTTCACCGGTTCGCCGTCGACGTGGACCGTACAGAAGCCGCACGCGCCGGTGTCACACCCCCGTTTCGATCCGGTGTACCCGTTCCGCCGAAGGACATCGAGAAGCGAATCGGACTTCGATGCTTCGACAGTCCGTTCCACACCGTTAATTTCTAGTTCGATTTCCATATGACTCATCAGCTCGCTGGCTATGTCAGCAACGTGACGAACAGAGCGGTAAATAGCTATCGCGGATTTGCGATATGCCACGCCGACACACCGGGTCTGTTGGCGTGACTGTCACCGCGATCGGAGCTAGGCTTTGCGCTCGTCCAGTTTTGCCTTGATTTTCTCGGCGGAAATGGGCATTTCCCGGATACGGACGCCGACGGCGTCCCGGACGGCGTTGGACAGCGCCGGCGGGACTGTGTTTGTCGGGACCTCCGCAACCGATTTCGCGCCAAACGGACCGGTCGGCTCGTGGGTCTCGACCAGAATCGATTCGATCGGCGGCGTCTCGGTCGCCGACGGCAGTCCGTACTCGTCGAAGTCAGTCACTTCCGCCCGTCCCTCGTCGTCGAGCGTGATACCCTCGCTGACGGCCATCTCGTAGCTCATGTGGTTCGCGCCCTCGATCTGGCCCTCGGCCATGCCGGGGTTGATCGCGACGCCACAATCGACCGCGACGACCAGTTTGTGCACCTCGAACTCGCCGGTTGTCTCATCGACGGTCACGTCGGCGAACTGGGCGGCGAAGGGCGGGGGACTCTCCTCGGTGCAATGGGTCCCCTTCCCCAGGATGTGTTCCCGCTCGTCGTCGCCGTAGGCGGCCTCGTAGCCAATGTCTTCGAGTGTGACCGAATCACCGCTGGTCTCGCTGTACACCGTTCCGTCGCCGGTTTCCAGAACATCGACTGGCTCCTCAAGCAGTTTCGCCCCCCAGTCGAGAATCCTTTCTTTTGCGTCCTCGGCGGCCTTCTTGACGGCCATCCCACTGATGTACGTCGTCGAGGAGGCGTACGCGCCGTAGTCGAAGGGCGTCACGTCAGTATCGGCGGACTTGACGACTATGTCGGCCTCATCACAGCCCAGCACTTCGGCGGCGATCTGGAGGAACGCCGTGTCAGCGCCCGTCCCGATGTCGACGCCGCCGACCTGCAGGTGGAAGCTCCCGTCCTCGTTCATCATTATCTGGGCGGCCCCGAGTTCGTCGCCGGCGACGCCGGTCCCCTGCGCGGACAGCGCCATCCCGATGCCGCGGTGCAGATGGTCTGCGGCGGGCTGTTCGAGGTCGTCGTAGCCGATAGCGTCCTTCCCGCGTTCGATGCACTCGTCGAGGCCACACGACCGGATACGGCGCTCCGCGCCTTCGCCGCCCATCATCCCCGCGATCTCGTCGAGGTCGCCGACTTCCATGTGGTGTCGGCGTCGGAACTCGACGGGATCGAGACCGAGGTCGCGGGCGACCTCGTCGAGATGGCCTTCCAGCGCAAGCGTGCCCTGTGGCGCGCCGTACCCCCGCATCGCCCCGGTCTGGGGCGTGTTCGTGTGAACGATATCGGCCTCGAAGTGGACGTTCGGGACCTTCGAGTACAGCGGCAGCGGCTTGCTCCCGACGTTGCCCGCGACGGTCATGCCGTGGCTGCCGTACGCGCCGGTGTTCGAAAGCGCGTAGATGTCGATGGCTTCGATGTCGCCGTCGTCGGTGACGGCCGTCTTCGCTTTGACCTTCATTGGGTGCCGCGAGCGCATCGCGTAGAACTCCTCCTCACGGCTGGCTTCGTACAGGACCGGGCGATCGGTGGCAAGCGACAGCGCGAGCGGAATCGGCTCGACGACCATCGCCTGTTTCCCGCCGAACCCGCCGCCGACCCGCGGCTTCGTCACGCGGATATCACGGATCGGGATGTCGAACAGGTGGGCGAGCTGGCGGCGCGTGTGGTTCGGCACCTGCGTGCTGGTGATGAGGACGTGGCGGTCGTCCTCGTTCGTGTAGGCCAAGGAGGTGTGTTTCTCGACGTTCGCGTGAGACTGTCGGATCGTCTCCCATTCGGTCTCGTGGACGTGGGTCTCGCCGTCGAGCGCCGCGTCCACGTCTCCGAGTTCGCCCTCGATGTGGGCCATCCGGTTGCGGTCGTAGTCGTGGCCGACAATCTCGTTCTCGACCTCGCCGCCCTCGAACAACTGCGGCGCGTCCTCGCCGAAGGCGTCCTCCGGGTCGGTGACGTAGTCGTACTCCTCGTACGACACCTCGATAGCCTCGACGGCGGCGCTCGCGGTTGTCCGGTCGTCGGCTGCGACGGCGGCAATCGGGTCGCCGATGTAGCGGACGTGCTCGTTCAGCACGCGCATGTCCCACGGGCTCGGTTCGGGATAGGACTGCCCGGCGCTGGTGTATTTCGCGTCCGGCACCGCGTCGGATTCCGGTGTCAGGACCGCTTCGACGCCGTCCATCGCCTCGGCCGCGCTCGTGTCGATATCGGTCACGCGGCCGTGTGGGATTTCGCTTCGGACGACCGCTGCGTATGCGAGGTCCGGATACCGCTCCTCGTAGTCGGCGGTGTACTTCGCCTGCCCGGTGACGAGCTTTCGGTCGTCGTACTTCTCCGTCCGGTGGGAGACACTGTCGCGCTCGTCCGGAGCCTTGTCGTTGTTCTCGGGTTCGTCCCATTCGAGAGGGTGCTCCTCGAACCGTTCGTCTTCGACAGTCTCTGACTGTGAGGCCGTGCCGCCGTCGGCCCTGGCTGTCTCGTCGTCGTCACTCATCGCAGCCACCTCCACAGCAGCCGGTCGACTCGGCTCTGCGCGGGGGCCCATCGACCGACCGGCCGCCGTCCGCGGCAACCGACTGCTCCCCCTGCATTCGTTCTGCTGCGTCCAGAACGGCTTCGACCGGCTTCTGATAGCCGGTACAGCGACAGATGTTGTCGTCCAGTGCCTCCCGGACTTCCCGCTCGGTTGGGTCTGGGTTCGAATCCAGCAGTGCCACCGCCTGAATTATCATCCCTGGGATACAGAACCCGCACTGGACGGCGAAGTTGTCGACGAACGCCTGCTGCACCGGGTGCAGGTCGTCCTGTGTTCCGAGCGCTGCGACGGTCTGTATCTCACTCCCGTCGGCGTCCGCCGCGGCCATTCCGCAGGCCATGCGCACCTCGCCGTCGACGAACACCTTCGATGCGCCGCAGGCTCCGCCGTCGCAGCCACATTTCACGCCGATGTAGCCGTGTTGTCTCAAAACCGTCGCCAGGTCCTCCGCCGACCCGGCTTCGACTCTCGTTCGCTCGCCGTTGATTGTGAGTTCAATATCCACAGCGTACCCTCCGGTTTTCGGTATGTGCTACGTACACACGCCTGTCAGTGAACAGGTGTGCAACACTCTCTCATATATGTATGCTTCACAGGTGTCTGAACGCAATGTTGCCAGACGATTTCACGGGCACGGCCCACTACACGACACTAGGTTGACACAGTCGCGGCAGATGCGCTAGTCAATGTGTGACGTGTGGCAAATCTGTGACACGTATTCTCCGAGAACGGAACTAATCACTCGGCGGCCTTCGCCTGCACGGCGTTCAGCAGTACCTCTGTCCCGGTGACGATGTCGTCCCACTCGGTGAACTCGCTCTCGCGGTGGCTGATCCCGTCGACGCTCGGGACGAAAATCATGCTCGTCGGGGTTATCTTGTTGAGGTAGTTCGCGTCGTGGCCCGCGCCGCTAACCAGTCGCATGTACTCACAGCCGACCGTTTCGGCGGCCTCGACGACCGTGTCGATGCAGTCCTGGTCGAACGGGTCCGCGTCGACTCGCATTATCTCCTCGATCTCGTATTCGAGCCCTTCGCGCTCGGCCGCGTGGGCGACTTCCTCCCTTATCTGGTTGACGGCCGCGTCGACCACGGCATCGTCGTACGAGCGGAAATCGAGCGTGAACTCTACGCGTTCGGGGATGACGTTGATGGCGTTCGGCCAGACGTCGACGCTGCCGACCGTGCCGACGAGGTCCGTTCCCTCGGTCGCCGTGATCCGTCGGACCGCGCGGGTTACGTCCGCCGTCGCCACGAAGGCATCGTGGCGCATATCCATCGGCGTCGGTCCGGCGTGGTTGGCCTGCCCCTCGAAGGTGACGTTCAGCCAGGCAAAGCCGAACACGCCCTCGACAGCGGCGACGGGGATGTCCTGCTGTTCGAGAAACGGCCCCTGCTCGACGTGCATCTCAAAGTAGCAGTGGATATCATCGGCTTCACAGGGTGTTTCGCCCTTGTAGCCGATGCGTTCGAGCTCCTCTCCGAACCGCTTTCCGTCCTTGTCTTCGCGCGCGTAGGCGTAGTCGAGGTCGAACACGTCGCAGTAGACGCCGCTGCCGAGCATGTCCGGCTGGAAGCGCACGCCCTCCTCGTTGCTCCAGGCAACGACCTCCAGTGGACGTTCGGTCGTCACGCCGGCGTCGTTGAACGCCTCGATGACTTCCAATCCACCGAGGACGCCGATAACGCCGTCGTACCGCCCGCCGTTGTACTGGCTGTCGATGTGTGACCCGAACAGGACCGGTGCGGCGTCCTCCTCCGTCCCCTCTCGCCGACCGAAGATGTTGCCCATCGTGTCGATACGGACTTCCAGTCCGGCCTCGCGGAACCACTCGACAAGCGTGTCGCGGGCCGTCTTGTTCGCGTCGGACAGGCTCGGTCTGTTCACGCCGCCCCGTTCTGTCGCGCCGATTTTGTTGAACGTATCGAAGCGCTGTCTGAACCGCTCGCTGTCGAGACTGACGGATGGCATTGCGTAGCTGTTCCGCGGTGTCGTCTTGAAGATTGTGTCGGGGTGGCCCCACACAGATCGACAGACACGGTGTGGCACGCGCTCGCCCCCTGTCACACACGGTTGAGACCACCGAAAGAGCCAAACGACCGTTCCGCGAGTCAGCAGACATGACCGAGCTGAGTGCCGCGTCCATCGCGTTCAGAGACGCGCGGGTGCTGGACGGGAGCGGTCGCCCCTCGTTCACTGCGAGCGTGCGTGTCGCCGACGGCCGAATCGAAACAATCAGCGAGGCCCCCCTCGACGCCGACCGCGTGGTCGACCTCGACGGGTCGTATCTCGCGCCGGGGTTCATCGATATGCACGCGCATTCCGAGCTCCGACTGTTCGAGCATCCCGATGCGGAGGAGAAACTGACGCAGGGTATCACGACGGAAGTCCTCGGCCAGGACGGGGTCAGCGTCGCCCCGGTGCCACCGAACCTCACCGACGAATGGGCACAACGGGTCAAATCACTCGACGGCACGCTCGGCGAAACGTGGCCCTGGCACACCGTTGACGGCTACCTCGCGGCGCTCGAATCCGTCGAGCCCGCTGTCAACTGCGCGTACTACGCCCCCCATGGCAACATCAGGTCGATGTTGGCCGGGTTCGAGGACCGCCCGCTCGGCGGTGAACACGTCGTCGCCGCCGGGCCAGTCACCAGTCGACGGCTGGACAGACCAACGTCCGACCACGACACAGCGCCCGGTGAACTCGATGCGATTCGACAGGAACTCGAAGTAGCGCTTGAAGAAGGCGCGTTCGGCATGTCCAAAGGGATGATATACCCCCCGAGTTCGTACGCCCGCGACGACGAACTGGTGGCGCTTGCGGATACCCTCGCCAAGCGCGACTCGTTCATGATCTCCCACGTCTGGAACGAGACGGACCGCGTGGTCGAATCTATCGACCGATATCTCGACATCTGTCGGCGCGGCGGCTGTCACGCCCACGTCTCACATCTCAAGGTCGGCGGCCAGCAGAACTGGGGGGATTCCGAGGCCGTGCTCGACCTGTTCGACGATGCCGCCGCCCGGGGCCAGCGGGTCACCTTCGACCAGTACCCCTACACGGCCGGGTCGACGATGCTCACCGCGCTGTTGCCGCCGTGGGCACGGCAGGGCGATTCGGAGGCCATCCGTCACCGTCTCAACTCCGCGGCAGTCCGGGACCGTATCGCCGCTGACATCTCCCAGCCGGGTGACTGGGAGAATCTCGCGTACGCCGCTGGATCGTGGGACAATATCCTCGTGACGCGGACTGGGAGCGGCCGCTATCAGGGTGATACTATCGGGGATATCGCCGCCGAAACCGGGCGCGACCCGGTCGACGCGATGTGTGACCTGCTCGTCGCCGAAGAACTGGACGTGACGATGGCCGACTTCGTGATGGCCGAGGAAGACATCGAGCGGTTCCTCGCGGACGACCGCGGCACGTTCTGTACGGACGGTATCTTTGGCGGGAAACCCCACCCGCGGGCTATCGGGGCGTTCAGTCGCATTCTCGAACGGTACGTTCGTGAGCGGGACGTGCTCTCGCCGGAACTGATGGCGTACAAGGCCGCGGGACATCCGGCCGATATCCTCGGTCTCAGGGACCGCGGGTACGTCCGCGAGGGGTACGTCGCGGACCTCGTGGCCTTCGACCTCGACTCGGTGTCGGCGAACGCGACCTACGAGGACCCGTTTCAGTTCTCCGATGGAATGGCGTACGTCCTCGTCGGCGGCCAGGTTGCGGTCCGGGACGGCGAACTGACCGGGGAGCGAAACGGCGACGTGCTTCGCTCCTATGAGGAGTGGGGTGGTGCGACCCGTCCCGAACTCGACCGCACTGGCGACGACTAACCGGTGACTGACCGGCTCGACTGCTCGCTATCGGTGCGGCGGTGTCGAGCTGAAAAACGCCGAACCGGGCTTCCTTACTCCGGCACTTCGGCGTCGACGGCGTCGACGAAACTGTTCATCTCCTGGAACAGGAATTCGTCGCTCTCACCCTCGAACTCGGAGCCGGCCCAGACGTCGAGTTCGCCGTTGACGATCTCTTCTTCCGTTTCCGCCACGGTGTCTTTGACTTCCTGTGGAACCTCCGGCCCCCACTCGTCGAGTGCGGGGAGGTTCGTCTCCATGCCGCCCCAGAAGGCATCGGATTCCCAGGTTCCGTCCCGGACCGCGGAGATGGTCGGGTCGTACACCTCTTCCCAGTTCCACACCGGGGAGATGAGGTAGTTGTCGCCGCCGAACTCGCCCATCGGCGCGTTGTAGCCGGAGGCCCACACGTCCGCCTCGTTGGCGGCCCTGACCGGAGCAGGGGAGTCCTGCTCTTGCGAGATGACGTCACACCCTTCATCGATAAGCGAGTTGGCCGCCTGCTTTGAGGTCTGGGGGTCGAACCACGCGTTGACCCACCGGATTTTGAATGTCGCGTCCGGGTTCACCGACCGCGCGCCGAGCGCCATCGCGTTGATCGAGCGGATGACTTCGGGAATCGGGAAGGCGGCGACGTAGCCGATAGTGTTGTTCTCGGTCACCATTCCGGCTGCCTGACCGGCCAGATACCGGGGCTGGTAAATCCGGCCCATGTACCGCCCCATGTTCTCTCGGGTGCGATAGCCGGTCGCGTGCTCGAAGTACGTGTCGGGGTACTGTTCCGCGATGGTGAACATCGGGTCCTGGTAGCCAAACGTCGTCCCGAAGACGATGTCGGCGTCACCCTGCGCGTACTGCTCGAAAACGCGCTCCGAGTCTTCAGGCGCGACAGCCTCCGTGTACTCGGTTTCCAGCCAGTCGTATTTCTCGTCGACCGCCTTCCGCCCCTCGTCGTGTGCATGGGACCAGCCGAGGTCGCCGACCTCCGAGATGTACACCCAAGCAGCAGTCACCGAGTCTGACCCGGAGCCTTCGTCGCTACCGGTCGTAGTGCCATCAGTCGAATCACCGTCGTCGCTCCCGCTGTCGCCACCACTACAGCCGGCTAGCGCGGTTACCCCTGACGCCCCGAGGGCACCCAGCATCTCCCGCCGCGATATCGTTCGGTTGGTATTCACCATTACTGAACTGAGTAGACGTAGCGAAAACTCCTACTTAAGAGATACCATCTTTGATCTTACAGCGAACAAATATATTTGCGTGAACGTGACCGAAAATCGTCTTCGTGGCTCGATACTACTACGACCGTGGTCACAGCCGTCTGAAAGGCCCCAGCAACTGCAGATGAGTACGTCAGCTGTGTGCCGGTGGCAGAATCAGTTCGGGACCTCCCCCTCGACAGCGTCGACGTAACTGCTCATCTGCTGGAAGAGGAATTCGTCGCTCTCGCCTTCGAACGCCGAGTCGGCCCAGACATCCAGATCCCCGTCGAGTATCGCCGACCGTGACTCCGAGACGGTGTCTTTCGCTTCCTGGGGCACGTCCGGCCCCCAGTCGTCAAGACTACAGATGCCTGAATCGATTCCCTCCCAGTACGCGTCGGACTCCCAGGTTCCGTCCCTGACAGACTCGATTGTCGGGCCGTAGAACTCTTCCCAGTGCCAGATCGGGGAGGTGAGATAGTTCTCGCCGGCGATGTCGCCCATGGGAGCGTCGTAGCCAGTCGCCCAGATACCCGCATCGGAGGCCGCTCGGAGCGCGGCGGGGGAGTCCTGGTGCTGGGCCATCACGTCGACGTCCTCGTCCAGCAGGGCGTTCGCCGCCTCGCTTTCGGTCGGCGGGTCGAACCAGGAGTTCGTCCATCTGACCTTCAGCGTCGCGCTGTCGTTGACAGACGCGGCCCCGAGCGCGTAGGCGTTGATGCCACGGATGACCTCGGGAATCGGGAACGCCGCCACGTATCCCAGCGTATCTGTCTCCGTGACGGTACCGGCGGCCTGTCCGGCGAGATATCGAGGCTGATAGATCCGGCCCATGTACCGGCCCATGTTCTCCATCGTCAGGTAGCCGGTGTTGTGTTCGAAGTACGTGTCGGGGTACTGCTCCGCCACGGCCGCCATCGGGTCCTGGTACTCGAACGTACAGCCGAAGATGATGTCGGCGTCACCCTGTGCGTACTGTTCGAACACCCGCTCGGAATCAGCGGGGGCGACAGCCTCGGTGTACTCCGTCTTCAGCCAGTCGTATTCTTCTGCGACCGCCTCCCGACCCTCGTTGTGGGCCCAGGACCAGCCGAGGTCCCCGACCTCCGAGTTGTACACCCAGGCGGCCGTGACCGAATCCGTTCCGGACCCGCCGTCACTACCGGTTGTGGTCCCGTCAGCAGCCCCGCCATCGGCGGTGTCGGTGGCTGCTTCGCCATCGCCTCCGTCATCACCACCGCTACAACCGGCGAGTCCGGTAATTCCTGCTGCCCCAAGTGCTGTCAGTAGCTCCCGTCTCGATTTGGCGTGTTTCTTGTCAACCATTCACTATCCGGATTCCCATTGCAGAAACAATCACTTAAATTGTCCCGTTCGTGCAGCTTTTTCTACCCTATTATCAATATATGTGCCACAAAACCAAATCTATCATACGTATATGGTGATTATCTGCAGCATATGTCTATCCTACTGGCTGTCACGACAGACTGGATGGACGTCGACAACGGACGCTAACACATAACAACTGATACTTGGCAAATGTCCGGCATTTCCCGTTCTGGACGGCGAATATGGCTACCTTTGGAAACAATTATGCCACTACATTGTTGATACCCGGCCAAGATCAGAGAGCATGTCCGAACACACCACGCTCAGGATGGAGGGGATTCTGAAGGAGTTCCCTGGGGTCGTCGCCAACGACCACGTCAACCTCTCCGTCGAGCGCGGGGAAATCCACGGCCTCCTCGGTGAAAACGGCGCGGGAAAAAGCACGCTGATGAAGATTCTGTACGGGCTCTACTCTCAGGACCACGGCGATATCTATCTCGACGGCGAGCGGCTCGACCTGGAGTCGCCACAGGACGCTATCGACGCCGGGATCGGGATGGTCCACCAGCACTTCATGCTGATACCACGCCTGACCGTCGCCGAGAACGTCGTGCTCGGTGAACGTGAACCGGCCACAGCGTTTCGCAGCGATGCCGAGGACAGCTGGCTCCCGGCGGCGGTCCGGAACAACAGTCTCGTCCAGTCGCTCGCCGGCCAGTTCTCGCTCGGTCTCGACGTCCCCGAGCAGCGGATTCAGGACCTGGCGGATCAGTACGGGTTCGACATCGACGTGAGCGCAAAGATCTGGGAACTCGATGTCGGCCAGCAACAGCGCGTCGAGATACTCAAGGCGCTGTACCGGGATGTCGACCTCCTGATTCTCGATGAACCCACAGCAGTCCTTACGCCGACCGAGGCCGAGCGGCTCTTCGACTCGCTCGAACGGCTGACTGACGAGGGACTCTCGATAATCTTCATTACGCACAAGCTCACCGAGGTCGACGCCATCGTCGACCGCGTAACGGTTCTCCGGGAGGGAGAAAACGTCGGCACCGCCGAGGTGTCGTCAGTCTCCCGGGCAGACCTCGCGGAGATGATGGTCGGCCGCGAAGTGCTGTTCGAAATCGACAGGGACGCTGTCGACCTCGGTGAGCCGGTTCTGCGCGCACGCGGGGTTGAGGCCACCGATAACCGAGATATCGAAGCTCTCTCCGGTATCGACCTGACGGTTCGGCAGGGCGAAATCGTCGGTATTGCGGGCGTAAGCGGTAACGGCCAGAAGGAACTGGCCGAGGTCCTGGCCGGCATCCGTGACGTGACAGCCGGCGAGTTAGTGGTCAACGGCGAGGACATCACTGGCGCGAAACCGAAGACGTTCGTCGACAGCGGCGTCTCGTTCGTCCCCGAGGACCGACTCCAGTACGGCTGTGCCGAGGAACTCTCGGTGATGCACAACGCCACGATGAAAGACTTCAGGGACGGCCGGTTCGGCGACCGGCCGTTTTTGGACTACGGGGAACTCCGGAAGTACGCCGAGACGCTGGTCGAGGAGTTCGATGTCCGCGGTGTCAGCGACGTCACCGAGACCAACGCCGGCGACCTCTCCGGTGGGAACCTCCAGAAGCTCATCCTGGCCAGGGAAATCTACCGCGACCCCGATCTGCTCATCGCGAACCAACCGACCCGTGGCGTCGACGTCGGGGCAATCGAGTTCATCAGGGAGACACTGCTCGAACAGCGCAAGGCGGGCACGGGTATTATCCTGCTCTCTGAAGACCTGGACGAGATTTTCGACTTGAGCGACAGAATTCTCGTCGTGTACGAGGGCGAGTTCGTCTACGAAACGACACCGGCCGAGGCCGACCGGGAACGGATCGGTCTGGAGATGACCGGCGGAGGTGGGGACGACGCCAGTGAGACGGCTTCGTCGCCGCCTCAGTCCGTGGCCACACAGGAGAGTGAGAGCTGATGAATGTCGCAGTCAACGTCGACGCACGCGAGGAGATTCCCGCCTGGCTTGCCTACGGGACGCCCGTGTTCACCGTACTGGCCGCGCTGGCGGTGAGCGCCGTCGCGCTGGTCGTCCTCGATGTAAATCCCGTCGCGGCGTACGCGACGATGTTCGTCGACACGCTCTTTACCGAGTTCGGCCTCACCGAGACGCTGACGAAAGCGGTGCCGCTGATTCTCACGGGACTGGCGGTGTATCTCCCGCTGAAAGCGGGACTGTTCAACATCGGTGCCGAGGGACAGCTCGTCGCCGGTGCACTCGCCGGGACCTGGATCGGGCTGAACGTCTCGCTTCCGGGGCTCGCACTGGTCCCGCTGATGTTCGTCGCCGCAGCCGTGGCCGGCGGTATCTGGGCGGGCATCCCGGCGTACCTGCGTGCGAAGTGGGACGTCAACGAGATCATCACCTCGCTACTGCTGACGTTCGTCGCCCTCGAAATCCAGAGCTACTTGCTCCGGGGACCGATGCAGGGCGGGACCGGGAACTTCCCGCAGTCCGAGCGGTTCTCCGAGGCCGCGACGATTCCGGAACTGGTCAGCGGGGTCCACGCCGGCTTACTGGTCGCCGTCTGTATGGTCGTGGTGACCTACGTCCTGATGACGCGAACGCGACTCGGGTTCGAAATCACGTTCGTCGGCTCGAACGATGCGGCCGCACAGCAGGCGGGGATGAGCAAGTTCTACGTCTACCTCCTGGTGTTCGTCGTTGGCGGTGCGTTCGCGGCCATGGGCGGCATCAGTGAAATCGCCGGCGCACAGGGTCGCTACCGCGCCGGGTTCGAACCCGGATACGGCTTCACCGCCATTCCGATCGCGCTGCTCGGCCGCAACAGCGCGCTCAAAGTGCTGCTCGCGGGGCTGTTCTTCGCCGTGCTGTTCGTCGGCGGGTCGAGCATGGAAGTGGCCTTTGGCGTGCCCGCGGCGCTGGTCGAGATCATCCAAGCGCTTGTCATCCTCTTTCTGATCACTGCGGAGTTCTTCAAGAGCTACCGTGTCGGTATCGACGTAAAACGCGGGCCAGCGGAGACGCCGGCCCAGCCACAGCGGGGTGACGACTGATGGTGAGCTTCATCGCCGGGCTGCTCGATGCCACCGTTCAGGCGGCGACCGTGCTCCTGCTGGCCGGGACGGGGGAACTCCTCAGCGAGCGGGCGGGCGTCCTCAACCTCGGCGTCGAGGGCATGATGCTCGTCGGCGCGCTCGGCGGGTTCATCACTACCGTCGTGACGGGGAGCCATTGGCTCGGATTCGGCGTCGGCATCCTCCTCGGGATGGTGCTTGCGCTGGTCCACGCGTTCCTCTGTATCACGCTGAAGTCGAACCAGGTCATCAGCGGCGTCATGCTGACGCTGCTGGGGGGCGGTCTGACGACGTTCTTCGGCTCTGGCTGGGTCGAGGAATCAATCGACGGCTTCCCACAAATGACGCTCCCGCTCGTCGGACAGTACCTCGTCGATATCCCGGTCATCGGTGAGGCCTTTTTCCGGAGCACGGCGACGGACTACCTCGCACTCGGCCTGCTGGTCGTGGTTTGGTACTTCCTGCACCATTCGAATCTCGGGCTGGAAATGATAGCCGTCGGCGAAGACCCCGAGATGGCGGACACGATGGGCGTGTCCGTGTTCAGACTGCGGTATCTCGCGGTACTCATCGGCGGCGGGTTCGCCGGCGCGGCTGGGGCACACCTCTCGCTGGCGTTCTCACAGCTCTGGGTGCCCGGCATGACCGCGGGCCGGGGCTGGATCGCCGTCGCGCTGGTTATCTTCGCACAGTGGCGGCCCCGCCGGATGCTCGTGGGAGCGTATCTGTTCGGCCTGCTCGACGCGCTCCGCATTCGCTCGCAGTCCATCTCGCTGACGGTGGGTCCTGACGCGCCGCTCGCCGGGGTCATCAACCCCGTCGTCGAGTTCCTCATGAACCCACAGATCATGGGGACGTACCCGTATCTGGCGACGATTCTCGTACTGGTTTACGCCGTCATCCGGACCAAGAGCGACCAGCTCGCGGTTCCCTCGGCGCTGTTGCAGTCCTACAGCCGCGAGACGGATTAACGGATAGTCGGGTACGGGCCGAAACGAGCGGCCACACCTGCCACAGACCGTGTGTGTTGCCAAATCTATTTATCGGCATTCGAAGAATTCAGGATGTCTCATGAGCGCCAATCAGGTCTTCGAGAGAGGCGACCGTGTCGGGATCTACTTGCAGGACAAACACTCGCTG
Organism: Haloarcula sp. KBTZ06; assembly: GCF_048595605.1. Lineage (NCBI taxonomy): Archaea > Methanobacteriati > Methanobacteriota > Halobacteria > Halobacteriales > Haloarculaceae > Haloarcula > Haloarcula sp. KBTZ06. The sequence goes on from NZ_CP184339.1 coordinate 308,865, forward strand.
GAAGCGAACGTGGAACTCGTGCAGTACGCGGAGGAGCAGGGGATCGACGAGATCTGGCAAGCCGAATCGCGGCTGGCACGCGACGCCGTGTCCCCGCTCGGCGCGTACGCCGCGGTCACCGACGATATCAAACTTGGGACGGGTGTCATCAACAACTGGACGCGCAACGCGGCGCTGATCGCGCAGTCGATGAGCACGCTCGAAGAACTCGCCGGTCCGGACCGCATCATGTGCGGTATCGGGGCCTGGTGGGACCCACTGGCTGAGAAAGTCGGCATCGACCGCAGCGGCGCACTGCGGGCGATGCGGGAGTGCGTCGAGGTGACACAGGATTTGCTGGACATGGAGAACGTCACCTACGACGGGGAGTTCGTCCAGATGCGGGACGTGGAACTGGACGTGGTCCACGGCGACGACGGGCCGCGGACCGTCCCGGTCTACGTCGGCGGAACCGGGTTCAAGATGCTGGAACTCACTGGTCACTTCGCCGACGGCGCGCTGCTGAACTACCTCGTCAGCCCGGAGTACAACGAGAAGGCCCTCGACGCGCTGGAGACCGGGGCAGAACGAGGCGACCGCTCGCTCGACGACATCGACCGGCCCCAGTTAGTCGTCTGCTCGATGGACCATGACCAGGAGAAGGCCCTGGACAACGCCCGCGAACTCATCACGCAGTATCTCGGACAACAGCCCCACATTATGAAAGCCAGCGGTGTCAGCCAGGACCTCATCGACGAGGTGGGCGAAACTATCGGCGGGTGGCCGGCCGACAAGGACGACATCAAAGAGGGGATGCACCTCATTCCGGACGACGTAGTTCACAAACTCACCGCCAGCGGGACGCCCGAACAGTGCCGAGAAAAAGTCCGGGAGTACGCGGAAACTGGCTGCCAGTGCCCGATTCTCTATCCGCTTGGCGAGGACCGGCGGTTGATGATCGACGAGTTCGCGGACGGCTACCTGTAGGTCGCTGGCCGCCGACTCGATAGGTGACGATATCCCTTTTCGGCCTGCTCAATCGTCGGCCGCGGCTTCCTCGGCCGTGCCGTACAGGCCTTCGACCTCCGCGATGTCGGGGTCGATTCGATCCACTTCACCGGTCGCCTTCTCGGCGCTTTTCGTGTCTTTTAGTCCGAAGCCAGTGGACACCACGACGACGGTTTCGTCCTGTTCGATGATCCCACGGTCGAGTGCGGTTCGGACGCCGGCGACGGGCGTCGCGCCCGCTGGCTCGGAGTAGATTCCCTCGGTGCTGCCAAGCAGTTTCTCTGCCGCCAGAATCTCGTCGTCGGAGACCAGCACGCTCGTTCCGCCGCTCTGTTCCAGCGCGCGGCAGGCCTTGAGCGTGTTCCGCGGCCGCCCGACCGCGATTGAGTCGGCCAGCGTTTCGGCGATATCGTCGATATCGTCGTGGTCGTGGAAGGCGTCGTGGATGGCCGACGCACCGTCGGCCTGGACGCCCAGCATCTGGGGGTGGTCGTCGACGTAGCCGAGGTCGTAGAACTCCTTGAACCCCTTCCAGGCCCCGGCGATCGTACAGCCGTCGCCCATCGAGAACACGACCCAGTCCGGGACGTGTCCGCGAGCAATCGACTGGTCGGCGAGTTCGTGACCAACCGTCCGCTTGCCCTCGACCTGGAACGGATTGATGGCCGCGTTGCGGTTGTACCAGCCGTACTTCTCGGTCACTTCGACGCTGAGGTCGTAGGCTTCGTCGTAGCTGCCGTTGACAGCGAGGACGTCCGCACCGTAGACGAGCGGCTGTGCGAGCTTGCCTGTCGGAGCGTCACCGGGGACGAAGATTCGACAGTCCATCCCCCCGCGGGCGGCATAGCCCGACAGCGACGCGGCGGCGTTCCCGGTCGAGGCGCAGGTGATGATGTCTCGACCGGCGTGTTTGGCCTTCGTGACAGCGATAGCGCTGGCGCGGTCCTTGAAACACCCCGTCGGGTTCCGTCCGTCGTCTTTGACAAGCGTTTCGACCCCCAGGGCATCGCTGAGGTTCGGTGCGTCGAAGAGGTCGGTCCCGCCCTCGTTGAGCGTCACGACATCGGCGTCCGCTGCGACTGGCAGAAACGCCTCGTACTTCCACTGGCTCGATATCGGCCCGCCGAGGTCGCCATCGAACGCGTCGTCGATAGCATCGTAGTCGTATGTCACTTCGAGAATTCCCTTTACGCCCTCGTGTTCGGGACAGGTGTAGATGATCTGGTTCGGGTCGTACTCCACCCCGCAGAGTGTACACTCGAGGGTTGTGACTTGCGTCATGCCCATACTACTCCCTGAGTACAACTGGGTATAAAACCGTACTGCGGCTTTAACTCGATTGTGAGGTGAACCTCCTCTGTCGTGGCTGACACATGTTCACACACGGCCAGCACACGCCACACATCCATTTGTGAACCATCTATCAGGTCAATGGAGACCAAAACCGCTACAGCGGGCGGTCCAAGAACTGGCCACGGCCCGCCGTTGACTGGACCTCGTGGTCCTTCGCGACGACCTCACCGCCGGCGACGACCGTATCTACGCGCGCGCTCCACTGCTGTCCCTCGTACGGCGTCCAGCCACCGACGAACGTGAGGCCGTCGGCGGTGACCTCGTACTCCTCGGTCCGGACGAGCATCACGTCCGCGTCCGTTCCGACTTGCAGTGAGCCTTTCTTGGGATAGATGCCAGCGTTCTGGGCCGGTGCCGCACACACGAGTTCACGTAGTCGCGGCCACGAAATCCGATCCTCGTGGACGCCCTCGCTGACGAGGAACTCGACCATCGTCTCGACGCCCGGGAGGCCGGCGTATGGCTCCCAGATGTCATCCCAGCCGACATCCCGAGTTTCGCGGTACGTCGGGAAGTGGTCCGTGCCGATGAGGTCGATCGTCCCGTCCTGAACCGCATCCCAGAGCCGCTCCCGCTCGGCGTCGGATTTGAGGCTAGGGTTGACTTTCAGGAACGGCCCGTGTTCAGCAACGTCTCCCTTCGAGAAGGCGAGATACTGCGGACAGGTTTCGAGCGTGACCGGAACGTTCGCTCGCGATTTGAAGCGGTCGCCCTCCCGCGCGCCGCTCCCGCTGGAGATGTGGACGACGTGCAGTGGACAATCGGCGTACTCCGCGAAGTAGCCCGCCCGAGAAATCGCGTCTAGCTCGGCTTCGAGCGGCCGTGAGTCCATGTACACCTCGGGCTCGTCGCCGTCGATAGCCGACCGCGCGTCGTCGAGCAGTCCCTGCGTCTCACAGTGGACGCGAACTGTTCCCCCGGCATCGCCGACGCGCCGCATGAGCCGGGCGATGGACGCGTCGCTCGCCAGATACGGGTCGGCGGTGAACGTCTTGAAATCCGCCGTTCCGGCGTCCACGATGCCGGCCACGTCGATATCGGGGTCCTGAACATTGCCCGCGACAAGGCCGAAATCGACGTGTGCGAGCGCCGAGCACGCCGCTGCTTTCTCCTGCATTGCTTCGGGAGTCGTGACGGGTGTCTGCGTCGGCAACTCGATGACCGTCGTCACTCCGCCGGCGACCGCACTCGCAGTCTGAGACGCGAAGTCGATTCCATCCGGAAACAGTTCGTCGTCGTGCATGTGGGTGTGCACGTCGATAGCGCCCGGGAGCGCGACCATGCCGTCCGCGTCGATGACGGTATCCGGGTCACTGGGAGTCGGGACCGACGACGCCGGACCAGCGGCGTCTATCGTTCCGTCGGAAATCGCAATCTCACCGTGCTGGATGCCCGACGCCGTCACCACCTGTGCGTCTTTGATGTGAACATCTGTCATGCCAGTACGGGCAGGGCGAACGACCAAAACAGTTAGTGTGTGAGACGCCACATCCGGCCCACACACGGCTTGTGAGAGAATGGCCGCTAAGGCCGTTCTGGGGCGGAGTAGCTTTTAGTCGGTTGCCGGTATCGCCCAACCTGTGATACTGAACGCAGGGACGCTCATCACGATGGACGGTGGGCGCACGGTCCGGTCGGAGGTACACGTCGTTGTCGAGGACGATGAGATCGTCGCTATCGAGGACGGCTACGTGTCCGGTGCTGACGTGGTCGACGCCACTGACGAGGTCGTCATCCCGGGACTGGTGAACTGCCACACTCACATGTACGCGCTCCCGATTCGCGGTGCGCCGCTCGCTGCCTCACCAGAGAGTTTCTACGAAGCGCTCGTCGATATCTGGTGGAACGTCGACGAGGCGTTTACCGAGCGTGACGCTCGCCTGTCCGCACTGGGGTCCTGTGCCGAGATGCTTCAGAGCGGCGTCACAACCTTCTGTGACAACTACTCCGGGCCAAACACGCTGCCGGGCAGCCTCGACGCCGTCGCAGCGGGCGTCGCACAGACGCCGATCCGCGGGATGATCGCCTTCGAGACGACGGCCCGAAACTCCGAGTCCCAGGCCAGAGACGGCATCGCGGAGAATCAGCGATTCATCGACGAAGCGGAAGACGAGTACGACTCCGTCTCCGGTCACTACTGCCTCCACACGCTGTTTACCAACACTGCGGACATCGTCGAGGAGTGTGTCGACCGGGCTACCGACCACGACCGCCCGATCCAGATACACCTCGAAGAGGGGCTGGTCGACGTTCACGAATCCATCGCCGACTACGGGAAACGACCGGTGCCAGCGCTCGAAGACATGGGCTTTTTCGACGCCGAAATCATCGCCGCCCACTGCGTCCATTCCACCGAGTCCGAAATCGAAATCCTCGCCGAAAACGACGTCAACGTCGCACACAACCCATATTCCAACATCAACAACGCCGTCGGTATCGCTGACGTCGAAACGATGCAAGCCAACGAGATGACAATCGGACTCGGTGACGACGGGTGGGACCCGGATATGTTCGAGACTATGCGTTCGGCCGTCGGTATCCACAAACTCAAGCAGCGCAACCCGAGCGGCTTCGACATGGCAACTGCCCTCGCATGGGCGACAATCGGCAGCGCGGCAGTGCTGGGGATGGACGACGCTGTCGGCAGTATCGAGGTCGGTAAACGCGGTGATTTCGTGACACTGGACTTGGGTCCGAATCCAGTGTTAGACGGGAGTGCACCCTACTACGTCGTCAGCGCTGCAAGCCGTGCGGACGTTACCCGGACGATTATCGATGGGGAGACTGTGTACGACCAGCAATCGGGCGTCACTGGAGTCGATGATTCGGACATGACCGCCGTCGGCGATGCGAGTGCAGAACTCTGGGAACGGTTGTAGGAGTTACCGGCTGTGAATGACACCTGTTCGACTGCCGCAAATATATACACTCTAAGGGTGTATATCCACTTCTTCTGCGAATTGCGGAGAGCCACCTTTTCGGGCACGAAAGAATAACACTCTTAGGGTGTAAAAACGGACGATATCTCGATTTCACCGTAGATGTGCACATTCTGTACACACGGTATTTTGACTGTAGCATCGTTGATGGGCCGAATCTGTCTATTTCGTGTGCCATCGCAATTTTTTCCGGTTCCCGTATGTAATAGTGGGTCTGTGAGCGTGAATGTCACATGGTAGTTAGTGACGCCTTTGAGACTTTCACGCAGGTACTCGAATGCCTAGATTCGTCTGATACTGAGGTCAAATCGGTCTCAGTCAGGGGCCAGACGACAGCGGATAACGACGAAATCAGTGCTGACCTGACACTCGCGACGCCGGTATTCGGTGGCGTATCGATACACGACGACGTATCTGTCGAGGCTGAGGGCTTCGATTTGACCGATAAGCGGGTTGAGATTGACGTGACGGTTACCGTCCCTGTCGGAACTGACATACCAGTACCATCAGACGATCAAGGGGGCACGTCCAATGAACTGGCAGAGACCCTCTCGCAGTCGGATTCCGTGCCAGCATACAAGGACCCCGAGGCACTTCAGGCGGCTTACGAGGCCTGCGATACGTTCCCGGAGATGACCGAAGCGCTTGACGCCGACGTGACTTCCGAAACTGTGCGCCGATATATGGTGGAGTATGATATCCACGACCCGACCGACACGACGCCACAGGCAGGCGGACTCAGCCTTGCGGACATGCAGACAGATTCGGATACCGACACCGACGCCAGCTCCCCGGTCGAGTCGGACCCTTCTGAGGACAGGGTGGCCGACAACAGCCAACCCGAAGAACCGGACGGACTGGGGGCCAGATCTGTCGCCGACCTGCTCGCTGAGGCGGACTCACAGGACAGCGACGACAATCTCGTCGCGGATGGAATCGGTATCTCTCAGGACGTGACTGTGGCCGACCTCGCACAGACTGTTACCCAGTCCACCTCACTGGACGAGGTGACCCAGCGTCTCGATTTGAGCCAGACACACGCCCGGAGATTACTGTCGGAACTGGACCTCCTCGACCTCGTCACCCATCGGCTGGCAGCTACCCAGATACGTGTCTCGAACGCCGAAATCAAGCGGCGTATCACTGCTGCCAGTCGGTAACTGATCTCTACGTGGTGGTTGTGCGCGAAGATTAACCTTCATTATAAAAGGAAAATGTTTTTGTAGCCCGGTTTGAATGTGTGATAAATGGCAACTATACGCGTACGAGATTGGACGAAAGAACAGATAGAGAAGATACGTGATACGGAGTCTCACTCCTCGCACGATTCGGTTATCAAGTCGCTGCTGAAAGACCGAAAGCTGGCCAAATACGCGGACGATGCCGCAGAGGCCGTTCCGGAGTCGGAGTCCGACTCCCTGACGAACGATCCCGACACCGCGTTTGATGACCTGACTGTGCTCGGCGAGTTGTCCGGTGCAGACAACGGGGTGTTGTTTCTCTGGTGTCCCAGTTGCGGGAACGAACTGGCGCACTTGACTGCGGATAACCCACTCGGCCTGTCCGTGTTCGAGATCGAATGCCAGCGCTGTCTCACCCATCTCGACCGACACGCCATCGTTGCCATCGAAATCGGCTATCCCATCGAGCAGAAGCTGGTCGAGGACTGTCTGCAAGACGATCTCAAGGACTGCGTCGTCGACTACTGGGACCGGACACTCGACTCGGCCGCCGTGGGAGCGCTCGACGACGATCTCGACCCGGCGCACCTCGTCTGGCAGTTCGACCAGTATCTCCGGCAGTTCTCGTGGGAGTGGCCTGTGGATGTCCCTGTTGTCGGTTTTGCCACGGGAGAGACCTATCGTAACACCACCACCGACGAGTACCTCGAAGTTATCGAACCAGTCTCGGAGAACCGGAACGCGATGGACTCGTTCAAGATACGGCGGTACGCCGGCGACCCGGATACCCACGACGGTGAGACGGAAATTCTCGACAGCACTGCTGTCGTCGATCACATCGTTAATCGGCGACTACTGCTCGAAGCACGCACCGACTCGGCGTCACTGCCCGAGTCGACCGAACCGACAACGTGACCAGTGGGCTCAGCCTGTCTGGACCTCTTCTCTCTAATCCTCTATTCTTACTAGACTGAGTAACTCCGGATCTGCCTGTGATAGGGGTGCTGCTGTCAAATCGGATAACACAGACTCCAGATGGCTTTTTATAGGGCGCTTTTAATATTGAAAAGTCGAAATACGGATACACAATACCGACATTTTGACCTATTCTGGAAACAGATGCTGTGTATTAGTTTGTCTCGGCCGTCGGACGGGAACACCGTAGACAGACGACACTCTCTGCGACCCAGTTCACATCTGTCGAGCCACAGTGCGGGCAGCGGTGGTGGTCAGTGTCGTACTCTGTCGTCCCGCGAGGGGCGGCAAGGAATCCGTCGGTAATCACTTGCTGGACGAGGCTGGGGAACCGTTGCCGTTTGACGACGGCCCGCTGTGCGAGGAACCTGCCGGGCTCGTCCGGGTCCGTGCCGTGGAGGTCTTCCCAGGGAAGAGCGATTTCGCCGTTGGCAGGGCCACGAGCGACTTGCTGGATGAGGGTCGCAGCGGCCTCGAACAGCGGCGTCGTCCCCCACGCTTGCGGGTTGTCGACAGCACTGCCAGCGTCCTTGTAGGCCGATTCAGCTTCGCGGTACGCCGCCTCGACATCGTCGAGTCCTGCGACTGTTCGGAAGTCTCCGACGAACTCCTTGAGGCAGGCGTGCTGAACGGGGTGTTCGAGCCCGTTGGTCAAATCCTTGGCCACGGCGACTCCCTCAACGCCGCGGCGGGTGGCGCGCGTGTCCGCTCCGGCGACGCGGTAGCAGACCGCGCTCGTCGCGAGGTACTGGAGACCGTCACCGACCCATCCCTTCTCGTCGGCACTGAACGGCTCGATGCCTTCCCTCGGGTCCGAAAGAACACGCCACCCGGCCCGCGTGTACTCGTCACCAGCGCGACGGTAATCCCGGTCAGCGATGGCGGCGACTGCTGCCGCTCGGTGTCCCGCGTCCTGTGTGCGCATAGCGTCACTACGGCGTACGGCCTCACAGGCTTTCGCACCCAACAAATCGGTATCACATCGCTGGCTGGCTGACTGGTCCGCTGTTCGTCTGGATGCTTCTCACCAGCGAAGGGCTCGTGGGCGGGCAGTCGATACTGGCAACAGTGGTCGCCGCTGCTGTCCTCTATATCCTGATGGTCGGCTTCTTCGTTTTCGTCGTGCTCCCGCGGTCCCGACTGCCGTCGGCTCGAATAGCGGCTATCCGACGCGACTGGGCGATTTCGGCGGCCGCGTACCTAGTCGTTCTCGTGCCACTCGTCGCACTCGGGTCTCGGCTCGTCTGACCCGACTCGAACTACGACCTCGATCGACTGTACGGTAAACAGGGCTGTTCACCGCTCACCCGATATGCTCACTCGGCGAGCGACAGTTCCCCGTCTGGCCCCACCTCACCGACTTCGCCGGTGTGATACCAGTCGTCCCGGAGCGTCTGTGCGCCAGTCTGGTCGCCGTCGAGGAACCCACCGAGGACAGTCGGGCCACGGACCAGTATCTCCCTGCTTTCCGAGACAGCGATTTCCACGCCCGGCATTGGGTCGCCGATTGACTCCTCAACGAAGGACGCAGCCGGATTCAGCGCGCCGACACCGGTTGTTCCGACGGAGCCGTATAGTTCGCATATCGGAACGCCCAGCCCCCGGAAGAAGTACAGCAGATGATCGTCCAGCCGGCCTGTCCCGGAGAGGGCGTAGGTGAGGTTTGATAACCCTGTCTCTCGTCGCAACGGCTTGTAGACGAGTCGCTTGGCGGCCCTGTACTTCAGCGGTGTTCCCCGCCCCTCGACGATACCCTGCCCGTAGGATGCCACTCGACCGCCGACCTTCCGCTTCATCCAGCCCATGTCGCCGAGACGGTCCTGTATCGTCCCGTAGAGCTGCTGGTACATCTTCGGGACACCGACGAGCACGTCCGGCTTGACGGCCGCGAGTTGGTCGACGAACTCCTCGGCCCCGAGGTAGGCGACGGCGCTCCCGGTCGCCCAGAGGTAGTACGTCGAGACGCGCTGATAGATGTGTGCCAGCGGGAGCGAACACGTCCCGGTCGCGCCGGGGCCGGTGGGAAGCTCCTCCCGGAGACTCTCTGCTGCCGCCAGTAGATTCCGGTGTGTCAGCGCGCAGCCGGCCTTCTCCGCAGGGGATGCCACGTCGAACGCGACTGTCGCAACCTCGTCACCGTCAGTCTGCAGGCCGGGGAGCACTCTCGCCTCAGCAGTCGGTAGCGCCTCGAAGTCGAGCACGGTTTCGACGGCCATCGAGAGGTCCCCGGCCTCGTCTCCCGCTGCCACGAGTCCGGTCGCGCCGGTCCGCTCGATGATCTGGGCTGCTCGGTCGTTGCTCGCAGACGGGTAGAGTGCGACCGGGACGAGTCCGGCGAAATGACAGGCCAGGTCGAGCACGGACCACTCGTACTGGGACTGGGCTCTGATGGCCAGTCGATCCCCGGGACGCAGTTCCGTCGAGAGGAGTCCGCCCGCGACCGCCTTCGCCCGCTCGGCCATCTCCTCGAAACTCCGTTCGACGAACTCGCCGTCGTCCCGGACGAGCGCCGCGGTCCGGTCCCCGTGGTCCGAAACGATGTCTTCGAACCAGGCCGCGACCGACCCCTCCGGAACCGAAAGCGAGCCACCGTCGTAGACGTCGCTGTCGAGGCGCACGCCGGCGTCTTCGGGCTGCCGGTCAACTGGCACGTGGTCCTCCGACGTTGTTCGGTCCTGATACAGCTGTCCGGGTTCGTACTCGTAGTCGTCGCTGACTTCGCTCTGGAAGTAGTCAGCGTAGTTCTGGTCCTCGTCGCCGGCGGCGATATGCGCATCGAGCCAGTCCCGGGCGACTGTCAGGACCTCCATCGTGACGTACTCCCCGTTCTCGTGTTTCTCGCGGAGCTCTTGTACTTTTCCAGCGAACTCCTCGTGCATTTCGCGGTGATTGTAGAAACAGTCGCTGCAGTCCATGGCGTAGCCACAGTTCTGCATGAACTCCTCTTCGTCACCGAAATGGTACTCCGTGTAGCGTTCGAGTTCCCGGAGGATGTCACCGACTTCCTCCTCGGAGTGGCCCTCGTTCATCGCCGTATGGAGGTCGTTCAGCAGCCCGAACAGGCGCTTGTGCTGCTCATCGAACCGTTCGATATTTGTGCTGTACCGTTCTTCGTCCCACTCGGCAAACTCCCCCGTCGAGTCTGTGCCCATACCTGTTCTGTTACCCATTATTTGAAAAGTAACTCTCACGTTCCCATCGAGTGAAAATGCGGTCTGCATCCCAAGTAGTTTCCAGTTAACATCGCAGTCGGGATGCGAGAATTACGTGACGAAACGGTTGTCGACGTCCTCACTGACAACGGAATCGGCGTGCTGGCACTGTCCAGCCCGACGGAGGCGGCTCCGTATCCGGTCCCGGTCGCCTTCGGGTACGACCCGGCGACCGATAGCCTGGCGTTTCACCTTTCAGAGAGCGACGAGAGCCAGAAACACCGCTATCTGACGGCTGACGCCACCGTCGGGTTCACCGTGTACGAAGAGACAGAACCCAAATCCGTGTGGCGAAGCGTCGTGGTTACGGGTGAGCTGGTAGAGGCGACATATGACGAGGTAGAGCCAGCCCTCGCCTCGCTGGCCAGCAACACACAGTTCGCCCCGAATCCAGTCAGCTGGGACGACACATCGACGACGACGCCGTACGAACTCCGAATCGACGACTGGTACGGACGAGAATTCCGAGTCGGGTGAAACTGGTGTCGCGACCCACGGACACCACCGGTTACAGACCTCCCTCTCAGCGCTGTATTCACCGCTGTTCGGCCCGCTTCGTGTTCTCAGCCTGTGGGAACTAACGCACGTAATTATGGCTTGAACCCCGTAGATACAAACAGAGGTGTACCAGATGCTACCGCCAACAACTGCGCTACTCCAGCACGGACCGATGGGACCCCACGGTGGGGCGACGGGCATGGGCATGGCCCCAGGCGGCTGGTGGCTGCTGCTCGCAGCGTTCATCATCGCTGTTGTGGCGATCGGTGTCCTGCTGTACGTGCAGTTACAGCGCGAGGCGACCGCTGAACCGGATTCACTCGAGACCCTCAAACAGCAGTACGCGTCGGGCGAGATCGACGAGGCGGAGCTTGAAACACGGGCCGACCGGTTGCTCCAGCACGAGTCATAGGCCACGACACTGGCAGTTTCATCATCTGTCCGTCTGGTGGGACACTCATCCGTGACTTATGACTCCCTGACTGCGTCCGCGGCCCGCCTGACACACTTCGTGGTACATTTATTCCGCAACGGTGTACGGTGGGTATGGACCCGGACGACGTTCGCGACGACTGGGCCTCCCGCTCCGGGAAGTTCTCGCCGGCGTACTACGCTGAACTCGGACCGAACGAAGTGAGTGAGACGCTGGTCAACGTGCTCGACCACTACGTCCACGATGACGCCCGGATCATCGAACTGGGGTGTGGCTCGGGCCGCCATCTGGCACACCTCCAGACCAACGGGTACGGGAACCTCACTGGTATCGACATCAACGACGAATCCTTCGACGTGATGGCCGAACACTACCCTCGGCTCGCGGATTCGGGGACATTCCACACCGGAGCGCTTGAGGACATCGTTACCGAGTTCGAGGATGACGCCTTCGATGTCGTCTACTCGGTCGAGACGCTCCAGCACATTCACCCCGACGACGCGTGGGTGTTCGAGGAGATCGCTCGCATCGCAGGGGACCTCCTCGTAATCGCCGAAAACGAGGGCAACAGTCCCCAACGTGGACGCGAAGACACTGACGTGAGCTACGTCGACGACGACTTCCCGCTGTATCACCGCAACTGGAAGCAAGTATTTTCAGAACTAGGGTTCGCACAACTCATTCGGGAACCGACGTCTCGGGACACCATTCGCGTGTTCCGTGCGCCGTAGCCCGCACCGCTATGTATCACTTTTCGCCGGTTCTGTCGTCGGATCGCCACCCGCCGGTAACTTCAGGATCGATAACCGGGCAGCAACTATTTGTGTCACGGTATCATGCGTCAAGTTGGATCGCTATGCAACTGTGCCAAAACTGTCAGGCGGCTATCGACGAGTACCTCTTGGACAAACAACTCGAACCCCTGCGAGACCTCACAGTCGACGACTTCAATCTCTGTGCGGACTGCGTGACCGTCGTCGCGGACGCCTGTGTGGAGTGTGACGGCGCGGTGTACGTCCCCCGGTCCGAAACCGCTGTCCCCGACTGCTGTCCGGCGTGCCGGTCCGAGCACATCGACGAAACCGGGACTGACCCGGGCTGGCACTTCGACACGATGTCGACCTGACCTGGGTCATCAGCCGGGCTGCCGATGTGGGCATCAGCCTTTTTTGACACACCTGACCGCGAACTGAGGACACGGTCGCACCTGAATACGACTTCTGTGTTCCGTACCCGAGTAGAACAATACGTCTCGGTACAAGTGACCGCAATTGTACTGTGGACACGCACTATCTGCCATAATTTCTGAACGTCGGATTCGCCGACAGAAGCCGTGTGTGTGCGTCACAGTGGCGATAGAAGCTTCATACTCCTCCAGCACATACGGTAGGTCTCTACTGGAATGACACGCTCGACACGACATATTGGCTTGCTGTTTGCTGCGCTCGCACTCATCTGGGGACTTTCCTTTGTGGCGATCAAGACTGGTCTCGAAGGCGTTCCGCCGGTGCTGCTGGCAGCTGTCCGACACGACATCGCTGCGGTTGTACTGCTCGGTTATGCTCTCTGGCGCGGCCGGTCACTGCGCCCACAGACCCGCGATGACTGGTCACTGATTCTCATCGGCGGCACCGTCCTCATCGGCGCACACTTCGCGCTCCTGTTTCTCGGACAGCAGTACGTCCCGAGTTCCTTCGGCGCGATCCTGCTTAGTCTCACGCCGGTTGTGACGCCGGCGTTCGCATCGACGCTGATACCGAGCTACAGGGCCCGTCCGCACGAACTCATCGGTACCGTCTGTGGATTCATCGGCGTGGTTATCATCGCAAATCCCACGCCGGGAGCGGTCGGCGGCCGACTGCTCGGCGTTGCCCTGCTCATCAGTTCGGCTGTGGCCTTCGCCGTCGGGGCAGTCCTGACCGAACGCTACACCAGTTCGCTCCCGCTTGTGAGTCTGCAGGCCTGGATGACCCTGCTCGGGGCGGGCATCCTGCACGCCGTCAGCGCGGGGCTGCCCTCGGAACGGCTCGGAACAGTCACAGTCGGGCTCGAACAGCTAGCGGCAATCGCGTACCTCGGCATCGTCGCCAGCGCGATTGGGTTCCTCCTTTACTTCCGGCTGATCAGCACAGTCGGGGCCGCTGAAACCAGCCTGGTCTCCTACGTGGTTCCGGCAGTGACGGCCATCAGCGGCTGGCTCCTGCTCGGTGAAACACTCGGCCCGGTTACCGTCACCGGCTTCGCCGTCATCGTGGTCGGCTTCGCGTGGGTGAAAGCCGACGTGCTTCGGTCGTTACGCCGCCGTCACACTGGTTCGCCGCCCCATCGAACACAGGCTCCACGGGACGACTGCGTCGTCGTCAGCGGAAACGCGTACTCGACGCAGGACTGATACGGATTGTTGGGGCGATGTTCCGGTATGCGCCGACCCCGAGATCAGCGCTACCCGGACATAATCTACAACAATCCGTATGTACTCCAGTCAGGGGCATCAGGACTTAGCCGCTGCCACCCGTTGCAACGGTATGGCTCCCCATCCCGGGTTCCACTCGCTACACGACGAAACAACGGCATCGATCCCCGTGACCGGTGGCCTCCCGGACTGGCTCCGTGGCAGTCTCATCCGGAACGGCCCCGGCGCGTTTTCCTTCCCAAATGGAAGCAGTGTCGACCACTGGTTCGACGGGTTCGCGATGCTGTACCGGTTCACCTTCGACCCGGATGGTGACGCCGTTCACTATCGGAACCGCTTCCTCCGAACGGATGCGTACGAAGCGGCGACGAGTGGCGAGTTCGAGGGCGGCTTCGCGACCGGCGAGACGACGCTTCGCTCGCGGCTGGCGACGTTTCTGACAGACCCCTACGACAACACGAACATCATCGCTGAGCGGTTCGGCCGCGAGTACGTCGCACTGACTGAATCGCCCCGGAAGGTGCGCTTCGACCCGAATACGCTCGAAACGATGGGTCACGTTGAACACGACGACGGCGTCCCGACTGGGCAACTCTCCTGTGCCCACCTCAAACGCGACCCGACGAGCGGCGTCCTCGTCAACGTCGACACGGCGTTCGGACGGACCAGCCAGTACCACGTCACTGCCATGACGCCGGACGGGACCCGGCGACACGTCGGGAGCGTCGACACCGACCAGCCGTCGTACATGCACAGCTTCGCGCTCACGCCCCGGTACGTCGTATTGACGGAATTTCCGCTTCGGCTCGACCCCCGACGGTTTCTCAAGCCCGGCCGACAGGCACCCTTCATCGAGCAGTTCGAGTGGAACCCCGACCGCGGGACCCGAATCGTCGTCATGGACAGGACTACCGGGACGGTCGTGGCGGAGCCGGTCATCGATGCCGTGTTCGGCTTCCACCACGTCAACGCGTTCGAACGATCCGGCGGGAGAGAACTCGTGTTCGACCTCGAAACAGTACCCGACGCGACGACTATCGACTCGCTGTATCTGGACACCCTCCGTGCGGGCGAGATGGGCGCTATCGTCGGCCGCATCGAGCGGTTCACTGTGGACCTCGGTACCGGAAGCGACGTGACCCGATACGGCGACGTCGACGCGACGGTGTCGCGCGAGATGGTGTACCCCGACGGCAGCGCGCTGCCGACCGTCTCACCGGCTCGGTGGTGTCGCCCGCATCGCTACGTGTACGCGATGGGGATGGATACGCCCGTCACCGAGTGGGCCCGTCGCGTCCTGAAACTCGACACGGACACGGGCGCTGTCGAGACGTTCGACGATGGCGGGGACTACTTCGGTGAGCCGGTGTTCGTCCCTGCACCGAACGGCGACGCCGAGGATGACGGTGTGGTGGTAGTCGTTGCGCTCGATGGGGACGCCGACCGGTCCCGGCTACTCGTCCTCGACGGTCAGACGTTTACGGAGCGCGTCCGGGCAACGCTCCCCCACGCCGCCCCGTTCGATTTCCACGGTCGATACTTCCCCGAACTCAGGGTGGCGGCCGACGACTGATACGGACGGTTGGAGATTATGTCTGGATAGCTTCGACCACTGGGTAGGAACGCACCGGTACATCGCTCCACCAATCCGTGTCAGGCTGCATCCATCTTATCCCGGCAACGAATACGAACTGTTGACATGATGTTCGGTCTGCCTAAAATCCGAAAACGCTTTATCCATTTAGGCTGGCCTAAACAGTATGTTGAACGAATCGATTGACACCTCCGAACCGTCACACCGGCTGTCGGTGTCACGGACACTGGACGGAGCGTCGTGAACATGGTGGCAGTGGGGAACCGGACGGAGACGACGTTCGACCACGATGTCATCATCGTCGGGGGCGGTCCAGCCGGTTGTTCGGCGGGGGTGTTCACGGCCAGAGCGGGCCTCGATACGGTCATCTACGACCGCGGCCGGTCGTCGCTCAAGCGCTGTGCCTACCTCGAAAACTACCTCGGTTTCCCGGCCGGTATCGACGTCGAGACGCTGTACGACCGCATTCAGGACCATGCCGAAACTGCCGGTTGTACCGTCGTCTCCCAGCTAGTCGAATCGCTCGACAGAACTGACGACGGGGAGGGCTTCGTCGTCGAAACGCAGGACGGGGAAACGGCCACGACTCGCCGTGTCATCGCGGCGACCCGCTATGACGGCGAGTATATGCGCGGTCTTGACGACGACGCGGCGATGTTCGAGACGTACGAACACGACGGCGAGGAACACGAAGCCTTCGACAACACGTACGCCGACGCCGACGGCACGACACCGATCCCGGGTCTCTACGTTGCGTCACCGTCCGAGGCGGCGGATATGCAGGCGATCATTGCGGCCGGCCGGGGCGCACGGGTCGCACGTCGGGTGATCGCGGATGCGAGAACCGACGACGGCTGGTGGGAGTCTGTCGCTGATGGAGTGGACTGGGTCCGACGGAGGGCTGAACTCGACGACGAATGGACCGAACGAGCGACCTGGGTCGAACACTTCGACGACCGGTACGCCGAGGACGCCCCCGTCGAACCGGGGTCGGACCGCTTCCAGCGGGTCCGTGAGGCGGTCATCGACGAACGACGGTCGTCGTATATCTCGCCCGAGGAAATAGCCGACCGGACCGAAGCGGGGCAGGAAACACTGGCGGGCTACTTGAGCCCCGAAGCGGTCGTTTCGGGGCTCGACCAGACCGCCGTTCTCGATGCAATAGATGACGAAACGATCCGGGACTACCTCGGCGCGAGCGACGGACTCGCGGAGGTGGGCGAGTAATGGTCAGCGAGACACGGGGGGCCACCGACGTGTTGTCACGGGCCAGGACCTGGCTCGACACTCTCGATGGGTCCCTGTTCGGGCTATGTGTCGCGAGCGTTGCCGTCGCCTTCGGGGCTGGTCTCCTGCAGGTGAGTTTCGGAGCGTACTCAATGACGATCCTTCAGGCGTGGCAAGCCGTGTTCGACCCGAAGGTGTGGTTCAGCGTTCAGGCATGGCAGTCGTTTTTCTTCGGGGCAGAGCTTCCCGAACTGCCGAAACGGACGCTCATCGTGTGGAACATTCGGATGCCGCGGGTAATCGTCGCCGTGCTTGCGGGGATGTGTCTCGCCGTTTCCGGGGCGATATTCCAGGCCGTCACGAGAAACGAACTGGCGAGCCCGTTCATACTGGGCGTGAGTTCCGGGGCGGGGCTCACCGTACTGCTGACCCTCGTTCTGTTCAGCAGTCTCGCTCCGTTCCTCCCGCTGTTTGCCGCGGTCGGTGGCTCCATCGCGTTCCTGCTCGTGTACATGATCGCGTGGCAGGGCGGAACGAGCCCGGTCAGACTGGTCCTTGCTGGTGTCATCGTCAACATGGTGTTTACCTCCCTCCAGCGGGGGCTGTTCTTCTTCGCCGACGACCTGGGCGTTGTCCAGTCGGCGCTGGCCTGGATTACCGGGTCGCTAACGGGCGTCGGCTGGGAGGAGTTTCGCATCGCTGTCATCCCGACGCTGGCCGCGACGCTCCTCGCGCTGGCGGGCGCACGACAGCTGAACCTCCTCCTGCTCGGAGAAGAGACCGCGAGTTCGCTCGGGATGAGTGTCGAGCGGGTCCGGTTCATGCTGTCCGCGGTTGCCATTCTGGCGGCCAGTACGGCAATCTCCGTTGCGGGGATCATCGGGTTCTTCGGCCTCGTGGTCCCCCACATCGTCAGACTCATCGTCGGGAGCGACTACCGCCGGCTCCTCATCGGCTGCGTGTTCGTCGGTCCGGCGCTGATGGTCGTCGCGGACGTCGGTGCACGGCTGGCCCTGAGCCCCGCACAGGTTCCAGTCGGCGTCGTCACTGGCGTCGTCGGCGGGCCGTACTTCCTCTACCTGATGCGGCGACAGGAACAGATGGGTGAGATCTAATGTCACAGGACAACTCCAACTCGGACGGTATCGCTACGGTCAATGACACCGCTGCTGGGTCCCAGTCCAGTCACCGGGACCGGCCGCTGGTCGGCGACGATGTGGTGCTTTCGTACTCCGGGACGGATGAACCGGTCATCGACGGTGAATCGATCACCGCCGAACCCGGGGCCGTGACTGCGCTCGTCGGCCCGAACGGGTCGGGCAAGAGCACGCTGCTGAAAGGCCTCGCAAATCAGCTCGAACCGGAAGCCGGATCGGTACTGCTGGACGGGCAAGACATCCAGACACTGGAGACCAAAGCGATCGCCCGGAAGCTCGGCCTGCTCTCTCAGGAGAGTACGTCGCCAAACAGCATCTCGGTCGAGGATCTGGTGTACCACGGTCGGTACCCACACCGGGGGTTCTTCGACAGTGTCACCGAGGAAGACGAGGCCGCCGTCGAGCGGGCGATTGACCTGGCCGGCTGCGGCCATCTCCGTGAACGTGAAGTCGGTAGCCTCAGTGGTGGCCAGAAACAGCTCGCCTGGATCGCGATGGTCCTCGCACAGGACACCGACGTGCTGTTGCTCGATGAACCGACGACGTTCCTCGATCTCCACCACCAGCTCGAGGTGATGGAGATCATCGAGACGCTCCGGGACGAGAGCGACATCACCATCGTGGTCGTCCTGCACGACATCGAGCAGGCCGCACGCCTCGCCGACCGGATGGTCGCACTCAAAGACGGCGAGATACAGGCCCGGGGACGGCCCGAAGCTGTCGTCACGGAGCAACTCCTCGCGGACGTTTTCGAAATCGAGGCAGAGGTCTCAGCCACGCCACACGGGCCGCGCGTGAATCCAATCCGTGCCCGCCACGACGGCGACGAACACACTGCTGGTGACGATAGTGCCGAACCGGACCGCGCCGAGGAGCTCGTGGCCGAATAGGGCCAGGAAGACCACCACGAAATCGCACTCTGGCCCACGGACGCTGGGCTCTGCGCTTGATACTGGACTCTTCCCACGGACGCCGGACTCGGCGCTTGATACTGGATTGTTCCGGGTCGGTGAACCGGAACATCTATATAATTTTTAGGCTAGCCTAAAATAATGGCTGACGACACCACTGACATCGAGTCACCGACGCGAAGAGAGTACGTCAAGTATGGGGGCACGGTTCTCAGTGCCGGGCTGCTTGCGGGATGCACCGGTAATGCCGAGCGGGGAACCGGCTCCGCGTCGACGGAGGCCGTGACGGAGACGGACACGACAACTGCAGACGGGTCGTACTCCGTGTCGATGTCCCCGATGGGAGCGGTGACCTTCGACTCGCCACCGGAGACCGTCTTCACGCGGCTCACGCACCACGCAGACATGGCGCTCGCCCTGGGTCGCGGGGACACTGTCACGGCAATGCACGCGCCGGACTATTACAGTGGGCTGTGGAACCAGTTCGTCGAACGATTGCCGGGCGTGTCGCTGGACTGGACCGGGCTGTACTCTTCGTGGAAACCGAGCAAAGAGAAACTGTACGAACTGGACAGCGATATCCACCTGGCAGACCCGGCCTGGATCGCCAAACAGGACAACTGGGACCGTGAGGACTTCGAAGAGATCGCCACCAACGTCTCGCCGTGGTTCGGCAACTCGCTGAGTGACCGACACGCCGAACCCCCGTCCGGATGGGGGGACTACGAGTACTACACTCTCTGGGAGCAGTTCGAACTCGTGGCTGAGGCGTTCCAAGAACAGGCCCGATACGAGGCGCTTGCGGCGGTTCACGACGAGATGCGCTCGACCATCGACGCGAACCTGCCGCCCGAGTCGGAGCGCCCGTCGGCGGTACTGCTCGCCGCGGCTGATCTCGACGAGATCTACGCCTATACCCTTGACAACCCCGGATTCCTGACCGCACACACCCGCCCGTTCGGAGCGCGGGATGCCTTCGAGGGCTCGGTCGAGACGAACTCCGTGGTCGACTTCGAGACGCTGCTTGCGGCGGACCCGGACGTCATCCTGCACCTCGGCGGGTTCGAGCCGAACACGAGCCTTCCGGAGCGACGGGAGGCGTTTAAATCCGACCCGGTCGGATCGGAAATCACGGCCGTACAGAACGACCGGATCTACCCCCAGGGAGCGAGATATCAGGGTCCGATACTGCATCTCTTCCAACTGGAGATGACCGCAAAGCAACTGTATCCCGAGCAGTTCGGCGAATGGCCGACGTACACTGAGGGGCCGTATCCCGAAATCCCGGCCGAGGAACAGTTATTCGACCGCAAGCGGGTCGCGGATATCATCAACGGTGGGTTCGAGGCCTGAGCGACAACGATACGGCAGCCGACGCACGGACACTCGGAGCATACTATCGAATAGGCCCATTGTGACAGAGACATCCCAGATATGGATGAATAGTCTACTATCGTAGTAACTATTGGCAGTATATATTGAATATAAGGGTATAGTGGCCTGTTTGTCCAGAAAGAATTTATACCTCCCTGTCATCATCTCACATATGTTAGTTCACGAAGGAAACACGCACTCTTACACCACCGGCTCCGACCGATACTGCCGTCACTGCAACGACGTTGCGTTAGCCTACGACCCGTCGGCTGACCGCCCTCGCTGTCGGTCGTGCGGAAAGCTAGTGTAGCAGCGTCTCTAGCCTTTAGCTGAACCGCCGCTGACCGCCAGTATCGGCCGATCCGAAGCCTGGTCCGTGGGAATTCTCCGAAACTAGTCGCGGAACGCGTAACGAGCTACCGGGTGGGTTGCCTGGCTGACTGCCAGTGCAGACCGACTACAGCTTGACGAGAACTTTGATCGCTTCGCGCTCGTCCATCGCCCGATACCCCTCGGGAACGCCGTCGAGGTCGACGGTTTTCGTGAAGATCGGTGACGGGTCGAGTGTGCCCTGCAGCACATCGGCCAGCAGTTCGTCGGCGTAGGCACGAACCGGTGCCACGCCGCCGTTGAGCGCGATGTTGTCGCCGAACAGTGAGAACACGTCCAGTCCGGAGTCGTCGACCCCATGCGGGACACCGACGTAGCCGACGGTCCCGCCCGGCCGACAGACGTCGATGGCGGTCTCCATCGCTGAGGCCGCACCGACACATTCCAGGACGTGGTTCGCACCGCCGTTGGTCAGATCGTCTGCCGCGTCCACGGCGTCCTGACCACGGGCGGCGATGGTCTCGGTCGCGCCGAACGACTCCGCGAGTTCGAGCCGGTCCTCGTGGTGGCCCATCGCGATGATACGTTCCGCGCCGAGACGGCGGGCCGCGAGTACGCCACACAGTCCGACAGCGCCGTCGCCGACCACGATACAGGAGTCTCCCTCGCTGACGCCGGCGCTGACTGCCGCGTGGTGCCCGGTCCCCATCACGTCCGTCAGCGGGAGAATCGCCTCTAGTGTGTCCTCGTCGTCGGCGTGGCGGTCGGGAACGCGGACGAGCGTCCCGTCGGCTTCCGTCGCTCTGACGTACTCGCCCTGGCCGCCGCCGTTGTCGCCGCCCCAGGAGTCGCCGTTGACACAGGACGTGTGCAGTCCCTTCCGGCAGAACTCACACCGCCCACAGCTGATGACGAACGGGGCGAACACCCGGTCGCCGGGCTCGACTGAGCGCACGTCGTCGCCGACTTCCTCGACGATACCCATCGGTTCGTGGCCGACGCGGGACCCTTCCTCTCGGTCGCTCTGACCGCGATAGAACCACAGGTCGGAGCCACAGACGGCGGTATGGGTCACGCGGACAATCGCGTCGGTTGGCGATTCGATCTCCGGCCGGGGAACTTCTTCGACGGTGATCTCGCCGGGGCCACGGTAGATGGCTGCGCGCATGCGTTTGCTTCGGCTCGGCTGTGGAAAACCGTTCTCATGCCACTTCGGTACGTCACCTTCGCTGCTCGTATTGGATGACAACAATTACCAGTGGTGAGACAGAACTAGGCGGCATGACGGACGTTCTCGTCGTCGGCGGCGGCCCCGCCGGCCTGAGTGCGGCACTGTTCACACAGAAAAACGGCCTAGAAACGACAGTCTTCGACACTGACGGGACCTGGATGCACAAAGCACACCTGTTCAACTATCTCGGAGTAGGCTCTCAGGACGGGTCCGCGTTCATGGAGACTGCTCGTACACAAGTCGACAGCTTCGGCGTCGACCGAAAGCAGGGAACAGAGGTGACCGATGTGGGCCAAACCGACGCCGGATTCGAGGTCGCAACCGAGGATGACACGTACGAAGCATCCTATCTCATCCTCGCGACCGGGGCTAACCGCGACCTCGCTGAGACGCTGGGCTGTGACATGACTGCTGAAGACGTCGTCGACGTGGACGTGACGATGGAGACGAGTGTCGACGACGCCTACGCGACAGGTGGTATGGTCCGAGCCGAGGAGTGGCAGGCAGTCATCTCCGCCGGCGACGGCGCGGCGGCGGCCCTGAATATTCTCACGAAGGAGAAAGGGGAACACTTCCACGACTTCGATACGCCCGCCGACGCGGACGCGCTGTTCGGCCCCGAGGAATAGATTCCGAAACGGCTCCGGACGTGTCTATCTCATTGCTAACCGCTGAATACCGTGTTACTGATCACTGGCCAGCGAGTACGGACTGCATTCGGCGGTAAGCAAACTCGGACTGGATGAGGCTAAGCAAGTGCGTAATTTGTGGCACTGCCGCCTTTACTACGTCACTGCAGTCGGTTTGGGGTTCTGAAACCGACCGACAGCATTATCGACTGATTCACTATGGCATCACAGAGCCATGTGTTCTCTGTGAAGGAGTTCGAGTTCAACATCAGGTTCACTGCGGGTGCCGACCCGGTAATGGACCTGTTTCACGAGTACCCGACGCTACGACTCCGGAACGCCACATGTACCGTGACCGAAAACGCCATGTGGCGTATCGACCACGTAGACGGTCCCGCTGACGCCATCTCCACGTTCGATGAGGTGTTTCTCGACGACGAAGGCTGTAACGAGTGTCTCGACGAGCACCGCTGTTCCGGGACGCGGGAGTACCAGGTTCTCGACCGCCGACCGACTGCCAGAACGGTATATACGTACCACGCAGACACTGACCGGTGTCGTGCAGTACCCACTATCGTCACCGACCACATCGGGGATGGTGTCGTCTTCGAATCGGAACGCACTGGCAGTACGTATCGGTGGCGGGTGTTGTCACCGGTCGAGACGTCGCTCGATCCGCTGTTTGATCATCTCGAATCAACACTTCGAACTGGGGTACAGCTCGATGTCGACCACCTAGGAGGCGCTGAACCATGGCGAGACAAAACACAGCCCGTGTTCCCACAGTGACTGTACAAGGTCCACGGCTGTGCGTATTCGTTGTAATAGGGTGTAAACACGGCTCGATTAAATACGACGCCACTAAACCTGACGCCGAAATCAGTGGACCGACCGCTCGTCGCTTTCGTCGATGGCTTCAATCGGATCGGCGTTGCCAAACGATGGCTCCGGACCGTCCCCGGCCGCGGCCCACTCGCAAGCATTGGCGAGGACTTGTTGGATCGCTTCGTTGTGGTAAATCGGATAGGTCTCGTGGCCCGGCCGGAAATAGAAGATTCGGCCCGCCCCGCGGCGGTAGCAACACCCTGAACGGAACACCTCACCGCCCTCGAACCAGGAGTTGAACACGAGCGTATCCGGTGCCGGAATGTCGAACCGTTCCCCGTACATCTCGGTCTCCGGGAGTTCGATGTACTCGTCGACGCCGTCGGCGATGGAGTGACCGGGCTCGACGACCCACAATCGCTCGGTTTCGGCGGCTTCGCGCCATTTCAGACTGCAGGTCGTCCCCATCAGTTCGCGGAAGATCTTCGAGTAATGGCCCGAGTGGAGGACGATGAGCCCCATGCCGTCGAGGACCCGCTCTTTCACTCGGGAAACCACCTCGTCGTCGACCTGGTCGTGCGCGGCGTGGCCCCACCAGGTCAGAACGTCCGTTTCTGCCAGTACGTCCTCGGTAAGCCCGTGTTCGGGCTCCTGCAGCGTCGCGGTCTCCGTGTCGAATCCGCGCTCTTCCAGTGCCGAGGCGATAGTGCCGTGAATCCCGTCGGGGTACAGGTCCGCGACCGCTTCGTGTTCCTGCTCGTGGACGTATTCGTTCCAGACTGTAACGCGTGTCATACTCGTGGTTTCCACCTCCGCCGTAACGGCGTTGGCCAAGCGGCAATCCGTACGACAGGCGGACGCGATACGTTTTCGTCTCCGCTGGGTATTCGCCGGGAGACCCTCCAACACATCCATCTGCCTCAGAGACCGTCTTGTGTCGCTCAGCGCCGAGTGTCCGGTTCACGTTCTATCGCGCGCCAGCGCCGTTCCAGCGAGGGGACGACAGCCTCGATCTTGAACCCCGGTACGGCCCGTTTTCCAACTGCGTCCACAGGACTGTGAATAACGCCCTGAAACCACCAGATACAGACGACTGTAAGGGGCTCGCGTGAGAGTACAGTCGAGTGAAATCGGGGCGTAAAGCACTGTTATACCGGATACACACGACTGTACTGCACTCCGGACGTTCGTACAGAATACGGCCTGTTTTTTCGGCTATCAGCGCTTCTCGCTTCTGTTCCGGCGCTATTCTGGGTAGACGATAATGTAAACAGTAGATAGGTATAAATACTCCCTGCCAGACGACGTGACTGATGCACCCTACCAGAAACCGCTGTATCGGAAGGTTTCGAGCGATAGAGGCCCGTACCGAGGTGGTTCAGAAATGAGAGCGCGATACTGTTTCCCAGGGCACGTAGCTGGTGACAGTGGCGGCACGTCTCCGGACGAACGGATTCCGGTGGTGAGAACCCATGTCTGAGCACACGCTGGTGCTCCTGGCACTGCTGCCGCTGGCGACGATTGCGGTGTTGATGGTCGGGCTGTACCAGCCTGCGACACGGACAATGCCCATCGCATGGGCGGTTGCGGCTATCGCTGCCTTTGTCGGCTGGCAGATGTCGCCCACGCTGATCGCTGCCGCGTCGATACGCGGCGCGCTGACAGCGACCAGAATCTTGGTCATTGTCTTCGGGGCCATACTCCTGCTGTACACGCTGAAACAGTCCGGCGCGTTCGAAGTCATCAACGCGGGGTTCTCCTCGATCAGCGACGACCGGCGCGTGCAGGTCATCCTGCTCGTTTTCCTCATGGGCTCGTTCATCGAGGGCGCGGCCGGCTTCGGGACGCCCGCGGCCATCGTCGGCCCGCTGCTGGTCGGCCTGGGCTTCCCGCCACTGGCCGCGGTGGTCGTCGCGCTTACGGGGAATATCCTCGCAATCACGTTCGGCGCGGTCGGAACGCCGCTGATAATCGGACTGCGTGACGTGGTGTTCGCAGAGGGTACGGGCGCATCACAGCAGGTGCTCCAGCAGGGCGGCTTCGAGAGCGTCGGCGCGTACGTCGCTCAGATCGGTGTGTGGGCGGCGCTCATCCACGCTATCGTCGGCATCGCCATCCCGTTCATCGGCGTAGCGATGATGACGCGTTTCTTCGGAGAAGAGCGGTCGATCAAACCGGCGCTCGAAGTCCTGCCGCTGTGCCTCTTCGCGTGGGCTTCCTTTGCAATACCCTACGTCGCGACCGCGTACTTCCTCGGTCCGACGTTCCCGGCCCTGCTCGGTGCGATGGTTGGCCTGCTCGTGGTCACGACCACGCTACGGGCCGGCTACTTCCTCCCAGACGACGAATGGGACTTCGGCCCGCAGGAGCAGTGGCCGGACCACTGGATCGGCAGTATCGAGCCCGGCGAGGGCGTCGGCACCACGACGGGTGACAGCCGAGAGGGAACCGTCGCGGCCGACGGCGGCACGGCAACGTTTGAAGAATCCCACTCGCAGGACATGTCGCTGGGTATGGCCTGGCTGCCGTACCTCCTCGTCGCCGCACTGCTGGTCGTGACCCGCGTCGTCAGTCCGATTCAGGAGTTCTTGTCGACGAACGGCGTTCTCCTGTGGAGTAACATCCTCGGTACGCCGTTCTCGGAGGGCGTCGAGCTGTTCTACCTCCCCGGGAGCCTCTTCGTCCTCGTCGCCGTGATCACGTACGCGCTCCACGGAATGGACACTGATGGAATCAAGGCCTCGTGGAGCGAGGCGCTTCGGAACATCGCTCCGGCCGTCGTCGCACTGTGGTTCGCGGTCGCCACGGTCATGATCATGCAGCGGACCGGCAGCGCCGTCGTGCTGGAGGCCGCGCCGATCAACTCCGGAATGCTCGGCCTGCTGTCGGAAATCACGGCAAACGGGACCGGCCAGATGTTCCCGTTCTTCTCGGGCTTCATCGGTGCGTTCGGCGCGTTCATCGCCGGTTCGAACACGGTCAGCGACATCCTGTTCGGACTGTTCCAGTTCCAGGCCGCACAGCAGATCGGTGCGCCGACCCAGATCGTGGTCGCCGCGCAGGCGGTCGGTGGCGCAATCGGCAACCTCATCGCGATTCACAACGTGGTCGCCGCCCTCACCGTGGTCGGCCTCATCGGTGAGGAGGGACGCGTCATCCGTCTCGAACTGATACCGGTGCTGTACTACGGCGTGTTCACGGGCATATTGACGCTCATCCTGGCATACGTCGTGGCACCGGCCGCGTTCTAACTCCTCCCACTCTCTCACTTCCTACTTATGGCATACGACTCCCGACCCCCCGAGAAGCGTGACCCGGCGACAGACCCGAGCGCGAACTACGATTACCAGGGCGACAGCGTCCACCGACCGGACCTCGTGGCGGCCCTGAAGCGCCGCGTGGATGGCGACGTACGCTTCGATACGTACACCCGTGAGCTATTTGCGACTGATGCGAGCGCGTACGAACAGCGCCCAATCGGCGTTGTCTCACCGGTTTCGACCGACGATGTGGTCGCGGTGATGGAGTACTGCGACAAGCAGGATATTCCGGTGCTCCCACGGGGTGGCGGGACCAGTCTCGCCGGGCAGGCCGTCAACGAGGCCGTCGTCCTCGATTTCAAGCGGCACATGGACGAGACGCTGTCGGTCGATCCCGAGGCCAAGCAGGCCCGCGCACAGGCGGGCATCACCATCGCCCGTCTCAACGACCGGCTCGAACCCCACGGCCTGAAGTTCGCGCCGGACCCCGCCTGGGGCGACAAGAGCGTCCTCGGCGGTGCAATCGGGAACAACACGACCGGTGCACACTCGCTGAAATACGGCAAGACAGACGCCTACATCGAGGAGTGCGAGGTCGTTCTCGCTGACGGCACTCAGACAACGTTTGGCTGGGTCGATGTCGACGACCTCGAATCGCGAGCGGCCGAGGCCGGCCCGAACGCCGACCTCGAAACCCGGATCTACGCCGAAGTCGCGAAGATCCTCTCGAAGGACGCGGCGGAGATAGACGCCAGATATCCGGAGCTCAAGCGCAACGTCTCGGGATATAATCTGGATGAACTGGTCGACAGCGCCAGGGAACGCGGCGAAGTCAACCTTGCCCGCTTGCTCGCCGGGAGCGAAGGGACACTGGCTGTTGTCACTGAGGCGACAGTCTCGCTCGAACCCGTTCCCGACGCTACGGCCATCGCCATGCTGACCTACGACGATATCCTGTCGGCGATGCGGGACGTCGCCCCGATTCTCGATCACGACCCCTCGGCCGTCGAGGTGATGGACGACGTGCTCCTCGACCTCGCTGCGGAGACCCCGGAGTTCGCTGACGTCGTCGGCATGCTCCCCGAGGAGACGGACTCGACGCTGCTCGTCGAGTTCTACGCGGATTCGGCCGAGGACGGCGCGCAGAAGGTCGCCGACCTGCTCGCCGACCGACTGCCTGACTACGACGCTCGGGAATCGCCGCGTGACGGGGGGGCTTCCGTCACTGATGCCCCCGTCAACGCTGTCGATGCACTGGAGGCATACGACGCGGACCGGCAGGCGAAGTTCTGGAAGATGCGCAAGGCCGGTCTGCCGATCCTCCTGTCGCGGACTGGCGACGACAAGCACTGGCCGTTCGTCGAAGACACGGCTATCCCGGCCGAGAACCTCCCGGAATACGTCGCCGATATCCGGGAGCTGTTCGACGAACACGACACGTTCGCCTCCTACTACGCCCACGCCGGCCCCGGCGTGTTGCACATCCGGCCGCTGTTGAACCTGAAATCCGAGGACGGTATCGAAACGATGGAAGCCATCTCCGACGCTATCACGGACCTCGTCGTCCAGTACGACGGGTCGGTGTCGGGTGAACACGGTGACGGCCGTGCCCGGACCCAGTGGAATCGCAAACTCTACGGGGACGACCTCTGGGAGACGTTTCGTGACCTGAAGACGGCCTTCGACCCGGACTGGCGGCTGAATCCGGGCAACATCTGCGGCGACCACGACCCGGCCGAGAACCTCCGGTACGACCCGGACTACGAGTTCGACGCGGGCTTCGAACCCACGCTCGACTGGGACAACGAGAACGGGTTTCAGGGGATGGTCGAACTCTGTCACGGCTGTGCGGGCTGTACCGGCCACCAGGAAACCACCGGCGGCGTCATGTGTCCGACCTACCGCGCCGCCGAGGAGGAAATCACCAGCACTCGTGGTCGGGCCAACATGCTCCGGTCGGCGATGGACGGTGACCTCCCCGAGGACCCCACCGACGAGGAGTTCGTCACGGAAGTCCTCGACCTCTGTATCGGCTGTAAAGGCTGCAAAAAGGACTGCCCGAGCGGCGTCGACATGGCGAAGCTCAAAGCCGAGGTGGTCCACGAACACCACCAGCGTGAAGGTATCTCGCTGCGGGACCGGCTGTTCGCCAACGTCGAGACGGTGCTCTCGCTTGGGAGCGCGTTCGCCCCGGTGTCGAACTGGCTGCTGGATTTGCCGGGCTCGGGGTTCCTTATGGAGAAAACGGTCGGTATCACCGAGGAACGGACGCTGCCCGCCTTCCACCGGACTACGTTCCGGGACTGGTGGGCTGACCGCGGCGGGGCACTGATTGCTGCGAACAAAGCCGAGCGGAAGGCGCTCGTGATCGCCGACCCGTACACGAACTACAGCCATCCCGATGTCGGGAAAGCGGCCGTAGAAGTGTTGGAGGCGGCGGGCGTCCACGTAGTTGTGCCTGACGGTGTGACCGATAGCGGCCGTCCCGCATTCTCCAAGAGTATGCTGGACCACGCTCGCGAGACGGCACGAGCGAACGTCGACGTGCTCGCACCGCGAATCCGCGACGGCTGGGACGTGGTCACCATCGAACCGTCCGACGCGGTGATGTATCAGGTCGACTACCGGGACCTCCTCTCGGGCGACGACGTCGACACCGTCGCGGCGAACACGTACGGCGTCTGCGAGTATCTCGACACGTACCGGCTGGGAGAGGCTATCTCCTTCGACGAACCGGGCGGCTCGCTGGCGTACCACGGCCACTGCCACCAGAAGGCGACGAAGAAAGACCACCACGCCGTCGGCGTTCTGCGCCGGGCCGGATATGCTGTCGACCCGCTTGATTCGGGCTGTTGCGGGATGGCAGGGAGCTTCGGCTACGAGGCCGAACACTACTCGATGAGCGAGGGCATCGCGGACCTCCTCCTGGGCCAGATTGACGATTCGCCTGCCGAGCGAGTCGTCGCGCCCGGCGCGTCCTGCCGGTCCCAGATCGACGACTTCGGCGACGGTGACGCGGAGCCGCCACATCCCATCGAGATGGTCGCGGCCGCGCTCCAGTAGCACGGCCCGCATCGCTGGCTCCACGAGCTACGAGGTCAGAACCCGATACCGTCTCGCTGTCGGACTGTCACGTCGTGTCCGTCGACTGTCGACCGAAGCGCCTGCGTGAAGGGCTCAGCGTCGAACTGCCCGTGGACTCTGACTGTTGTGGCGGAGCCCGTTCGGGGTCGCGCTGTGATCTTTGGCCGACCGACCCGGCCGCCAGAGTGGACCTCGATTTTGTCGAGTGTGTCGTACGACTGTGTCTCGACCGTTTCGGCGGTTTCGAGAGCCGCGTGGACGCCCTCTTCGACCACCCGTGATGCGAACGCCGCGGCCCGCTGGTCCGGCGACCCGAACAGCAGGTCGACGGGTGTCAAATAGTCGTACTCGACGAAGTAGGCCCGCTCCGTACAGAACAACACGTCGACCATCCGGAGCGGGTACGACCCCCGCATCGTGTAATGCAAGTGGACGCGGAGTTCGTCGGTCACGAGAACCACCCTTGCGCGGTGGCGGCGTCAGTGACTGTCCCGTTTGCCGTGACTTTCGCGCGTCCCACTCGATACATCGTATACGCCTGGACGAGCAGGCAGATCGCCCAGAGGGCGTACCCTCCCAGTGCGCTGCCGAGCACCGTCGTCTGGACGGCAAACGCCTGCAACCCCAGCTGTGTCGCTAGCCCGGTCCCGATCAGGAGGACGCTGAAGTAGCCGAAAAACGCCGCGGCGACCCACATTGCGACAATGCGACCCCAGCCCGGCATCGTGTGCTCCGGCAGCCGGACCGTGTTGACGAGCTGGACGATGACGATGTACGGCCACATCAACAGCCCGGACATCGCCGCGCCGACGACCAGGAGCCCGAAGGGATCGGATATCGATATCGGGAGGGTGAGGATGAAGATGCCCCAGCCACAGAAGACGGTCAGCAGTCCCCAGAACAGCCGGGGCAGGCTCCAGCCCGCGTCCCGACCGTACAGCTCGTAGATGATGTCGGAGCTGTTCCGGACGAACGACTCGATGATCGCGTATTCGGTCGTGAACAGGGCGAGAAACAGCGTGACGTAGATGACGCTCGTCGTGAACCCGCCGACCGACGGCGCGATCTCGATGAGCCACATATCGACCGCGTCGCTCGTCGCTCCCGGTGCCTGTGACACCGCGATGACGACCAGCATCGTCGTGACGAGGAGGAGGCCCAGCAGGAAGGTCAACAGGTGTTCGAGCTGTGTCACGCGCCACCAGCCGCGCCACCGTTTGAGGTTTTGCGTGTCCGGGGTGAACGTGAACCCGTCCTCGTGGACCGTCTCGGGGTCGTCGCCGGCGAAGGGGTTCTTGATCCGGCCCTGATACCGCCCCATCCCGTAGCCCTTCTCGCGTATCCAGAGGCTCTGTGAGAGGTTGAGGTAGCCGCCCGCGCCGGCGTAGGCCAGCGCCCCGACCAGCACGGCGATGGTCCCGACCGGCGAGTAGTCGCCGACCTCCGTCAGGCTCCCCGGAACACCGACCAGCACGTCCACTGACCCGATGAGAACGAACAGCAGCAGGGTGAACGCAATAGACAGCGCCACCAGAACAAGCTGGAGGCTCTCGACGACGTTGTACATCAGCGGCGTCACCTGGTAGGTAATCCAGATGAACACCATGAGCGCGATGCCGAACAGTCGCCAGCCGACGATGTCGACGCCAGCAACGTCGTACGTGCCGAGTCCAAGGCCCTGTGCGCCGATCTGCGCGGCGCTCGCGGCCCACCCCGGCCAGCCGAGACTGATGAACCCGCCGACCAGCATGGCCAGCGGGAGAACCGGATGGACCCGTTCGAACGCCCGAAACACGCTCTCACCGGTCGCCAGTGTCCACCGCTGTATCTCCGTATTGATGACAAAGTGGAGACAGACCGCCACGAGGAACAGCCAGTACAGTCCCCAGCCGTAACTGGCGACCAGATGCGGCCAGAACAGCGTCTCACCGCTGCCGAGCGACGCCCCCAGCATGATCGCGCTGGGACCGACGACGTGGCGGAGCTTCGGCACTTTCGGCAAGGAGAGTTCTCTGAACCGCCCGCCCGTCCCCGTGTCCGGATGGGCATCGCTCTCCGGTGCCGCCTCGAGGTTGTCGTACGCGACCGGCGTGTACGATGAGATGGGATACCGCTGCTCTTTGCGAGAGGCGTACACTTCCGATGTCTCTGACTCCGCGTCTTCCGTTACGTCCGACTGTTCCGTCGGCTTTTCCTCTGGCATCGGTGAACTCACCCACCGACGTAGTGCCAGACGTGCTCGTGGTCGGCGGCCAGGTCGACCTGTGGGAGGTCTTCGAGCGCGGGTCCGATAGCGTCCCACCACTCGTCAGCGGTCTTGTAGCCCGCCGGATGCTCCTGAAACACCTCGGTAATGAGCTTCCCGGCATCCGTGTTGGGGTTTTCACGGAGGTAGTCGTACGCGGCCCTCAGCGCTGCACGCCGGTCGTCGAGTACGTCCCCCGTCCCCGGCAGGTCCGCGTCGGCGATACTGTGTTCGACCGGCGGCTCTCGTTGCTGCTGTTGCGCGTCCGAGCCGACGAGCTGGGAGAACGGGATCCACCAGACCCGGCTCCGTGCGCCGACCTTCCGCGTTTCCAGCTCACCCCGCTCGACGAGTACTTCGAGCTTGTTGTGTGCCGTTTTCCGGGAACAACCGAGTGCGTCCATCACATCGGTTGCCGTCAACGGCTTCGCCTGGTCCGTTCGGTCTCGAAACACCGAGAGCACTCGCTCCGGTGTGAACTCTGCCGTGGACGGTGGCGACCCGTCAGCCCGACCATCGTCCGCGGTATTGCTCATACGTAGCCATTACAGTCGTATGTAATAGACTTTTCTGCAGAGAACTCCGATCCGGGAGCAAACGACCTCCTTCCGTCTGACGCTCGATGGGTCTCAATTTCACACGAAGGTAGGAAATCACTTCCCGGTCGACGCACCGACAACGGCTGTTGCAGATATCCCAAATCCGGTCCACTTCCGACAGCAACCACGTTGCCGTCGGACCGGTCCACCCCTTACTCGGCCGGTTCCCGCGGCGGCACCGACTGCTCGGTTTCCACGACCGCACGGTCGGGGAGTTCGGGGTTGGGTGTCCGACCGACCGTCAGCAGGCGTTCGGTGAGTGTCAGCTCCTCCGGACTGGGGCTCGGTTTCTGGACTTCCTCGTAGTCGACGACCACCTGCCCGTCTTCGGCCGTAATGCGCACCGCACAGAGCTGGTAGGAGGGGTAAAACACCGGCGGAAGGAGCCCGATGATGCCGTCCCGACGGTGGAGGCGTTTGAGCCAGGTCCCGCTGTTGACGACCAGCCCGCCGTCTACCGACTGCACGCTCGGCCGGTGCGTGTGACCGTAACAGAAGACGACCACGTCTTCCTTTTCGTCGAACACTTCCCGGGCGGCTTCCTTGTACGGTGTCTGGGTATCGACCGTGAGGTCGGTCTCGAAGACTCCGAACCGGTTGATGGTTTTCTTGATGTCCTGTCGCAGAAGGTACAACGGGATGCCCACGAGCAACAGCAGCCCGGCCAGCGACGCGTTCACGACAAGCAGCATCCAGATGGCGGTGCCGACCGTGCCGAACTGGCCAAGAAACGACGTCGTCGTTTCGACCGGCGCGGACCAGACGCCCAGCAGGTTCAGCGCCGCCAGAATCGCCAGGATGGCGCTGATGTTGAACAGCAACAGGAACGGGACCAGCGCGTACCGCAACAGCGGGTTCATCTCCCGATAGAAGTACTTCGAGAGCATCCACACCGGGACCCGCTCGGTCGGCGTTACGGCCTGGACGTCCTTGAGCCAGTTGTACCGACCCCGGTCCGACAGCTGGCCGGCCCGACTTGTCACGAGCGTGTTGTAGTAGTAGCCAAGCGGCGTCACGTTGGTGTCCCCCCAGTCTTCGATGCGGTTGTTGGGGTCCTGCTGATTGCCGTGTTCGAGGTGGATGGCCTGGTCCCCCACCGGACGGGTAATCGACTTCGACTGGACAAGGTCTACGTTGTACGCCGCGAACCGCTCCACGTACTCGTCGTAGGCCGCGAGTTCGTGGTCGTGGTTGCCCGGTATCAGCGTGATCTGGATGTTCTCGCCGGTCTTTCGCAACTGCTCGAACAGCGACGGATAGGTCTCTTCGAGGGCGTCGAACTTCTCCAGTCCCGACATGCCGGTGAACTCCCACAGCCCGAACGCGTCGCCGTTGATGAGTAGTTCGGCGTGCTCGTCGGTGGTCTCTAACCGCCCCAGAAAATCGAGTAGTTCGTCGAGAAATTCCACGTCCTCTAGCTGCTCGTCGCCGCCGATGTGGAGGTCGCTGATGACGTAGTAGACGCGGTCGTCGGCGGTGCCGTCCATTGAATACGGGTTCTTGATCCACAGACAAAGGCGTTGCTCTCCGGGAAATCACGACGGGAAATTGTGGTCTCAGCCGGGACTGTGGCGTATAGACGCGCTTCAACCGATATCGAGACCTGCTCGATTACAGTTCCAGCACGGCCCGGAACCGCGCTTCGTTGTCGATCATCCGCCCGTATGCTTCGTTGACGTCTTCGAGCGGGTAGGTCTCTATCTCCGGCGCGATGTCACGGAGCGAACTGAACTCCAGCGTGTCCTGTGAGTCGCGTGCGTGTCCGGAGGCCCAGCCTTCGACACCGCCCCGGCTCTGGACGAGCTGCTGTGCGCTCACTTCCACTGGCTCGCCGGGAACGCCGACGACTACGACTGAGCCATCGACGCCGATTCCGCTGACGATAGAACTGATGGCGTCACTCGACGGTGCCGTCGCCAGCACGACGTCGGCCCCACCGAGTTCCTGTAGCCGCTGGCCGGCATCCACGTCCGCCGCGTTGATGAAGTGGTCGGCTCCCAGCTCTTTCGCCAGCGATTCCTTCTCCGGCGTTCGGGAAATGGCGGCCGTCTCGAAGCCGGCCGCGTGAGCATACTGGACCCCGAGGTGACCGAGTCCGCCGACGCCCTGCACCGCGACCAGATCTCCGACGTTCGCATCGCTGTTCCGCAGCGCGTTGAACGTCGTCACGCCCGCACAGAGCAACGGCGCTGCGGCCGCCGCGTCCAGCGCCTCCGGAATCTTGGCGAGCGCTTCCGACGGTGCAGTCATGTACTCGGCGTAGCCGCCGTCGTAGCTCAGCCCAGTGATCTCGCCGTTCTCACACTGGAGGAAGTTCCCCTGTCGACACTGCTCACACGTCGAACAGTGGCCGCCGTGCCAGCCGACGCCGACCCTGTCGCCCACGTCCCAGGCGTCGACAGCGTCGCCGACGGCATCGACGTGTCCAGCCACCTCGTGGCCGGGAACCCGCGGATAGGAGACGACCGGGTTGGTCCCCTCTTTCGTGAACACGTCGCTGTGACAGATGCCACAGGCGTCGACCGAGACCCGTACCTCGCCCGGGTCGGGTTCGGGCACGTCCCGTTCGACGACCTCGAAGTCTGCCCCTGCCTCAGGCACGACCGCCGCTCGCATTGTGTCTGACATAGCGATACTTCCGGCTCGACGCGGATAAGCGGCCAGTTACCAGAGAGTTGTACGAGAGCGTCGGCTGCGATACAGCCGTGCCAATCGGTTCAGTCCGCCTCCCGATTCATACTGCCAGCTGTACGTCTGTGAAGAATCTCGCCACCTCGGGGTGGCAAATACCTTGAAATAGTTACAGCCGGCAGTATCAGGACCGGAGCCGCTGAATGCGCTTCTCAGTCGGGGGATGGGTCGAGAACAGTTTCTCGAACAGCCCCTTGTCGGCGTTGAAGATACAGAGGGCGTTCATGCTGTCCTCGACTTTCGATTCGCGTCCTTCAGCACCGCGAGAGATTTTTTCGAGCGCACGGGCCAGCGGCTCGCCGGTGCCGATGGCGCGGCGCGCGTCCGCGTCGGCGACGTACTCCCGATACCGTGAGATAGCCAGCACGAACACCATGACCAGCGCGTTCGCGAGCGAGGAGGCGATCATCGCCATGATCCAGGAGCCAACGTTTCGCTCGCCGCCGAACAGTACCGCGAAGTAGGCGACGTAGCCGACGAGCATCCCGATAGACTGGCCGACGACCATCGTGATGACGTCCCGGTTCTTGATGTGGGCCAGTTCGTGTGCGATCACGCCCTCCAGTTCGTCGTCGTCGAGGAGTTGCATCAGTTCGCTCGACACGACGACGACACCCGCACCTTTCCGTCCGACCGCGAAGGCGTTGGGCACGCCCATGTCCATCACCATCAGCCGGGGCTCCTCGATATTCATATCTCTGCAGAGCCGCCGGACCATCTGGTGGACGTAGCCGAACCGCTGGTCGTCCGGCATATCCTCCGCGCCACGGAGTGCCAGCCACTTCCCGAGTTTGTACTGGATCGCCGGCACCACGAGGATTCCGACGAGGAGCACCGGGACGAGCGGCAGGCCCAACAGCACCGACAGTGCCGTGCCGGCGAAAACGTAGAACGCGAACAGAATCGCACCGACGACGAGCATCCGCACCTGTAATCCGAAGTCTGCCATACAGGGTCAAGTCCGTCCGGCCGTATAAACCGTCTGGCCGACGATGCCGCTCGTGTCACTGGGTTTTAGCCACAGGTACGGTGACGATTCCGGGGAAATTCGTCGATTCAGTCCACACAGCGGTCGGTCATTATGCTTTGCGGAGTGCGTAACTCCGACGGCCGTGCGTTTCGAGCGTGAGAGACGCCAGCCGCCAGTCGGTCTCCGCACAGAACTGGTGGACGGCAGGGATGACGCCGTTCACGATTTTGTAGTCGTCGCCCGCGATTAGCCGTCCGCTGTGACGGCCCGCTGGCTCTCTGAGTTCGGCCAGCGTCGCCTCATACTCGTGGGAGCTGTTGATATACACCCAGTCGAGCGAGTCGGTGTCGGCATCACGGAGCACGGAGATGGGCCCAGCGTCCCGCAGACGGACAGCACCCCGTGCTCGCTACAGCGCCGCTCAACAGCCTGGCGCTCCTCGTCGCTTTCCCACTCATCGACCAGAGAGAGCGTCTCCGGCCGCGTGACCCGGACGATTGATTCGGCGAACCGTCTCCGGTCCCGAACTCGGCGGCGGTCGCGCTGGTCGGCATGTATTCGAGGAGGTCCGTCCGGTGGGGGAGGAGTTGCACGTTTTCAAGCTCTGCCGCCGGGAGCGACTCCGGGACAGCTTCCTCTCGGTTCAGGATGGTCGCTGCTGCGACTCCCTCGGACGTTTCGGGTGGGAACACGGTCTGGCAAAGTCCGGCGACCACCGGGTAGAGTCAGGCCGGGACAGGACTCAGTGATAGCGCGGTTCACCCGCGATAGTGACGTTCTGCTGTCACGATACCGCAACGGAGCGTAAAAGTATGCTGACTCCGACTCTCACTGGAGAGCCGAAAACCTATGCGCTTGGGTTCGAAACGACCCTGGCATGTCTCTCTCCCGTTTTGTCGGGCGGTTCCGGCCTTACTCCGTCCCGCTCTGTCTGTTTGCCCTGGTGGCGATCGCTGTGCTGTTCGTCCCGACCCTGGTTCTCGGGGGCGCGACCGGACGCACGTATGCCCTGACCATGGCAGTTCTCATCGTCGCGATCTCGTCGGTCCTTCCGTATGCCGTCGCCGTCGGTGTGCTGACCGTCCCGTTCCTCTACACTGGAATCGGTAGTTACGCGGCCCCGGAGGTGTTGCCGACCGACGCAGAGCCGTTCGGGCTGGCTGCAGCACTCCGGCACGTCATCGCTGGCATCTCGTACGTCGTCGCGGCCACCGCCGTCGGCGCTGTCGGCATCGGTCTCGATTTCGCGGCTTCGAGTGGTTCGGACCCGTTTCCGGCGATGGGCTTCCCGCCGTTTCCGTCACTCGGGTTTCCGCCGTTTTTGCTGCTCGGCGGGGTGGTCACCGCCGGTGTCTACGTTGCGGTCCAACTGTGGCGGTACGAGCGACCGGTTCGGGGCCTGGGGTGGGAGACGGTTCTCGGGACGGTCGTTCTTGGCACGTTCCTCGCCGCATCGCCCGTCGTCGCGCTCTGGATTTTCGGGTCCTATGGCTTCTGAACGACCGTACACTACCTGTAGTAGCCAGTCAATCTGCTGTCCGTCCGATAGTCGGCGCTACCCGCCGGCTTCCAAACGGCTTAAAGTCGCAAGCTCCGGTATCCGATAATGACTCAGCAACAGTCCTCGACAGACGGCGGTCCACGAGCGAGCGGCATGCCGATGCTCGGTCTCGGAACGTGGCAGAACGACGACGCAGAACAGTGTGCGGAAAGCGTCCGGACGGCGCTGGAGGCCGGCTACCGCCATATCGACACCGCACAGGCCTACGACAACGAAAGCGCCGTCGGCGACGGTCTCGCTGCGGCTGACGTGGACCGCGACGATATCTTCCTGGCGACGAAGGTCTGGATCTCGAACCTCTCGCACGACGACGTGATCGAGACGACCGAGGAGAGCCTCGACAAACTCGGCGTCGATTCGGTGGATCTGCTGTACGTCCACTGGGCGGCGGGCGAGTACGAACCCGAGGAGACGCTTCCGGCGTTCGACGAACTCGTCGACCGCGGCTTGATCGACAACGTCGGCGTCTCGAACTTCGAACCGCACCACGTCGAGACGGCGATGGACGTGCTCGATGCTCCGGTGTTTGCGAACCAGGTCGAGACGCACCCGTTCCTCCAGCAGTCGGAACTCCGCGAGCACGCGGCGGAACAGGACTACGAACTGGTGGCGTACTCCCCGCTGGCACGCGGTGAAGTGTTCGGTCACGACGTCATCGAAGCCATCGCCGACGACCACGACGCGAGCGAAGCGCAGGTCAGCCTCGCGTGGCTCCGCGAGAAGGGCGTGACGGCGATCCCGAAAGCCACGAGCGAAGCCCACATCACCGATAACCTGGCGAGCCTCGACCTGTCCCTGACGGACGCCGAAATCGACCGTATCGACAGCATTGACACGGTCGACCGACGCGTCGATCCGGACTGGTCGCCCGCCGCCTGGGACTGAATCGATTTCGATCTTTCCCGGTGGGAGTTGCCGATACGACTGTCGGTCCGTGACACCACGTCTCCCACAGCCCTCTTCACATTTCGACCCGTTACACAGGTAATGAGATATCTTCGCTCTAACGGGTGGTCCAACTGACCTGGCCGATGCTGCGGTCCACGTTTTCTGATCGTCCCTCACTCCCGGCCCGCTACCGTGACACCGCGCTTTTCGTCCTACTCGCGGTATTGTTCGGTGGCTCGTTCGTCGCGATCAAAACCGGGCTCCGTGAGCTGCCACCGGTGCTGTTTGCCGGTCTCCGGTTCGACCTGGCAGCGGTGACGCTGCTTGGCTACATCGTCCTTACCCGGCCCCGGTCGACGTGGCTGCCACGGACGCGCGCGGACTTCGTTGGAATCGGGATGGCGGCGCTGTTCCTGATCGCACTCAACAACGGGCTGTTGTTCCTCGGTCAGGGCGCGACCACGCCCGCAGCGGCGTCCGTGATGTACGGCCTGAACCCGATACTCGCCCCCGTGTTCGCCTGGTGGCTGCTGGGTGACCGACTATCGTGGCTCGGTGCGCTCGGTATCGGTATCGCGCTGAGCGGCGTTATCCTCATCGTGCAGCCGTCGCCGTCGACGTTCACCGATGCGAGCGCCATCGGGCAACTTCTGGTCCTCGGCGCGGCAGCGGCCGTTGCACTCGGTAGCGTGCTCCTCCAGCGTGTCGGCCCCCAGATGGACAGTACACCGCTGACTGCGTGGGCGATGGCTGTCGGCGCGGTGTTGCTCCACATCGCGAGCCTGCTGGCCGGGGAGCCACCTACGGCCGTCATCGGCATCGGCCCCGAAACGATTGCGAGCATCGTGGCCGTGGGCATCCCCTCGACGGCAGTCGCGTACGCCATCTACTTCGGCCTCATCAAGCGTATCGGCCCGGTCCGTGCGAATCTGGTCGCGTACGTCGTGCCGATTTTCGCCGCGCTCATGGGCTGGGTACTGCTGGGCTCGTCGGTGTCACTGTGGACGTTCGTCGGCTTCCTGGTCGTCGTTGCGGGCTTCGCTCTCATCGAGCGTGTGACCATCCGCATGGAACTGCGCCGGCTCTATCACCGCTTCGAGGAGACATCCTCGTCCCAGCAGACACCGCCGTGTGACGACTGACGTCTGCGGTTGCAGTAGAGCGATCACGATCTGGATGTGACGAAACAGGCCCAGCCAATCATGTACCGGCAGCCCCAAGCCACGATATGGACCCTTCCGACGTGGAGACGGTGTTCGTCGCCGGAGCCAGCGGCGGGACCGGGCGCGCGACGCTCCGACTGCTCAGTTCGCGCGTGCCGACGGTCCGAGCACTGACCAGCACACCGTCGAAAACAGACGACCTGCAGGCGGCCGGCGCTGACGAGGTCGTCGTCGACGACTTGCTGAACCCGACTGCGTTGGCCGAGGCGCTGTCGGACGTTGATGTCGTCCTGAGCGCCGTCGGCTCGAACATCACGGACGTCTGGGCCAGAGAGGAGTACGTCGACGGTGCGGGGACGATCAATCTCCTCGATGCGGCCGTCGACGCTGGCGTCGATGCGTTCGTCATGGAATCCGCTATCGGCGTGGGCGACGAGCCGGCCAGTCCGCTCGCGACGGCCTTCGACGTCGTCATCCAGCCGATACAACGTGCGAAAGCGGAGGCCGAGGCCGCGATTCGCGACGCTCCGGTTCGACACACGATCCTCCGCCCGGGCGTGCTCACGAACGGACCGCGAACTGACACCGTCTCCGTCGCCGAGCCCGGAGCGAAGCTCTGGGGCAGCGTTTCGCGGGCCGACGTGGCCCGACTGATGGTTGCGTCACCCGTCACGCCGGCGGCTGAGGACCGGACGCTGGAAGTCGTTGCCAAGCCGTCGTTCCCGGACCGTGCGCTGGATATCGAGTGGCGGCTTCCCCGGAGTGGGGCGTCGGAGACCGTGGCAGTTGATACCCCGGACGACGGCCCGTAGTGGGCAATCCACCCGTGTGCAAATACGCCTCCAGCGTGAAAGGCGGCTGATGACTGACGTGGACCACGCGAACGCTGGCTATCGGCGGCTGTTCGAGGGGGACGACCTCTCGTTCGGCCTCGGGTTCCCGCTCACGGGCGAAACGGAGTCGACGCCGGATATCGACGCCGAACTCCGGCTCGCAAGCCACGCCGAAGCCGTCGGCTTCGACGCGCTCTGGGCGCGAGACGTGCCGACGTACTGGCCGCGGTTCGGGGACGCCGGCGGGGCCTTCGACCCGTGGTCCCTGCTGTCCCACGTCGCCGCCCACACCGAGTCGGTGGCGCTTGGCACCGCGAGTATCGTTCTCCCGCTGCGCCATCCCCTCCACATGGCGAAATCGGCTGCGACCGTCGACCGGCTTTCCGACGGCCGTCTCGTGCTGGGCGTCGCCTCGGGCGACCGCGACCCGGAGTATCCGGCGTTCGGCGTCGACCCCGAGAACCGGGGCCAACTCGTCCGCGAAAGCGTCGAGGCGCTTCGCGTGCTCTGGCGCGAGGAATACCCGACGCTCGATGGCTCCTGGGGCTACCTCGACGGAGAACTCGATGTCCTCCCGAAACCGACAACGGACACGCTCCCGCTCTTCCCGACCGGCAACGCCAGACAGTCCACGGAGTGGATCGCCGAGAACGGCGACGGCTGGATATTTTACCACCTTCCCGAGTCGACCCTGGAGTCGTATCTCGACACATGGCGGAGCCACGCGTCAGAGAAGCCGTTCACGATTGCCGTTCAGGTCGAGTTCGCTGCTGATCCGACGGCGGAGCCCGAACCGCTCCACCTGGGCTATCGTGCCGGCGTCGAGTGGTTCAGAGAGTACTTCCGACGGCTCGAAGAGCACGGCCTCGACCACGTTATCGTCGGGCTTCGAGCGGCGGAGCCAGAGGCGGCGATGACGACCTTCGCAAGCGAAATCATCGACGAACTGTGACTCCAGCTGTCGATACCGTTCCTGCGAAACTCGCGGCGGATGACGCTTCCGTCGATCCAATCGACTGCCTGCCGTATTCCGGTTTGGACTTCCCAGCAACAGCCCTCTGAGCTGGGCTTACGGATCGAACTCGTTCTGCTTGAGCCCTTTCCGGACCGGTTCGTGTTCGGCGTCGGTCGGCGGCGGTGCCGTCACCAGTAACGCCTCCAGCCGACCATCCTCGTCCGCTTTGACACCGCGGTCGGTGTCGGCCTCGACGACAACTACGTCGCCCGGCTCGACCGCCCGCTCCGTGTCTCCATCACGGACGATACCGCTCCCGGACTGGACGTGTATCGCGACGTCGCTCGCGGGCGCGTGCACCGGAATAAACTGGCCGGGTTCGAAGTAGCCACAGACGACTTTCATCCGGTCGCTGCGGAACACTTCGACAGCCGAGAACTGGTCGTCGTCGTATTCCCGGACGGCGTCGAAATCGGTCGCTGTCATCGCGCGTCCTCCTCGTCACTGCGGTCTCGAAGAACTACAGGGCCGAAGTCGCGGCTGGTCGATGCGGACTGGCTCGAACGCCGGCCAGTGCGCACACTCGCTCGCTGTCGGTTTCGGTGCTGTGGGTGCATCGCGAGGAGTTCCGACCGCACGACGGAAAACCTCGGTCCCGAACCGCTTCGTCTGTAGACGCGCCGCTTCGTACTCTGGATGCATATAAACTGTCTCCGAACATCTTCCCGATAAGAACCACGGGCAGTCCGTATAAAGACCCTCCAAATGGTGTCTGTAGGCGCATTGGCGACGACAGTACTGATGGCGATACTGCTCGTCGGTATCGCTGGGATACTCGCACGGATCGAAGACTGGCGGTCGTATACGATTGCGATCGGTGGCGGCCACGGGGCGCACGAACGCACCCACGCGGAGAAGCCGAGCGGGATTCTCCGGTGGCTGACGACGGTCGACCACAAGGATATCGGGATTCTCTACGGCGTGTTCGCCGTCGTCGCGTTCGCGTGGGGCGGTATCGCCGTGGTTCTGATGCGGTTCGAACTGATGTACCCCGCTGAGGACTTCCTCAGTGCCAGTGCCTACAACGGCCTCCTGACGACCCACGGCATCACGATGCTGTTCCTGTTTGGGACGCCAATGCTGGCGGCGTTCTCGAACTACCTGATCCCGCTGCTCATCGGGGCCGACGACATGGCGTTTCCGCGAATCAACGCCATCGCGTTCTGGTTGTTGCCGCCGGCGGCGCTGCTCATCTGGGGTGGCGT
Organism: Haloarcula sp. KBTZ06; assembly: GCF_048595605.1. Lineage (NCBI taxonomy): Archaea > Methanobacteriati > Methanobacteriota > Halobacteria > Halobacteriales > Haloarculaceae > Haloarcula > Haloarcula sp. KBTZ06. The sequence goes on from NZ_CP184339.1 coordinate 351,648, forward strand.
CCTCGGCGGGCCGTTCCTCGAAAACATCGAACCGGCACAGACCGCCTGGACGATGTACACGCCGCTGTCGATCGAACAGCAGAACCCCGGCGTGGACCTGATGCTGCTCGGCCTCCACCTCTCGGGCGTCGCGGCGACGATGGGGGCGATCAACTTCATCGCGACTATCTTCACCGAGCGGAGCGAGGACGTGACATGGGCCACCCTCGATATCTTCTCCTGGACTGTCCTGGTGCAGTCCGCACAGATCCTGTTTGCCTTCCCCTTGCTGGGCAGTGCGCTTGTCATGCTCCTGCTTGACCGCAATCTCGGGACGACGTTCTTCACGCTCGACGGCGGCGGCCCGCTGCTGTGGCAGCACCTGTTCTGGTTCTTCGGCCACCCCGAGGTGTACATCCTCGTCCTGCCGCCGATGGGACTCGTGAGCTACATCCTGCCGAAGTTCTGTGGCCGGAAGCTGTTCGGATTCAAGTTCGTCGTCTACTCGACGCTGGCGCTCGGAGTTCTCTCCTTTGGCGTCTGGGCGCATCACATGTTCGCGACGGGTATGGACCCTCGACTACGGGCCTCGTTCATGGCGGTCTCTATCGCCATCGCCATCCCGAGCGCGGTGAAGACCTTCAACTGGATGGCGACCATGTGGAACGGCGCGTTGCGGACGACCGCGCCGTTCCTCTTCTGTGTCGGGTTCGTCGGGAACTTCATCATCGGCGGCGTCACCGGCGTCTTCGAGGCCGCCATCCCCGTCGACCTCATCTTACACGACACATACCACGTCGTCGCTCACTTCCACTACGTCATCATGGGCGGGATCGCCTTCGCTGTTTTTGCGGGCATTTACTACTGGTTCCCGCTCTACACAGGTCGGTGGTACCAGCGCTCGCTGGCGAAGTGGCACTTCTGGCTGACCCTCGTCGGCACGAACGTCACGTTCTTCCCGATGGTCCTGCTCGGCTACGCCGGGATGCCCCGCCGGTACGCCACGTACGCTCTGACCGCTGGCCCGGTGGACCTGTTTACGCTCCTGCACCAGCTGGCGACGCTGGGTGTCGTCCTGCTGGTCATCGGCCAGCTCATCTTCGTCTGGAACCTCGTGACTTCATGGCTGGAGGGGCCACTGGTCACGGACGGCGACCCCTGGGACCTAGCGGCGACGGACCAGTTCCCCCGGGAGTTCGCGTGGTTCGAGCGCGAGCGGCTCCCGACGCTGGCCGACGGCGGCGAAGAACCGGCCGGGGATTGATCTCCGAGTTCTTCTGGTTTCCCGTTCGCGGTACCCGTCTTGGTGGTTCTACGGTCACCTCTAGAGTAGTATAGAACCGTTATCACACCCACTTTGAAACGGTCAATACAACTCAAGCAGTAAATGAGCTTGAAAATTGGTCGGACTGGACGACTCAATATGGACGGGAAATCTACTATATTTACGGGAATATTTTTATTCTTTCCCACACTAAGGCTGAATACGTCATGTCGAAGACGACAGACGAACGAGGACGGATCTACCTCCCGAAGGATGTCCGCGACCGGTTCGGTGACCAGTATCGTATCGTTGAACTCCCGAGCCACGTCGCACTCTTCCCAGTTGACGAGGACCCGCTAGAGGGCCTCCGAGCGGCCGTTGGCGATGCTTTTGCAGGGACAGAGGCCGACAAGCTGAAAACTGAATCGCGGAAGGCGATCTCACGAGAGGTTCAAGAGGAAGCGAAAGATCGGACACAGGATGGCGAGGCGTAAGTCGTGTACGTTGAAACTGACTTTCTCACCGCACTGTTGAAGGACGACGACTGGCTTCAGGACGCTGCAATCCGCGCCCTCGAAGAGCACGATGACATACATACCTCGATACTCGCGTACGCCGAGGTTCTGGTACTGTTCTACGACCGTGAGGCCGCCGAGTACGAGATCGATGCGCCGCGGGCAATTACCAACCTGCTTGAACTGGTCCCAATTGTGCCGGAAGAGCACGAGGACGCGGTTCTGGCCGCCGCAGCGTTCCTCGACGAGTACGATCTCACCCCGTTCGATGCACTCCACGCTGGACTCGTCACAACCGGCGAAGAGCGAGTCCTTTCGACCGAGCAGGACTACGACACTGTCGGCCTCGACCGCACATCGTTGGAACCTGCGCCCTCTGAGTGAAGATGGTAGATACGCAGACCGACTGTGCAGCTTGTTCAGTCTACACTGCCTGAAATCAATAGCCTGTGACGAGTTGTCTGACACCCTGTCTCCGTCTGCTACCCTACTCCGAGATGTCCGGATACGACTGCCGACCGCCCTGTGACTTCCTGGCGACCAGTTGGGCGGTGGCTGCGGTCGTCCCGTCCCTCGTTGCAGTGCGCTCGTCGTAGTGCAACACCGTCAGGCCGAGTCCGGCCCTGAGCAGTTCGTTCGAGGCGAACCGGTACCGCTCCCCGGAGGGGCCGCCGTCCACGTCGTCGGTCGTCCGGAGGTGGTGCTGGATGAACAGACAGCCGCCGTCGGCCAGCGCCTCGATAATGTCGGGGAGGCGGTCGACGGGGCGATAGAAGCTAACCGTAATGACGTCGTACGTCGACGCCGGGTATCCGAACGAGTCGAGGTCCGCCTGTATCCACTCGATATCGTCTTCGACGCCCACTTCGCGTGCGTTCTCGCGGGCAATGTGCAGCCCCGCTCGCGATTGGTCGACCGCATCGACGCGGTACTCGGCCGTTGCGACCGGGAGCGCGTTCCGTCCGGTCCCGGTTGCGACGTCAAGCGCCCGACCCGGTGGAAAGGTCGGCAGGTATCGTTCTAACACCGGATGTGGGTCCGGGCGCTGTGGGTATGTGCCCGCTCGGTATCGCTCGTCCCAGGTCGTCATGGCTCCGTCAACCGCCCGCCGAAACATGAAGCCTGCGGGCTGTGACACAGCTCTTGCGTTGCTTCCCGTTTCCGGACGCGACAATCTCAACTGACTTATCGGTACACCTGTGACCTATCCACAAGCTACTAGCCATGGACAGTCAAACGGGTGTGACCAGACGGCGGCTGCTCATCGCTCTCGGAAGCGGACTCGGTCTGCTCGGGGGCGGCGGTGCCTACGTGTACTGGTCGCTACAAGGCGACTCGGGCGGGTACACTGCGCCGGACTCACAGCCGGTCGTCACTACGCGCGGGCTCCTCGACGCGGCGGAGGGGCCAGCCTTCGAGACTGGTGGCATGTGGTCGTTCGACGACGCGTCGGAGGTGTTCCTGTTCGTCCACGGATTCAGTACCGACGCCGAGAGGGCGCGCGACAATGCCTATACGGCGCAGGTAGCACTCGACGGAACACGGCCCACACCGGTTATCGCGTACAGTTGGGATTCCGATGTCGAGTGGGAGCAGGCGAAGGACAACGCCGAGGCGAACAGTACCCACCTCGCTCAGTGGCTAGTCGAGTGGGCCGAAACCGACGGGCGGCCCGTCCATTTGCTTGCACATTCGCTTGGCGCGCGAGTGACCGGTGAGACACTTTGCGCGTTAGCTGCGCGGGGGGCGACGGATGCGCTTGCCTCGGTATCACTGCTTGGCGGCGCTATCCCCTACGATAGCGTGGTGCAGGGTGGCCGATACGGCGACGCCATAGCGGCCGTTGACGCACCGGTGTCGAACTTCTACAGCCACAACGATAAGGTCCTTTCGTGGGTGTACCGGGCATCGGATCGGACCCACGCCGTAGGCCACGCTGGCACTCGTGACGCGGGGCCGCTTCCCGACGGCTACCAGGAGGTGAACGTCACTGACCTCGTTGCCGACCACTACTCGTACTTCGAACCGGGCGAGGGGTGTCTGCCGCGTGTCGTTGCCGGGATCGAGTGACGTAGCTCTATTTTCCTGCTGCTAGTAGAACTAAATATGGCGGAAGTGTTGTTCATCCTATGGAAGCCACTGTCAGACCAACGGCTGTTACACGCTGGAGCGAGACATGAGCCTCTTCACTGCTGTTGTCGTCTTTGTGGTGGGACTGCTCTCCGGTATCGTCATCCGATGGGTCGCTGGACTCGCTGCTGCTCTCGCGCTCGTCTTAGTGCTGTTGGGCGCGACCACTCCGGATATCGGCCTCATCACTTTTGTAATGGAACAGTACTATCACGGCAACGAACTGCTGTTTCTCGCCGGATTGCTGTTCGGGCTGGACGCCGAACACACCAGAGATGCTGTCGAGGGGTGACTCACAATCCTCGAACTCGCTGAGCCTGTTGGACTGGCGTTTCGGGGGAAATGTCCATCAATGACGAGCGCTTGAGTGCGCTGTCACAGTGTTGCTGGTCCAGATAAACCGTGGTTACGCTTCAGGACAGAAAATATACGAATGGCGGATATCGCTGTCATACGTGAGTGACCCCGCGGGCGTTCTGAGTAGCGTTGCAACTGAGTAGAGGTCGCCGGCCGCTCCCGCTGACCAGTCCAGACGCGAGCGTGAACGTGATGCCTGTGGCGGTTTCGTCGACCGAAAAAAACGGCGTCGAGCGCGGTTCCCTGGGCGTACCAGAGTATGCCGCCGAACACCACCGCAGCGACCGGTACCAGCACACTCACGAGACCGAGTATCACGAGCGGCGGGTATCGAAACGGCTGGGGTGACTGATAGCCCGCCGGCGTTGCAGGGCGCAACGTGTCGGCGGGAGTGTAATCGCTTGTCGGCATACCCGTGATTCAGCCGGAGGACTGAAAAATCAGGATGTCACTTCCGCCCTGTTGTAACTGAGAAGCAACCAGTCACTGCCGGTTGGTTCGACAGCAGGCGGCGAGCATATATTCGCTCTCATACAGCTATATAGAACTCATATAAAGCACCTATACCAGATTCACCGATGTTTCACAAACGACCTTACATAGATGGCTTCACCACCGACGTTTCATCCGGACCTCGGCGCACCACACCAGCGAATCCGCGGTCACAGATGGGAGGAAATCTACGTTGTCGGCGACGTCCACGGGTGTCGTCCGACCCTCGAACGCCTCCTGAACCGGTTAGACCCCACCCCGGACGAACTCGTGGTCTTCGTTGGTGACCTCGTCCGAAAAGGTCCGGACAGCGCTGGTGTCGTCGACATGGTCCGGCATACGCCGAACTTCCTCACCGTCCGTGGCAACAACGAGCAGAAACTCATCGACGGCCGCAAATCGATTCCGTCGTTGACCGACGACGACCTCTCGTGGATGGCGTCGCTTCCGGTGGCAATCTCGTGGGACGATTCGCTGGTCGTCCACGGTGGCGTCGACCACCGCAAGTCAATCGCGGAGCACGAACTGACTGAACTGCTGAACATGCGCTCACTTGTTCCGGACGGAAGCTACGACCGCCCGTACTGGTTCGAAACGCGCCGTGCTGACCCTCGCATCTTCTTCGGTCACACGGTGCTTTCCGAGCCATTCGAGACACCTACTGCGGTTGGTCTAGACACCGGGTGCGTCTACGGCGGGCAGTTGACGGCGTACCAGTGCTCGACGCAGGAGTTCGTCACGGTGGACCCGGAGACGACCCACGAAGCCCGGTCGTCCGATAGCATCGTCGACCCGGAGCGTGCCCCGCCGACATCAACGTAACCCGATGGACCACGATTCAGAACCCGCCATCCCCGCGTACGAGCCAGCGGATGTCGACCTGACCGACTCGTCGCTGTATCTCAACCGTGAATTGAGTGCGCTCGCGTTCCAGCGGCGCGTGCTCCACGAGGCGCTGGACGAACGGAATCCGCTGTTGGAACGGGTCCGGTTCCTCGCTATCGTCACTCGCAATCTCGACGAGTTCACGATGAAACGCATCGGCGGCCTCAAACAGCAGATAGAAGCCGACGTGACCGAGACGGCCCCAGACGGTCGAACGCCCGAGGAGCAGTTGGCGGCGGTCCACGAGACCCTGCGGCCGATGCTAGCGACGCAGGCCCGCTGTTACCGCGACGCGATTCGTCCCGCGCTTGCTGCGGAAGGTATCGAGATTCTCGACTACGACGACGCTGCTGCCGCGGAACAGTCTGAACTGCGAACCTACTTTGAGGAGTCTGTGTTGCCGACCCTGACACCGCTTTCGTTCGACCCGGCACATCCGTTCCCGTTTATTTCTAATCGGTCGCTCTCGCTCGCTGTTCTCACCCGGCATCCGAACGCCGAGGACCCGACGTTCACCCGAATCAAGATTCCGCCGAACAGGCCGCGGTTGGTCCAACTCGGGGACGATACTCGATACGTACTGCTTGAGGAGGTCATCCGTGCGAACCTTGATCTACTGTTACCGAACGTCGAAATCGTCGACACGGCCCTGTTCCGACTGACCCGCAACGCGGAGGTCCGACGTAATCAGGAGATTGCCGAGGACCTCATTGACATGGTCGAAGACGTCCTCGAACAGCGGCGATTCGCGTCGGTCGTCAGAATGGAACTCTCCCCCGACGCCGACTCCCGTATTCGCTCGACGCTCGCGACACAGCTCGGTCTCGATGAGCGCGAGATATACGACCTCCCGGGTCCGCTGGATTACCGGGATTTCGCGGAGTTGACCGACCTTGACCGACCGGACCTCTCGCTGGATGAGTGGACGCCACAGCCACACCCCCGTCTCAACGGTCACCGACAGCAGTCGTTTGGGAGGCCGGATACGACGGACCCGAGTGTCTTCCGGCGCATTCAGGACGGAGACATCTTGCTGCATCACCCGTACCACGACTTCACGGACACCGTCCAGCGGTTTCTCTCAGCAGCAGCCGAAGACCCGGACGTTCTGGCGGTGAAAGCAGCTATCTACCGGACCGCAAGCGACTCACAGATCATCCAGTCGCTGATAACGGCCGCTGAAAACGGGAAACAGGTGGCGGTGATGGTCGAACTGAAGGCCCGCTTCGACGAGCAGAACAACCTCGAATGGGTTCGCAAACTGGAGGAAAACGGTATCCACGTCGCCTACGGAACGGTGGGGCTGAAGACCCACACGAAGACGGCGCTGGTCGTTCGGGAGGAAGACGACGGCGTCGAACTGTACTCCCACATCGGCACGGGGAACTATCACTCCGAGACGGCGAAGGGATACGTCGACCTCGGACTGTTGACCGCCGACCGTGACATCGGCCGCGACCTGACCAAGGTGTTCAATTTCTTCACCGGGCCGTCGCTGGACGAGGAGTTCCGCGAACTCCTCATCGCACCGGTGACCATGCGCAAGGAGTTCACCCGGTGCATCCGTCGGGAAGCACAGCACGCACAGGCCGGTCGGCCTGCCCGTATTGTCGCAAAAATCAACGGACTCGAAGACCCCGGTATCGTCGCCGAACTGTACCGCGCATCGATGGCAGGCGTCGACATCGACCTCATCGTCCGCGATATCTGTCGCCTCCGACCCGGACTGGAAGGCATCAGCGAAAACATCTCGGTGTACTCGCTCGTCGGCCGCTTTCTAGAGCATTCCCGTATCTTCTACTTCGAGAACGGCGCACGGGGCGACCCCGCTACCGAAGACGACTGGGGCGACCCCGAGTACTACATCGGTAGCGCTGACTGGATGACCCGCAACCTTGATTACCGGGTCGAAGCAGTCACACCCGTGACAAGCCCCAAAATCCAGCGCCAACTCCGTTTCACCCTCGACCTCCTCCTCTCGGACAACCGCAAGCTCTGGGAGATGGACAGCGACGGCGAGTACCACCAGCGGTATCCGGACGACGGCGAGCGCGTGATCAGCGCACAGGACATCCTGATGCGAGAAGCGCTAAAAGCCGGTCGCTCTGAGAACCTCATTACAGGTATTCCCGGTGACTATCCGATAGCCGGTGACCTCTGTATCACAGGTGATGGCACTGAACAGCCAACTGAGACAGGTGCCGAGTCGAAACCACTGACTGAATCCGAGGGTGAGTGTACGGCTTCTGATGCCGATACAACTGACGAACCTTTTGAAGTCACGGACGGTGGAAACCCTGACGAAGTTCTGGCCACATACAGCGACCGGTGGTACGTCCCGGACAGCGTCGTGTACAACTACGCTGTTCGAACACCCGATGGAGAGCGGCGCTACCTCAAAACCAAAGCTGGCGTCACTGATCTCCTCGAACGACTGTATAGCGATACGGAATAGCTATTCGGCTATACTATTCCTCAGTTTCTTTTCGGCTCAGTAACTGCGTTGCCCATCAATATGGGACCGCTTCACACAAAATGCGTTTTAATCCTTCACGAGGCCTATGAGCATGGCCTATCGAGTGTCCCGATGTAACTATGGACTTACAGGAATTCGTCCGCTCCAACGCCCCCGCAGACGGTGGCGATGGGTTCCAGAAAGAGAACAACAGGCTACTTGACATCCCACTCGATGGGACTGTGATGGTCAAAGCCGGGTCGATGGTCGCGTACACCGGCGAGGTCACGTTCACTGGCAAATCCTCGGCGGAAGGCGGTATCACGGGCTTCGTCAAGGAGGCCGTGAGCGGCGAAGGGACGCCAGTCATGGAGGCCGAAGGGAGCGGCCACCTCTACGTGGCCGAGAACGGCAAGAAGGTACAGGTGCTGGCCCTCGATGACGGAGAATCGATATCGGTCAACGGCACTGACGTGCTCGCGTTCGAATCAACTATCGACTACGAAATCAACACTGTCGGCAGTCTCTCTGGCATGGCTGCTGGCGGCCTGACGAACGTCTACCTCACCGGCCCCGGCGAAGTCGCGCTGACGACACACGGCGACCCGCTGGTGATGACGCCGCCGGTGTTCACCGACCCGGACGCGACCGTTGCGTGGAGCTCGAATCTCTCGCCGTCTATCGAGATGAACAAGACCTTCGAAATCGGCCAGACCTCTGGGGAATCGATCCAGATGGAGTTTACCGGTGACGACGGCTTTGTCGTCATCCAGCCAAACGAGGAGGAGTCTGTCACGCAGAGTCAGAGCTAATCGCCGCCGAGTTACCGCGTCGAAGACACCGAGCGCTTGCGGAGCCGTCCCCGAACGAACGGCCGGATTGGCGTTATGCCCAGATTGAGTCGCTCGATTTCGACGACGTCGAACGACTGTTCAGCGACGAGCTGCGTCCCCGTCTGTCGGGTGAGGTGGCAACCGCCGGCGAGACGCCTCCAGAGCGGTGCGAGGGCTGACTGTACCCGGGCGCGCCACCCGTCGTCGATGACGTGCTCGAAGAAACGCAGTTCGCCGCCGGGTTTGAGTACGCGGACGATTTCACTTATCGCGGACTCGACCTCTGGAATCGTACAGAAAACCATGGAGGCGATGACGACGTCGAACGTGTCCTCGTCGTACGGGAGAGCTTCCGCCGGTGCCGACTCGATATGAATCGGCGTGGCCTGCGCGTTTGCCTTCTCCTCTGCCTGACGCCGCATATGCGGGTCTGGCTCGATAGCGTGAACCTCCGTCGACGCGTTCGCAACGCTGTTGAAATACGGAAACATCGCGCCGGTTCCAGCGCCGAGGTCCAGCACTGTGCCATCCAGATTCGCCACCAGGTACTCACGATGTGGCCGTAAGAGCGTCCGCTCAACGAGTGCCGTAGCCGGATCGTAGATAGCTGCAAACAGCGGCGACGCGGGCTTCTGACTGGCGTTCGGTTCTGCGGGCATAGCAGCAGTAACGGCGGCTCCCCTGAAAGCATTGGTTCACTCGAAGGGTGTCACACGCGCTCGCACCCTGCTGTCAGTCTCCGTCAGCCGACATCTCGACGCCCGCTTCGTCGATATCGACCTTGGCTTCGGTGAGGTTGCTGTCTCGCCACGTCCCGCGTCGATACCAGCCGTAGGCGATGAGCGCCCCTGCGACGTTCGAGACGGCGAACGACAGCCAGATGCCGGTCTCGCCGAGCGGCACAGCGGCGAACCACGCAATCGGGAAGCGGATGATTCCGAGCATCAGCACGGAGATGGCCGCGGCGGTGAGCGTCTTCCCGGCACCGCGGAAGCTCCCGGTGTAGGCCCGCATGATACCGATGAAGCCGAAGGACAACGCAACGTAACGGAGGAACTGCGTCGTGATTTCGACGACTTCGGGGTCCGTCGTGAACAGGTCGGCTATCGGTGCGGCGGTGAACCAGACGAGGACCCCAGCAAGGGTGAGCACGCCGAAAAGCACCGTCGCCGCGAGGCCGGCCGCTTTCGCTGCCCGATCCGGTTTGTCGGCCCCCATGTTCTGGCCGGTCATCGTCTCGACGCCGCGAGCGACCGCGATAGCCGGCAGGAAGACGACCGAGAACACGCGCGTTCCGATGCCGTAGGCGGCGACGACCGTGTCCGGGAACATCGCGACGATGACCAACAGCAGGTTCATCGACAGCGCACGCCCCGTCCCCTCGACGGAGGCGGGTAGGCCAATGCGAACGAGACGGCGGAGATACGAGAGGTCCGGTGCCATATCGCGGAGGTGAATCTGGACGCCGCGGTTCCCCCGGAACATGATCGCCAGCCCGACGACCAGCGCCAGCGCCCGGGAAAAGACGGTCGCGATGGCGGCCCCTTCGATGCCGAGTTCGGGGAACGAGACAGTTCCCACGAGCGGCGCGTTCTCGACGACTGTCCAGCCAAATATCAGGAACGGGTCGATGATGATGTTGAGCACAACTGAGCCGAACATGACGAGCATCGGCGTTATCGTGTCGCCGTAGCCCCGCATGAGCGCGACGAAGACGAAGAAGCCGAACATGAACAGCAGGCCGAGTGAGATGACCTCCATGTAACTAGTCGCCATGGGGAGGACGTCTTCGGACGCGCCCATCAGGCTCAGAAACGTATCGACGCCGAGATAGCCCGCGATGCCGAGAACGAACGAGACGATGACGGCGAACGTGACCGTCTGTGAGGCGGCGTACTCGGCGTCGCGCTCCTCGCCTGCGCCGGTAAACTGCGCGACGAGGACGCTGCCGGCGACGGATATCCCCATCCCGAGCGAGATGAGGAGGAACACCATCGGGAACGCGAAGCTGATTGCAGCCAGCGCGTCCGTGCTGTACTGGCCGAGCCAGAACGTGTCCGCGAGGTTGTACGCGGTCTGGAAGAGATTCGTGATGACGATCGGCATCGAGAGGAAAAACAGCGGCTTCCCGATGCCACCCGACGTGAGGTCGAACTCCTCGGGCCCCTTGAACAGCGCACTAACGCGACTTCGAATCCCCATCAGCGGGTCGCCTCCGCTGGCGTGTCCGTCAGGAGATGGGTCTCAGCGTATCGCGTAATCGTCTCTTTGAATCTGTCTATCGAACGGTCTGTGGCGACGTGTCGGGTATGGGCACCTGTAATCGCCGTCACGAGAAACTCCGCTGCGACGGCCGGCTCGACCCTGCTATCGAACTCCCCGGTTTCGACGCCGGCCGCGATGATTTCCCGCAGCCGGTCGAAGAGCACGGCATCGAACCTGGCCAGCTGTGTCCGGAAGGCGTCGTTGTACGGGGCCTGTGCCTTTATTTCGAGTATTGCCGTTCTGAACTCCTGACCGGGCGTCTGTCGCCCATCAGTGAGAACGGTGTCCAACAGCGAATCGAGTTCTTCCCGCGGTGTACTCCCGTCGACGCCCGTTATCTTTGCAGTGTATCGTTCGTACAAGAAGTCCAGAAACTCGGTAAAGAGGTTCTCTTTGCTGTCGTAGTAGTAGTGAATAGACGCTTTGCTCCGGTCTGCCTCGGCAGCGATGTCTTTGACCGTGAGCGCGGCGTACCCGTGCTGGCAGAGGGCGCGGAACGTCGCGTCGAGAATCTCGGTAGCTGTATCGTCATCCATGGCGGCTGTGACGGAACTTACTAACTAGTTAGTCAAAAACGCTTTGAAATCCACAAAGTGATCGATTGGCATTGATTACGTCTATTCTGGCGGATAAAAACTTACTAACTAATAATTTATGTACTCAATGTTATGCGGGTCACAACGGTTATCCAACCGTAGGTGAAACCGTTACTCAATGGCTGGACCATCGGACCGCACCTTCTCGGACCAGACCGAGGAGATAATGCAGGCGACCTACCGGGCGCTGCGCGAGCACGGGTACGCCGATCTCACGATAAAACGGATCGCGGACGAGTACGGCAAATCGACGGCTGCAGTGCATTACTACTACGACACGAAAGACGACCTTCTTGCGGCCTTTCTCGATTATCTGCTGGAGCGGTTCGTCGATTCGATTCACGACGTCGAGACGACGGACCCCGAAGCCAGACTGGAAATCTTGCTCGATGAACTGCTCGTCAAACCCCAGGAAAACCCCGATCTCTCGGTCGCCCTGTTAGAGATGCGGAGTCAAGCACCGTACAAGGAGGCGTTCAGCGACCGGTTCCGACAGAACGACGAGTACATTCGGTACATGCTCAAGGCGGTCATCAATCACGGGATCGACGAGGGTGTGTTCAGCGACGTCGACGCGGATCACGTTACCCGTTCGCTGCTGACGATCATCGACGGTGCCCGGACCCGCGCCGTGATGCTGGATGACACCGAGGAACTCGAAACAGCCCGACAGACGGCGAGTGAGTACGCCGACGCGATGTTACGGTAACCAGCCACCTTGTACCGCCACCGCTCAGCCACCGTGTGTCTGCATCACAGAGTCCTGACGACACCGGCTATCGTTACCTTGAAGCCTCGGTTCCACAGACGTCACAGCTTATCGACCAGAGGGCGATTAGCGCGATAACGGCCGGCACATGCGCGAGGACTAGCAACGGAACGACGAGTCGACCGAGGCCGAGGGAACTGCCCAGGGTGCGGACACCAGTTCCGAATATCGGGAGCGAGAGCAACGCTCCGAGTGTTATCACGCCTCGTATGGACAGCGACTGTTCGTCGATGACGTGACGGAGATGCCGAATATGGTCACGTATCACGAACACTGCACCTCCTCTGTGACGGCTGAGGGCGGGTTCTGGGCTGTGTCTGTCCTCCATTTTTAGGCTTACCTAAACACATTCAGGCCCGACTGCGACCAGGTACACGAAAATGCTTTGTACGAACGTGTTCGACACCTCGGAATGATTAGTTGACAAATCCTGGGTGGAGATGAGCAGGACTCTAAAGGCTGCCAATCGGCCTTTTGACCGTCAGACTTGGCCCGCAAGTCGTGATTCGACCTGCGGGAACAGGACGTTGTTCTCCTTGTGGACGTGCATATGTGTGTCCTGTTCCAGTGTTTCGAGTCGTTCGAGCAGGCTCTGATAGCTCGGACAGGCGTCGTCCGGAACCGCGTACCCGTCGCTCAGCTCTGCGATCCGTTCGAGGTGCTCGGCCGTCGCTTCGTGGTCCGATTCGAGGTCCGCGAGCGCCTCGTCCAGACGCGCTCTTTCCTTGCCTGTGAGTTCGTCTCCGCTGTCGAGCTTCTCGATGACGGGGAACACGTCCTGTTCCTCCTCTGTCGTGTGCTGACGCATCTCCTCGGCCAGTTCGAGGACTTCCCGCTCGATGTCCGCCAGCTCTGGATGCTCTTCCGCGTGGACGCTCCGAACTTTCTCAGCGAGTTGTTCCAGGGCTGGCAGCTCCTCGCGGAGGTACTGATGGTGGCTGTCGACGACGTGTTCGATGAGGGCAGTCATCGATTCCCATTCGTCCCCGCGCTCCTCCCTTTTTCGACGCGCCTCGTCCAGTTGCTCCCGGACGGCATCGAGATCGAGGTCCGCTTCGGTACAGGCTGTCCGGAGCATCTGGTCACCGCCACAGCAGAAATCGAGCCCGACTGCTTCGAAGACGCGAGCGAACGCCGGGTTCTCTCTGACGAGTGCGCCGAGCGGTCGGTCCGGATCGATTGGTTCAGTCATTGGTAGCTGTTACTTGCGTTCGTTGTAGGGAGCGCTCTGTTCCCCTGTTCTCGGCGTTTGGGCCCGTAGTCCATGGTCAGAACGGGACCTCCGTCTCTTCGTCGGCTGACTCGTCGACGGTCGTCTCGGCCTTTCCGATCAGGACTCTGAACTCACCGGGGTCCTGCTGGCGGTAGGTCCAGCGGAACTCCGGGCCCGCCTCGGCCTCGAACTGGTGGTACAGCGGCTTGGGGTCGTGGTCGTTCACCAGCACGAATCCGCTCCCGGTGTCCAGTTCGGCGTACGCCTCGAAGATCTGCTCGTGTCGCTGTGCCGGCGGGAGATCTCTGACATCGAGTTCGTCGGTAATCTCGACTGACTCGTCGTCAGATGGGGCTTCCGACACGTCATCGGCAGCGGTATCCGATTCACCGGACTCCCCCGTACTCTCAGTTTTCGTGATCTGGACGCGACAGCGGCCGGGCTCAGATTCGACGACCTCCCAGGCGAACGCGTCGCCGTACTGCTGTCTGAACTCCCGTTGCAGGGGCCGCGGCTCGTGTGGGGCGATGAGTTCCATCGTCCCGCCCTCGGGTATCATTCCGTATCGGTGATGGATCGTCGGATGCCGCTCCTGTTTGGGGATTTCGCGGACGTCGTACCGCGTAACGATGTCTTCATCGGTGGCCTCGGAATCGTCGGTCTTGACGATCTCGACCCGCCATTCGCCCCCGCCCTGACTCGCGTAGTCCCACTCGATTACGTCCCCATGCATCGATTTGAGCTCGTGGTACAGCGGCTTGGGATCGTGGTCGTTGACGAGGACGAACCCGTCACCCGCCGCCAGACCATCGAAGATATCCAGAAGCGCCTCGTGTCGCCGTTGTGGCTTCAGGTCACGGACGTCGATTGTGGGGAGCGACTCGTCCCCGAGCGGTTCGCCGACGGTCACCTGCAGCTCTCGCGGCTCTGCGTCGGGATGTGCGTATTCCCACTCCAGCGACCGGCCTTGTTCCAGCTGGTAGCGCACCAGCTGGGGATCGATATCCCTGTCGGCCACGACTTCGATGGTATCACCGACCTCGGCTCCCGACAGTACGTCGAAGAGCTGTTCACGGCGTTGTCCTTCCGACTGGTCTCGCAACTGAATCTCTCTTGGCATCTCTATACTTGATGGTACACAAGTGGACTGATGTCACCTGTCCCGAAGGGGTTCGGCAGCATCCAGATCACTCCACCGATTACACGGCACCCAGTCAGTGTATCCCGTCACTGTCGTACCCATTTCGAGACTGAGAACGGGCCAAGGATCCGCTCGCTAATACGTTCGCCGTCACGTTCATCTGCTGACTTGTTAGACGACGTGGAACGGGCGGTTCCGAACCGGTGAGGGGTTCGATAGCGGGTGCTGACGCCACCCCCCGTCTATGGAGCGCACTGTTCGCCACCGCCGTCTACCTCTGGACAGAGGGCCAGACACGCCCCGTCCACCTGGCTTCGGAGACGAAACACACCGTTTTTCGGGAGGAGGAAGCCGATATCGAACGCCGTCTCTTCGTCGAGGGTCGTATCTAACACCGATTCGAAGAAGGTGGAAACGACGCAGAAACGCCACCCAACCTCCGTCGCGAGAGCGTCCCCGCGATCCGTGAGCGTCACTCCCTGATATTTTTCGTAGTCCACCAGTCCCCGCTCGTCGAGTTTCGACACCATCTCCGTGACGCTGGCCGGGGTCACGTTCAAGAACTCCTGCAGTTCCCCGGTCGAAACCCGCTCCGTGGGAGACTCCGAGAGGACAGAGACGGCGAAGAGATATCGGCCTGCGCTCCGCTCGATATCGGAAACCGACGGCGTGAGCGACGAAGCGGACCCTGTTTGCGATTCTGAGGACATATCTCTTGGTCTCTCAGCTATTGCGGAAAGTGTAGTCCCGAACCCCTTCGCTCTGTCTCGGGTACGAAATCGACCGAACATCTCCGGCCCCAGGGTTTTGATTAGGTGTGCCTAAAACTGGGTTGCTCATGGGTACGGGAGAAGGTGAAAACGGGGCGATCTCGTTGCTCGGTATCAGACGTATTGCTGACGGCTCGCCGACTCGCCGGGCGGTGTCGGTTCGGTCCACGCTGCTCCTCGCCAGCCTCGTTTCGCTTACTGGATTCGCTTGGGTGGAAACGGGGACGACACTCGTGGACTGGGGGGTCCGGCTCGCTCACGTCGGCGCGTTCTCGCTGTGGTTCGGCGGCGCGATGTGGCACAACTTCGTCGTCTTGCCGACAGTACGGTCCCGACCCGACGCTGGCGAGGCGCTGAAACCACAGGCACACGCGTTCCGCCGCCACCTCCCCGTCGTTATCTCGGTCGTATTCGTGACCGGCGTCTACCAGACTGCCGGCCTCATCGGGTTGTCCGCTCTAGCGCTGCTCGCTTCACCGATTGGGCACCTTGTCGCTGTCAAACTGCTCGTCCTCGCCGTCTTGACCGCAATGGTTGCCGCCAGCTTCAAGCGAAACGGGTAGTCGGCTTTACGGACCGCCACCACGGCCGAGTCGGCATCTCGCGCCGACTGTCTTCGGGTCACGAGGTCCGTTCGCCGGTAATCGTCCACAGCGTACTCTGTATCGATTTGCCCACAAAGTACCCGATAAGACCCCATAGAACGCTACTTTCGACGCCCTGCAACACGGCTCCGACACCAGCACAGAGGACACCGAGGACAACGCCGGGATAGTTCTGTGTAGGCGATAGTACTTCCATAGACCCTTTCAGCTATTTGTAAAAAAGAGCATTTGTCCGAACCTGTTCGTGTCTGCATTGACAGACCGCTACCGAATTATAGTAACAATTGAAACGATTTCCAACGGCTACTATAGCTGTGGCTGGTCGGGGATACCCTCTTGATGGTGATTCGGGTCCCGCCGACTGGGGCGGAGCCCTCGTATTGTCGACTGACGCCGACGGAAGCACGCTTTTGAACTACAGAACGGGCGTTCTAAACTCGCAAAATGCACCTTGTAACCGTCGCCGCTCGTCCCCATCAGCCAGCGACAATCGGATACACTCAACTACCAACCGCATTCGTTTCGGCCCGTTTGAACAGCCGACGGGTCGCCTACGAGTCCACAGTATCGCCGCCGCCGACACTTTGTTCTGTCGGCGGCTGAATGGTCAGGTGATCCCGCTTCGATTCGATGAGGGACGCCGGCAATCGAATGTCGCCGTCGGAATCCCGCTCAACGCCGAATATCTCCTGCACTTCGCTGTTGATGACAATTGTCTGAAGTTCTCCCGTAGCTGTATCGAGCGTAATGTTTTGCAGTGTGCCGACTTCGCGGCCATCGGTACTCACGACCCGGACGTTGGAGAGCTGGTTTGCGAGGACCGTTCGCATACTAGTCACTCATCCCGAAATTACCATAAAAATACTGATCTCCCCCAACTTCCCACGCCCTGTCGTCTCTTATTGCAAAACGACTGAATATGTTGATGGCATGAACATCGCCGACGCCGAAACGGCATAACAGAGATGACCGTTTGCAGCAGAGCGCCCTCGCCGGCCCTCCAAGCTGATTAGTACTGCCGAGTTCAACGTGGTTTTAAGCTATCGCAGACGGTTTTTCAGTCCCACCGTAACTGCTAATCGTATGCCAGTGAATTGCCCTCCATCTGCAGTCCAGTACTGTCTGCAGTATCGCCCGCAAATATACGCACAGTTGCCCGCTCTGCGGGAGGTGGTTCTGTGAGGGTTCGGTCGGTGGCGCTGGCCGCGGTGCTTATCGCCGCAACGGCGACGGCTCCGGGGCTGGCCGCTGCGGAGCAGCAGGCCACGGTCTCAGAGGACAGTTTTCCACTGCACTCAGACGAACAGCAGGTGATCACCGGGGAGACCACGCTGGAATCCGGGACGGAGATGACGGTCAGAATCCAGTCAGCTGATGCGTCGAACCCATTCCTTCAGCAAAGACAGGTCAGCGTGCAGCCCAATGGGACGTTCGTCGCCCAGTTCGACATGTCCGCGGTGCCGGCGAACACGTCCTACGAACTATCCGCTCATGTCGACGGTGACACGCTGTTTGAACGTACTGGAACCGTCGCTGAGTGCGACAGCAACTGTACTGACCCAGTACCGGATATCCAGACTCCGACAGAGACTGACGAGGACGAAAACGTCGTCACGGTCTCTCAGGGAGAAACCGCTGAAATTCCGGTCTCGATGACTGATGGCGGGAACAAAACGCTCTCCGTCGGCAGCGAGGCAGTCAATTATCAGATCAACGCGACTGTCAGCGACGACGACGAGGACGGTGAGGTGCTGGTCCTCTTCGACACCGCGGCTGCCGGCACCGACGCGGAGACCCTCAGTGTCGCGGACGACGGCGACTCGCTCACCGTGACTGCGACAGAGCCGGAACTCCCGTCGACGCTTGCCCCCGCCGCGTACACCTACCGCGTGTTCGACGGCACGACCGACGATTCGCCGACTGTCGGGACGCTCGTTATCGAAGCAAACGAGACGGCAAACGAGGAGTTCGAGGTCGAGGAGACTGCCGAATTCGGCTTCGAGGAGTCGGTGACCCGGGCTCAACAGGGCGACACTGGCCGGATTCCAATCGTCCTCGCAACCGCTGACGCGGCCACTGTCTCTATCGGGAGCCCGGCCACCAACTACGAGATCAATGCGACCGTCCGCGACGGGAACGGCGATGATCGTGTCGTCCTCCTGTTCGACACCACGGCGGCCGGCCACGACGAACCCACCCTCGAAACCGCGGCGGACGCCGACGCCGTCGCAGTCGAGTCCGGTTCGGAGGTCGCCCTCGATTCGCAACTCGCCGCGGCGAGCTATGAATTGTCGCTGTTTCGCGGGACCGAGGCGGCCGACGAACCCGATGCGGTCGGCACGCTACTGATCACTGATGGCACCAACTCGTCTGCGGATGCGTCCTCCGACGGCGTCGATTCAGTTACCGGCGAAACGCCGGCCCCAGGGCAGTCACAGGACGGTGATTTCGGAATCGGTACCGGCGCTCTCGCCGTCGGTGGCATCCTCGCCATCGCTGGTGTGGGGATCTGCCTGCGGTCTCTTATGAACTGACGCTTCGCCTGACGTCCGCAGGCCGCTTTTCGAAGCAGTATCGGGGCACAGCAAGTCGGCTTTTCTATCAGGGTGATCGTCCCTATTGACCAAACTATACTGTTATCGTTGGGGCTAGATCAGTGAGCGATGCTTTCCTGCCCGCAGATCGCCGCAGCGGAAGTGTCGGCTCGGCTACGGAACTCGCTCAGGCTTGCCCGTCAACCAGTAGGGCGGCTATACCAAGCACCGTGAGACAGAGGCAGAAAAACAGCAGGCCCGGTTCGATGACCTCGAAAACGAATCTAGCGACAGCGTTCGTCCCACTGACCGGCCCTGCGTTCGGACTCGCCGGAGCCAAAACCCCGTCGCCTGCGGTCGCGGTCGCCAGTTTCTCCGCGCCCCATTGGACGAAGAGGCTCGCGAAGCCGATGAGTCCCAGCCCAGTGACGACATCAGCCATCGACTGCTGGAGACGCGGCTCCAGGTCGCGATCGCCGACGAGCACAATCGGATCGCTTGCGGGACCGTACACGGTCATCTCGTTACCCTTCGAGGAGTAGACCGTCTCGACCGGTTCGATGAGCTCTGCGTCTTCGAGATTCGAGACGTGGTAGTGGACGTTCTGGACCGACGTGTCACACCGGTCCGCTATCTCGGACGGCGTTCCAGGCTCGTCGTACAGCGTGCGGAACAGCGACCGGCTGGTGTCCGATGCGAGAGCGTCGAGAACGTCGTCGGTTTCGTTCTCCGCAACACCGAGTACCCGCGGTGATTCGTCTGCTGTCCCGGTCCGCTCCTGTAACGTTTCGATAGGGCTCGACATGGGTCACTGTCGGATATATGATACGGCACTCTTCAAAGGTCTGTGGCTGGGTTAAAACGAGTTTTAACCATCAGTACGATTCTGTGCAGCCCGGACCGCGCGGACTGGCTCGACCGCCCCGTGGCCGGTTCCGTTGTCGAGTCCCGGTCGTCCCACGTCTCTCGTGGTCCGTTCCAGCAGGTGTTCGGTTTCGCGGGGGGACAGCGACTCGTTTGCATCCAGCAGCAAGGCTGCGGTGCCACCGACGTAGGGGACTGCGGCCGAAGAGCCGACGAAGCCGTCAGGTGCTGCGGCGGCGAACTGTCTATCCGGGGCCACGACGTCGACGCCGACCCGGTTATCGACTGTCGGGCCTCGTGAACTGAACGGTTCGAGCTGGTCGATACGGCTGTTGTACGCCCCGACAGTGATGGCTTTCCGGGCCGTGCCCGGAGCCACAATGCTGTTCCGAGTCGTCGTGTGCTGGAGGTCGTGCGTCGGTGACACGAGCCGGAGCCGCGCGCCAGTCGGCGATGCTGGCCCTCGAACGACGAGATAGTAGTCGCCGGGTCTGACGTCGGCAACGATACGCTCGTTTGGTACATCGTCACCGCGGTAGGGCTGTGAGCGGGCGACGAGACGGGAGTCGGTTCCGTTCGTCCGGTACAGTTCGACTGTGTACTCCTCGTCTGCGTGGCCCCGGTCCCACGAGAGCCAGACCGTGATTTCGGTCCCGCCTCGAACGTAATTCTCCCGACTCCCGTTGGTAAACGTGACCGTCCGATTCTTTACGTCCTCGGACGTGTACTGCCCCGACCAGTGGGATTGCGCGAGATTACCGGCTGGGGCGATGAACACTGACCCACTCTCCGTCGCTCGCGTCGCACTCCGGGCGACCGGTCCGGTTCCATCGCCTGGCTGCCCGTAGAACGAAACGGGTGCGACAATCACGTCGACATCCGCTTGAACGAGCCAGTTGACTGCCTGTCGGTAACTGTCGACGCTATCGACCCGGGCGAGATAGAGGTCGGCGTCCGGTGCGGTCCGCGACACGACGGCGGCCGTCGCGGTTCCGTGTGCCTCCCGTGTGTCGTCTACGGACCCACCGCCGAAGCTCCGTGTTTCGGTGACCTGTCCGGCAATCGTTTCTGACTCCGTATCGAATCCGGTCGGATCGACGATGCCGACCGAGACGTTCGAACCTGTGACCCCGGCCGTGTGGAGACGTGCGAACCGGCCGGCTGCTCCGTCCGACACCGATACTGATGCGGCATCGGCCCTATCCGGACGGGGGTCTGTTGGCCCTGCCACTGCGAGCATTGCGATGCTACCAGTGAGTGATACGATTGCGACGACGGCCAGTAGCAGCACAGTCCGATCACGCACTGCTGACCACCTGCCGCGATACGCCCGTCGGTATGTGGGGCGCCGGCCTCTCAGCGAACACTGCCCGGGAATCGAGTGCCGTACCGAGATGTCCGGCCACTCGGTGATACATATCGCAGAACACGTCGCCTGTGAAAACCGACGCACGTACATTCACATAGCAACAGTATAACCGGCATACACGTCGTTTCATCGTTACTTTCGGTCTGTGGTGTGGGTCTCAACTGTAGTGCCAACGCACTGTTAATTGAGCAGTCGACAACGGGGGCGGGGTGTGCCCGTTGCCGTGTGGACACCCGGACTGGGATGGATTCCGATTCGTGGAAACCGGCGGCATATGGGGAGGGCGCTGGCGGCCGGGAACCGTCTCAGGCGGTCGCCGGCGTTTGCCCCGTCGGTCGGGAGCATACTAAAGCTACCAGAGACTAAAAACTGGTTTTAAACGTCGAGAGCTGTGGGTTGTGGCCGATTCACACACCTTGGTACTCGTCGTCGACGGATTTGCACCGGACTGCGAGATGGAAGATAATTTTGGGTCGGCCATCGGATTCCGACTGGATGTTGTGCCCTGATATTGGCCTGCCGAGATTCAGCAGCGGGCCGTTGGTTCCCGTTGTAGCGTACCTCCTGGTAATTGTCGTCCTCTCCGGACTGGTGATCATCTCCCCCGGCGCATCGCCGCCGCCCGTCTTGGGAATGCTCTGGGGTGTCTTCCTCGTCGCACTCACCGTTGGTGCGCTCAGAATTGAGACCGTCTCACCGCGCTCTCTGCTCCCGCCTGTTCGCACACTGATACCCGTGATCGGGGTGGTCATCGCGTTCTGGGGACTGTACAACCTTGTTGCGGTCGCCCTCGCGGTGGGTGGGATCTCCGGGTTCGACGCCTCGCTGTCGAGAACCGCTGCCCACCCGCTGCTGTATCTCGCGGCGCTTTTCAGTTCGCTTCTGTTCACTGCGATCCCGGAAGAACTCCTCTTTCGCACGTACCTGCAGGAGAAATTCACGAGGCTGGCCGGCGGGACGACTCGGTGTGCGGTGCTGGCTGGTATCGGCCTCGTCGCAGTCCTATTTGCCCTGTTTCATCTCCCGCAGTGGTTTCTCGCATCGGGGCACGGCGTCGGTTCCGCGCTGGCAGCCAGACTCCTCGGACTGACGCTCATGGGACTCGCTTACGGGAGCGTATACGCACTGACGGGCAACCTCTGGCTCGTCGCCCTGTTCCATGCATCGATGAATCAGCCGCCGGTAATCGTATCGGTGCATATCCCGACCGAGCTACATCTGGTAGCGAGTGTGATCGAGTATGCCGCCATCGTCTCGCTTGTCTATCTGACTGTTCGGGTGGTCGAATCCGGCGGGACACCGCTGATCTGGTCACGGCGGAACAACCCTGCCTCGACCGGGGACTGATACTGCCGGCTGTACGTCTGTGAAGAATCTCGCCACTTCGGGGTGGCGAATCTCTTGAAATAGTTACAGCCGGCAGTATGAGCAGTCGCTCCGCAGTTGAGGTGTGGTCCGGGCCGTACGTGTTCCACTTTGTGTAGATGGCAACCAACCGTAACAGGCGGAGAGAGACTGGGCTTTATTTCCGCTTCGTACAGAGACGTGACCATGGATCTACAGACGGAAACCTGGACAGATATGGCGGCTGTCGAGACGAGCCTGGCGCTGCTTCCCGTCGGGAGCACGGAGCAACACGGACCACACGCGCCGCTCGGGACGGACACGCTCGACGCCGAGGCAGTTGCTGAACACGGTGCCGAGCAGTACGACGACCACGTCGTTGTCGCACCGGCAGTCCCCGTCGGCGTCGCCGAGGAGCACCGGGCGTTCACCGGCACGCTGTGGACCTCCGAATCGACGTTTCGGTCCTACGTCCGTGACATCGTCCGGAGCCTCGCCAGCCACGGCTGGGACCATGTGGTGCTGGTCAACGGCCACGGCGGCAACATCGACGCCTTGCGGGAAGTGTCCGGCAAGATAACCCGCCACGACGAGGCCTTCGCCGTTCCGTTCACATGGTTCAACGCGGTCGGCGACCACAGCACCGATATGGGCCACGGTGGGCCGCTGGAAACCTCGCTCCTCCAGCACACGAATACCGAAACAGTCCACGAGGACCGACTGGACGAGGCGGCGGCCGGTGGCAGCGACGGCTGGGGGGAGTGGCAAAGCGGCGTCAACCTCGCGTTCGATTCAGACGAGTTCACCGAAAACGGTGTCGTCGGTGACCCGCGCGAGGGGAGCGCCGAACGCGGGGAGACGCTGCTGGAGCTGGCGACCGAGTCTCTCGTCGACCTCCTCGATGAGATCGCGGACCGACCGGCCGGACCGCGCGAGTGAGAGCTGAGCCAAGAGCAGACAGCTTATATTAAAATCACACTATTTGGTCAGTCTTCAACAGAGTTCACACACGTTTCCCAGTCAAAAGTCTATGATGTCGTTAGTATGGCTAAATATATATTCAAATCTAGTATTTATAGTTAGATCATAATCAGATATGGTTGTATATGCAAAATATGTTGGTGTATCTTGTGGGACAGCTCATGATTCCACGTATTAGCGGACGCCCCGGTTCAGTCGTCGCCCGCCCCTCGCTTCCGGATCTGTTTCCCACCGGCGTCTGGCGTCCGGAGCACCGCTTCGTCCGTTTCCGGTCCCAGGACTTCCACGCGGACGCTCGACACTTTGTACTCGGGGATGCCGGCGGTCGGGTCGAACGTCTCGCCGGTAAGCTTGTTGACCGCGCCAGCTGCGAAGTGCATCGGGATGAACAGCGTCCCCGGGCCGACGCGGTCGGTGACCTGTGCCTTGACGACGATATCGCCCCGCCGGGACTCGACGCGGACGTACTCGCCGTCGGCGATGCCGAGCTTCTCGGCCGTCTCGGGATGTACTTCGACGAAGCTCTCGCCGACGTGGCTCATCAGCCCCTCGACGCGGCGGGTGATCTGGCCCGTGTGCCAGTGATACAGCACCCGACCCGAAGTGAGCGTCAGCGGGTACTCCTCGTCGGGAATTTCGCCGGGGTGCCCGCCGTCGGCCGGAACGAAGCGGGCTTTGCCGTCCTCGAAATTGAAATTGCCGTCCTCGTAATCATAGAGATACGGCGTGCCCTCGTGGCCCTCGTCCCAGCAGGGCCACTGCAGGCCGTGTTCCTCGCCGGATTCGAGCCGGTCGTAGGTGACACCGCCGTAGATTGGCGCGAGCGAGTTGATCTCGTCCATGACCTCCCGCGGGTGGTCGTAGTCCCAGTCGTAGCCCAGCCGTCGAGCCAGCGCCTGCGTGATTTCCCAGTCCTGGCGGGCCTCGCCCGGCGGCTCAGACGTGGGCCGGACCCGCTGGATGCGTCGCTCAGTGTTGGTGAACGTGCCGTGTTTCTCCGGCGAGGTGGCTGCGGGCAGCACCACATCGGCGTAGTCCGCCGTCTCGGTCATGAAGATGTCCTGGACGACGAGGAACTCCATGTCTTCCAGGGCCTCGGCGGCGTGCTGGATGTCTGGCTCCGAGAGCGCCGGGTTCTCGCCGACCACGTACATACCGCGGAGGTTCCCCGCGTGGGCCTCGGCGAGCATCTCCGGCACTTTGAGCCCGGGTTCCTCGGGCGGTCGCTCGCCCCACGCGTCGGCGAACTTCTCGCCGACCTCGTCGTCCGCCGGGTTCTGATAGCCCGGCAGACTCCCCGGCAGGGTTCCCATGTCGCCGCCCCCGCCCTGGACGTTGTTCTGGCCGCGGAACGGCGAGAGGCCGGCGCCCGGCTTGCCGACCTGCCCCAGCACGAGCGCGAGGTCGGCCATCGCGATGAGGTTCTCCGTGCCGTGGCTCTGCTGGGTCATCCCCATCGCCCAGCCGAAGACGACGCTGTCGGCCTCGGCGAGTGTCTCGGCCGCCGAGGCGAGTTCTTCCGGCGACACGCCCGCCAGGTCTTCGACTTTCTCGGGCGTGAACGCCTGGACTTTCTCCCTGACTTCCTCGAAGTTCCTCGTGTTGCGTTCGATGAAGTCCGCGTCGTGGAGGTCGTGTTCGATGATGTACCGAATCAGGCCGTTGAGCCAGGCCACGTCGTAGCCGGGGTTGGTCCGGGTGTACTGGTCGGCGTGTTCGGCGATGCCGATTTTCCGCGGGTCGAACACGACGAGGTCGGCCCCCTCCCGGACGTTCTGCTTGATGCGCGTGGCGAGCACCGGATGGGATTCCGTGGTGTTGGAGCCGCTGATGAGGTAGGCGTCGGCCTCGCCGATATCCTCGTTGATGCGGTTGGTCATCGCGCCGTAGCCGAGCGTCTGCTGGAGCGCGGCGACTGTCGAGGAGTGACACAGCCGGGCGCAGTTGTCGATGTTCTTCGTGCCAAGGACCTGCCGGGCGAACTTCTGGACGAGGTACGCCTCCTCGTTGCTGCCCTTCGAGGAGGCCAGACAGCCCAGCGAGTCGATGCCGTGCTGGTCCTGAATCTCGGTGAAGCGCTCGGCCACATAATCGAGCGCCTCCTCCCAGGTCGTCGGTTCGAGTTCGCCGTCGTCGTTGCGGAGCAGCGGCTCGGTGACCCGCTGTTTGCTGTTGGCGAACTCGTGGCCGAACTTCCCTTTCACGCAGGTCGAGAAGTTGTTCGCGGGCGCGTTGTCAGGGTCATCTACCGGGACGACGCCGAGCGAGTCGCCGTCCTTGCCCCACATCTCGAACCGGCAGCCGACGGCGCAGAACCCGCAGGTCGTTTCCTGCTTGTCGATTTTCGAGAGGCGGTAGTCGCTGACCGCGCTGGCGATGTCGAACAGTCGGCCCTCGGGCATCGTGTTCGCCGCGATGCTCTCGGCGGTGTGTTCGCCGGCGAGGAACGCCTTCTTCCCGTAGTCCTTGGCGATGTCGCCGGCCCGCCGTTTCGCCGCAGACGCGAATCTGGCGAGGCCTTGCTTCCCCTTCGCCGCTCTCGGGTCGTCGGGTTCGAATCCGCGATTCGGTGCTGTGGTGTCGTCGATTGTCTCGACGTCCTCGTGCTCGATGACTTTCCCGATGGAGTTTCGTTGGGTAAAGCCGGGCAACGGGAGCGTCGCCGCGCCGTCGATGCCCTTCTCTGTCAGCGATCCAGTGGGGCAGACGGTGGCGCAGTGGCCACATGAGACACACTCCGAGTCGTGCATGGTTTCGGCGTCGGACTGGAAGCCGATACGGGTGTCCTCGCCGTGGCCCTCGATACGGAGGACGCCCTCGACCTGCACGTCGTTGCAGGCGTCGACACAGCGGTTACAGAGGATGCACTTGTTACGGTCGATCTGGATGAACGAGGAGGTGTCGTCGATGGGTTCGTACTGGTCGCGCTCGTCGAAGACGCCGTAGCGGGGGTGATCGACGCTCTCGCTGATGGCGGCGTCCTGCAGTTCACAGCGGCCGTTGCCGTTGCAGGTGGTACACCGGAGGTTGTGGTTCGACAGCACGAGGTCGAGATTGACGCTACGGGCCTCCTCGGCGTCAGGGGTGTCTGTCGAGACGGTGAGGCCGTCCTCGGCGGGGAACGAACACGACGGGACGAGGCCGTGTTCGTCGGTCTCGACCATGCAGGTGCGACACTCGCTGCGCGGGCCGATCTCGTCGCTGCAGTCCCCATCGCGGTCGTAGTAACACAGCGCTGGCACGTCGGCGTCGTCTTCGACGCCCTCCGCGCCGGGGTCGACGCTGACGATATCGTCGTCGAGGTCCTGTAGCGCGTCGATGATAGTCGAACCCGGGGCGACGGTCACCGGCTCGCCGTCGACAGTGAGCGTCGTCGGGTCGTCCGTATCGGTACCCACGTCGGGGTCGTTGGCGGTTCCGGTCTCGAACTCTTTGGTGACTGGCGTCTCAGGCTGTGGGTCGTGCAGGTCGGGAACTCGTGGAATCGATTTATCTGTGCTCATAGTTTCTCCGTACAGGTGCCGCTGGGACAGTGGCCGTCGGTGTGAGCGCGGAACTCGGGTTCGAACTCGTCGATGGCTGTGGTCACTGGCCGCGGCGCGTGCGCGCCGGTCTGGCAGTTACTCGACTGACGCATCACGCGACCGAGTTCACGTATCTTGTCGCTCTCGAACGAGCCATCGTATATGTCGCGCAGGAGTTCGGCGAGCTGTTTCGTCCCCTCGCGGCCGGGGACGCACCGACCGCTGTTCTCCATCGACGCGAACCGTGCCCGTTTTCCGACCGTCTCGACGGTGCATCGATCGCTGTCGAACAGTTCGACGACGCCGTTGGTGCCGAGCCCGGCAGCCCGGAGCGACTGTGCGGTCGGTGCCATATCAAGACTGCGCGTGACACCGCCGAGGACGCCGCCAACACAGGCCATCTTGAACGACCCGTCCATCTCGACCGCCTCGCGAACCGCTGCGAGGCTTGCGCTCGACCTGAGTTCGACTGTCGCCGAGTCCGCAACGTCGCCGGCGACCGCTACGATTCGCGTCCCGGGGTCCGCCGCGTCAGCGTCGACGCTACCGGGGTCGGCGACGGCCTGCTGGACTTGCGCAAACGTCCGCGGTGTGTGGACGACTGTTGGGCGGCCGTACAGGCCCCGTTTGGCCGGTGATGGCGGCTGGAGCCGCGGCTCGATGCGGTCGGCCCCTTCCAGTGCTTCGAGCGCCGCCGTGGGCTCGCCGGCGCGGAATTCGTCCGGGCCGGCTACCAACTGTGGAACGACAGGGAGGGTGTCGGCGGCTGCGTCGATTGCCTCGCGGAGGTCTGCTTGCACGTCCGTCTGCGACTCGTTTACATAGACGACAGCGTCGCCAGCGTCCACGTACTCAGCGACCGCCGCAATCCCGTCGAGGACTGCCATCGGTGTGCCGGACAGGAGCGTGTCGTCGCCCGTCGGGAGGTCGCTGGCGTCGTTGGCGTTACAGACGACCACTGGGTCACCGTCGGTTTCGCTGGCTGTTTCCCACGTATCGGCGACCGGTTCGTCAGCGGCGGCGTCCCCGCGACCGCGGCCCAGCAGCCCGGCTCCCGCTGCAACGTCGGCGGTCCGTTGGGTTGAGACGAACGACCAGTCGGCCGGCGAAAGCGGGGCGACCCAGCCACAGGGGCCCAGTACGTTGCGGCGGCCGACTGAGAGCGGGCCACGCTCCGGGGCGGGGAGCGACGCCGTTTCGGGGTCGTGCTCGACGACAGCGTCCGCATCGGCTGTCGGTACTGTCCCCGCTTCCAGTTCGTCGATGAGGTCACGGACGGTCGCCGGTGACGGGTCGCTGTAGAAGGCTGTCCGTTCGCTACGTGTAACCATCACTAGCGGTGTGGCTGCTGTGATGCCCGTCGGTCCCGTCCTGACGACCGGTGTCGAGTCCGCCGTCGTCCGCGCCGCGGAGAGGACCCGGTCCCCGTTCTGTGACCGGCCGTCCGTCGACACCCGGACGGCGGTCGAATGAGCGAGGGCCGTGGTTTCCCGTGTCATACTCTGTGCCTCGTGTTGAACGATTAAAAACCCCAGCCGAGCGGTCCCGGGACCACTGGTTGCAGTGGCGTCATCGACCCACACAACATATCACTTGCTTACACACTGATGGGACAGCGCTGGCCGAGTCGTTCCGCTGAAACAATGAGGCAGCGGGACGTTACCCCCGATTGAAATCATGAACCCACGGTTCGAGGAAGTCAAGACGGAGGCGTCAGCCGCGATAACCGAGGCCGACCTGCGCTCGGTGTACACCGGCATTATCCACGAGGACGGCCGCCACGAGTACTATTTCGGTAACGACACCGAGGAGGCGGCCGAACTCCGCGAGGCAGCGGCCATACAGCTCGGAATGTTGCTTCGCGTCCTTGCGGACCGCTCGGACAGTAGCGTCGACGAACTGACGACGCTCGCCGCAGAGCGAGCAGAACAGATGGAGTTGCGATAAGATACGGAACGGCCGCGCTCGCTACTCGGTGGTCGCGATAGCTTCGATTTCGACCGCTGCACCTTTCGGGACCGCACCAACGCCGACGGCGCTCCGCGCCGGTGGCTCCGATTCGAAAAACTCGCTGTAGGCCTCGTTGAACGAGTCGAAGTCGTCGATGTCGTCGAGATAGACGGTTGTCTTGAGTACGTCGTCCAGCGAGAGGTCTTCTGACTCCAGAATCGCCGCGACATTGTGAAGACACTGCCGCGTCTGGTCGGCGACTGGCTCGTCGTCGAGGAGTTCGCCGTCTGTCGTTAGCGGGAGCTGTCCGGCGGTGATGAGGAGGTCGCCGTTCGTCGTTGCCTGACTGTACGCGCCGACCGCGGCCGGTGCCTCGTCGGTGCTGACTACGCGCTTCATATCCGGCCGTACCTGCCCCCATCTCATAAACCCCTGCTGTGACGGGGGACACTCACACAACGTTCTCGAAAGCCAACCAGTTGTGTCCAGTCACTGATTGATGACGACAATCGCTATCAGCGCCAGACCGATGCCGGCGGCTTTCGTCAACGTCATGGACTCCCCGAAGGCGATAACGCCGATGACTGCGGCAGTGATGAAGTACATCCCACCGATGGTGGACACGATCGACGTGGGCCCCACAGTCACGCCGACGAACGTCGAGACCACGCCGACGGCCGCCGCGACGCCCGCTGCGCCGGCAAACATCATCCCCCGGTTCGTGACGACGAACGATGCGTCTGAGACAACGACGTATATCCCGGTGACGACCGTTGCAGCGGCGTAGGACACGAACGCCGCGGTCTCCGGGTCCATTGTACTTGACGCGACGTTGCCAAACGCTATCCAGAACCCCCAGGCTATCATCGTCCCGAGCCCGAACAGGACGGCGGCGTTCATCTGTCCGCTCTCCAGATGAGTCGGCTCCAACTCTCTCTAAGCGTCCTTGGCGAACGGCGACACCCATGCTCGTGCAATCGACGCATTGATTCGGTCGTATGTGGCCCGCTGACTTGAGTTCGGTGCCCGCTCGCCGCGTGTTTTTTATATTGACTCCGACAAAAGTATGCTAATGGCTAACGTCCCAGAAGACTCGTCGGACCGGACGCTGGAGGACGTGTTCTATCCGGCTGACAGAGTCCCGTTCGTCGAGTGGGACGAGCTATCCGGCGCAAAACCGACGGTCGTCCTGACCGGGACGGTCGCGTTGCTGGCGTTCGTGACCGGCCTTTCGAATCTGAGTCAGGCGTCGCTTGCACTTAATGGCCCGCTGACCGCCGTCGTCGACCTTCCGCTACCGTTCGTCAGGTTCGGTGGGGTGTTGTTCGCGTTCGTCCTCGGCATCGTGACGGTCGGGCTCCAGCGGCGCAAACAACTCGCGTGGCGCGTGGCGGCCGTCGTGCTTCTCGGTCTGGTAGTACTGCCGCTTACCACGTTTCAGCCAACTGATATCCCGTTGTTGTTGCTGACGCTGGTCACGTACCCGCTGCTGGTCCGCAACCGTCACCGGTTCGACCAGTCTCTTGACCTCTCGCCGATTCAGATCGCATCGCTGTCGGCGATTTTTGGCGTCGTTCTCTACGGGACCGTGGGTGCCTACGGGCTGCGAGGCCAGTTCCTCGAACTCGACAGTTGGGGCGACGCCGTGTACTACGTCGTCGTCACAATCGCGACGGTTGGTTACGGCGATATCACACCTGTGACAGCGGAAGCACGGTGGTTCTCGCTCTCTATCATCCTGTTCGGAACCGGCGCGTTCACCGTCGCCGTAGGCGCGCTCATTGGCCCCGCTATCGAATCCAGAATGGCGACAGCGTTCGGAGTCATGACAGCATCAGAACTCACACTTCTCGAGGACCACATCGTGGTTCTGGGGTACGGAGACGTTACGGCATCGCTGCTCGAGGAGCTGGGCGACGAGACGGAGGTCGTCGTCGTCACGCCCGACGAGGAAACCGTCGCGTCGCTGCAGAGCGAGGACGTGAACCTGCTCACCGGCGACCCAACCGACGAGGACGTTCTCCGGGATGCACGCGTCGGGACTGCGAGTGGCGTTGTGGTGGGGAGTAACGACGACGCACGCGACGTGCTCGCGGTCATCGCAACGAAAAACGTCAATCCGGACATCAGAACAGTCGCGGCGGCGACCGCCGAGAAACACGTCGAAAAGTTCCGCGCTGTCGGGGCGGACGAAGTTATCAATCCCCGCTCTATCGGCGGGCGGCTCCTGGGCCAGTCGGTGCTGGGCCGCGGGTCGAGCGAAGCACTGCTGGACGGAATCGAGACGGACGGCGACGGACCCGAAGCCGACGCCCCCGAGTAAACTGTCTTGCAGCCTGCTACCGACAGGATCGAGACGCCCTGACTCCAGTTTGAAGCGCGCTCTGGGATAGTAATATATGTATTCGATACTGAATATCAACGTATGGCCACCTCGGACGCCAGTGGCATTTCGGAGATTGTCGGCCGGCTACTCGTGCCACTGTGTGCCGCGTCCGGGGCGCTCGTGCTCGCGGGGTTCTTCTTTCCGACGCTCGTCGGCGAAGCCGTGACCGGCCCGGCGTGGCTGACTATCGCTCTCGTGTTTTTCAGCTCGGGACTCTGTTACATAGCGCTCCTTCCCTACTCCGAAGACGCCACTGCGCCGGCCGCGGCCGATGTCCTGCTCCGTGTCCGCCGGACCAGTATCAGGCGGGCCGTCCGCGAGTTCCTCACACAGCACGAGCCAGCCATCCTCGCGTTCCCGGTGCTCGTGTTCGCCGCGTTCTTCGGGCTCCAGATCGCATTCCCTGCACGGACGACGGGTGCCGTCGACGCCGCTGCTGCCACAGTCCTTCGCGGCGGCGGCCCGCTGTTTCTCGCCGCGGTCTTCCTCTCGGTCTGTTACTGTCTGTTTCTGTTGCTTGGGCCCTGGGGCGAAATCAAACTCGGCGGGCCGGACACGGAGCCAAGCTACACGTATCCGACATACTTTACGCTCGTTTTCACCGCCGGCATCGCGGCCGGACTGGTGTTCTGGGGCCCCACTGAGGCTCTGTTTCACTACGATCAGCCGCCGCCGTACATCGGGGCTGCTGCCGGGTCGCCGGGCGCCGTCAACGGCGCGCTTGTGTACACCCTCTTTCACTGGGGCGTCTCGGCCTGGAGCGCCTACGCTGTCATCGGCGTCCCGATAGCGTACTTCGCGTTCACGCGGGGCGCTCCGCTCCGGGTCTCGACAGTGCTGGCCCCCTTGCTCGGTGTCGATGAGCTCGATTCGGCCTGGGCCACACTGGTCGATACGCTGGCCGTTTTTGCCACTATCGGGGGCATCGCAACCTCGGTCGCACTCGTGAGCGAGCAGTTCCTCGCCGGGATCAATTACCAGTGGGACGTGGCGGCCGGTGAAGTCGGACCGGTCCTGTTCGTCGGCGGATTGACGCTGATATTCGTGGTCTCCAGCGCGACCGGGATTCACCGCGGCATCCGTCGCATCGCCGGTCTCAACGTCGTCCTGTTCGGACTGTTCGCGCTCCTCATCGTTGCCGTCGGTCCGCGGTCGTTCATCCTCCAGCGCGGGACGCAGGCACTCGGGACCTACGTGGTGGCGTTCGTGCCGTTGAGTCTCCACACGGGCGGGCAGTGGGTCGCGGCGTGGACCGTCTGGAACTGGTCGTGGTGGTTTTCGTGGGCACCCTTCGCAGGGCTGTTCATCGCCGCACTCTCCCGCGGTCGCCGGGTCAGAACCGTCGTGTTCACGAGCGTCGTCGCGACCTCGACAGCGACGATGGTCTGGTTCCTGCTGCTCGGTGGCACGTCGCTGTTCATCCAGCAGACGGGTCGGGCCGATATCCTCGCCGCTATCGCACAACGCGGTGGTTCGGAAGCCATTGCCGGGTTCCCGCTGTTCGCGTCGTTGCCGCTTGGACAGCTCCTGATGTTCCTGTTTCTCGCACTCATCATCGTGTTCATGGCCACATCGGCGGACACCTCGACGCTCGTCGTTTCAGTGCTGGCGACGCGACGGGGGATGGCACCGTCGGCGACGCATATCGTCTTCTGGGGCGTTTTTCAGGGTGCGGTCGCCGTCTCGGTGTTGCTTCTCGGGGGCGCTGAGACGCTACAGGCGCTGGCCGTTCTGACCGGCGGCCCGTTCGCCGTGATATCGCTCGTGGCGGTCGGTGGGCTGACCGTGACATGGTATCGGGACGAACAGGACCACACATCCCTCGTCAGACGTGCGGTCAGGAAACTGCCGGACATTCAGACGCATCACGATGTGGACCCACCAGAAAAGAAATAAACCGCGGGCGCTGCGGTTTCAGGCCTCGGCGATTCCGGTACAGAAGTTCTCGACGATCTGTTTCCCGGCGTCAGTGAGGATGCTCTCCGGATGGAACTGGACGCCGATGTGTGGTTTCTCGGCGTGCTGGACGCCCATCACGACGCCCTGCTCGTCGTTGGTGTAGGCCGTCTCCTCCAGCTCGTCCGGGAGCGCTGCCGCCTCGACGGCCAACGAGTGATACCGCCCGACCTCGAACGGGTCGTTGATCCCGTCGTACAGCCGCGTCCCGTCGTGTCGGACTTCAGAGGGCTTCCCGTGGACCACACTCGGTGCGTGGCCGACGGGGGTTCCGTGGGCCGCACAGAGTGCCTGATGGCCCAGACAGACGCCGAGCGCCGGGTACTCCGTCTCGGCGAAAACGTCGATGGACACGCCGGCGTCGGCCGGCGTCCCGGGGCCCGGTGAGACGACGATGCCGTCCGGGTTGAGTTCGTGGATGCCCTCAACATCGATAGCGTCGTTCCGGCGGACCGTGACATCGTCGAACTCGCCGACGTACTGGACCAGATTGTAGGCGAAGGAATCGTAGTTGTCGATAATGAGTATCATCGCATCCCCTCCATCGGTTCGGTCTCGGATTCGACGGCGAACGACCCCTGTTCGCCGAGCGCCTCGTCGACGGCAGTAACGAGCGCCCGGGCCTTGTCCAGTGTCTCCCTGTACTCCGCCTCTGGAACGGAGTCGTGTACGATGCCGCTCCCAACGCGGAGGCGGTACTCGCCGTCGTAGTGAACCAGCGTCCTGATCGTGATGTTCAGCGTCGCTCGATCGTCGAAACCAAACATCCCGATACTGCCGGTGTAGGGCCCTCGTCGGGTCCGCTCCACCTCGTCGATAATCTCCATCGTCCGCGGCTTCGGCGCGCCGGTGATGGTTCCGCCGGGGAACACGGCTGCGACCGCGTCGGCAATGCTCACGTCGTCGCGTAATTCCCCTTCGATGAGAGACACGAGGTGCATCACCTCGGAATACCGGTCGACGCGGCGGTACTCGGCGACGTCGACGGACCCATACTCGCTGACCTTGCCGAGGTCATTGCGTTCGAGGTCGACCAGCATGGCGTGTTCAGCCCGCTCCTTCTCGTCGCTACAGAGGTCTGCCTCAAGGTCCTCGTCTTCGGACGGCGTCGCGCCTCGCGGGCGCGTCCCGGCAATCGGCTCCGTGAGCAACTGGTCGCCATCGACGTCCAGCAACAGTTCCGGGCTGGCGCTGACGAGGTCGACGCCGGGGAACTCGAGCAGGGCCGAATACGGGGCCGGGTTCACCCGGCGGACGGCGTCGAAGGTGTCGACTGGGTGGACGGCCGCCGGGGCGGTCAGCCGGTGTGAGACGTTTGTCTGGAACGTGTCGCCGTCCCTGACGTACTGTTTTATTTGCCGGACGCGGTCGGCGAACGCTGCTTCGCCGCACTCGCTCTCGAACGTGGCCTGACTCGCAGCGGTTGGCTGGGACTGGACGTGTTTCTCGCCGTGGATGGCGTCCTGTGCTAGCTCTCGGGCCATCGTCCGGCCACGCTCGAATGCCGATTCAGGCGACCCGTTGACGGTGGGACAGGCCGTTACATGTATCTCGACGTCGCCGTCGTGTGGCTCCTCCCACGCGGCGATGCAGTCGAACACGCCAAACTGAAGCCGTGGGAGGCCGTCCGAAACGGTAGTCTCTGGGATATCTTCCAGTTCCCGTGCCACGTCGTAGGAAAGCCAGCCGAACGCGCCACACGGGTACGGAACCGTACAGTCGCCGCGCTCTAGGTGTTCGCGGTCGAGTAGCTCGTCGATGGTCTCGATACTCGGACTCCCGCCGTCCTGTGCGGGCGTCGCGCTCGCAGAGACTTCGATTTGCTCGACCGGATCGACGCCGAAGTACCCCCAGCCGGATTGCCCGCCGGTCGTCTCGAGGTAGAAGCCGTCTGTGTTCCCGTCCCGGGCGCGGCGATACGCCTCGAACGGGTCAGGGACTGTGACGCGCGCTTCGACCGGCACGCGAGCGCCGTCCGCTGCGGTCCTCGCGGTTTCGATGAACGATTCTCTGTCGGTGCTGAACCGAATCTCACTCATAGTGCAGTTGCTCCCGGATGAGAGGGCGATGCCTCCCGGTATGGTTGTGTAGACCAACCACGGGTTCGGACAAAAACCTTCGGTACCTCGCCCCTTTACCCGAAATACTGTCGAATTGTCGACCGCTTGTGGTTGCACGCTGGACGAATAGCCGATGTCACTTCAAAGGCTGGATTATTCCCCATCGCCGACTATTCCGGCGGGGGTTGAGACGAGTATCGAACGCTTGCCCAGCCCCGACAGCCGACCGTCCAGCAGCGGTTCCCACTCCGGACGCCTGACCGGGGACTCCCGGGCCGATAGCGAACACAGCAATAATGACTACAATAATCGACGGCAACGAAATCGGCGACCAGATCACAGCGGGCGTCGCGGCGTGCACGGACACACTCGTCAGCGAGGGTGTCACACCAGGGCTGGCGACGGTGTTGATGAGCGACGACGGCGCGAGTGAAACGTACGTCTCGATGAAACAACAGGCCTGTGAGGAGATC
Organism: Haloarcula sp. KBTZ06; assembly: GCF_048595605.1. Lineage (NCBI taxonomy): Archaea > Methanobacteriati > Methanobacteriota > Halobacteria > Halobacteriales > Haloarculaceae > Haloarcula > Haloarcula sp. KBTZ06. Next base: position 387,358 of record NZ_CP184339.1, read on the forward strand.
GGCATCGAGGGGTTCCATTACGAAATTAGCGCGGACGAACCGGCTGAGACGCTGTTTTCGACCATCGACGAGCTGAACGCGGACCCGGCCGTCCACGGAATTCTCGTCCAGATGCCGGTCCCCGACCACGTTCCCAAGCGCGACGTCTTGGAGCGGATCGATCCAATGAAAGACGTCGACGGGTTCCATCCCGAAAACGTCGGCCGGCTCGTCGCCGGCAATGCTCGATACAAGCCCTGTACGCCCCACGGAATACAGAAGATACTGGCCGAAACTGGTGTGGAGACGGAGGGGAAAGACGCCGTTGTCGTCGGTCGCTCGGACATCGTCGGCAAGCCGATGGCGAACCTGCTCATTCAGTACGGCCCGGGCGGAAACGCGACGACAACTGTGTGTCACTCCCGAACTGACGACCTGGCCGAAAAGACTCGCAACGCCGACATCGTGATCGCCGCCGCCGGGGTTCCGGAAATGATAGACGGATCGATGCTCTCGGCGGGTACGACAGTTATTGATGTGGGCATCAACCGGGTTGATGCTGACACGGAGAAGGGGTACGAACTCGTCGGGGACGTGGACTTCGAGAGCGCCAAAGCGAAGGCAGACGCCATCACGCCGGTCCCGGGCGGCGTCGGCCCGCTCACCATCGCGATGCTGATGTACAACACCGTGAAAGCCGCCAGCCTGCAGTCCGGCGTCGATATTTCACTCCCGTAGGATGGGCGCGCTGGCAGTCCGCCGGGCTACCTGCGTGGATTGCTACACGGTTTCGACTTCGCCACATTCCGGGCACGTAATCAGGAGTTCACCGGCCGGATTCTGTCCCTCTTCGATGACGTTGTGGCCGCTAGCACACTGTTCGTGCATATACACCTCGTGGCTGTCGTGCTCACGCAGCCAGATGTGGCCCTCCTCCGGTGGGGAGACGATGCCGTGACAGAAGTAGCACTCGCCGTTCATACAGACTCGATGACAAGCCAGTATCAAATAGCTACCTCTCAGTGTGGGATGCTGCTCGTTTTCAATTCTACAGCGTCAGCGAGAACACAACATATAGCGGAAAAGACAACTATTGTTTCAAAACTAAGATGCTTCAGCCCAACCATCCGATATGGACTACTGTTACACGGGCGACACACACGAGAAACTCTTCGCGGCGTACCGGGCCGATGAAGAGCCGTTCCCGACCCAGACGCAGATGGAGTTCCCGCGGCGGGAACACCGACGGCCGGAAGTCGACATCCTCAAGCGATGTTCTTCCCGACCTGCTGGAACGCCGCTGAACTGGTCCGGGACGAACTCGCCGTGCTGGACCGTCTCGACACCCTTGGTGGCCTCTTCTTTGCCGGTATCAGACCGTACGCCGGATCTGACCCCGCCGAGACAGTCGACGCCGTCATCGATCAGCTCCCAGCGGTTCGCGCGCGACTCAAAAAAGACGTCGAGGCCGCGTTCAAAGGCGATCCGGCGGCGAAGACGTACATGGAGATAATCCGGTCCTATCCGGGCTTCATGGCGATACTCGTACAGCGGGTCGCACACACACTCTACGAGGCCGGGGCCTCCGAGTACGCTCGCGAACTCACCGAATACGCCAAGACTGAGACCGGTATCGACATCCACCCCGGCGCTGAAATCGGCGACTACTTCTTCATCGACCATGGAACCGGTGTCGTCATCGGTGAAACCACGACCGTCGGCGAGTGGGTACGCCTCTATCAGGACGTAACGCTCGGCGCGCTCCACTTCGAGGCCGACGAGAGCGACGAACACAGACTGAAAAAGGGGTACAAACGACACCCCGACATCGGCGACCACGTCGTCATCGGCGCGGGCACGAAAGTTCTGGGCGCTATCACCGTCGGCGACCACGTCAGCATCGGGGCGAACTCCTGGGTCACCGACGACGTTCCGGACGAGACGAAAGTGTACGTCACTGACCACCCGACACAGGAACGGAAACGAACCAAATAACACTGCGATGGTACCGCACGGTTTCTGAAACCGCAAAACTACACTACTCGTCGGACAAACGGGCCTGACTGGTGTCACCGGCCCGGAAATCGCTCACACTGCTGTTGTCAGTTCAGCCGCCAGAAGTATTTCGGCTCTTATAGGTTAAGATAACAACTGTACCAGCATTAGTTTCTGTTTCAATCTCTACCGCCGTGGTCCTCTAGTCGTCACCGGGAACGAACTCGGCGACGCCGCTCAGATTTCGTGACCAGACGCCCTCATTTAGGTCGAGTCCGTCGTTCCACTTCCCGACGACGGTCGAAACCGCGAGGTCGCCGGTGACGTTGTTCATCGTTGCAATCCGCCCGAGGATCGGGTCGACGCCAGCGACGAACCCGACGACCTCCAGCGGGAGGCCGACCTGTGTGAGAATCACGGTGAGCATGACGATGCCCGCTCCCGGAACGCCGGCGGTTCCGATGCTGATGAGGACGGCCACTATCAAGACGAAGACCTGTTCAGTGAGCACCAGTGGCTGTCCGACGACGTTCGCGGCGAACATCACGGTGACTGCCTGCCGGATGGCGGCCCCGTCCATGTTCGCCGTCGCACCGACTGGGAGGGTGAACGAATACACCCGCTCGGCGATCTGCAGGTCTTCGTCCGCATTGCGCATCGTGACAGGGAGCGTTCCGCTCGAGGACCGAGTCGCGAACGCGGTCACCATCGCGTCTTTCGCCCCGCTGAGGAACGCAATCGGCGACACGTCGGCAACCACGCCCATCAAGAGAACGAGATAGGTGAAGCCGATGTGAATGACGATTGCGATAGTGACTGCCAACACGAGTTCGCCCAGTGAGGAGAACAGGCCGATCCCTTCAGTGCCGATTCCGGACGCCATCAGCGCGAACACGCCGAGCACACCGAATTCGAGGACTCCCCGAACGATGACAAACATCGCTTCAGCACCAACCTCAAACGCTTCGAACACCGAATCGACGCTATCCGCGAGCGCGTCTTGCTGGGAGCGGACGTACGTCAGCGCGATTCCGAATACGATGACGAAGAAAACCGTCGCCAGCAGATTCCCCTCCGCGAGCGCCGCGACCGGATTGTTCGGCACGATTCCGAGAACGACATCCAGCAACGACGGCGGTGCTTTCGATTGCGCTTCACCGCCGCCGAATTCGAGGCCACGGCCCGGCTGAAGCACGTTCGCAACCGCAAGGCCAATGATGCCTGCGAGGGTCGTCGTCAGGGCGTAGAGCCCGACTGTCGCACCGCCGATCCTCCCAAGCTTCGCGGGGGAGAGCTGTCGAATCCCGGTCAGCAGTGTGAAGACGATGATCGGGATGACCAGCATATTGAGCAGCCGAAGGAAGAGGTCGCCCACTGGTCTGACCACGGCCATCTGCTCCCCGAACGCGATACCGGCACCTGCACCCAGTATGAAGGCGACGAAGATACGCCAGATGAGTGGGATAGATCGATACCGGCTCCATAGCGTGTGAATGGGTTGTATCATAGTATACAGCAACGGGTAGTCTTATAAAAACCCGTCAGCCCCGCCAGTATGTGCACGCGGCTATGATGCGGGCTTCGCTTACAAGATCCCGTTTGCAGACGGATTTGTCGGTACATAACAAGTCCTGTCGCCGATCCACTGAAAAGATAACAAAATAGCGGCTGTAGTCCGCTTGTTTTCAGAAACCCGAGGCCGCTGTCACTCCTGCCTGACGGTCATTATTGCCGTTTCCAGCTTCGCTGTTTATTTTCTCGAACCCATCAGGGTGGCCCACTCAGTGACTGCCTTCGGACTCTTTTCAAGCAGTGACTGCCTGCGACCCCTGATCCTATTCAGTCCGCTGGGGGACTGGTTTTCGGTTCGACGACCCGACGCAGTTCCGCTCGCAACGTCGCCCACTTCGCTGCGATGAATCCCATGAGGATGCACGCGAACCCACCAACGGTCGCGAGTGTGACCTGCTGGTCAAGCACGAGCCAGCCGGCGAGCGCGGCGAACAGCGGAATCACGTACTCGATGAAGCTCATCTCGATAGGACCCAGCTGGTCAAGTAGCCGGAAGTACAGCAGGAAACCGCCGATACCGGCGACGACGGCCAAATACAGTAGCGCCGCAAACGCGGACAGCGTCCACGATGCGTCTGCAAACGACTGTCCGGGGAGCGCGAGCACGGTGACATGGAGGACAACGGCCCCGATAGCCATCAACCACGCCTGTGTGGCCAGAAACGACATCGACGGACTGGTGTCGTGCGTGACGACGGCCGGGATAGCAAACGCCAGCGCCGACGCGAACACGAGCGCGATCCCGATAGTGCTGCTGAGGAGATTCGCCGGGTCGGGGTCAGCGATGACGATGACGCCGACGAACCCGAGTACTACGCCGACACCGGTATTCGCGGTGAACGTGTCATCGCTGGACGCGAGCTTCGTCAGCGCGGGCGTCACGACGGGGACGAGACCGAGCAGGACGGCGGCGACAGCCCCGGTGACGTACTGCTGCCCGGTGAACAAGAATACGTGGTGGACTCCGATCATAAGCGCACCGCCGACGACGACGTACACGTAGTCATCGCGCGTTTGCGGTCGTTCTAGCGACCCTGTAACGGCTAACGCGGCGAACAGGAGGACGGAGGCGATGTCGAAGCGGGCGGCGGCGAACGGTACCGGCGGCAGGTCGGCGAGGCCGACGTCTGTCGCCATGAAGGCAGTACCCCAGATTGCAGCCAGGAGGAGAAAGCAACCGGTCGTTCGATAGCGACTCATTCAGTTGTCGGTCACCTCCCGACGGTAAAAGGGCCGTCGAAGCCCGTTGCAAATTGCTAGATGTTGCCACTGCGCCAGCGAACACTTGACGCAGAGCTGACGGCTACATCGGATCTGCCTGGATAATACCGGCCGGAGTCAGTACGTTACTTCGACAGTGGGCCAACTCTCACACCGAACGCTACGTCTCTTTGAGGACGGGTGTCTGGATATACTCTCTACTATCTGAACAAGGAAAAGATAGTTTTGCAAGCATATATTGTAAAGACACTGGGACAATACACTCACTTGGAAATATACACCCTCATTTGGAGATTACGAGGCTAAATCCTCGGGATGAGGTTTTGAACCTCTCGTATGTCCGCACTCTCTACGATTGTATCCGCTTCGTCGATTGCTGTCTCGGGAATGCGTTCGTCCGGGTCGAACAACACCGCGGTATCTGCCTTGACGAACGCCTCCGTATCAGTGTGTGAATCGCCGATATAGGTGATTGACGAAGGGTTCTGCTTGATTCGGATCTCTCTCAGTAGTTCTCCTTTCTGGTCGGGCCCGACACCGACATCGATACCCGAAATCCGGCCATCTTCGAACCGAAGCCAGTTTCCGCGAACGAACGCTGGCTCGTACTGCTCGAACTGCGTCGCGAGGTTTGCAACGCCGGCGCTGAGAATGCCGAATCGGATATCCGTATGCTGGAGGTGGTCGAGGAGGTCGACGGCACCCGCTTTCGGCTTGACGGCCCGGGTCGCACGGGTGATATCTGCTCTGGTGATATCGTTCGCACGCCACACGTCGACCGCGCCTCGACACCACTCCGCGAACGTAATCTGACCGGCCTCGAACCGCTCCATCAGTGTATCGGCCGCGGGTGTCGTTCCGTAGAGTGTGTGCAACAGCTCGAACCCACCCCGCTGTCGAGTGAGTGTCCCATCGAGGTCGAACACTACTAGATGCGACATACTACCGTTCCGCGATAACTTCTATCTCGACGTCGATGTCCACTGGTAGTTTAACTACCTCCACAGCGCTGCGAGCGGGATAGGGGGGTGACATGAGCTCACCGTACACTTCGTTCACCTCGTCGTAGTACCGCATATCCTTCACGAAAACCGTCGCTTTCACCACATCGTCGAGCGAAGCGTCACCGGCATCCAGAACAGCCGCTACGTTCCGGAGTGTGCGCCGAGTCTGTTCGGCGGGCGTGCCCTGGATTACCTCGCCGGTATCCGGGTCGACCGGTCCCTGACCGGAAACGTAAATGCGGTCACCGCTAGCGATTCCTTGTGAGTACGGGCCGATACTATCGGGGGCGTCGTCAGTTGTTAGTTCTTCCATGGGTCGTGAGTCAATTGGTTGTCGGCTGGTCGTCCGCGTCGTAGACTTCGTTGATGAACGATGTCGGCAGGCTCGTCGTCAATCCGCCGTCGAGCACCAGATTCTCACCGGTAACGAAACTCGACAGGTCGGAGGCAAGGAACAGGGTCGTATCTGCGACTTCCCGCGGTGTGCCGAACCGACCGAGTGGGTACTGGTCGAGCCAGCGCTCCCGTGCGCTCGTCTCACCGGTCCGTTCCTCCGTGTTTTCCATCTCTGCCCGCCTGTTCGCTGTTTCGATGGTCGCCGCCGAAATAACGTTCGAGCGGATTCCGTGCTGACCGTAGTGGGCGGCAATGTTCCGGGAGAGGGCCAGCAGTCCACTTTTCGCCTCGGAGTAGCCGGAGAGCCCGATACCGAACAGGCCGTTGACTGAGCCCATATGGATTATCGACCCACCGCCAGCGGCGACCATCGCTGGCAGTACCTCTTTGCTCAGGAGGAACTGGCTTTTCAGGTTCAGGTCGAGCATCGACTCGAAGGTGTCCTCGTCACACCGGTGCAACAGATTGGCGGACTCGTCTGCGCCGCCAGCGTTGTTCACGAGCACCCGAACGTCCCCGAACTCCTCGATGGTCGTGTCGACGAGGTCCTGTACCGCCGCCCGGTCTGTGACGTCACATTCGACCGGAACAACGCGGCCATCGTGTGTGTCGGTCAACTCCGTCGCAACCGCTTCGACGTCCTCGTAAGTGCGCGAGCAGACGACGACGTCGCCACCCGCTTCGGCGAACCGGGCCGCGATCTCGCGCCCGATACCTCGCGACGCTCCAGTCACAATGGCTGGCCGGTCCGCTAATGATAACTCTACCATGACACCGACACCCACGTAAGCTGCCCTCTTGAAAGTTGCTCTCCGCCGCTCATGTGATTCGATACTCCTCGACGGTGTCCACGTCGATACTGATGCCCAGACCGGGTCCCTCCGGGGCGGGGAGGCAGCCGTCGCTGACTTCGAACGGAGCCTCGATGACGTCTGCCTCCCAGCCGTAGTACGTCGAATCCGGGGGCAACGAAAAGCCCGGGATGCCGGTGAACGCGTGGAGGATCGCCGCGGTTCGAATCCCCAGATCGAACGCACAGTGGTGCGTAAAGGGAACACCGGCGTCTTCGAGGATGGCGGCCTGCTGTCGAATACCACTGATGCCGCCGGCCGGAGTCAGGTCGATAACGCCGACGTCCATCGCGCCGGCTTCGACGAGCGATTGCAGATTATGCGAGATGTACGTATCCTCGTTCGGCGCGATAGGCTGGCGGAGTCGTTGCCGGAGTCGGGCAAGCGACCTGTGTGAGTCGACTCGAATCGGCTGCTCCATGTACTGCAGGTAGATTCCAGCGTCTTCGAGCATCGCGCCGACCCGAACTGCCTGGTCGAGCGTCCAGCCCTGGTTCGGGTCGAGCCGGAACTCTAGCTGGCCGTCGACTTCATCGTGCATCGCTTTGATTCGCTCGACGTCCTGTCGCCAGTCCCGACCCGCCTTCGTTTTGAGGACAGTGAAGCCGGCTTCGAGCGCTTCTCGGGCCTTGATACGGGACTCCTCGGGCGAGAGGATACCAAGACAGAACGCAACGGGGACAGCTGTCGGTGCAGTACTGTTGCCATCGACGGTTTGCCGGTGTTGCTGAGTGCCCTGTGTCGGTGCCGTCCACCCGCCGAGAAGTTCGTATACCGGTCTGTCGAGGGCTTTGCCGACGATGTCCCAGCAGGCTGTTTCGACCGCCGCAAAGAACATATCTACGTTCGTGTACTCGACGAACACCTGTCGTCGGAGCCGCTCGATTTCGAACGGCGACTGGCCCTCGATCATCGGGCCAACGCCGTCTTCGATAATGGATTCAGTGGCCGCCGGTGACAGGAAGACGCGCATCTCTCCCCAACCGCTAATCCCCTCATCTGTGTCGACACGGACGAGCACGCGTTCCATCGAGTGTAGTTTCCCGTGATTTGTCACGTACGGCCCGATACCGAGATGTTCATCCAAGTCGGCCAACGGTACATCTACAGTGACCGCTGACACGCCGGTTATCTCCATGCATCCCTGTCGTTCGGGAACCGATATCAAAGTACCGCTTGCCCCTATCCGCGCACCGCGTCGACGGCGGTTCCGACCCACTCCAGTGACTGCTCCGGGAGCAGTCCGTAATTATAGAACGAGAGCCGCGGCACTCCCTTCGAGTTGAGGGTCTGTACGATATCGACAACGGTCGCCTCGTCGTGGATGGCTGGATGGCCCGGCAGGAGACCGACGTGGAGTGGCACGTCATCGACAACTGTCTCGACGGCGTCGTACGCCTCTATGACCGCTTCGCTCGTCGACTCGTAAGCCGGAAGGCAGTAGTAATCGACATGGTTCGAGAGTGCCTGCAGGTCGGCCCCGACGACCCATTCGCGGCCGGGTTCCGGTGCGCCGACGTAGTAGCCAAGCGGCGTCGTTCCAGCGGCGTCAGCCAGTCTGGCGTACAGTGACGACAGCGTCTGTTCGCGGACATCGACGTATGCGGCGACGGTTTCGTGCTCCGCGAGCCAGCCTTCCGGCGAACGGTCGTGTGCCACGTCCCCGGCGACGATATCGTCCAGCGCGCCGGCTACCGTTTCGCGTGCCCGTTCAGCATCGACGCCCGCGGCCTTCGCATTCTCGCGACAGTGCGGGCAGAAGCACAGCCCAAGCAAGAATTCGCCGAGTGTGCCCAACTGCGCGTGGATCTTCTGATGATGCCATCCAAAGCCCGTCCCGTAGAAGTAATCGAACGTTTCCAGTTCGATACGAGAGAACTCATCGCGGGCCGCCAGATCTGAGACCAGCGCCGAGAGATACGTCTGGACCGCGGGCTGGGAGGGACACAGGCCGAAGATCAGGTCGTCACCGTGTGCCGATTCCAGCGTGTATTCGGGGTTGGCCATCCCGAGCCGGGAGTTGTGGCAGCCGACTGTCCAGGAATTGAGTGAAAGCTCCGACAGGTCGGCGGCGATGTCGGCGACCCAGTCGCTGTCCATCTTCTCGTACGGAACTGGTTCGAGGTCGCCGTACTCCGGACCGGGCTCGAAATACGAACTCGCGCGGGCAAACAGCGTCCGTCGCTCCGGACTGTGCGGCGTGAACGCCTGCACAGTGTGATAGTTCGTCGCGAGGTTCAGCTCGTCGATGCCGATGTCACGCAGTCGCCGTTCCACCTCCGCTGGCCCTTCGTCCAGAAGGTCCCACGGGTACGCCCACATCGCGAATTCCATACGCGACCAACTATCGCGGCGATAATAAAAGTAGAGGCAGCTACTCTTTGACCGCGCCAGCCGTCATCCCTGCGACGATATACTCCTCCAAGAAGGCGAACAAAATCAAGAGTGGGATAATGCCGATAACAGACACAGTGAGCATCATCCGCCAGTCGGTCTGCAGCGCGCCGACCATCGAGAAGACCCCGCGCGGGATGTTGTACTTCGCACTGTCAGTGAGGAAGGTGAGCACGAACAGCAGCCGGTTCCAGGCGTAGAGGAAGGTGTAGGTGACACTGGCGACCAGCGCTGGCTTCGTGAGCGGGAGTACAATCTTCGTGAGGATTTGCAGTTGGCTCGCCCCGTCGATACGCGCAGATTCTTCGAGCGCGACGGGTATCGTCTTGAAATACCCGTACAGCATCCAGACGTTGAACGGGAGCGTGAACGCCGCCGCCGGGACGATCACAGCGAGATAGGTGTTGAACAGCCCCATCTGGGTGATAACGTCGAAGAGGCCGACGATCAACACGACCGGTGCGAACATCTGGACGACCAGCACGGAGAGGAGGAAGGTCCGTTTCCCCACGAAGTCGTTCCGAGCACACGAGTACGCGGCCGGTATCGCTAACAGGAGCGTCAACACGACCGTCCCAACTGAGATGATGAAGCTGTTCCCGACCCAGAGCAACACGTCGGTCTGTGTCCAGACCTGCAGATACGCCTGGATGCTGGGGTCGCTGGGAACCAGCGTCGCTGGCGCAGCGAATATCTCCGACTCTGGCTTGAGAGTGCTTGAGAACATCGCGTAGAACGGCAACATCATGAGCCCGAGCAGTCCGATCAGCACGCCGTAGAGCCGGACTTTGCGGAGATTGCTCCGGTCGTGGCCTGCCATCGTCATAGCTCGTCACCCCCTCGCGTGTAGATGCGCAGGTAGATGATAGCGAAGACAAACAGGAACAGGAACCCGATGACACTGTAGGCGGCTCCGCGTCCGAGGTTCCCGTTCTGGAGCCCCACCTGATAGATGTGGATGACGAGCGTCGCCGTCGAACTGATCGGGCCGCCGCCGGTCATCGTCCAGATGACGTCGAAACTGACGAACGTCCATATCGTCGACAGTAGCGTGGCAATCAGGACGACGCTCTTCAGCTGTGGGAGCGTGATGTACCGGAACTGATGCCACTTCTCGGCACCGTCGATGGCGGCTGCTTCGTACAGTTCCTGGGGTATCGACTGCAGGCCCGCGAGGAAGATAATCGCCATGAACGGTGTTCCGATCCAGATATCGGCTACGACGACGCCGAGCCACGCGATACTCGGGTTTCCGAGGATACCGATTCCCTGCTCGATGATGCCGAGTTTCAGCAGGATCGCGTTGAGATAGCCGAACTGCGGGTGCTCTATCCACCGGAACACCACAGCGGAGATAGCGTATGGAATCCCCCACGGAATGAGAAACGCCGTACGGAAGAACTTCCGACCGCGGATGTCTCCCTTGAGGTGAACGGCTATCAGCAGTCCAAGCAGTGTCTTGCCCGCGACGCCGGCGACGACCCAGCGACCGGTCTGCCAGAGCAGGCGGTAGAAGATGTCGCTGTTGAATATCTCGACGTAGTGCTGGAGCCCGACGAACGTCTCGATGTTCGAGTCGGCGGGTGACTGGTACAGTGACAGCCGAAACGTCTCGATAATCGGGTACCCGACGACGGCCAGCAGGAACACCGCTGCGGGGGCGATGAGAAGGTACGCCCGGCTGTTGCGCTGGACGTACGCCAATCCTCGTTCGAGACGTGAGTCGTCGGACGTCTCGGTGTATTCCTCTGCCAGACTCATCCCTGTCTGTCACTCCATGGCATCTTCGAGATCACTCTGGGCATCGTTGAGCGCTTTCTGCGGTGACTTCCGGTCCGCCAGTGCCTCCTGAATGGCCTGGACCATCCGGTCGTTGAACTCGCTGAAGTTACTGAGCTTCGGCCGGGCACGAGCGTACTGTCCCGCCTCGACGAACGGTCCCCAGTTCTCCGAATCCGAGAAGTACGAGCGCTCACCGACGGCTTCGACGACGGGGAGGAACCCTTTCTGCTTCGAGTACTGGAACCGCCGCTCCTCGTCGAAGTAGAACCGGATCAGGTCCCGGGCGAGGTCCTTGTGCTCGCTCTGACTCAGGACGGCGAGCGTGTCGATAGTGAACAGGCTGTACCGGCCCTCAGGGCCACGCGGCACCTGTACGATGCCGTAGTCGAAGTCGACCTCGCCGTTTTCTTTTGCGGTGGTGATGTTGAGTCCCGTGTAGACGTGCCCGATAACCATCCCGAGGTCACCGTTCTCGAACAGCTGTCGGATGTCCTGCCGAGTCGAGGAGAGCGGTGACGACTGTGTGACGTTGTGTTCGAGGTGGAGGTCGGTGTACAACGAGAGGGCCTCGACAGCGCCGCTGGAGTTCACGACCGGCAGTCCCTCGTCGTCGACGAGGTCCGCGCCGTGTGACCAGTGGTAGTGGTAGTACTGCGACCCGGTCTCGATTGCGTCGGCCCCTGCAAGTCCCAGCGCTGGTACGCTCGCATCACTGTCACGGATCTGCGTTGCGGCATCCAGCATATCCTGCCACGAATCGAGCGACGGGTCTTCGGGGTCGAGCCCAGCCGTCTCGAAGACGTCTTTGTTGTAGTACAGGCACTTGTTCGAGGCGGCCCACGGCACGCCGTAGTGAGAGCCGTTGTACATCGTTCCTTCGGCCACGCCGTCGTAGAACTGCTCACCGAACTCCCCGTCCATCATGTCGTCGAGCGGTTCGAGCGCGTCCTTGCCTACGAGCTGTGGGATCCAGCGCGCCGGCCACCGACTGACGTCGGGCGCCTCGCCGCCGTCGACACGGTTGTTCACGGTCTGGCGTGCGTTGTCCCACGTCACGCTGGTGAACTCTACGTCGACGTCGTGTTCGTCCTCGAAGGCCGCGTTGTTCTCCTCGAAGAACTGCTTGATGTTGTCTCCAACGCCCATCGTGAGGAACTGCACGCTCTGCGTACTGCCGTCGCCCCCGTCACCGCCGCTCCCACTGTCGCCGTCACCACCGTCACTGCCGCTCCCACCGTCGCCGCTACACCCGGCGATGGCGATGGCACCGCCTGCGCCGAGTGCTTGGAGAAGCTGTCGGCGGTCGATACTGTCCTCGACAGACCTGTCGTTGTTATCGGGCTGCATCATTAATGTCACCTACTTCCATGTACATAATTCTTTGTGTTCTGTGGCTCATTGGTCAGGAATTGCTCTCGTGAATCGCGGTCATGAGGGCCGCAAGTTCGTCGCCGATGACCGAGCGGATTCGTTCGCCTGTCTCGGCAGTCGCCTGCTTCGGCGTTCCGATGGCACCGGACGTGGAATACTCGTCGAAGGAACGATAAACGGCGACGTTGCCCCCGTCGAGCAGGTCCTGTCCACCCCATCTGTAGTGTTCGTCCATCGGTTCCCCGTCGCGGACCTCCGGGTCGCCCACGAGGTCCGGTCGGAGCGCAAGCATGAGGGACGTCTCGAACTCGCCGCCGTGGGCCATCCCCCCCGTCTCCGTCGTTCGGAGTTCCTCGATTCGATCCGACGCCAGGTGGAAGTACGTCGTTCCGAGTACTTCCGCATCGGTGTCGACGCCCACGGTACTCACGACGGCGTCGATGAGCGAACCGTTCCCGCCGTGGCCATTGACGAACAGCACCGCGTCGAATCCGTTCTGGATGCCAGCGTGTGCGATATCCTCAAGCGTTGCTCGTAAGTGTGCGAATTCGAGCGACAGGGTCCCACCGAACGACAGATGGTGTGGCGAGAACCCGCTCCATATCGGCGGCGTCACGACGACAGGCACGTCGTCCAGACGCTCGACAGCAGTGTCGACCATCGCCTCGACCAGGAGTGTGTCGGTGACGACCGGGAGGTGGTTCCCGTGCTGTTCGACGCTTCCGACGGGAATAACGAGAACAGAGCCCGGCTGTTCGCCGACACCTCGGATCTGACTCGCCGTCATTCCAGCCCACTCGCTCTCTTTCCGACCGATAGTATCGTACAACATGTTACGCTGATTCTGTCCGCTGTAGCTGGTTCAGTTCCACTCGCTCGCCGTCGGGACCGAACAGATGCATATCTTCCGTATGAAATCCTAACGCGATTTCGTCGCCCCGTTCCGGGCGGTACTCGCTATCGACTCGGGCTACGACTTCTTTCGACCCGTCTGCTGTCTCCAGATAGAGGAAATTGTCCGAACCCATGGGTTCTACGACGTCCACGACCGTATCGATGTACGACCCGGCGTCCTCGGCGACGAAATCCTCCGGACGGACGCCTAGCGTGTACTCTCCATCCGGAATATCGACGTTGAGCGTAAACTCCACACCTGCTGAGTGGACCGTCGTACGTCCACCGCTATTTGTCACGCTCACCTCGAAGAAGTTCATCGATGGTGACCCGATGAACCCCGCGACAAATTTGTTGTTGGGCTCGTCGTAGCAGCGCTCCGGCGGCGCAACCTGTTGGAGCTCACCCTGATTGAGAATCACGATCCGGTCCGCCATCGTCATCGCTTCCGTCTGATCGTGCGTGACGTAAATCGTCGTCACGTCAAGCTCTTCCTGAATCCGCTGGATCTCCGTACGCATCTGGGTCCGAAGCTTCGCATCGAGATTCGACAGCGGCTCGTCCATCAGAAACACCTCTGGGTCGCGGACGATAGCCCGCCCAAGCGCGACGCGCTGTTGCTGGCCACCCGAGAGTTGCTTCGGTAGGTCGTCCATGAGATCCGAAATCTCCAGTAGCTCGGCGGCCTCGGTTACCCGTTGCTCGATCTGATCATCGTACTCGCCTGACAGCCGAAGCCCGAAGGACATGTTATCGCGCACGGTCATGTGTGGGTACAGCGCGTAGCTCTGGAACACCATCGCAATGTTCCGGTCCTGTGGACGAACGTCGTTGACTACGTCCCCGCCGATAGCAATCTCACCGTCGGTGACTGTTTCGAGGCCGGCGATCATCCGAAGTGTGGTCGACTTGCCACACCCGGATGGTCCGACAACGACGACAAACTCTCCATCCTCGACGGCCAGAGAGAGGTCCTCAACTGCAAGGACGTTGTCGTCGTATACCTTGCTGACATTTGATAGTGTAACTTCGCTCATACCGAGTAGAAGAAGCATCGCAATCATCATTAATAAATGTTGGTAGTACCGGCACAGTCAGGCAGACCGATCACATCGAAACCGGCAGTGCCTTGCGGAGCAACGCCCGGTAT
>NZ_CP184338.1:0-82777 GCF_048595605.1 Haloarcula sp. KBTZ06
GGTTTGTAGGCCATATGCATGGATCTAAGCAGTTCTTCGTCAGAGACAGTCGGGTCTGGCCCACGACGGTTAGTCACATTCTATTCGTATCTCTCCTCGGTAAAAGGGATATTTGTTCTAAAACCGTTGTGTCTACACAACCTATAAGTGGGCCCAACTGCCTTGATTATCATATACGACGCTGACCGAAGCGGTTGCTTCGGGAAAGTGTCGCACTGAACCCATGACAGCAGCCCAGTCCACCCACGAAGAGTTGCATCGCTCGCAATCGACCGGCACTTCCGGTCATTCGGGAACCACCAGACAGCGGTACATTCGCTCACTTCCGGTCATCTTCCGGTCATCGCCTGAGCGGCCCACGAACACGCCACAGCGGGCCGGAGACGAAAATCGGGCGCCTAAAATCCACTTCCGGTCACGCGCGCCCCAGACTCTTACCAAGTCACCTCCCAGCCTTGGCCAGATGCATACCACCGGAGGCGACCGATGACGACCTACCACGAACTCACCGGCTTCCAGCGCGATCTGCTGGAAGCAATCGGCGCCGTCAAGGACGACCCCTACGGCCTCGCACTCAAGGACTACCTCGACGAGCGCTACGCCGATCCGATCAACCACAGCCGTCTCTACCAGAATCTCGACCAGCTCGTCGACAGTGGCCTCATCAACTGCGACGAGCTCGACGCCCGCACCAATGTGTATACGCTGACTGACGCTGGCAGACACAAGCTCCAGCGCCACGCCGAGACGCTCGCACAACTCTGTGAGCTGCCCCGACCCGTCGCTGACGGAGGGACACAGTAATGGCCCGGCACCCAACGCAGCGTCGCCCCTCAGTAGTCAAAAGGGAGGGCACAGTCGGTCGAGGTTGTCAGAGGCACGGTATCACTGGGCGGGCGATTACCGACTGGTACCCTCCGGTAATAATCGAAGAACACCTACATAATCGTTGCTGTCAGGTCGTCGTTCACAGTTCGATCCGTGAGCCAGTCCACCGCCAAACGCGACGGTGGACCGGATCGCGTGCCTCTGACAATATCCCAGTACAAAGTGCCCAACCTTGTGCTGGCAGTATCAGACTCAGTAGCCACTATAATTGTAATTTACGCTTCATTATAGAGTCTGAATACAGCGCACAGCACCCCGAAAACTGGGGTCCGGACCCACGGAAGGAGGATGGGGAGATCGGAGAGCGTGTGTGGCGCTTTGATGACGGGGACCGGAACCCATTCGACCGCTGTGGGGCGGTTTCTGAAAAAACTTGCTCATTCAGGCCCACAGCCGCCCAGCCACGAGGAGGTGCGTCGGCATGACTGCCCCCAGCGTCGGCGACGTGGTCGTCCTGACCGAACTCGACAGCGAGCCACGCCTGCTCGTCACCGCCGTCGACGAGTTCGCCGACGAGGTCACTGGCGTCCTGCTGGCCGACCTTGCCGCCGAGACCATCCAGCGTCTTGAGGCCACGGCCGGCAATCGCCAGCGTCGCCGGAAGCTGACGACGGCCATCCGCCGAGCCGATGACCTCATGACGTTCCGTGTCCCTGTCGACGAACTCCGCCAGCGCGACCAGCCGACCACACAGAGCCGTGACTCGCTCATGGGAGGGGATCGGTGATGGCGACGACCGACGCCCCCGACTCAGCCGGGACCGACACAGCGCCCGCACAGGCCAACCCGTGGCGACTCCGCTACATGGTCGGTGATCTCGAACACTACACCGAGTGGACGACCGACTTCCCTACCATCGAGAACTACTACGACCAGTACCGCCGCGGTGACTACGCCCACGACGTCGCCATCGAGCGCCGGACGGTGGTCAAACGATGACCGGCCACGGCAACCACTACGGCGTCGACCACGACGACTGCGAAGCACCGGGGTGGCGACAGGCGTCCGGTGCCAGCGACACCGAACCCACGCTACGGGAAGACTCCCAATGATCACTGCAGGTCGCATCCAGCCCGTTGCCACGAGGCAAATTCACCGGACAGCCCGGCATTGCCACGAGCCAACTACCGCGTCCAGATAGCGCCCGCTACGTCACCGATAGCCCGTGCCGTGGTCGGCACTGCCCGGTTCGATTCCGGGGACGGGCACTGTGGTCACAATGCCACGACAACCCACCAACGACGACAGCGGGACCGACAGCACAGCGACCGACCAAGCGCTCGCCGACGAACTCGGGATGGATATCAGAGAAGATGGGGCGGACATCGACGCCCTCCAGTCACTCGTCAGTGACCTCGGTGACGAGATGGCACCCCCCGTTTCGAGTGTTCTTGAGCTGCTGGTCGGCACCATCGAGGACCTCCAAGAACGCGTCGAAGATTTAGAGGATAACGTTGAACAGACCCATGACGTTGCGACCACAGCGGTCGGCAGCGCCGCCACGAACGACCAGCGCCTCGACGATCTCGAAACCCAGCAGGAGGCGACCCACGATGTCGCGAAGAGTGCCATCGCCAAGGCCCAGCAACTCGAAGCCGATAGCGACCACCAGGAAGACGCCGAACAGCTGCCCGAGGGGATCGAACCCAGCAGTTCGCCGCTGGATTTCTTCGCGAACTGCCGGCAGTCGAAGGTCAAGACCATGTTCGTCGAGCGTTCGAACCGCCAGAATACCTACCGGGCGATCAGCATCGCCAAACGCTGGCCGGAATTTGCCACGACACGAACCGACGGTAGCGGCGTGTTCATGACGAAAGCCGACCTGCAGACGGCCCTCACCGCCGAACTCGGGAAGGAACCCCATCGCCAGACAATCAAGCGCGTCTGGGAGAAACTGGTTGAGATCGGCGGGACCGACATCGTCGAGAAAACTCGGCAGGTCGGACGGGACCAGACGCAAACGGAGATCCTCGCGATGGATATGGCAACAGCCGAAGGGTTGCTGGAGAAACGCTACGTCGGTCTCGATCTGCTGGAGAACAGCGACCACAAAGCCACGATGGGTGGCGTCACACCCGTTGTGGTGGAGTCTTCGCCCTAACCCTGTGACACGCACCGAATAGAACGACAATCGCCACTGACCCGACGCTGTTGGACGCGGTGGCACATGCCCTGCCGCCGCTGACGCCGCTGTCTGCTAGCTGCAGGAACCGGGAGCGACCCCCTGTTTTCAGGAGTGTAGTGAGTGGTCGTAACACGAACGGAGCGACCAGAGCAATACAGTCGTTCACAACGGGTGTGACGGCAAAGTTGGATCAAGCTCCGTCTAGCGGTTCACTAGAACGGATTATCCGCCGTCTCCAGTCGAGTGATATCCGCAATCACGTCAAAGTCATCATCGAACGAATACAGATAGTCAACCCCCTCTCGCTGCATGTACGCGGCAATGGTTGCGTCACCAAGGGAGAGTCCGTCGTACGTTTCGAACAGATCAAGAGCGTTGGTAAAGTCCTTCTGTGCCGCCTGTCGGACCTCAAACCCAGCAGACTGATTGAGCCGCTCGTAGGTCTCAACAGCCTTCTGCTGGCGCTTTCGATTATGTATCCAATTGAGCGTTTCGAGGGCAACGTAGTTTGTTACATGCCCTGTGGGCAGGTCGCCGTGATCCATGCCACGGACGATCTCCATCGCAGTGTCGTGGTGCTGGTCATCGGCGTCTGCCATCCCAATGAGAACACCTGTATCCACAACTGCAACTGCCATCAGTTGTCCCCTGTAAAGCCAGACTCATCCTCATGTCCAGCGAGGTCGTGCGTCTCTTGCCCATCGCCACCCATCGAGACGGGCTCAAAGTCATCAAACGCACCGTAGTGTTGCTTGACAACCTCTACGACGAGCGTCCCATCATCGTCAGTGTCCCAGCGGAGTTTGTCGCCTGGCTCGATATCGAGCCGACGACGCAGCGATGCCGGAATCGTAACCATCCCCCGGTCGCTAACCTTTGTCTCTTCAGGAGCGTCGTCTGCTACCATACTCGGTAGTACCGCTGCGTACGTCATACATGTTGCGCCACATGTACCTCCGGATGAGCACTAATTGAGAGATATTCCCTCCATAGCAGCCAGAGCTGACAATAACGAGCCCACTGGTCACGCCAGCAGCCGGTCATCACGAGCAGATGGAGACACGAGCCGATACTCAATGCGGCCGTCGCCGAGATACTCCGCGTTATATCCAAACTCTCCGGTAATTCCACGGTCATGACGAATATCGGAGGGCAGGCACCACTGAATGTCCGTTTGGACGTCGACGGGATCGATGTCGAACTGTCCCGGTGGGTTGTCACTATCGCTGTAATCTTGGTCGATAAACAGCGTGACAGTCAGTGCGCCATCCTCAACACCGCCAAGCTGTAGTCGGCATGTGTCTTCGATATCCAACTCCGCACGGGACACCCAGTCAGCGTCAATACTCAGATACAGTGAGACCTGACCCCGAAGAATAATGTCCCGCCCCAGAATCGCTGTCTGTGACATATGGCTTCATTGGCAACATTCTAGAATAAAGCCATCGGCTCAATAGGCAGTGAACTCTTACACAGCTCTTACAGCATCTTACAGCAGCGTTTCAGGCACTGACAGCATCATACAGAATCTTGTAATTTTCCTAGGGGGTTTATTCGGCCATCGCGACTCCCGTCGCGTCCGTAGTCTAGCTTCGGACAGTACCCCTACCCATGCGCGAACACGACCCCGGCGGCGGACAGTCGCCGGCCAACGCGGCCAAGCCCGCGTATCAACCGTATCGAACCGAATGGCACAGCGCCGACACCCGTCGACGCGTGCGAACACAGCATGAGATTGCCGGCGCGAGCCGCGACCTCACGGCGACTCTCGTCGCTGGAGGTGGCGTGTGATCGACATCGAAGTCGACAGCGTCCGACGGGCAGACCTCTCCGTGGTCGGCTGGCTCGGCATCGGACTCGGCGTCTCCGGGCTAGCCTATGCTGGGTGGACGATCATCACCTCACTGACCGTCGGCGGCGGTGTCGTTGACGGACTAGTTGTCGGCGCTGGTGCCGCTCTTATCGGCGGGCTCGTTGCCTACGGCAACGCCATTCCGGAAATGGATGCCATCTGTGACCATTGTGGCGACCGCATCGTCGCACATTCCAGTCGAGATGGCCACGACGAGTCCGTCGAAGTCCTCTGCAGTTCGGACCCACGACGGGGGCGACTGGGGCCGCTGTCGGTGGTACTGCAGCGCCGGACGGACACCTACCACTACTGTTCGGGCGAGTGCGTGACAGCTGACGCTGACCGGCGTCAGATGCAACTGCCGTCCCGGACTGACACCGACTCGACTGCAGCTGCCCGACTCGCAGCGACCGACGGCGGCACCGACCGAATCGACCAGCTCATCGACGCCGTCGATCAGGAAGGCAGCGGTGCCGTCCGTGACGACGCGCTGATCGATGCACTCGAATCGGCACGCAATCAGGGCGTTCCCCAGCCCGAAACCGGGGATTCAAACCTATGATAGGACCATTTTCGACTGACAAGAACAGTTCACGACCGATTGCGCTGCTGCTGGCTGGCCTTATCTGTGCCAGCATGGCCGTCGCTGGCGTCGGTGGCGCGGCCGCAGCGACGACTGAGACCGCCACACCGACCGAAACTTCGACCTCGGACACGCTGGCGGACAAGACCGTTGCTGTCGACAACCAGACCCAGCAGGTCTACCTCGAAGTGACGAACACCAGCGGCCAGAGCGTCGATTACACGGTCTATGGCGTGTCTGACGGCATCACAACGCAGGTTGACTCCGGGCAGGTGTCGGCAGCCGACGGCGAGACCACGGAGAAGACCTTCGCCGTTGACTCGTCGGAGTACGACAGCTACCGGATTGTCGTCGAAGAGGACGGCACGGACAGCGACTCCGAATCTGCGGAGTCCATCGAGATCGGCGAGATCGTCCAGCAGGAATCAGGCGGGGCCATCTTCGGCGGTGGCGGCGATGGCCTACTGACGCCGATGAACATCCTCATCGCGGCGCTGCTGGGGGCGGCGGCGTTCCTGCTGGGGCTGTTCGACCCGATCAAGCGCCGGATATCGGGGTGAGACGGGATGTCATCTGACCCGAGCCTGGACCTCGGCGACGGCAGCGGGCAGGAGTCACTGAGTGGTGTGACAAACTTCCTGCAGGATGGCGGAGACGCGGGTAAGGTGCTGTCTGCGTCGATTATCGGCCTGATTGTGTCGCCAGTCGTCGCAGTCATCGACGTGGTGAACGCGGTGGCGAACTTCTTTGCCCAGCCGTTCAACAACGCGGGCGATGCGATTGGGTCGCTCCTAACGGGGCTTTTCGAGGCTCCCGGGAATCTGCTGACTGCGGGGGCAGATATCTCGGAGACAGCGCTAAGATCGGCTCTTGGCGAGACGCTGGCGGGGACGCTCGCGTTCCCGATTACCGTTGGTATCGTCATGTTTGCGCTGTATATGGTCGTGCGCTATCTCCGCGAGGACGAGACTGGCGACGTGCTGCCGGGCCTGCCTATCGACGTGCCAACGGACATCTTCGGCGTTGAAGAGGAGGACACGATAGACGAATGACGGCTCGCCAGTTTGACTTGCTGGGAGTAGTTGTGTTGCTGTTTGGGTTCGTTGTGGTGGTCCCGACTGCCGATTTCAGTGCCGCCATTGCAACCCTATTCGTTCGTCCATTCGCGACGAATCCTGTGCTGTCGGCAGGCATCGTCGCTGCTGCCAGCAGCGCTTGGTTGATTGCCTCGTTTATCCGATTAGAGCGGTCTGGTCCGCCCATGCCGCCGATGTCGGTGCCAGAGTGGCTGGCAGACCGCCTAATCGGGGAGGACACGGTCGACGAATGACGGCTCGCCAGCCCCACAACTCGGAGGTCACCCCCGATGGCTGATGACTCGGGGCTGACGAGCTTGATTAATAACGCCGACTCTAACTCGGAGTACGACGATTACCGCATCGTCGATACGGCGAACCCGGTCAACTGGACTCGGGTCGGCGCGTCGATACTCCTGTCGACAGTCGCGACGGTGTACATCGGGCTTCGGAGGTACATCGACGAGCTAATCGGTATCCCCGAGCGGCTCATCGAGGGCGCAACGTCGTTCGTCGGCGAAGTGTCGACCGACGAGACGCCGACAGGATCGGGCGTGCTTGGTGAGCTGTTCGTCCCGATTCTGCAGTGGTATCAACAGGACCTCTGGGCCAGTAGCGTCGAACAGTTCGGACTCTGGGGCTACCTCGTTGCGGTGGGGTTCACCCTGTTGACGCTGTTCGTCGTCGTGCGTGGCCTTCGAGAGGGAGCCCAACGGCTTTCCGGGGGTGACTGACAGTGTCACAGTCATCCAACGGCGGCGGCGATGGCCCTGTCCTCCCGCCGTCGCTGAAAGCATTCGCGGCCTCTCCAACCGGGTTCATTCTGGGGCTGATCTTGACGCCGCTGCTGAATGGCGTCGAGGGCGTCGTTGAGAAAGTCCTCTGGGCAATCAACTACGTGTTTTTCGGCCATTCTCGGTCGTCAACAGTTGGTGACCTCGGGCTCGTGGATGTCCCGGCCGTCATCGCGACGACGCTCATCGACGCTGGGTCCGCAATCGGTGACCCAGTGCTCAGTCTCATCGATATGCTCGTTCAGTTGCTAATCGACTTTTTCAACTGGACGGGACCAGCGGGACTGCTGGGCGCGGCGATTGTGTTCGCGATTGTCGTGGTCGCGTACTCGACGTACCTGCGGACAGCCATCGAGATTGCGCTGGACTTCATCCCCGGCGGAGGTGCCTTCATCAACTGATGTCGCTCAAAGACCTTCTCACCCACCCAGCAAGTGCGGCAACGGCAACGGCGACGACACTGTTCGGTGCGTTCCAGCTCGACGTGATTGCGGTGCTGCTGCAGTGGGGCTGGGCGAACCTCGGACAGTTGTTCTACGGGGCGACGTTGTTGGTGAGCTCCGCGCCGGTCCTGCCGATCACGCAGGCGACGGCATCGAAGTTCGTCGCTGGGCTGGCGGCGCTGTTGTTGCTGAAACTGCTGCTGAAAGCTCGCGAACAGATTGACAAACGAACGGACGGCTAAACTCATGACTCAGAACGAACACATCAAGCGGACGTATCGAGCAAGAACGGCGGACAGCGTGGAGGTGAGCCGATGCCAGACGTGACGACGGCGACAGTCACCGGCTGGGCCATCATCGGGATGGTGTTCTACGTGATCGGCGAGTACACGTCGGTGCTGACAAAGACAGCCTACCCGATCAAGTGGTTCAAAGGCCGCCCGGCCCGGCTGACGACGGGACTGGTGGGCGGCTTTTTCGGTGGCGTGTATGCCGGCGGATTCCTCTGGAGCGCGGCGGCGTCGTTCATCGGCGCTGGCGCACTGGCTGGCGGTGGCACGGTATTCCTCGGACTGACGGGGAAAGAGACGATGGTCGTGTTCCTTGCGGCGCTGGTCGTGGGGCTGGCGCTGTACACGGGCGCGGCTGCAGAGGAGGCGGTGGATGCAGATTAACATCTCGGGCTGGGGTGCGGTCATGCTGGCCGCAGTCGGGCTCGTCGCCATCGCGATGTTCGTGGCCCCGGAGGCAACGACAGACTACGTCAACGGCGTCGCGAGCGCTCTTTCGGGGGGCTAACTGTGGGCGGACACGCACTCTCAGGAGGTGATAGGGCCGCCGTCGCCGCGGTTAGTGTTGCGGTCGTCCTCGTCGCTGTCACCGTGGCGGGCGCGTTCGCGATGCCCGCATCGGCAGCGGTGGCTGACGGACACTACCAAGCGACCAACGAGACGACCGACAGCGCGTCGAGCGACTGGACAGCGCCGGGACCGTTCAACATCTCGGAGCTGCGGACCGGCGGCGACCAGATATCAAGTGGTGGCTCACAGGGGCCGCCGGAGTCGACGCGGATGCTCCCGACCGGCGGGATCGTGCTGAAGTACCTGCCGTTGAATCCGGCCCAGTCGTCCTACCAGCCGCTCGGTCGGAATCAGGCACTCAAAACGGACTATCTGCTGGCCTACACATCGGCGTTCGGTGAGAGTGTCGGTGACTACGAGTTCGTCGTCGTGTTCTGGCAAGAGCGGACGACGAGCGTCAACGGGACACAGCATACCTACGCGGCGAACCAGACTGTCCAGCGGATTAGCTTCGAGGCAGATAGCGGCTACTCGGCATCGAAACTGAAACTGCAGTCGCATTACGACCAGCAGTGGCAGGCAACGGCGTGGCTGGAGAAAGACGGCAGCCGCGTCGAGGGCGCACGCTGGCGGTTCGGTCACCAGACCAACCCGCTGACGGCGTCCCCGGCCTACCCGACGAACTCGAAAGGCGACCTCTGGCGCTGGGGTGCGCTGAATCTGATTATCCCGGCTATCTGTGGAATCATGTTCAGCGGCGCGTCGGCCAAGCACATCCTCTCGCGAACGATTCTCGGGACGCTGAAAGGCGTCACGTACTGGGCAGGCGTGGTCGCCGTCGTGATCGGCATCGCAGCGATAGTTGGTACGTGGCAAACGTCGATTATCCTCGCGAACGCACCCATCGCGGTCGGCATCCTGATGGGATTGCTGGCGTTGCCGGTGATGCTGTCGATTCGGGACAGCGACCTCTCGAAAGCCGGGTTTTTTCAGCGAAAACTCCGGCAAGGCGCTATTTCGCCCAGCGGTGAGGAAACGGTCGGGACGCGGCGTGTGCCGAACAAAATCAAGTCTGTGTACCGACACGGCGACCAGTTGTACGCGCCGATAGCCGGCCTTCGGCCGATGCTGGCCCGCTACTGGGCTGACCCGGCGAAGATACCGACCGAGGACTGGAAGTCCTACGACAGCGGGGAAGGCGACCTCGACCAGCTCTTCGAGGTCGACCCAGAGTCCGACAAGGTGCTGCGGCACAAGCCGGCGCGGCTAAAATTCAGTCCGTCACTGACGAAAGAGGTCGACGAAGAGGACCTCGCGGACCCGCCCGAAGGTGAGGGCATCGCGGCACTGCCAGCGGCTATCTCGGCGGCGGTGTCGAACTGGGTCACCCGTCGGAACTGGCGATTCATCGGCATCGCGCTCGGCGGTGGCGCGCTGGTCTACCTCGGGACAGTCGCGGCACTGGGCTCGTCGATTATCGGGCTGGGGCTGGCGACGTTGCCGGCGCTCATCGAAGGCCACGAAGCTCGCGATGGGTCGCTCGAAGTCGACTGGGGACCGTCGCACTGGAACGACGTCCAGGCACAGGTCCAGACCGAGCGCCACGAGTACGAAGAGCGCAAGACTTTCGACCAAGTTCTGCAGGCGGTCACCGAGCTGGAATGGTCTGACCACGAGAAAGGCCAGCAGATTGTCGACCGCGTTCGCACGGAGATTCAGAAAGCGCTCGACGACGAACACGGCGGGAACAACCCGTCAACGAACCTCTCGCCGTCGTCGCCACAACAGGGGGTTGATGCGGATGACTGACCCGATGGCGGCCGACGGGCATCATGCCCTCAAATGGCTCGCGAGCGACGACGGGTCGGTCGACCGCTCGTTCGCGGCTGGGCTCGACTCGCTGCGCGCCCAGCAGCGCCACCTGCAGCAGTCCCTTCGCGATGGGTTCCAGACTCGCACCGAGGTCTTGGAGTGGTGCCACGCCGTCGACGTGGTGTCGGGCGGGCAAACCCCGGAGACGTGGCACGAGGACCTCGTGCAAGACCGCTGGGAGGTCGCTTGCCTCATGGCAGATGCGGACGACCGGGTCGCAATCTGTGACCAGGCACCCAGCGACGACGAGACAGCCGATGCGTTCCGGCGGCGGCTCATTCGGAAGGTGCTGCTGCCGGCGTTTCAGGACGCCACAGAATTGCTGCGTGAACGGGTCGGGGAGTTCTCGGATGAAGAGGGCGTCAAAGACGCCGAACGGATTCAGTACGTCGCTGGGCGGCCACGATTGCATCAGCGCGCCGTCGAACAGCATGGGATGCTGCGGCGGACGCTCCGCGAACCACCCCGCGTCGAATCGGAGGTCATGGCGTGGGCGGAGGACATCATTCACATGACCGAGGGCCACGTCCGCAGCGGGTTCATCGAGGACGTGCTGGACCGCCACGGCGACTGGTGGCACTCGCTGACTCGCGGGCCGTCAGTCCGGCTTGAGTGGCTGCTGGCCGGCGAGATATTCCCGGCGATGAATGCCACTCTCTCAGAGTTAGTGACCAATAGCAACGAACTGGCCGATGTTGCTGGCCGTCCCAAGGAGGTGCCGCCGGGATAATGGATATCGAAGCAATCCGGGCGGCCAAGGCTCGCGAACGTGACGCGGCGTCGCTCGTGGAACTGGCCGAACCGACAATCTTCGAGCGCACACAGATCGCCGTCGACGACGGGGATATCGACACTGAGGACGCGGTGCAACTGACCACCGAACTGGCCGACGAGCGGGCAGGCAAACTCCTGAAACTGGCGTCGTTCCGAGCTGCCGGGATGGCGGTCAACTGGGACGGCGTCACCGAACAGGAACGCGCGCTCGTCGAGGACCTCGTTGCCCGGCTCGAAGAGTGGCGTGACTCGGTGACGCCGGACACGGAGGACAGCGATGAGTGACGAGCTGTCCGACCGGGTTGCTCAGTATCTCCGCTGGCAGGTCAGCGACAAGGTGGCGCTGCTGGCCCAGCGCTATCCCGACGACACGTCGCTGACGCTGGACTGGACAGCGCTCGCGCGATGGGACCCAACGCTGGCAGAGGATATCCTCGATGCGCCCGATTCGATGCTTGAGTACGTCGAAGCGGGGATTCGGGACACGCCGCTGCCGGTCGACACGTCGCTGGGGCAGGCGACACCGCGCTTCGAGAACCTGCCCGAGTCACACACGACCGCGCCGGGGGAGTTCTCACCGAGCGACCGACGTGGGCAACTGCTGGCGCTGGAAGGGCAGGTCGCGAAGCGAACGCAGGTCCAGCCGCGGCTTGTCGAAGCAGCCTTCGAGTGCCAGCGCTGTGGCACCCTCACCCGGATACCATTCGAGCCCGGGCAGTACATCGAGCCCTTCGAGTGCGTCGGCTGTGAGATGAAAGGACCGTTCCGGATTAATCCCGACCAGTCCCGCTACGAGGACTATCAGAAGCTCCTGTTAGAGAATCCCAGCAGCGCGGCGCTGGGTGGTGACACGTCGGATATCATCGCGCACCTGCAGGGCGACCTCGCGGGCCACGGGGCTATCGCGAACTGTCAGGACGTGGTGCTCGTTGGTGAGCTGCAGTTCCGCGGTGGCGGGCCGATTCCCGAGCCACAGGTCGTCGTGAACTCCGTGCAAGCGGCCGGCCAGACCTACCAAGACACGGAGTTCACGGCCGACCAGCGGGACCTCTTCGAGCGCCTTCGCGAGCGCCCGGAGTCGTTCGACGTGGATATCGAGAACCCGTCGACGGCGGATGTACTGATGGCGGCCGCAGCGCCGAAGTTCGTGTCGGGCTCGCACCCACGGGACCGGCAGGTGGTTCGCGGCTTGGTCCTACAGCTGGTCAGCGCGTCGACGTTCGACGGGCCGGACGGCTCGCACTATCGGGGCGATATCCACGTTCTGCTGCCGGGTGACCCGGGGACAGGGAAGTCCGTGCTGGCGAAGTGGGCCGCGGCGGTCGCTCCTAGATCGGCGTTCGCGAGCGGCGAGCGTGTGTCGGGTCCGGGGCTGACCGCGGCGGCGGTGAAAGACGACTTTTCCGACGGCGGGTTCAGCATCGAGCCCGGTGTGCTGGTCCGCGCCCACGAGGGGATCGCGGTCGTCGACGAGTTGGACAAGGCTGGCGAGGACGCCGTCGAGAAAATGCACTCGGCGCTGGCCGACCAGATATTGCCGCTGTCGCTGGCCGGCCAGTCGATGACGCTACCAGCCGAGTGCGGGCTACTGGGCGTGTGCAACCCGCTCGGTGGTCACTTCGCTGGTGACGAGTCGCTGGTCGACGCGCTGGGCATCAACAGCCCGCTGCTGTCGCGGTTTGACCTTATCATGCAGATGCGGTCGAAACAGGACCGTGAACACGTCCGAGAACTGGCCGAGTCGATGATTCGGACGTGGTCAGCATCGCTCAAGGACGCGACTGGGCAGGCGCTCGACACGGCTGACGCCGATGCTATCGACCCAGTGCTATCGATGGATGAGTACCGCGCGGTCCTGATGCGGGCTCGACAGCTGCATCCCACGCCCGCGAACGACAGCGTCATCGAGGCGCTGGCCGCGTGGTTTGAAGAGCAAAAGATGGCGCTGCCGGAGCGCTATCGCGATGCCCTCGCGGACGCGGACGGCCGGTATCATGGCCCGCCCGTACCCGTGACTGCCCGCAAGCTCGGGGCCGCCCGCAGGATTGCACAGGCGAGCGCTCGGGCAAACCTGCGTGAAGAGATTACGATGGCGGATGTCGAGGTGGCGAAGGAAATGGTCAGCCGGTCGCTGGCCGACCTCGATATCCCGATTGTCCACAACGCTGGGCTCGGCGGGGGCGACGTGAACCGCCGTGAGCCGGCTGATTTGACTGGAGTGAGCTAACGATGTCACAGAGAAAACCAAAGTCAGAACAGGACGGTTTTACTGAAAAAACGAAACAAGGCGCACAGGTTGTCTACGGAACAAATCCACACGAAAAGTGGTCTGAGGACGCCGAAGAAATTCGGACGCGGTTCGATATCCCGGCGTTCGACCCGGAAGCGTTCTATCCACGAGAGGGCGCGGCGCTATCGGGCGTGTACCCGGATTTCCTCGTGCATATAGAGAGCGCATCGGACGGCCCGTCGACGGTAAACTCGCCGGGGGCGTCACTGACAATGGTCGAAGCCCCGAAGGGCTCGGGGAAGTCGACGGCTGCCGACCAGTTTGCCACGTACCAGATGGAACACAACGACGAGCGAATCGTCCGCAACGGCCGCCAGAAAAGCTCAGACTGGCGGCGGATGGCTGACTGGACGACGCTGTGGCTTCCAAGCGGCGTCGACGTTGACGGCCGCTGGATGGAAGCCGTCGACCGCGAGGACCCAGACCCGGAGGATCTGTGTCGGGACGTGCGATACTACTCGGATGTTCTCGAACTTGTCGAGCGGCTGCAGAACCACCCGAAAGGGACCTACAACGTCGTGTTCCCGGACCCGTACTTCCGCAAGTGCGAGGACGCGCTGTCGACGGCGGATGCAACGGTCGAACAACCGACGTTCATCCCCAAGAACGAGCCGAACCCCACGCCGGCATCGCACTGGTGGTTCGGGTTCTTGGCCGCTCGCACGTTCGACGGCCTGCGTGTCGACAGCAACGGCGAACGGAACTGGATGACCGCCCACATCGACGAGTTCGGAATGCTCGCGCCGGAGTCAGCACCGGGTGGTGAATCCGGCCACTGGACGCATCAGTGCATTCAGATCATGGCGAACATCGCGAAGGAAATGCGGTCGGCTGGGCTGTCGCTGGTCGGCTACGGCCATCATGAAGAGGACGTTCACAACCACTGGCTCAAAGAGTTCGATTTCTGGGTCGAACTCTCGAACCACGACCGCGGGAACCGCACGACCAAGACTGAGGCACCGAAGCCGTTCCGGGACCTCGAACAGGACCAAGACCTGCTGTCGAAGCGGCCGAAGGGCTTCGGGCTGTGCTACACCGGCAGTCGGTTCTCGGAGTTCCAGTTCTCCGACCTCGGTTACCCGCACGACACGCCAGAGTTCCAGCTGCGGCTCGGTATCCCGTCGTCAGTTGACGTGTCGACCAGCGACGACGGCGGCATAGTCGTCGAGGACCTCCAAGTAGCGACCGACGACGAGGACCAGCCGACGCTCCTGGAAGAGTACCGCGCGGCTGGTGGCGCTGTTCACGAGCTGCGTGTCCTCGCGCCCGGCGACGGCATTATCGATATCTCTGGCGACGAGCCCGAGGTGCTCGAAGCGCTGTCGAGCCCGTATGCTGACGGCACGTTCCCGGAGAATCCGATCCGAACGACCCAGAACCACTATGATATCATGTTCAACCCCGACAGTAGCACGGAGATCGTGGCGGCGCGCATCCCGAGACGGACTGGCCCCGGCGCGACAACGGAGGTCGTGGCCGATGACTGACCCAGCAACGCCGCTGGTCGTGACCGATATCGAACGGCGTTTTAAGTTCACGACAGCCGGCTGCGGCGGCCCGGCTGGCGGCCGCGGCGGCACCGATCACCGCGAGCGGAAGAAAAGTTCCGCTGGGTACGCGCGCGTATCTGGAACAGGAACGGAAGGGGGGACCCCCCTGAACCCTGTTGGAGGTGTGGCTGATGGACAGTGACGACCTGCCACTGTCGAGCGAACAACTGTCGATTGTCGGCATGGCGCTGGCGGTCGTCGTCGTGTCCGTCGCCGCGCCGATGCTGTTCGCGCCACAGTCGAACGCACCCGACAACGCGAACAGCGGGACCGTCTACTCGACACCAACCGACAGCAAATCGCAGGCAGAGTCAGCGTCGACGCCAGCCGAGCCAGCCAGCGACCCTATCAACGAGCTGAGTACCGCGCCACGCAATCCCGATCAACCGCTGTCGAAGGTGCCAGACACGCACGTCGAGAGTAACACGACCAAACCGTCGCTGTCAGCATCGGCGGGCGCACAGACGCTCCGGGCGTCGACAACAACCGTCGACGGCGAGCCCGCACTGAATCTCACCGACGACCGCACACATGACGGCCGCTGGGTTGGCGTTTCGACTGACTGGCTCAAAGACCAGCACGGGTCGGTGCCAGCCGTCGTCGGTGTCGTGCATGAGTCCGGTGCGGTGTATCAGGAAGAGGTGCACGTCCGCGATGGCGAAGCCCAGTTCTGGGTGAGCGGGTTCTCGACGAACACGATCACGTTCGGCGGGACACTGCAGATCGACGGCCAACCGGCGACGACCGGCACGACCCACCTGTATGAGGTTCGGGACCTCGACAGTGCGACGGACCCAGAAATCACGCTCACCGGGCAGGTCAACACCGAACGCGACACGAAACAGGTCATCGGTGTGACCGACGGTCAGCTGATTCCGCTGGCGGTCGCTGGTGACAACCTCGAACCGCGCAATCCCGAAGTAACGTTCACGGGCGTCGAACAGACCACAACGGACGCGGGACTGTTCTCGACAACGCTGTCCGACGGTGAGACTGTCAATTACAACATCGATGGGAACCAGCCGGCAACGAACGTTTCGACGACGTTCATCGGCAAATCGACATCGAACCGCCGGACGGTTTCAGCGTCGAATCTCGGTGACAGGGACACGTTCAGTTACGATGCTGGTGGTAATATCGATGCGACGGATACTCAGGTGACGTTTACTGGCGATACGTCAGTCACGGGTGCGTCCGCGGACGGGATCGGGAGCGGGACTGTCAATGTCGGGGGCAACATTGAACCGACAAACGAGGGTGTGTCTGTCACCGGGCGCGAAAGTACTTCCAGCGCGTCGGCCTCCGGCTCTCTCTCGCCCGGCAATTCAGAGTCACTCAATCTTAACGGCAATCTGGACCCGACAAACGAGCAACTGACCGTTACTGCTGGCCAGAGCGTTAGCCAAGGTGAAGACAAATACCAATACGTCATCATGGATGACACTGAGAAATACCAATCCGAGTTTTCGCTGGAACCAACGCCCAGCGAACCCATTACGTCACTCAAATTACCGAATGATGTCGCTGGCGACGGGTCCGGCAAGGTCGACATATATCTCGTCCGCGAAGGAGTTGATACAACACAAAAAGAGGGGACGTTAGTCGCCAGCGACGTGCAATTTACGACTACCAATAAGGAAGTTGATATCGATGCATGGGACCCGAATGGGGCGTCCGAAGTCACCGTCGAAATTGTACAAACGAGCCTAGCGAGTAGGACTATCACAATAGGGAGGAACGGGGCCGCAGACGGTAAATTTTACACCCACTTTGACGGTAGCCCTAGAGATGGGACCGTCACCGCCACCTATAGAACGGGCGCGGATGTGACGGTTGAAGCGACCGATACCGGGGCTTCCAAATCGTTCTCCGTTGGTGGCGGCAACTCGGAAACAAAATCGTTCGATGTCAATCGGGCCGATACCATATCCGCTAGCGGGTCCGGGAGTTTCGACTACACGCTCGATTACATCGCCCACACTAGCACGGAGGACCCATCTATCGACATCGACGGAGATGGGACCGATGAGGCGTCGTGGTCGGGCGTCTACACATCTGGGGAGAGCACTACAAGCAAGTCTGTTGACGGGCTGTCGGTCGGGTCCAACAACATCGACGCGACTGCAAACGGACCAGACCCGGCGTGGGACCTATCATGGACGGAGCGGACTGCGACCGAAAACCCAAGTGTCGACATCGACGGCGACGGGACAACTGACGCGAGCTACTCCGGGACCCTCAAACCCGGTGAGACAGCAACAGTCGACGCATCGAACATCCCGAGAGGGTCACACACGGCAACCGTGTCATTCGCTGGCGGCCAGACTGACGTTGACCTCTCGTTCACCGAGCGCACAGCCACAAAGAACCCGTCGATAGATATCAACGACGACGGGACGGCTGATGCCTCCTATGACGGCGTTCTGATGGATGGTGAGACGGTCACGCGGTCGCTGCCGGACATCGAATCCGGGTCACAAACGGCACAGGTTTCGACCGGCCACAAGGTCGGCGTCGAAGCCGGCTCGACGATCACCACGACGACCGAGGACCCAACGCTGGATATCGACGGCGACGGCATGGCCGAAGCGGAATACCTGGGGAAGCTCACCGACGGCGAATCGCAGACCGTCCAGATTGACCAGTTCGACTCGTCGGTCAGCAATGCCACAGTCGGCACGCAATCGGGCGCTGTCGACGTGGCTATCGGCTACACGGAACGCACGGTCACCGAGGACGCTGGCGTCATCATCAACGGCCAGCCGGTGCGGATGTCCGGCACGCTCAGCCAAGACGACACGACGACGCTCACGGCGAATAAGAGCTGGCTGCAGTCCGGCCAGAACAACGTCACCGTCGTCGCTGGCGACGGCGACACCGGCACTGATGCCCCAGCGCCGACCGTCGACGTTGATTACCAGCACGAGCTGACGACCCGGCGGGCGGTCACCTTCCAAGACGAGGCGTTCAGCGAGCGCTACAATATCTCGCGAACGTACCTCTCCAGCCGCGAGAGTGCCACGCTGACGATACCGCACGCACAGAACATCATCTCCCTGCGGTCGCTCGAAGTGCGGGTCGGGCAGTCCGGGAGCTGGACCCAGATACCGGCGTCGGCCCGGTCTATGCAGGGCACGGAACTGCAGATCGACATTGCCGAACTGACCGGCGGCACCGTGCCGAAGGGAACGACCGTCGAAGTGCGCTCGGTCGGCTCGAAGGTCGACGTTCACAACGGCGCGGTGACTGTCCTCGATGCGACACCCGTCGGAACCGACCTCGATTCGCGGGTCCGACTGGACAGTTGGGCCAGTGATTCCTACATCAGCGTCGGCAATACCTCGCAAGCCCAGCAACTCCATTACGGCGTCAACGAGAGTTACTCGGCAGAGGGCGATTACGCCGAACTCTCGACACGCCACGCCCAGCGGGTTCACTTCCCGGAAGCCACTGCAGGCAGCAAGGTCGGCGTCCGGGCCGCACCCGTCCAACTCGCGCCAGTCAATGGCACCATTCGGGCGAGCGTGCCAGAACAACAGACGAACGCCACCAGCCCGGCGTTTACCGTCGCTCCGGGACAGCGCTCGGGTGAATCGTTCACTGTCGAGTACATGGGCGCGACCGAAGGGACGTGGTACGGCGTCTATGAGGTTGACACGACCAAGCGATTCGACCGCGTGCAAGGCCGTGAGCCGATGACGGTGCCGAAAGACAACATCGATTCGGTGATTCGAGTCAAAACGGCGTCGGCACCAACGGCGAACCCCGAGGGCGCGTCGACAATCTTCGGCGCAGCCGATCAGGGCAACCTCTTCGGACTGGTCGCACTGTTCGGCTCGATTGCGATGCTGTTCGTGATCGGCCGGCGGCCCGAGCGCTCCCGTAACGTGGTTGACTCGCTTGCGTCCGGCGCTGGGTCGGCGGCCGGACAGCTGCCCCGCGTCGGCGGGATCGTCGAGGGCGGCGTCACCAGTGGCACCGAAGCGCTCGGTGATGCGATAGTCACGCTCGGTGAGAACACCATATTGACCAGCGCCGTCGGCGCGGCGGCACTGGTGGCCGCCATCCAGTCGGGCTACATCGATATCGGGCCGGAACTGGGCGCGATGCTGGCCGTCACCGGTCTCGCTATCAGCTCGCTCGTAATCCTGCAGCGGATCGGTGAGTTCACGACGGCCCGGTGGATTGCGATTGTCGGTGTCCTCGGTGTTTTGGCGCTGCAATGGCTCGGTGAGGGCGACCTGCTGACAGCGCTGGTGAACTCCGATGCGTTCGTGATCGTGCTGGTCATCGCTGGCTACGCGGTGGTTCAGCTCGTGCGGGAGTACCGTGCGAACAACTCGCCGGACGACGACCAGCCGCAAGTGAACATCATCGCTCGTCGCAGTGGCGGCAACGGAGGGAGTGACGACTGATGTTCGACTGGTTCAGCGCGCTGGTCGCACAGTTCGGGAAAGAGGTGGCGCTGGTCACTGCTGTCGTGTACGGCGGCTACAAGTTCCGCCGTATCAAGAGTATCATCGGCGGGCTGGTGGCGGCCGTTGGCACGGTCGCGACGTTCGGCGCGCTCACTGCCGGGGCGCTCGTGCTGGGAATGGCGACGGGCTGGGTCAGCGTCGACGTGGGCCAGATGATCGGTGATATCGTCTCTGGGGCTGGCACCGCGTGGGACGTGGCCGGGAAACGGACCGTCGACTGGCTTACAACGGAGGTGCTGTAATGGCGGACCTCGATGGCGTCGAGGACGACCCGGACTGGGCGGCCTTCGCGAACCTCTCGCCGGTCGCACAGACCTGCCTGTTCTTGGTCGAAGCCCACGACGGCGACGGGTGGCGCGGGCTCATCGCACAGAAAGCACAGGAGGGACTCGACACCAGCGACCGCTGGGTCCGGGAACAGCTGTCGGAACTGGAAGCGGCGGGGCTGGTCGAAGCGTCGGGACCGAACAAGCGACGAGAAACGTACTCGGTGACTGAGGACGGC
Organism: Haloarcula sp. KBTZ06; assembly: GCF_048595605.1. Classification (NCBI taxonomy): domain Archaea; kingdom Methanobacteriati; phylum Methanobacteriota; class Halobacteria; order Halobacteriales; family Haloarculaceae; genus Haloarcula; species Haloarcula sp. KBTZ06. The sequence continues at coordinate 20,031 of NZ_CP184338.1, forward strand.
CACGAGGTGCTGGCCGGGATGCGGGACAGTCTTGACCGGGCGCTGGGGGGAGACTCGTGATTGTGCCCGAGGGCTCGTGGGTTGCCGAAGCCCGCGGTCACCCGCGAAAGCTCGGTGCGCTGGTCGTCGGGCTGGGGCTGGTCGGGATCGGCGGCCCGATGCTGTGGTGGCTGGGGCTCGCGCTGTCGAGTCTTGCTGTCGGGCAGTTGGTAGCCTACTGGGGCGATGAAACGGACCCGGCCGTCGACCGGAGGGCAATCTGAAATAGTATGATACAAGCTTTCATAACACTGTTTTCGACTGTTGCACAGCAGACTGCTGAACTGACCGGTTTTGAGTCAGGACTGGCGACTATTGCAGCGATCACCGCGGTAGGGTTAGTCGGCTTACTGGTATTGATCCAGACCTTCACCACTCGAAATATCTGGAACTATCTTTCGCGTGTTAATGGAATCGGTGTCGTCGCCATCGGCACGTCGCTATCGGTGCTGTACGCGGTCGACACACAGAACACTGAGTTGCTGCGGGTGTTCGGGACACCGATTGCCGGTCTCCTGATCCTCGTGATTGGTATCAGGTCCGAGCGAGTGTCGGGACCTTTCGGGCTGTTAGAGTGGCTGACACTGGACGATGCACTGCGGTCAATCATCGTTGCAGCCTCTGCAACAACGCTGTACGGCGTATTCAGCTCTGGTCCCGTGGCGGCATCTGATTACTTGGCTGGGTTCCCGGTTGCTGGGGTGCTGATTCTGGGAGTAATCGTGATAATCCCGGCAAAGAAACTGCAAGAGCTGGGCAACGATTAGCGCTCGATTAATTCACCAGTCTTAATCAGTGCCAGTGGGTCGTACCCGTCCTGATAAACCGTATAGAGAGAATACCCAAGCGCGAGCAGGACAAGTACCAGACCGAAAACAAGCCCCTCCATTGAGGAGTTCATATCTGATATTACGAACACTCTGAAAATATATGTTTGGGTCACTCAACGGCTTCGGGGTGGTCGACGAGATATCCCGCAAGGTCGCTCGGCAGTTTGAGACAGTCGGGGAATTCGTCACTGCCGATGTTGAGGACCTCAAAGCCATCGACGATGTTGGCCAAGAGCGTACTGACCGCCTCGCGAACGTCGATACCCCGATCGAATAGCACGTTACGTCATCTGCTTAGAAGAACCGCTGCGTACATCTCTATGGATAGTTAGAAAGTCGATATTTTAGATTCTTAAACTATCCCAAGCCACTCAAAAACCTCCTAATCTACCCTGCTATAATCTTAGGGTGCCATATTTTACCATGTCATAATAGAATATCCTAATCTTACGATACCCCTGCCCTAACTGCTGTCCTAATTCTATCCCACCCCAGTTATAATAATGTTCTATAATTGGCCGTGGTGAATCGCCAGACGTAGCGTGATTTCACGGTTTCAGCGATTGCTTGATGTTGTGAACAGCACACATCAGAACAAGCTCACGAAATTCACCGTACCAAGTTCGCGCACGCACGGCGTCGCCGAGCGTGCGCTTGATCGTCGAGAAAACGGTCTCACACATCGCTCTCTGGCGGTATCGAGGCCCATCGATCCGCGCGTTATGCGCGTGATCGATGGGCCGGTACTCACGATGTTTGATTAGTGGTCTCACGCCCTCTTCGCGGAGTTTCTCGCGTAAATCCATCCAATCGTAGCCTTTGTCCGCAGCTCGGCTGGCAAGGTCGCCCGCATTGCGGAGGGCGACCTGCCAGCCGAGCTGCGTGTCGTGGCGTTTCTCAGTCGTACAGTGAACGTCCAGAATGGCTTGGCTTTCTGTGTCGACGAGAGCTGTCGCTTTGAGTGTCTGAACCCGGTAATTCGTCCGCCGACAGTAGTGTTTGCTAGCGTTTTCTCGGTCGAAGAACGTTGCGTCGACAGCGGCGTGATCGGATGGTTCGTGCTCCTGCGCCGAGAGGCGCAGCAGCACTCGCCAGAGTGCTGTCTTGATTCTGTCAAACCACTTGACTAGCGTAGAGTGGTCGGGGAGATCGGCCGCGTCGAGGCCGATCTCCCCGAGTATTTGTGGCATCTCGCTCAGCAAATCAAGTGCTTCTCGGTAGGATTTTTCCAGGTAAACCCGCAGACAGTGCAGCGACACCACCGCATACTCGGCGAAGCCGCCACCCCCTTCGGGGGCGGCGACTTCGCCTCGCTCACCAACAGCATTTTTAGCTAACTGGACCGCTTTCTTCGTGAAGCGGGAAATCTTCGACATAGAGCATCGGCGGTTTCCCGCTTCAACTTCCTAGTTCTGACGGTCGAAGCCGACGCTGTCCAGCGATTCACCAGAGCCCTATAATTAGAACACCCCGTCCTAACACCTGTTATAAAATTAGGCTACCCCTCCTCTAACTAGTGTCCTAATTATGACACCCCCTATCCTAATTGATGTCCTAATTTTAGGATATCCTAACCACATTCAGCCCCGTACCGCAATTAATAGTGGGCACACCCCCATGAGGTAGCGAGAAAAGTGAGGTCACAAGGGGGACGAGTGACCACGAGCTCGCAGCGAAGCCTGTGTGCTCATCGCGTGCGACGAGGGGGTCAAGATATGAGTGAAAATTGATAAGTAGGGTGCATTGAGACCGCCGCCGCCAAGTCTCACACTCGCACAAACGCATGTGCATTACCCCACGTTTCGAGGCACCCAGTGAGGCGACGATCACGAGTGCGAAGGAAGTCAAACTGCGTCGAGAGAACTGGGGATAGAATTGTCGAAACCTATTTTGATACCGATTATCACTTACGTACCATGTATAGACGAAAGTTCCTCGCAGCCGCGGGGACAACTGCATTGGCTGGCTGCAATTCTCTCAAAGCGGCAGTGCGGAGCGGACCACCATATTTCGAGAATGTTGAAATCACTGGTCCAGAACAGGTAGATGTCGGCGAGGAGTTCTCACTTGAACTCACTGCTAAGAACACGGGGGGACGGGAAGGATCATTCTCGTCGACGCTGACTGTTGGTCAAAGCATATTCTCGGTCGATAGAACTGCGGAAATCGAAAATATCGCGGTCTCAGAGACGAAAACGTCGGAAATAGGTCCGATGCAATTTGACCGGGCGACAGAGTTGGAATTTCGGTTAACAGAACATGGGGCTTCACATACGGTTACAGTCCAGCCCATCGAACTCGAATTCGATGACACATTCACCACTGCAGATGGACTAGAAATCAAGCCGGAAACCATTGTCACAGCCCCGAATTACTTTGATAGATATGACGAGTTAGTGTCTGCTGAGGATGATGATATATTCGTATTTGTTGAGATGCAGTTCAACAATACGGGTGACGCTACGATATCTGCTCCAGATATGCTTGACATCGTTGACGGAGCGACAGAGTATCAAACAGAGACTTCTGGAGTTGCTGACCCATCGCTGCCCGTTGCTGAATATCCGAGTGATATCTCATCAGATGAAGTAGCATCTGGATGGCTTCGTGCAGAAGTACTCTCGACGTCAAATTCACTTAGTGTTGCCTGGGAGAATTCTGGTTTATCTTCTGATGCACCTGAGAGACGTGTTACCTGGTCGTTTGGTGAAACCCAACTCCAACAACTCACTGGTGCTCCGGAATTTGAAATAGAAAACTTCGAAGTCCCACCTGAGACAGAGCGTGGTAATGAATTTGAAGTCTCTCTAACAGTGGCAAACAACGGCCAAACTGATGGGACTTTTCGGGCACTCCTCAGTGCTTCCACGATGGAATTCGATGAAGCGGAGAAAATAAAACTCGAAGTACCAAGTGGCGATAGCGCCACACTCACACGACAATATCAAATTCCACTGACCACTTCCGAATCTGAATATCACGTAGACCTATATCCTGATGGGCCGTCTCAGACCGTGAGTACAACCGTTATGCCGGTTCAGCTATCTCTCGGGGATTCATTTACTGTCCCAGATAGCGGCGCGACAGTCTCCGTTGACCAAATCAGGACAGGGACTAATTTACAAGTTTATAATAGCTATTCTGGAGAGTATTCTGAACGCGAGGCCTATTCGGGAGACAAATGGCTGTATGCGGAAATTGCTGTTGAGGACGGTAACGACACCTACCCGGCTAATCATGAATTCCGTGCCATTGGTGGAGACGAGACATACAGGCCGGGATTGCTTGCAAACACTCGTCTCGAAGGCGACGTACAAGGAAACCAGTATAATAGCCAACGGACAGGGAAAAATGAAGAGCCATCGGGATGGGTCGCGTACGAAGTCGATAGTTCTGTAACAGCTGACAACGCATGTATCGGGTTGTATACTGGAGGCTATACTATGGATACCCCCCTCGTCGTCTGGTCTGCTGAGTAGGAGACCCCCGGAAGTGTAAGTCCCATTTATATGCCAGTATCTCATCACACTCAGACAGCATGATTACCGACCGGTCGGTGTTCCGTGATGACTGGTTGCCTGACGTCCAACATCGAGAGGCCGAGATGACCGTCCTGACCGACGCGCTCACTCCAGTGCTTGACGGAGATCGAGCCGAGGACGTCCTGCTCCACGGGCCTCAGGGTGTTGGCAAGACCGTGTTGACCCGGGCCGCCCTTGACCGGCTGAATCGACAACAGCCGACGCCGTCGGCGCACGTCCACTGCCTCGGAGCGTCGACGGCGGGCATCATCCGTTCCATCCTCCAAGAACTGCCCGGCTCAGATCCAGCACGAACCACGCCCCAAGAAGAGCTCATCGCGACACTCCAGCAGCGCGTCACCGAGCCCACCGTCGTCGTCCTGGACGAAGGCGACGACTTGCCGGAGACCGATATCGTCGATGTCCTCCGCCGGGTCCCCGATATCTCGTGGATCGCCATCTGCCACGACGAAATCGACTGGCTCTCTCGCGTCAACGAAAGCACTCGCCATGGACTGACCGACCGCAGCCTCCAACTGGACAAGTTCACAACCAGCGAATTGACCGATATCCTTGAGGCCCGCCAGCGAGTCGGACTGGAAGGCGGCGTGATTTCTCGTGGCCAGCTCCGGACACTCGCCGACGGCGCTGCGGGTGTCGCCCGTCGCGGGATCTTCGCGCTGCGCGCTGCGGCCGAGCTGGCGACCGAGCGTGGGCACACGACTATCGAGGACGTCGACGTCGAGGACTCGTTCGACCGGGCGCGCCGCCAGCTGCGCGAGCAGGCACTGGAGAGTCTGCCGTTGCACCATCACATCCTGTACGAGATTATCCGACGGAAGGGCGAGGTCCGGACAGCGACGATCAACAGCCGCTACGACGCGATTTCTGCGGTGGCCTACGACGGGTACGACCAGACGCCCATTTCGAAGCGCGAGCGGCGCACAAAACTGCAGAAGCTCGTCGATTACGACTTGCTTGCATGTGAGGGGACTGGGCCGGCCCGAGAGTATTGGGCCTGTGATCCGTCGATTTCATCGCCACTGGATCTGCAGGTTCCGGTGCCGTAGTGATGTCGCGTGCATATTGATTGGGCTGAAAAGACGTGCTACGGCTGTTCAGCGCGTCTGTGGACTAACCGTGTCGAGTTTTATTATATTTTGAGGCAGTCTGGCAGTCGTGCAAAATAAACGGCGCACATTCAGCGACGACTGTTGGGGATAACGACATATCTCCAATCGTTAAAATATGAATATTAAATCCGGCTTGTACGAATGGCTAGACAAGCCCATACAAATATGTCGTAAGCTCATAATTCGGTCCACTCTGGCGGTGTGTCATGAGAGAGACCCACAATATTCCCGACATCGAAGGTATCACTCTCTTCAATGAGTATTTCCAGCACATCTGTAGTAAGAGTCAGTGCGTCACCAGATTCGAAAAGTCCCTCCTTCAACTCTACCTGCTCTCCATCCCAGATATATTCGTTTGGTTGTGTGAATAGTGTCTCCCCCTCTATGTCGTCTGTGAATTCAAATCCACGCCAAGAGGTGTTTGGAGGGGGATCACTTCCACAATACGACACCTCATTACCATGGGCGATGCCGTTTCTTAGCAATCGGAGAAACCGGATAGTTGGTTCTGGGTCTTCGGGCCAATATTCGCGGACCTCCCTGACCGGTTCAGTCACAGCGACAAGTAATTGCATTGCAAGTTGGTTGGTGGTAGCCGTTTCTAACTGTCGACTCATTACTGTATTTGGGTTGATAATAGCTGACGTATAAACTGGCTCATCGCCGGTTTTCGTAGGTAGCGTTTTCAAAGGCTCACTGCTTCCAATCCCTGCGTTATTCAGTGTATGAACCGCTTCAATCCCGTAGGCGAATGCCTGTCGCTGTCGCCGGATTATCGAAATAGCTTCGTCAACTTCCACGTTAGACTAAACTATCTAATTCCGGATTAACGTACTGCTGAATAGTTAATCCAAACTAGCCCATATCCATCTTGAGCAGTATTCTCTCGTTTCTCCACCGGACTGAGGCAATAGCAAACCGACCACCACTGGAGCCAACACGATACCTACATATCGATCCGTTCGCACCAGCGGGTATGAGCGAGTGGGTCGTCGATGCTCGTGGGGGTGTCTGCCACCAGTGCGACAGCGAGTATCAGCGCCTTGCCCAGCACTGGTCGCGGAGCAAGCACTGTTCGTATCGTGACGTGAGCGAGGCCCAGCACGAGACGATTCGTGGCTGTCTGGTGGGTGATGGAAATCTCGATAATCCGAACGACGGCCCGCCGGCGTTGCGGATGTCCTCGATGCGACTGTCACATCTCAGGTGGATTCACGACCAGCTCGGCTGGCTTGTCCGTGGGATCACCCAGGATGATGCTGGTGCATACCGACTGCGGACACTCTCACATCCAACTCTCGGGCGGTACTGGACATGGATGGATGGGCCGCCGTCGGACTGGACACTAACGAAGCCGATTGCACGTATCTGGTACGCCTGTGACGGTGGGTTAGAGTGGCCGGGAGACTCGACGCGGCCACGGGCCACCTGGACGATCACTGACGACGACAAGCGACAGGCGTGTGAGCAGGCCCTTGCTGAACAGGGCTACGAGGTGATGGTATGGGATCGGCGGCTGGCGTTACCCTTCGATGCGACCGAGCGGTTTCTGGCGTGGCTTGGCGACCCGACGCCCGCGAGTGCGTACAAGTGGGCACTGGAGCGTGATGAGTACAAGCAGCGGCGTGAGGAGGGGTAGGGCGAGTTGATATAGCGATGCGTTGAGTTCGGGATGTGGCCGGCGGACGAACCTGCAGACGCTCGTCGACTACGACCTGCTCATTTCTTGGGCGCAGTAATTTTATACATATTTATACATGATGCAGAGATATGGAAATAGAATCACCACAGCCAGAACCAGCGGTTGTCCGACTTTTCCTCTCTAAGAGCTTCTAAGGCGGTTTCTCGTAACCTTTTAACTCTATTGAGTAATTCTGCGCTGTCCCCGTCGGAAAAAGACGTTTCATCCATACCGTTAATGACTTTCTCGAATGAGATGATATATGAATAATAGTCTACAAGTGCGTCTATTTCGTTTTCAGTGAGGTGGCCGATATCATCCAGATTATTTTCGTACACTACTGTCGAGATAATTGGTTCTGGGGGTTCTGAATCAATATCACGCACGGCATCTACCCAAATATCGAAAAAGGTTCTCGAAGTTTCTAGTTCTGAGATCAATGCCATCCGTAGGTTTTGTTGGCGGATACGTTCACGCCGTAGGTTGAGTAAATACGAGCTCGTGAATCCTAATATTGCGCCGATAAGAACAGCAATAACGGATGATAAGTGAATTGTTGAAAAGTCGATTATTTGGGATGCCAGTTCTGTTACCATTAGTTGCCAATTCTGGGTTTTTCAAGACCCCGATAGAGCGTTCGGGTGGATAGGCTAGTTTTGATCATCATTGTCCTGTTCTTGTGATCCTTCTAATTCATTGTCATCTTCTGTCTCAAGATCTGGAACTAGATTACTGCTATCGGTGCTTGATTGGTCTTCATTCAGTTCGCCAAAGTCAGATATCTGCAACATCCTTAGCGTTTCTGGGTCTATGGGCAGTTCGTCATCCCCTTTATCAGAGTTCAACAGCCCATACGAGAGCTCCGCAGCCACAGCGAGATCAGAATCGTTGTCCCAAGCCCGTGTCTGCCGTTCTATTTCTGCCTCAATTTTGTTAGCTATCGTGCTGTATGAATCTTTAACCCAAATATACTCATCAATTTCTTCAATAATTGGTTCAACATCAAGTTCTAGTTCGGTAGTGTCTGATGTTTTATTTATCTCCGAAGGATTCTCTGTTGATGGTTTTGACTCTATGACCTTGCTCCGCGTTAAATAGCCTAGAATAAACGCCACCACACCCCATACTACAGCAACGAAGAAGTCAATAGTTCCAAAGAGTGCCTGAAGTAGGGGGTGGTCTATACTCATTCTGAGTTACTACCGTACGTTCCAATAATTTGTATGATTGATTCGAGGACTGCCTCTGTGGATATTTGACCAGCACGAATCTGTTGACGCAAATCGAGTGCTACCCTGATTGCAGCAGCCAATGACTTATTGAACGGGGCGACTGCATCTGGTAGCTCTTGGGGTGGAACAGGTAGTTCTCCCGTCTCAGCGAGTTGGTAGTACCCCTCATAGATGATAGCATTGATAACTGCCACACCCGCTGTAGAAGCGTTTCGATGCTGTACACGTTTTATCAGCTCTGGCATACTCTCGGGGGGATCTTCTGGGTAGCTTTCTTGGATTTGTGATAGAGTTTTTTCGGTGAGAGTCAACGGGACAAACCCCGCAAACAAAGTTAATATGAGTGGATCACCCTGTTCAAGCTTCTTACAGACTTTATCAAGACTTTTTATGTCAATAGAAATTCTGAATTCTGTATCAATACTACTGTTCATTTCTTCTTCTAATTCAGCAAATGATTCACTGGCTACCGACTCTTCAATCACCAGCAGATCCAGATCACTGTCTGTATGTTCGTGGCCCCGAATACGGGACCCTACAGCGAGAGCTTCGACTCCTTTTGAAGAAAGTAATGACTGAACTGCGTTTAGAACATCCTCAATTGGAGTTTCGGATGGTTTCAGTCTATGAAACGGGGTATCTGACATCACAGAGCTTGTTAGGATGATTGAACGAGAGGTGATTTAATGGTTGTTCTGTCAGGCAGTATTGGGATAGGATTCCCTCACTCAAGCATTTAGACAAATATCAGAAATAGAACCATATTCGCAGCCACTATTTTAGAGGTCTGAGGCCGCTTTTGTCACCCTGTTTATCTCACCTGCTTTGCTGAATAAGAAATCCGCGTTTTCATATACTGATAAACAATCTACTTGACAAATGGATTGAACTAATTTTTTATACTAAAATCGATTAATCTCCCAGACATGTCGTATGAAGATTGGGCTGGTGGCATACGGTGCTCAGAATGTGGGAGAGAATATACTGGTATAGAGTGTCCAATCTGTAGGCAAGTCGATCCAACTGAAAGAGAAGTTGTCACAGAACATGAAAATGGTAGAGGTGACCAACAACCTCCTGAGAACGGAACAGTGTCGGCAGACTCTGGAGTTTATGATATCGATAAAATAGAGCATGAGCGACATGCCGACGCTGAGAAGGTTAATCCAGAGGTTGTCGATCCCTCTGATTACGTTACACGCGCTGTTTCTGGCGTTGTATTCAACAAGCGCCATGCATGGAAAGCTGAAAACCGGGCTGACGAAGATAATCCGCCAAGTTTGTTTGTAGTCACGACGGCCGATTCAGAATTTAACTGGATTGAAATTCCATTGTGGGACGACGCTGAGGGGGCAATGGAAGACATTTCAATTGGCGATCCGATCCAAGCTGAGGGTAAACTGTCTAAAGACAATGGTGTCCACAATATAAACATCCACTCACAAGACTCGATTGATATTCTCACGGAACCGCCTGAAGTGAAATTTGATTCGATGGCGATTGATCAAATTACTTCAACAACGCCCAAAGTAGATTTGGAGGGGACAGTGGAGCGAGTTGGTGAAATTAAGGATATTCAGCTGGACGATGAAAAGGTTAAATTACGCGAAATTCACGTGAGTGATCTTAATAATGACCAGATTCAGGTTGCCCTCTGGCGCACCAATGCCTACGAGAAGGTCGCTCCGGGTGATGAAATTATAATCGCCGGCGGACTGGCCAAGCCACACAATGAGAAGGTCGTTGTTCGGGTCGGTTGGTCAGGGCATATCGGCTATCGGTCTTCATAGAAATCTTTTCGACGCATCGTTGTCCCGCAAATAGACCGATGAGGATACCGTATCTCCGAAGGGTACCTGTCGTTTGATGGAACATCACCCGACAACGTGTATCCCTGTAGAGTATCCTGATCATGGCCGATGCAGTGCTCCATCAGCGACTGGCTTACCCTCCAGAGCAACCAAGCGCTTTCTGGTGTGGTGAGCCAACGTTCAGGAGTGCGTACAAGTGGGCACTAGAGAGGGGCGATTACGAGCAGTGTCGGGATTGTTTATAGAAATAGTTTCACATCGTGATTTCAATGAAACGACCAAGTTGGGGTAGTGGGAGTACTCACAAATGCGTCGGCGGCACCTCTTCCATGCTATTCGAGAAGTTGTCCCTCTAAGATACTGCTCGACTGGGAAGGGTATATGTAGCCCCAGAGACTCGAATTAGAGAGATATCAGAGAGGTTCGAGGCACCGGATATGATCATCCATTTCGCCTGACACCATAATTTCTATCTATGATAGTCTGTAAATATCAAGCTCATCCCCAAGTTCTGTGACTCATCCCCATCTGATTTATGAGTTGCTTCCTCAACGAAATGAGTCCATTTGTATTAAATATATTTATTTGATATTTATATTTAGAATCTAATAAACAAGCACTTACTATTGCGATTAAATAAGAGCGTACATATGGAGCGACGTGATGCGATTCGGGCCCTCGCTACAGCAATGTCAGGGACAACAATAGCTCTTGCCGGTTGCTCTGGAAATGGCGGCGGAGACGGCGTAGAAATCGAACAGAATATCGAGTACGCCGCAGAACAGGACGAGTACGTCGAACTTTCGGACATCACGGAAGAGGCAACTCAGGTCAACGGGTCTGAGGGAGTTGCTGTCTCCGGGGTTGCAGAGAACACCAGCGACAACACTGCGTTCATCGAACTGGTGATGACTTTCGTTGACAGCGAAGGAACAACCCTCGGGGAAACCAGTGCGTTCCCGAAGGGGTCGACGTCACCGAACGACCCCGGCGAAGCCGCCGAATTTGAAGCGGCTATCGCCGAGAGTCCCGAAAATATCGCTGAGTACACGATTGAGGTCCGGGCGACATAGTCCCATTTTATTTGAGCTGGTCTGGCCATCTGGCTGTTCAGAGTTATCTCCCAATCAGATACGATGCTGTCGGAGTGGAACCGAAGAACGAGCAACTCTGACTGCAACTACTATGTCACTCATTATATCCATCATAAGGCTTAGCTCCCCACTTCTAACCAACATAAGCGGAAGCGTGGCCAGTCAGGATAATTCCTGACTAACCAACACTGACCCACTGCTACCACCGAGTGTTGGTTAGTGAACCCCGCCCTTGGAAGTATAAGCTATCTTTATTACCCCCTATCACACGCCGGCAGAACATGGCGCTGACAGCGACTCAAGCGCCCGAACTACATATCGAGCCCATCTCGATGTTCGAGGTCAAGCCCGCTCAAAGTCGCTTATTCTCGTACTACTCGCCACCTCCCGGAAGTACAAGGGGGGTTTACATACAACTCGCCCGTCGGCTACAGATACATACTCGCGCCGCCGTGGGACCTGCCTCACCAGGCCCCGGCACGGGGTCGCGAGCTGCCAGGAGTCGTCTCGGAAACCATCGTAACCCATGCCAAACAGCTACGCAAGTCATCAAAAAGATAGAGGTATCGCTGTCCCGCTCAGGCCGTCGCAACGACGTGCTGATGCTCGTTCTGGGCGGGCGTCGGCTGCAACGTCAACCCAGCCAGCGCCAGTTCCCGAAGCACCTCGGGTGGAACGCCCTCAGTCTCTCGCAGCACTGCATCGAGCGTCCAGGCGTCGTGTTCCGAGCGGACCGGCGGCGTCGTCTCGACCACCGCGGTCGGCGCGGTCTCCCGCAGCGCTCGGGCGGCGCGCCGGACCCGCTGGCGATTCTCGACCGTACAGCGAACGCTCTTGCTCATGCGTTCAGCCTCCGAGCGAGATCGTCGACGATGGAGCCACCGACATGCGGCCCGACGGCCCAGCCGCGTTCGTCCTGCGTGTACTCGCACCAGCCTGCGAGTGTTTCATATGGCGTCTCGGCGAGTGGGACCTTCTCGGCTTGGTCGTCCGTCGCAACGACGGCCACAGCGAACTCGTACGAGTCCCAGTAATGGGCCGCGCCTTCGCCGTCGACGCCCAAGAAGAGCGGGCGGCCCTGGGTGAGCAGTTCGCGGGCGGTACGTTCTTGCGGATTCGGTCCGGTCGTGCCGACAGGTTTACTAGTCGGCGTCGTAGATTTGCTCATGGGTTTTCGCATCATGGAAGCCCGGCCCGCGTGGTTCCAGCACGCGGGCACTTCTACACTCCAAGTGCCCCGAGTGGCCGGCCTTCCGTACCATATGCCACGTACCACAAGGGCATAAAGCCATTGCTTTGTAGCATATGGTACGTACAAAACACTTATTCGAGACGGTCGGCTATATTGGAGTATGAGCGAACGAGTTCACGACGACGACGGAACGTTTGGCTCGAAATTGACCGAGCAGGACGTGCTGAAAGCGTTCGACTACGAAACCGGGCCTAAAGAGCCGATGTTGACCACAAGCGAGATCACCGACGCACTCGCCAAGCACTTCGATATCGAGGTCAGCAGCGAGACAGTCCGCCGTCGGCTCGGCGAAATGGAATCGGACGGCAAGGTCGTGAGCAAGAAGTTCGGTGCTCGTGCAAAGGGCTGGGCCGCACTCGTCGCCCCCGAGCTGTCGGACAGTGTCAAGGCCGACATCGAGGCGACCGAGGGCGAACTGGAGCGTGGCGAAACGGTCTCGCACGACGAACTCTTCGGGGACGAGTAGACACGTCGGATGGTCGTTTTCGAGTATTCGTCGCAGGCCGTCGATTGGTTGGAAAAGGCAGACAACACAGCGACGGAGCAAGTCCGGTCGAAGGTCGAAGAGATTCGGGCGAATTCACAAGAACCGTTCTACGAGCCCGATTACTTCCTCGAATCGTATACCAACAGCCCGTACTACAAACTCAAAGCCGGGCAGTACAGGCTCGTTGTCGACTGGCGCAGGCGGGACGACGGCGACGATGTGTTCTTTATTCGGCGGATCGGCCACCGCGACGGTTTCTACAGTCCCTAGCTGTCGTCCGTCTCCAGGTACTCGCGACCGGCGTCGATCATAACGACAAGACTGCGTGAGAGCGGCTGACTGTTGGTACACAAACATACTCTCGAAACAGGGTTTGAAACACCACTGAGCATTTATCCTGGCTAAGATAGAAAAGATACAAGAGATACAAGAGATATAGTACTCCATATCCGTGGTAGACAGAAAAAATATCAAGGTGTCAGAAACGACTCATCAGCGTATCAAACACGAACAACAAGACGGAGAGACGATGGACGACACCCTTCAACGTGTATTGGGGATCGCCTCCGATCCCGAGGATATGGAATCGACTGTCGCCGCATACATGCCGAACCACATGCGGAACGCCGTTGACGAATTGGCAGACTATATCGAGACTCTCGGGGATTTTGAACGAGAATATAATCCTGATGGTGGGCAGCGTGGCAGCGATGCTATCGCGTTCAGGTCACGGTCGTCCGGTATCGTAATTGCTCAAATCGAGTGTCGTAAAGCGCAGTTCACAGTCTGCTACCGCGATGCAACTGAAGAGATGTCGCCAACTGGGGCAGGGGTAGTGACCGAGCAGATGTCCATCGATATGGATGAATGGAAGAGTGATATCAAGCGCCGTGTCTCCGGTGCAGTTCGAAGATGGGGTACGGCGTAGTGGAGCATTTCAGTTCCAACTAACGGGTTGTTCACTGCATCCAGCATAGGCTTTGGATCGACTCTTGACCACTGTCAGCAGAAGAGTGGGTAGTTATGATACTTTCTGACTAACCAACACTGCCCCACTTTTTCCACCGAGTATTGGTTAGCGACCGCTCACTCCGGAAGTACAAGCCCGTTTTAATAGCCAGTCGCCCGTATTCGGTTGTATATGGCCGCAACAGAGGCTCAGACAGTCGAACTGCATGATGGGACTGAACTCGCCGTCCAGTACCTTGGTGCAACCGGCGACGACACTGCGGAGTTCGAAGTCGAACCCAAGGCCGACGGCGATACGCGTCGGTGGCGGCTCGAAATTAACCGTACAGGCGGCTACGAGGTCGTTGAGGCGTGGGAGCACGGCGTGGCGGCAGACCTCGACGCACCCGATTGGGTGCATGAACTCGTTGACCGAGCGGTCTGAATTGGCGACCGATCCCCTCCACTCCGGAAGTCCAAGGGGGGTTTACATACAACTCGCTCGTCAGGACTACCTACGCCACTCGCGCCAGCGTGGGACCTGCCACTAACAGGTCCCGGCGCGGGGTCGCGGTCCGTCAGCGGATTAGGGTCAGGAGCAACCGCAACCCATGCACAGACAGGCAGTAGTCTCTCAAAAGCGACGTGGTATCGACTATCGGACGCCCCGTTATCGAAGTGTACCGTCGGTCAGCCGTCTCCAGGTACTCACGGCCAGCGTCGGAGAAAAAACTATAGAGTCAGTTATCATCCGACCGCTCTCGCTGCATTCGGGCAGAGCGGATACCAAACAGCGAGAAGAATCTGCGCCACCCTGCCGAAGAGTGGTATGTCCGGTTTACAGATTCTTCCGGGGAATCAGACATGAAAAAGCAGAAGCAGAATTATTCGTCGTCCGACCGCTCTCGCTCCATTCGCGCGGAACGGATGCCGAAGAACGAAAAGAACCGGCGCATCCGGTCCGAACCATTCTGCATTCGGCTGGGATACTCGCTGGTGTCGGCCATCGTGTATCTAACTATTGCAAGAAGTTGTATAAGACTTGCCCAAGGAGTGCCGCGCCAGCTCCGATGAGGAACGACAGCGGTTGGATTCCCAGCACGATCCCGTATGAGCGTCTGAGGATCGTCACACTAGATGAATACACGAGAAAAATAATCCCCAAGAGCAGGAATAGCTGGGCCATTTCAAGATACTCTGCATTGCGTTTTATTTCACCAGCAAGTTCGATGCTGGAGTCCTTCAGGCGATCCAGCGCTGTGCTAAGCCACTCCTCTGGTGGCGTGTCGTCGGCGGCGTCAATGTGCCGACCCTGGATTTCGAAGGGGTACTCTGTCATCGTATATATCCCAATTGAGACGAACGACGACGCCACGACAGCAGCAGTGCCGAGCCCGCCAGCGATGGCCGCTGTGTTCGGCAATGATGACACTGCGTCTGCACCTGCGTTCGTCAGCGCTGCCGCGATGAATCCCATGACGAGGATACCAGTCCGAGCCGTCCGCATCGCCTTGTCGTCTATCTCCTCCAGTTTAGCTACCTGCTTATCATACACGCGCCTCGCCGCTTCTACGGCTTCACGATACGACTGGCCACCCTCTCCCATGTGGGCGTCTGCAGGTGGTGATCCGAAAAGCGTTTTTATTGCCGATATTACGTCACCTCGGGGGTTTCTACGACTCAGACTCCAGGTACTCGCGGCCCGCGTCGGTGATCCACCAAGCGAGGCCCCGACCAACAGTTTTGGAGTGTACGTATCCCTGTTTTTCAAGCTCGGTAAGCCGCTTATTCGCTCCCGAATTGGTAGAAAATCCTGCCAAATCGGCCACCTCTGCTGTAGTGAGGAATGGGTCGTCAGAGTTGACAAAGAATTGAAGGATTTCGGAGTCAGATACAGTCGGCTTTCGGCCAGCCATCTTACGTACGAATCTGCCTATGCTCGTATATATCATTTGTTCGATGTTTCTACACATATAGAGACTAGTATTCAGAAGTTAATTAGTAGTAACACAAGTACTAATACCAGCGCCTATAATGATAGTCATAACGACTGCTCAAGGGTCAGTAAGGTCCGTCTACGAAAGCGGGCCGGTGCAGCCACACCGACCCAATGCGGTCGTTCCAGCGCTATGAAGCAACCCAACGACCGCGCCTCGGTATTTGCCGAGGCCCCGGAAAACTGTATCGACCCAGAAACCAGCACCGTCGCTGCGGGGGTGGCGGGATGCTGAAACGCCTCCTCTCTAACGGCGACGAGTCGGAGCCACCGGCAGTGAGCGTCCCATTCGACGCCCTGCTGGATATCGCTCAGTCCGAACGCCGACGGCAATGCCTCCGGACGGTGAACGAGCACGGCCGACTGGAACTCACCGACCTCGCGGAGATCGTCGCCGCTGCGGAAGTCGGCACTGACCGCGACCAACTCCAGTCCCAACAACGCAAGCGCGTGTACGTATCTCTGTATCAGACGCACATTTCGAAACTGGACGACACCAGACTGGTCCGCTGGAACCAAGCTAACGGCACAGTCTGTGCGACCGCCGAGACGGGGCCGGCCGTCGACGCCCTGAACGACCTCGCTGACCGGACGACGGGAGGTGACTGCTGATGGACCAAGACGAGTTTTACATCAAGCCGAAATCCCAGTGGAACGACGCCAAAGTCCATCACCCAGCACCGGAATCCACCCGTGATGACCCGGAGCCGCTGTGCAACCATACCACGAGTGGTTCCGAAGCGTTTCGCATCGCCGACGAAAGCGACCGCGAACGCTACGGGCTCTGTCGTGTCTGTGCGGCGAAGATGAACGGCGAGCCAGACCCGCGAGGAAACCACGGCCAGTCCGGTCGGTCACCGGCCGATGTGCTTCAAGAACACGGTTTCACGAACTCCGAAGACTCCACGGGAGGGTCAGCATGACTGCTGGCCACGGCAACCACTACGATGTTGACGGCCGGTCACTCGACGAGCGCTGGCCCGACGCCGACGCGGTCGCAGGCATCGGCGGACCAGTTCGTGAGCTGAGAACCGACGGCGGGCGTGTCTCCGACGACGATATCGATGCGATCCTCGACGAACTCAAATCGTTCGAGGGTGTCGACCTTGCCGAAGCAGAACCCGGTACTGTAGAGCGGTTCTTCGACGCCCAAGACCGGTTGATGGAGGCTATCGACGCCGAGTTGGACGAAGACGAGATCCCGCAGGCGACACACATCTGGTGGAACGACCAGGCTGAGTTCCACCTCTACTGTGCTGCCCACTACTTCCCGATTGCCAACGAACAGTGGACCGGGTTCACCGAGGTATCCGATCCACAGGCAGTGACACAGGCCGCACGGGAGCGGCTGGAAAGTGGCGTCCCATGCGAGAAGTGCCACAGTGAGGCGCTGTACGGCCGCCGTGACGAACTTCTTGAGGAGCGTGATCTGGCATGAGTGTCAACTACGACGAACTGTCCTACATCGCATCGAGTGCCAACCGAGAAGTCGCTGTGGAAACCCTCCAGGACGGCCCCGCAACGCCGTCGACCATCGCAGAGGAAACCGACCGCGATATCGCACACATCTCCCGGGCGCTCCAAGAGCTCAAAGAGAAGGGCCACGTCGAATTGCTGGTGTCTGAAGATGTTCGAAAGGGACGGTTCTATGGGCTGACTGACAGCGGCGAGGCCCTTGCATCGGAGCTATCGGAGGTGAACACTGGCTCATGAACGGTATTGAACAGCGGTGTGCCCCTCAGAACTCGATTACAGCACCACCGCCTCGCCGTTCATCCTCGTTGTCGTCATCATCGCTGCCTAGTTGGTACACGTTGACAACAACTGCAACGACGCTACTGACAGCCATAATCCATTCGGGAAGGAATGTTCCATCCATATGTGGGATTTTCCTGAATTCCATATTAAAGGTACAAGGGCAGACGAAATATACGGCTTCCACCTGCTATAGAAGGCTTCTAACAGGTGTTCTTGAACGTAGCCGAGTAACCGCAAGTAAGTCAGCCACCAGAGGTGAGCCGTAGATGGCCGCCATCCTCTACCAGTGCCCGCGCTGCACGCGCCAGATGGCGGGGCCAGAAACGACGGACCCGCGCATTTGTCCGTGCCACCGGGCTGTCGTCGATCTCGATGGTGACACCGAGCGCCGCTTCGAGGCTGTTGGCACCGTTGACGAGACTCCCGACGGCTGGGAGTTGCTCGGGAACGCAGCCGAGACCCTCCAGCAAGGCTTCGGCGTTCGCTACGAGAACGAGCATCGATACCGGCTCAAAGAGGACGGGCTCTTCCAAGACTTCGACACTGACGACGTGCCCGTTCCCGGTGAAATCCACGCTGTCGAAGTAACGCCCCACGGGCCGCGATACACGGTTCGGCCCGACACTGAGTGGTGGTCCCCGGAGTGGGACGTCGACGACGACGTACCTGAGGACCACGTCTGGCACTGGGAGATCGTCGAGGTGACCGAACGGACCCGGGCGTCCGCACGACTCGCTGATATCCGGTCTGAGTACGACGGGGGACAGCCATGACCCGCCTCGAACTCGTCGAGAAACCCGACACGCCGGAGAGCTTCACCGAGACAATCGAGCACTACGGCGCCGCGATTCCTCGCGAGGGCGAGATCGTCACCTGGGATACGGACCACTACCGGGTGACTGAGGTCCAGCACCGTATCCAGCTGGGCACTGTCGTCGTCCACCTTCGACCACGCGACCAGGAGGGCAACGATGGCGAGTGAGTTCGACGCCACCGTCGACCGTGTCGTCGAGGTCGCCGATCTCGTTGCCGACCAAGAAGACGCCGACACCGAGGCGGTGCTGCTCGATGCGCTCGGGAAAGTTCGCAAGCGGGGGTGGGCCGATGAGTAAAGCCAGCCAGGGCACGCCGGTCAAACGCAAGGCGCGCGCTGACGAACCCGCCGATGTCGGCACGCCTGTGAAAGTCGACCGACTCAGCGGCGGTTCGCTGCTCGGGATCGTTCGCGAGCGCTACACGTATGAGAAATACGACGCCCCGCCACGCGTGCTTGTCGAGTCGTCCGAGAAGATGGTCAACGTCGCTACTGACCGTGTCAGTATCGCTCGCGGGTCAAACGCCGATGTCGTTCGCAGTCTTGTCGAGGATGATACCAATGTCTGACGCTGCTGGCGGTTCTAACTCACCGCACGTGCAAGTCGCAGGACAGAGAAGACACTACGAGAATACAACGCACCTGAGAAGGGGCCACCGTTCCCAGCTCGAGCCGACTAC
This sequence comes from Haloarcula sp. KBTZ06, assembly GCF_048595605.1. NCBI lineage: Archaea > Methanobacteriati > Methanobacteriota > Halobacteria > Halobacteriales > Haloarculaceae > Haloarcula > Haloarcula sp. KBTZ06. The sequence continues at coordinate 39,307 of NZ_CP184338.1, forward strand.
CTACAGTGCGATTGCTACCAATCGCGCCGTGCTGAGTGGAACGTCCGAGGGCATCGCCCACGGCGCAGTCAGCGGTCCACGCACGGGAGGTGCCCAATGAGCATCGACAACTCTCCATCAACTGCCGAGGAACTGCCCGAGAGTTCGAACGGCCTTCGGGATGTTGTTGCCGACCTCGTCGAAGAGGTCTCACACCTACGAACGGAGAACGAACGGCTTCGCGAGCGCGTTGATGAGCTCGAAACGGAGGTTGCCGAGCAAGAGTCCATTGAATATCGCGGTGATACAAAGGAGATTGAGAACCTGTTCGTCGGCGGCGTGCCGGTCGGCAACAGCATCGCCTCGAACAAGACGGGCCGAAAGAATCTCAACCGCCTGGTGTTTGGGAATCCAGAGCCCGGCGTGGAAAAAAGCGACATTGAGCCGTTCGTCGAGGAGCACGGGACGGTGAAAGAGTCGGTCACGAACACCCAGCCGGCTGCTGAGAATCAGGGCACCTCGGAGAAGAGCCGGGAGAATATGCTCCCGCTGCACCGGATGATGGTTGATCTGAACTCCGGCGTCGACGCATCGCTCAGCAAGTCACAGAAACGTGCCGCGGCGCTGTACGAGCGGTTCGCGAATAAGGCCAGCGGCGAGACGAACCAGAACGTCACGCCAGACGGCCAGAAGTTCACGATGAACACTGAACAGGCTGTGGAGGTGCTTGAAGACGAAGGCCTGCTGGATGGCGTCAAGACACAGTCCTATTCCAAGACAGCCGGGCGTGTCATGCGCGATGTCCAGCGGTTCACAATCGTCGATGGTGACGCCCACAGGGACTGCGTTGACATCGATAAGTGCTCCGACCATGGACTGATCAACTTCCGCTCCGGGAAACCGCATACTCTGACCGTTCCAAAGCGGAAGATGAAAGCTAGCGTCCACAACGCAGACACTGCTGACGCCGATGTCAGAACCGGCAGTGAACACGAGAACAAACAGAATACAGCCGAAGAGCCGTCAAACACGACGGACTTCGATCAGCTGAATCAGGCAACAGCGGTGAACGCGGATGACTGAGACGCGTTCTGACAGTGTTGTCAGCACACTCGCGAGTAGCGTGTCAGATGGAGGTGGTCGACAAGAGCGGTAACGAATTCCCCACTAGACCCCTGCGATAAAATCCACACGAATGTGGTACGTAACTTACGGTTGTTCTCGTTTCGTTAGAGTGACGTGAAACGACTTCCCTTTTCCTTCCCTCTATGAGGTGTAGGAAAAGAAGTCTGAGAACGAACGATTCTATCTGACATACTCCTTCTGTTCTTTCTGACAACACTGTCAGATACTCCGTCAAGGCAGTGGCGCCTGAAATTCCACAGTCACGACCATAACTAACTAACACTTTCCCCAACTGACGCTAGATGTTGGTTAGCTTGAGAGCACCAACTTCGAGATGAGACAGTGAGAGGCAGGGGGAGAGACACACCACTCTTTCAAGTGAAGCGGGTGAATGGTGGAGTCCCCGGTAGAGATCCAAGAACCAGCCAACTATCACGGATCGACCATAAATGGGAGTTACAGAGTTAGTAACACCAGAATCAGGATTGCAGCACAGTACAGTCATGTCAGCGCTTTAGATGAAACAGTGGACTGTTGTTCTACTAGATACTCTACTCTAGTTCTTCACTCGAAACAGTGGTGTGTGTGAGTGGCTTCACTTGAAACAGATGCAGAGGTGGTTTTATATACCCCACTTGTGAAAGATTCACTATGCGTCGGTTCGAGCGGAAGCAAAACATCTTCCGGAACAAAGACGCCCTGGGGGAGTCCTACCAACCGGACCGGATTGAGGAACGGGATGAAGAAATTGAGGAGTATATGAACGCTCTCCAGCCGGTGATCGATGGGTGGGAACCAAACAACATCTTTCTCTACGGAAATACGGGTGTCGGGAAAACAGCCGTCACCGACTACCTTCTTGACCGACTTCAGGACGACGTCGCTGCGTACGATGACATCGATCTCTCCATTATTTCGCTCAATTGCAAGACGCTCAACTCCTCGTATCAGGTCGCTGTGGAGCTCGTCAATGAACTCCGTCCATCCGGCGGCGAAATCAGTACGACCGGGTATCCACAGCAAACCGTGTTTAAAAAGCTCTATCAGGAGCTTGAGGCCATTGGCGGGACCATTCTCATCGTGCTTGATGAAGTTGATTCAATCGGCGACCGAGATGAGTTGCTCTATGAGCTTCCTCGAGCCAGAGCCAACGGGAATCTCGACTCGGCAAAGGTTGGCGTTATTGGCATCAGCAACGATTTCAAATTTCGTGACCAGCTCGACCCTCGTGTCCAGGACACACTCTGTGAGCGGGAACTCCAGTTCCCGCCATACGATGCGACAGAACTGAAAAACATTCTCGAATCACGTGTCGAAGTCGCTGTCACGGATGGGTCAACCGATACCGGTGTGTTGCAGTTGTGTGCTGCTCTCGCCGCCAGAGACAGTGGCAGTGCCCGGCAGGCGCTCGATCTCCTTCGGTTGGGTGGTGAAATCGCGGAAAACCGGGAAGCTGAGATGATCAAAGAAGAGCATATCGAGGATGCCCGCTCACAACTCGAACAAGAACGAGTCGAAGAGGGAATGCGCGAGTTGACGACGCATGGCCGCCTTGCACTATTGGCAGTGATTTCGAAAGCAGCCAAAGAAGAAACGCCCTGTCGCACTCGTGACCTCTACGAGGAGTATCGGTCACTCTGTGAGTCCTCTGAAACCGATGCGCTCGGCCAGCGGTCGCTCCATAACCACCTCTCAGACCTTCGGATGTTAGGCATCCTCTCAGCCCACGAAAATCGGAGCGGTTCTCGGGGGAACTACTACAACTACGAGCTTGATGTTCCGTTTACAAGCGCCATTGAGGCGATGTCTGATGTCCTTCATCTCACAACGGAGATCGATACAATCCGTGACATTGCCGCTATGAACAACGTTGGATGAAAGGGACTCCACCCTTTCAAGTGAAGGTGCGTAGCGGGCGGGGCAACGGCTTCACTTGAAAGAGTGGTGTGTCTGACGGTCGCTGTTCCACTTGCAAGCGTGGTGTGGTTACAGTGAGTGCTTCACTTGAAAGAGTGGTGTGTCCGATGGTAGGCGTTTCACATGTAACGGTGGTGTGTGCACTCCAGAACTGGCTCTTTGCACAATCAAGGGTCTCGTCGTCTTCACCGCCGCGCAATGGCAACGTTGCCGACGGACGTGACGCTCCCTGAGCGGGAGCTTCGCCAGGAGGTGTTTGACGACGAGATTTCGGACCGATGATGCATGAAGTGATGTAAGAAGCCGCTGAGCACTTCGGGATCGGGACTGGCAAACCAGACAGACAACAGGTGCTGCGCCTGAATCTGACCGAACTCGAAATCGACCACCCCGATATGGGTCAGACGATTCGACACTTCGCGAACGCCGATAGCGACTCGAAGCTTGCTGACAGCGGTGAGACGACGCTGGGTTCCTATGGTGGCGGCCAGCAGCCATCGGCAATGACTGATGGAGGCACCGTTGCTGACTGACTCCCCTCACTGAACCGCTCTCAGCACGCCCGCGAGCACGCCATCGCCAGGTCTGTTAGCTTTAGCTATGTCGTTTGACGAGTACTGAGGGTTGACCACGCCGATGAGCTGACGTTGGGGAGGCAGTAATCACCTCAATGAGTGGCCAGAGCAGCACCCGACCGGCACGCTTGTGCTGTCGCTAATCGCTCACCCGCAGTGCCGACATTCAATCCCGATTCGGGTTTTCTGGCCGCTTCGACGATTTAAGATAACTGTCCGTCTTGTCATACCCGCTGGGTTTCAATCCCGGTTCGGGTTTTCTGGCCGATTCGACGCCATTCTCGGCGGCGTCTTTACGCTCGCATCGCTGTTTCAATCCCGGTTCGGGTTTTCTGACCGCTTCGACCTACGTGCTCGACGTGTTCAACGACAGTATCGGTAGTTTCAATCCCGTGCTGGGTTTTCTGACCGCTTCGACTTACGAGGTCGACTCCTACGATGCGGACCGCAATATGTTTCAATCCCGTGCTGGGTTTTCTGACCGCTTCGACTGTCCCAACGTGAAAGCAGGCAGTGGCACCCGAGAATGTTTCAATCCCGTGCTGGGTTTTCTGACCGCTTCGACGAAACAGGGGTTCCAAATGAAACGACATATTCGGGTTTCAATCCCGTGCTGGGTTTTCTGACCGCTTCGACCGGTCGGAGAACATGGGTGTGATATTCACCCTGCCAGTTTCAATCCCGTGCTGGGTTTTCTGACCGCTTCGACGGTGTGGAGGTGACGGGTTCCGTAGCGAGAACACGGTTTCAATCCCGTGCTGGGTTTTCTGACCGCTTCGACAATGCGCTCGACATCTCGCCAGCCGCTCACGTCCAGTTTCAATCCCGTGCTGGGTTTTCTGACCGCTTCGACCCGCTCGTCAATGCACGATTTGCACATCTGGCGTGCCTGTTTCAATCCCGTGCTGGGTTTTCTGACCGCTTCGACCCGAACAACGGACTTCTCGACACAGTCCTCGTCGTGTTTCAATCCCGTGCTGGGTTTTCTGACCGCTTCGACAGTTTGCCCTGGAGGTTGTTCAGCGCATACATATCCTGTTTCAATCCCGTGCTGGGTTTTCTGACCGCTTCGACCCCCCTTGGAGAGTCCGATGATGTCGATATCGGACAGTTTCAATCCCGTGCTGGGTTTTCTGACCGCTTCGACATCATCAACATCAACTGGCCCCTCGTCTCGGATGTAGTTTCAATCCCGTGCTGGGTTTTCTGACCGCTTCGACCGTCGTCGACGGTCACGACAGCGTCGTCGGCGTGTTTCAATCCCGTGCTGGGTTTTCTGACCGCTTCGACCGCCGCCGCTGTCATCGTCACCGCTCGTATCACTGAGTTTCAATCCCGTGCTGGGTTTTCTGACCGCTTCGACCGAGAAACGCTTGGAAGGGCGCGTCCTGAACGCCTGGTTTCAATCCCGTGCTGGGTTTTCTGACCGCTTCGACCTGCTGACGCGACGGGTATCGTTCAGCAGGTCACTTTGTTTCAATCCCGTGCTGGGTTTTCTGACCGCTTCGACGCCCAATTCCGCCAGCCCCAGCGGCGCTGTTGCGCTGTTTCAATCCCGTGCTGGGTTTTCTGACCGCTTCGACATATCGTGCATCAGCCGACCGACGGCAACACTGTCAGTTTCAATCCCGTGCTGGGTTTTCTGACCGCTTCGACAAAATCGACGCCGAAATAGAGTCCCAAGAGTCTCGGTTTCAATCCCGTGCTGGGTTTTCTGACCGCTTCGACACCGAACAGTCCCGGCAACTCGACGCGACCCACCTCGTTTCAATCCCGTGCTGGGTTTTCTGACCGCTTCGACTCTTGGGTTTCGATGTGGACCAACGGCGGCCGGTCGAGTTTCAATCCCGTGCTGGGTTTTCTGACCGCTTCGACGGCTACGAAGTTGTGACAATTGCACAGTCGACGGCGGTTTCAATCCCGTGCTGGGTTTTCTGACCGCTTCGACCATCACCGACGTACACGCTGACGGTCCCAACCACAAGTTTCAATCCCGTGCTGGGTTTTCTGACCGCTTCGACCCCGCATACGTGGTACAATCAGGGACCGCTCTCGGGGTTTCAATCCCGTGCTGGGTTTTCTGACCGCTTCGACAACACGTTTCCATGGCGGTAGAGGTTGGGATCCCATGGTTTCAATCCCGTGCTGGGTTTTCTGACCGCTTCGACTCCAATGAGCGGCCGTCCAGACGAACTCACGACAGTGTTTCAATCCCGTGCTGGGTTTTCTGACCGCTTCGACGAGGCCGACGACCAGGCCCGCATCCGCATCGAAGAGTTTCAATCCCGTGCTGGGTTTTCTGACCGCTTCGACGGATAGGCCGCGAGACGTGCATTTAGACGAGATACGCGTTTCAATCCCGTGCTGGGTTTTCTGACCGCTTCGACAGGGGGTGAAAATACGGTTATAGGGCTGAAAAGTCTTTCTCAGCCCGCCAAACAAAGACCCGGTTACGTCGACTGTGGCTGTACACTGATTTAATAAAGGTCCACGTAGTCAGCCATCATCTCGAAGGAGCAATTGTCCGGTCAGAGTCACCTGTGCGAACTTGGTTTTCCCGTCTGTCCATGTCTCGATTGCTCCTGCATCGGCAAGTGCGGTGACGTGGCGTGTCACCGTACTTTTCGAGTTGCCAGTCTCCGCAGTCAGGTCGGGTATCGAGATCTCCCCCTCTGCATTGGCAATCGTCTGGAGTGTTGACATCGTAGTCTGTTGAATTTGGGCAGTCAACCGAGGGAGATTCCACTCCTGTACTGTCCCATCAAGATCGCTAAAAAACAGTGCAGCAGACAGCAATCGAACGTGTGTCATTGCAGCAATCGTGAATGGAAGCAACACGTCCCGTGCTCCGCCACCGAGCGAAACAATTCGCTCACCGTCTGCTGCCCGGATCAAATCACTACATTCCAAAACAGCTGTCTGAAAATCACCGTGTGTGATCTGTTCTGTTGTAAGATTGAGGTCCGGTTCAATCTCCTGTAAGAGGCGTTCGACATCCCCAATCGCTTCCTTGGCGCGTGAATCTGGTTCTTGATTTGGCCGTATTAAGACGACTGTGTCGCCGGTGTCGACACCGTGACTTAGCAGCGGCCGGGTAACGCTTGTACTGTTAAACCCAATCGCTGAGAGATATGTATGCATTACCTGCTAATCGTTTTGACCCGCTAAAATAGTACTGTTGCGTGTCAGTGAAATCGACGACTATTCAATTTTAGTTGCACGAAATTGAAATCGTCCCATTTTTGGGAAACGCTTATGATGGTACTGGGTCAATGACCCGGACACACCTGATGAACAAACAAGAAGTCTCGGCAAATAATAGACTGCGCCAAATCCACATCACGGCTCAGCCGGCATCTCGGTTTCCAGTGCCAATCTCGGACGGATACTCCGTGTATTCGGCGCTATTGGGTGTGCTCGAAGCCGTTGATGCGGACGTGAGCGGACACATTCATGACTCGTCACTTGGGAGTCTCCACAGCAGTGGCCTTCGCGGTGTGTTCGGTGATAGTGACCGTGCCTATCACAAGTTGCTCCTACCAGACGAGACCTATCAGCTAACACTTGGCGTAGTAGACCCTGCCGACACCGAGATTTTTCAGGCGCTGGTGAACGCACTCGTCTTGGAAGGTGATCGCATCGAGCTGAGCCACGGGGAATTACACGTTGAACAGTTCGAGAGTACGAACACGACACAGGCCGAACTACTGGACGAGGCGGGGTCGATGGATAACCCGACCATCGAGATGTCCTTCGAAACGGCGACCTGCATTGAGGAAGCCGGTGAAATTACGACGATGTTTCCTCATCGGGGTGCCGTATTCTCGTCACTGTTAGGGAAGTGGAACCGGTCTGCTCCGGAGGAATTGGAGTTTGAGTTGAGCCGGGAGGCGATTGAGGCGAATGTAATCGAGAAACCCGACGCACGCACGTACGATACCCATTCAGTGTTGGTCAACCGCGTCAGAAACGAAGACGGTGAGACGCGGAATATTTTCCGGCAGGGTTTCACTGGTGACTGTGCCTACGAATTCAAAGGAGCCAGTGAGTCCGTCGAGAATGTGGTATCGGCGCTCGGGATGTTCGCTGAATACTCGGGCGTCGGGAGCGCTGTTGCTCGGGGCTGTGGGCAGGTGAGCTTGGAGGCTAAAGACTGATGACCGACAACGATAGAATGCAGGCAAAACTCGATGAAATTGGGTCAGAGGGCGATGGCGATTCAGACGGAGTACCTACTGAAGGCGTTGACTCGTTTTCGCAGTCTCTCTTCGACGACCCAGAGGAAGAACTCGGAGTGGACTCTGACTTGGAGACTGTTGAGTCAAAATTGGATAGTATTTTAACCGAATATATTTCAGAAATTGACCCACAGCTCGTGGAGGCAGGCTGGTCGTTCCTCCCGAACAAGAGCGTTGAATACAACAAAGTCGACCAGTCGATGCTCAATCATACTCGAAATCTAGTATACTTTTTACACCAGCTTGGTCGACAAGTAGAGAATACCGATCTTCCACCGATTACACCGGAAAAACTCCGTCATCTCGTTGCACTCGCGGTCGCTCATGACTATCACAAGCTCCGCGAAGAAGACGAAAATCCAAATAAACGGTTCGATATCAAAATCAAGGAACTGGAGCCATTTATCAAGCAAATCGGACTGGACGAATTTAGCGCTAGTCAAGACGATCCTGATTCGGCACTCTCAATGCGGACGTTCCGTTCGTGCGCCGTCGATCATCACGAGACTAATAACGCTAACTCGACTCGCGTCACGACGACTTGGCGAGAGTATCGGCCACTAATCCGACTGGCTGACGCGATGGCTTCTTCCACGACACCGGAGGCAGCGACGAATACTCGCGTCCAAGATCGATTCCGTGAGGCATTCCCCAGTGGAAACGTCGAACTCGCATATCACCAGACCGACCACGTCAGTGGTATTTTTACGAACTTGTTGAACAAGGCCGTGAGCGAGTATCTACAAGAGGAATACAACTACCATCTACTCACGATGTATCAGGATGGCTGTGTGTATCTCGCACCATCGGATCAAGACCAGCCAGAGACTGACGAAGACATCGTTACCGCAATCACTTCACAGCTAGGGGATAGTATCGGCGATTCTCACCCATCGTACAACGATGTCGATCAACTGCGCTCAAACTTCTCGATTGTTGGCGCCCAAGGACTTTACAGTCTGAACGAGCCCGACTTTTTCTACGCTGGTAGTGGAACGATGTTGCAAGCCGTTGTTCGGAAGGGGATTACTGACGGCGACGCGGACAGTAGTGCCACGGACGCTGCCACAGAGTCGATGGAACTGTTGGAAGATGAACTGGGGACTGAGTACGAGAAAACCGAGCAGCAGTACGGTCTTGGTCGCTTTGTGAACACAATAAAAAGCTGGTTTGTCGATCCGCTGCTTCCCAGTGACCGAACTGCGAACGACCTGATTCGAGCCACTGTCACCGTATTCGGTCTTCCGGATAAGCTATCTGAGGATCTTGTTGCTCTCTCCGAAGACACTACCTCGGAGCTGACCAGTGGTGGCAAATGGGAATACTCGTATGCAATTGCACAAGGGCTTCTCGATCGACATGGAACCGGACCGGTAATTCCCACTGTTGAAGACGAAATCATTAACACATTGTCGGATGGGTTGGCCGCACTCGTTGACGATGACACTGATTGGCGGACCCTCATTCAGAACGAACACGCGGGTGATATGTCGGCAGAGGTCGAAGCGTTCATCGGCGAAAACCTCCGTGTTGGTGGTGGCAACCTCATTCTCACGAGTGCGACAGTCGATACTTACGACGAATACGTCAAATCATCACGGGGAAAGACCTGTATGCTGTGTAGCCGTGGCGTCGCGGCGGGTGGGAACCTTGGACCAATGAAATCCAAACAATCCCTGACGACGTTACAGGGTGGGTTTTCAAATAGGGAGATGGTCGGTGGAATGAAACGAGATAACCTCCTGCTGTGTTCGACCTGCCGAATCGAATTCTCATTGCGCGAGACGGCAGCGTCACGACGAGACGAAGGGCGATTGTTTTTCCATCTGGTTCCTGACTACTTTTACACACCCTACTCTTGGCGACTCTATTCTCGCTTAGTCAACCGATTCACTGGTGAAAACCGGGTCCGACTGGGACGACTTGCCGAGCGGGTGTTCGATATCGACTCTCTTGAAGAGTTCACCGGCGTGATGGACGAATTGACACAGCCGGAAGGGAACGGCCGAACGATGATTGAGTCACTTTCACAACATTTCGACCGTAATCAGCAGTTTGGTGCTCAGACGGTCGGTTACTTCAAAAACCCAGATAACGACACTGAGTTCCAGTTTTTCGCTGCGTTTCTGGCCCTCACCGTGAGTGCATACACTGGGATGCGCGTGTATCTGAGTTCGTCGCCTGTACCGGAGATGCGCTCTCGTGACTTCCCAGAGTTTGCAAAGATCGGGAGTGGGTTCACACAGGTGACGAGTTTCTACGGAGAGACTGTCCCACTGACCAGTCTTCGGTCAGTACTCCAGTCAGCAGCTGCCGTTGTGAAGCTTGGATACGCGATTCAGGGTAATGACCGCAACGACTCCTTGTTCGCAAAATACCTCCGGACGACACGGAACGAACTGTTGCCGGGGTCGTATCTACTCAAGCGTGCTGTTCAGACCTCAGATGAGGGGCCGTATATACCCGCCCTGATGAGGTATGCAGTCGCACTCGATCAGCGAAACGCGATAAGACAATCCAATTCACAGATGAGCGACACACCACACAATCGCATTACGACACTCGCAGACCTCGCATACGATGCCATCCGGCCAGCAAGCGGGCACGACCGGAAACCCCATCGTGTCGAACGCGTGTTCCGTGAGAGCGTCAAAGCGGTCTCGAAGACAGGACAACAACTCGACAGAGAAGACTACAGGATGTGTGTCTCCGGGCGACTTCAGAAGATGATCGACCGGCAGGCTGGCGACGCAGTCTACCCGGTCAGTTCCGAGGAGTCAGAGGCTGGAACACCGCTTCAGGAGCGCATCGAAGAGTACGCGAGATACTTTGTCGACGAAATCCTCTACGGGATCGCTGACGGGCGCCCCTCCCAACTGAAACGTCTCGAAAACAACCTTGCAGACGGTTTCTTCGGTGCGACACTTCGAGCAGAGGCAGAGTACTACGAAGAAGACAGCGCAGAGAAGCAGACAGCAGATCAAGCCTAACAATGATTCCAGACAGTATTACCGACGCACTCGACGATGGCACTGTTCCAATCGATGGCATGACCAATACGCCCGGAACGAACTACACGACGTTGTTAGTACTCCGGGAATTGGAGAGCCATGCGGTCTTCACAACGAATGGGCAGGACGCAGATATCACCTCATTATCGGTCGTTGGCGATGACGGGAGTATCGAGTACTCTCCAGGACTGATGTTCATGCGGAAACAGACCGGGAGCGACCGCCGGACTGGAAAAGCGATTCAGCGCGAATTACTGGAGTACGACCAGAGCGATTCGATGGATGTCAACGATATGAACCCCCAGTCCGTCGAGTCGGCACTTTATGGCAGTGCTGCTAGTGGGGACGACGATGTGGACATTGGCGTCACGTCACGAGTGATGTACGATACTGCGTTTACTGTCCGCGATGCCAGTGCTTGTATCGACGAGAAATTCCAGAACGCACCCGGTGAGGGGTACGCCAAAGGATCGACTGCCAACATTCGAGAGCCGGATTTCTTCGAACCGGGAACTCTGTTCCCGTGTAGCATAACCCTTCGGGACGCAACACCTGCGGAAGTGGCGTTCGTCGCTGCGATCACGAGCCGAAATAAACGCTACGGGGCGGCAACAACTCGGCTTGGACGTGTTAACAATCGTGTCCTCGGCCTCTACACTGGCTCTGAAGAGGGGCCGTCAAACCGAGAGTTGACCGCCGAAACGATTGTCTCGTTCGCCAGCGAGAGTGATCGAACGCTTGGTGATGTCGTCCAGGCTCCAGCACTGAATGCTGACAAAGCAGCGACATACGTCCGAGAGACCTACGACACAGCGTGTGCAGAGACAATTGCACAGACCCCTGTTGATGACGAAATCCTTGATAAATTACTGGCGCTCACAGATGACGAGAACCTCCAGACTGTGCTTGAAGCTCAACAACCCCACTCCCAGTCGTTCATCGACGATGCAATCGCAGCAGACGAAAGCTAATCCAAGAACATGAAGGTACTCGAAGCAACGCTGACAACACACGGAAAAGTCGGATTTGCATCTCGGGAAGTTGGTCGGATGGCCGACACCGATCCGTATATCCTCAACACAGCACTGCACTATGCGCTCGGGCTGGCGGGTGGCAACTACGTTGATGTTACACACCAGCCAACCTATATTGAGGATACCGCGGATATCGTCAACGAAGTGTACGTGACCCCTGCAACACCTGTTGCAGTCGAGAGTGATTCGATCCGAACGGAATACCTCACGACCAACCGAAACGCAAGAGCGGATACGTACGCGACCCCGAACTATCCTGCTGACGACGATCCAACAGGAAAGGCCAGCCAGAACCTTCCAACGTTCGAACGTGAACGAGCGCTCGCCCCGGGCAACCATTTCCGGTTCTACGTCTTTCCGTATGGCCGGACAGCTGAGACCGTCAAAGAGACGCTTCCACCGTATATCCGACTCGGTAAAAAACGTGGAAAAGGCCACGTTCGATATCGTATCGTCAATGCCGAGCGAAAGTCGGGGACGTTCTCGCTAGGCCATCCGCTGAGTATCTACGATCATAGCGCACAGCCACTCGGTGGCGTCGTGATGCGGCAGATGCAACCCACACCGCTCTGGTTCGAGGGTGAGTTCGAAACTGAACATTACGCGATAGAACCTCCGATTGATTCTACTGACCGCGTGTACTACCCGGCAGATGCCAAATTTCTTGCAACGAAACGTGACGATGTCTGATTCATCTTCATCAACTGTTCGGCTGAAGGGACTTGCATTGCAGGAATATCCTGGCGATTCGTATCCAGTTGATGGTGTCACACCCCACCGCCACCAGTGGGCACTCCACGACGCTCTGACAACAGGTGTTCCAGGTGTCTTCGTGAACGATGCACCAACTGGTGCGGGGAAGACACTTTCGTGGCTTGCACCGACGATTTCGGAGGGTCTTGACACAGTTGCAGTGTACCCGACGAACGCACTGATTGAAGATCAACAGGCGAATATCGAGTCACAGCTGGACGATATCGACGGTGGAGGTGATGTCCATTTACTGGCAGTCTCAAGTGACACACTCCAAGATGAGTACGCCACAGAGTATCCTGCTGCTGAATCGAATGGAGAGCTACTTTCGTACCTCCTACGAGATGCATTTCAGCGGCCAGAAACAGTAATTCTACTCACGAACCCAGACATATTCGTCCTGCTACGTCGAGAAATATACCACAAGCGAATTGATGGGATCAATCTCTTCGAAGTCGCTGTGGTCGATGAGTTCCATCGAGCGACACGAAAAGAACAGAATACACTCTTGTTTTTATTGGATGAAATGCAGGATGCCGACACAGAAATATGTCGGCTGTCATACCTCGTGTTCCTCAGTGCGACTCCTGACGAGGAGCTAGCCGAACGGTTCGATGAAGCCGTCTCTGCGCCCTACTATCCGCTCACGGATTTTGGATGGCGTGAGACGCCACATCCAGCAATGGCAGCGGACGACAAGCCAGTTATCGCATTTGCACCTGGCCAACTACCGACCGAGTACCGTCCAGTACTGCCACCACTCGAACTCCAGTTGGAGCCAGCAGCGACCTTTCAGACTGCGACACGCTTAGCTGAGGAACGGGAGGAAACCATCGACCGCCTCTTACGAGGACGAACGGTTTTGATGCTGGATGGCATCCACGAAGTTGATCAAATATATCGGTTGCTGCAGGATTCTGAACTCGGTGTTGTCGAACGAATCGACGGATTTCATCGTGGAGATATTGCTGATAAACTCGACCGATTTGACACGCTTGTCAGCAATGCGGCAGTCGAAGTTGGCGTCGATTTCGATACTGATCAGGTGCTGTTCTCGGCACACAGCGCCGCAACGTTCTTCCAGCGACTCGGCCGACTCCGAACACGTGAAGAGACATCAAGTGCCTACGCGTACCTCCCACCCTACGTATATAAACAACTTCAGCCGGAGATTGATGACTTCGGCAACGAGTGGATCGGTCGAGATCGCTTCGAGGAGTTGGTTGAACAACACTACGTCGATAATTCCACACCGAAGTCGTTTGACTGGCGGTATTCGGCCGTCGAGGCGTACCATCACGTTGAACAACGTGTAGAAAACGCACCATCGGACGAAGCCGGCCTGATCCGAAAAGAGGGCTGGAAACGAATCGAACGGCACTTTTGCCGACCGCATGGTACCGTGTTCTCGAAACAAGATGTGGAACGATGCCATGACGCGGTACAAACAAAGATTCTCGATGCGTTGCAAATGTACCGCGGCAACAGCCTCCAACTATCAGTCTATGATCCAGACCAACAGGCCGTCCAGAATTATAATCTGACATATCTACTACGACACGGCGACATCCGGTTATTGGAGCGGGATGACTTTTTTACACATATCCCCGGTCATCTCGAAGACGACGTATCGCGAGTAGAACGCTACAGCATTGGATACTGCATTTATTACGGAACTTACGACGGCGATGGAGCCGAAGGCGATGAAGGGTACACTGGACGTGACCTCTGCTTCAAACCAACTGGTGAACTGTACTCACTGTTGAGTGGGGGACAACGGCAGACTCGGAAACCAAAAGTGTGTACCGGATTAGAAGTCGAAACCTCCCCAGATATCGATGGGCTAGATCAGTTGAAAATCAACCTTAGTGAAACCGAAATCCTCTGTTATCCAATTGAAGGCCACGTCAGCGAAGTCTCGAAACAATACTCCATTGGTGAGTTCGGATTCGTTTATCCACTCCTTCACCCAGAAGGAGATACGGCTGCAATCGCGTTCAGCCACGATGCACTCTATTTGTACTGTCGAGTACAGGATCAGCAAGACGATGATGGACTCGATATTGAACTGGGTGAGTTGTGATGTCAGCAAGTTCTGTTGCAGATCATGACGACCTGGTTCATGTGAGTGCGCTGAATGAGTACCTCTACTGTTCACGACGATTCTACTACCAGCGGTATCAAGACGAAATCGGGACTCCCTACGAACTAGTTGATGGTCGGAGTAAACACGAGAATGCTGCTCACCGGGGTAACTGGATCAACGAACGATATTTATGTGATACCTCACTCGGTCTTCATGGCAAAATCGACATTATCGAATCCGGAGACGGGGTCCTAACACCAATTGAGCGCAAGCGAGCTGAAAGTGGCGGGTACTACACCAACGATGAAATTCAGTTAGCCGGTTACTGCATGTTGTTATCCAAAGCAATCGGTGAGCCTGTTAATTTCGGATACATTTATCTATATTCTACAGACCAGCGACACTCGGTTCGGATTACAGAGGATCATCGTCAAGCAGTCAACCAAATCGTCGAGAGAATCCAGACTATGTCCGTTGACGAGATACCTCCACTCACCGACACCCCTTCGAAATGCGAGGCTTGCTCCGCTCGGGAGTACTGTATGCCTGAGGAGACAGCCATGCTCGAACCAGAGAAAGCCCGCGGTTCCGGCTGGGAGGATAAAGTATGAAAGCAACCGAGGGGATGTTTGATGAGTCGGTTGTCTATGTCACTAAACAGGGCACTCAAGTCCGAACTGATGGTGGGAGAATTGTTGTCTGGGATGTCGATGGGGATGAGGGCGAACTTGCCACCTTTCCCACGGAGAAACTTGAAACGATCAACGTCTTCGGCGGGGTGAACTTCTCGACACCATTTGTCGCGGAGGCGAATGAACACGGGATCATTCTCAACTACTTCACTGAGAATGGCAAGTATCGTGGTAGTTTCGTTCCGGAACGGAATACTATTGCTGAGGTTCGCCGAGCCCAGTATGCTCTCAGCGAAACTGCTGAACTGGCTATTGCGGCATCGATGATCGCCGCAAAGATTCGCAATGCTAGAACGTTGCTCTCACGGAAAGGTGTCCACGGAACGGACGTGCTGAAAGATCTCGGTGTGCGTGCGACGATGGTCTCGACCAAAGACGACCTGCGCGGTGTTGAGGGTGAAGCCAGTGAGCGGTACTTCAGTCGCCTAAACGAGACACTCACCGAAGGATGGACCTTCGAGAAACGGACAAAGCGACCACCTGAAGACCACATCAACTCACTCCTATCGTTAACATACGTTTTCATGAAAAATGAGGTGTTGAGTGCACTCCGGCAGTATAACCTCGATCCCTTCTTGGGCGTCCTGCATGCTGACCGACATGGGCGACCATCGCTGGCACTGGATCTTCAAGAAGAGTTTAGGCCGATTTTTTGTGACGCCTTCGTGTCACGGCTGGTAAACCGGGGCGTGATCACGCACGATGAATTCACACAGGATAATCATCTGGGTGACGATGCGTTCAAAACCTATTGCTCGAAGTTCGACGAGTTCATGCAGGAGGAATTCACCCACCCGTACTTCGAATATACAGTCTCACGGCGAAAGGCTGTTCGGCAGCAAACAATCTTATTGCGGAAGGCGATTACCGAGGAATTGGATGAGTACCACGCCTTGACCTTCTCGAAATAATCATGCGCTTGGCAATTGCTTACGACGTGAGTGACGATGCAAACCGCCGGCAAGTGTATCGAACGCTCCAACGGTATGGAGCTTGGCGACAGTACAGCGTGTTTGAGGTCGATGTGACCAAAGCTGAGCGTGTCGATCTTGAGGACGAACTGGAATCAAATATCGAGCCAACTGACGGTGACCGAATTCGGATTTATCGGTTGTGTCAGTCCTGTCGGGACAACACGACCGATATAGGGTCCGACCCACCCGATGAGCAGTCCAACGTTCTCTGAACTGAACTACGTGGACCTTTATTAAATCAGTGTACAGCCCCGGTCGACGTAATCGGGCCTCGATCTGGCGGGCTGAGAAAGCTTTTTGAGCTATATAGCCGTAGTTTCACCCCCTGTTGCGACGCCCAGAAAACCCAGCACGGGATTGAAACAAACACTCGCCGGCGAACTGGAAGGGTGGGACGACGTTGCGACGCCCAGAAAACCCAGCACGGGATTGAAACAAAAAAGACAATTAGATGCTGATGACGCTCGTCGAGTTGCGACGCCCAGAAAACCCAGCACGGGATTGAAACTCCCACAGCGTCCACTTGTCGTGGCCCTCGGGTTTGTTGCGACGCCCAGAAAACCCAGCACGGGATTGAAACATATCCTTCCCGCCGGTAGAGGTGTTGACGCAGTGTTGCGACGCCCAGAAAACCCAGCACGGGATTGAAACGTGTTCGTGTGGCTTGTGACGGGTGATATTGATGTGGTTGCGACGCCCAGAAAACCCAGCACGGGATTGAAACTGGGTGGTATCCTGAGAACGGCCCTGTACGGTCATGGTTGCGACGCCCAGAAAACCCAGCACGGGATTGAAACAAATCGAACAAGAAATCCTCGACGTGGAGGCCGTTGCGACGCCCAGAAAACCCAGCACGGGATTGAAACACGTTCAACGGTAGTGCAATCTCGACAAACGACGGCTGTTGCGACGCCCAGAAAACCCAGCACGGGATTGAAACCCATCAGAATGACCCAGTCGCGTACAGGACCAGTACCGTTGCGACGCCCAGAAAACCCAGCACGGGATTGAAACTCTCTGCTGGATCCACTGCCAATGTGGCCAAAATGTTGCGACGCCCAGAAAACCCAGCACGGGATTGAAACAGGTCGCGCTCAATGCGACCGCTATCCGCGAGATGAGGTTGCGACGCCCAGAAAACCCAGCACGGGATTGAAACTGACATACCAATACCCATCGACTAGGTTTTCAGACGTTGCGACGCCCAGAAAACCCAGCACGGGATTGAAACTCGATTACTTGCCGGTCAGGATAGTCACCGCAGTGTTGCGACGCCCAGAAAACCCAGCACGGGATTGAAACAGAACAGCGACCGGACAGGCGAGTCCTCTGCGTGGCGTTGCGACGCCCAGAAAACCCAGCACGGGATTGAAACTCGGTGGCAGTGTCGATGGTCGGTCTTGCAGCGGTTGCGACGCCCAGAAAACCCAGCACGGGATTGAAACAATTCGTGTCTGTGTACTCCAAATAGCCCCCATCATGTTGCGACGCCCAGAAAACCCAGCACGGGATTGAAACGAGTACGCGGGCGTATCAGGCAAACCGCCAGTACGGTTGCGACGCCCAGAAAACCCAGCACGGGATTGAAACCGGTCATACCGCTGGCTGGGCACGTTGCTGGTCGTGTTGCGACGCCCAGAAAACCCAGCACGGGATTGAAACTATGCAGCACGCTTTGGTACTGGTAGGAATCAAACCAGTTGCGACGCCCAGAAAACCCAGCACGGGATTGAAACAAGGCCGTCGCCGAGGAGATGTGTGGCGGCACCGGTGTTGCGACGCCCAGAAAACCCAGCACGGGATTGAAACGGTTCAGCAGTTGACTGATTAGGTCATTGCGCATGTATGTTGCGACGCCCAGAAAACCCAGCACGGGATTGAAACGCAGCCAACAGCAGTCTACCAGCAGTTCGTCAGACGGTTGCGACGCCCAGAAAACCCAGCACGGGATTGAAACGCTTCTTTCATGTCGTCCGGGTCGATTTTGATGTCGTTGCGACGCCCAGAAAACCCAGCACGGGATTGAAACAAGTTCCGGGGCACTCGCGTCCGGTGGATTATTCAGTTGCGACGCCCAGAAAACCCAGCACGGGATTGAAACTAGACGCCAACAATGCACACGCAGCCAACGGCTCGGGTTGCGACGCCCAGAAAACCCAGCACGGGATTGAAACAACCCAGCGTCGCTATGGAAAAATTGCCTCTCGCCCGTTGCGACGCCCAGAAAACCCAGCACGGGATTGAAACAAGCTGTTGGCTATCGTCATTAGTCTGTTCCCGACGGTTGCGACGCCCAGAAAACCCAGCACGGGATTGAAACGATACCCACGACGCCGTCCGTGACATCATCTTCAAGTTGCGACGCCCAGAAAACCCAGCACGGGATTGAAACCGAACTGGCTGCTGACGAGTATCGGGGCTTCGGGCCGTTGCGACGCCCAGAAAACCCAGCACGGGATTGAAATCATCGCGGACATGTTGATCGCCGACACGTCTGACCGACGTCACGACGGATCAGAAACCAACTGCGGGATTGAAACAGCGTAAGTATCCACTGGAGGTGACTCCCTCTATATCGGTGCCACGACAGCATAGACTCCACCGTAAGAGTGATATTACAACTTCCGCATCAACAGCAAGTTAGACCCACAACGATTGTTTGACTGTTCCCACACCACTGTTTCCGGAGCAAAACGCCCTACGCCGGCCTGACCGGCGCGACATACTGACTCCTGACCTTGTCACCCTCGCGCCATTGCAAGTAGTAGTACTCGCGATCGTCGATACTCTTCACCGTCACCGTGCCCTTCGAGCGTGGTATTTCGGCCTGCTCGTAGGCGTCGGCTACCTTCTCGTCCCAGTCGTCCTCGTTGTCGGCCCATCCCTCGGGCGTGTCCACGCCGTTCTGGTCCTCGACCCCGTCATCGCTCTCTAGCAGCGCGGCCAGCTCGTCGACGGCGGCGATGGCGTCCTCATGCGCATCGTGAGCGTCCTGGCCGAGCCCCTCGACGTTGATGTGCTCCAGCGCTGACAGCGCATGTTGAACGTATTCTTTGTCGCTCATATGCTAACCAACAAAAGCCGGAATATTAGGGTTTGTGTTGGTTAGCTCGAAACACCCCACCATCGATGTGTTCGCATCCTACACTGTTTCCACACTAACTACGTAACCTAACTAAGCTACCTTAGGTGGCTAAGGCACAATGGCTAAGTTACCTAAGGTAGATGAGTCACCTATGAGAGACAATGAAGCGACGCCACGCGCAGTCAGCGTGGGCGTTCTCAAAGGCGGCTTTGGCAAGACAACGACAGCAATCAACCTCGGGCGGGAACTCGCACACCGAAACGAGCGCGCGTTACTGGTCGATCTCGACGACAACGGCCACATGACGCTCATTCTGGGCCACGACGACGCGTATCGTGGTGACCGTTGGGGGACCAACCACGCTGCGGATGTCCTCCTCGACGGCGCGGACCCGCATGACTACATCACGAACGTCAGCGACGGGCTCGACCTCTTCCCCGCGCACGTCGACTTGGAAGACGTCCAGTCGGGGCTCAAGGAAGCGACGATGGGGACGACCCGACTAAAGGAAGAACTCGTTGGCGAACTTCTCGGGGAGACGTACGACTACATCGTCATCGACTGTCCGGCGAATCGTGGCAAACTCAACGACAACGCGATGTACGCGACGGGCAACATCATCATCCCGCTGCGGCCGGAGAACGGCTACGAGACGGGGCTGACGAACACCGTGCAGCGTCTCGTCATGGAAGCCCGGGAGTACTTCGACCTCGATATTCTCGCGGTCACGCCCACGGACCTGAGCGACCGCATCGACCAGGACACGCGCGACCGCCGGCTACTGCGCGAAATGACGACCCGTGAGGCCGTCGCGAAGCACGTCCCGAACTACGCGTATCTCTCGCCGGAGGACTGGGACGCTGTCGATAACGGCTCGTACGACCACGAACTACCCGGTATCCGGCATCGGGCGGCCATCGACAACGCCAACGACGAGGGCGTGCCGCTGCGGGACTACGACTCCGAGTGTGACCAACTCCAGTGCTACGACGAGCTCGCACAGATTGTCGAAACCGGGGAGGTGAGCCGTTGATGGGCTTCGACGATCTCGAAGACGCTGCGGCCGAGCAGGACGCCGACGAGAGTGACGACGTGACCGAGACGGAATCCAAATCCATGCCAGAGACAACACAGACTAACCACCGATCGGAAGCACAGGCTACCGAGACCTCTGACGATTGGAAGCAGCACCCGGCGTTCCCGTACGACGACGCCTCGCAAGAGGCCATCTACCCGCGCTCGGAGACGTGGGACGACTTCGAGGACACACTCGACTTCGAGGTGAAGCGAGAACTCCGCGACGCGGGCCTGCGTGACATCCCGAAGCGTGAGTATCACGAAGCGCTGCTCAAACTTGCGATGGAACAGCCCGAACGGCTCGCTGAACTCGTCAAGGACGGGCGCAAAGAGTAAGCGTCGGCCACCAACGCGAATTGCGTACTGCTCATTTTCGATTGTCTTGCGCTGTCTAGAGCCGGTTACTGTCAGAAAGAATCCATGCGGGTTCTGTATAGCGATACAAAGTTTAAAGCAATATTTGCTGAGCCACCGTAGAAGCATAAGTCTGGCTTGGGTCTGCTGTGGCAACAGAATTATCAGGATTCAATGTATTTAGCTCTGTATGCCGAAATCGGCTGATTCAGATTCAGAACCGGGAAAGCACGACGCCTCCCCCGGGATTGAGCGGACGAAGCCGTGGCACTCCGCCGACGACGTGCCCTGGACGCTACTCACCGAGGCCCAGCTCGCCGATGCGTACGAAGCCGTGGTCGTTCCGGCGCTCCGTCGCGACGACTTCGACCCCGAGACTGACCGCCCATCCTACGAGTGGCTCTCGAACAACGGCTTCCGCGGGCTGACGTACGCGCTGAAAGAGTACCACGACACGACCTTTGCCACGTTCTGGGAAGACACACTCGGGTACAACACCGAAACCAGCGGCTACGACTGGGATATCGAGCACGACGAGACCCGCGAGTCCTTTCAGGAGTATCTCGACGCCAAGCAAGCGGCGGCGGATGACTGGACCGACAGCACCCGCGAGACTATCCGCTACCGGCTCGCCCGCTACGCTCGCTCCTACCGAGAGCGCCACGGCACCGACGATCTCCTCTCGCCCGTCGACGCCGACAGTGACATCACGGAAACCGAAGCCGTCGACCGCTGCCGGGAGACCTTCGCCTACATGTCCGGAGAGTTCGCTGAGTCCACCATCGCGCGTGTCCACGATGCAATCCGAACGTGGTATGGCTGGCTCGTCGAACGGCGTGTGGCGACAGTCAACCCCACCAACGGCGCGGAGGACTGGTTCTCGTGGTCCCGCTCCTCGGACACCGACCCTGTCGCCCTCGACGCCGAGCACGTCCGGGCGATGTTCGACGCCGCCATCACCAGCCGCGACCGGATGCTCGTTGTCGCACTCGCGGGGTGGGGCCTCCGGGCCGGCGAGGTCGCGGCGCTGCACCAGGACCAGCTGCACCTCGACGCCGACGACCCGCACATCCAGTTCGACGAGCGAAAGAACGGACCGGGCACCGTCGCGATTGTCTACGGCGAAGACATCGCTCGCCGGCACCTCTCCCGCGTCGATGGCTATCTGTTCCCCTCGGAGCGCTCGAAAACCGGTCACGTCGACGGCACGACGATCGCGGGTTGGTTCCGCGACCTCGCCGACAGGGCCGGCGTGCCCGAGGAGATCGACGGTGTCGCCCGGAAGCCACACATGGGCCGGCGTTTCTGGTACGACGCCTACTCACAGACGACGCAGGACCTGCTGGAACACGTTCAGGACATTGCTGATGAGCAGGGCAGTGCGAGTGCGAAAGTAGTCTTCGAGGACTACTTGACCGACGAGCGAAAGCGAGAACTCCGGCGAGAGTTCATGCGAGAGAAGCTGAGTACGGCATTTGGCACTAATCGCTGAAACCCATCAGACTTCGGCGAGGCGATCGTAGATTTCTCTGTGTTCCACAATATCCTGCTTAACGTATTCTTTCGGATGCACACGGAGAGATGGTATGCTGCTCACATAATAACCGCCTGCCGACTTTTCAACTTTGAGAACAGTAGAAACTGAGCCCTCATCGTTTGGTGTTTTTATATGTATTAGTGGTATCATTTCTGGTAAGTTATTTATTGGACCCCAGTAATATTTTCATTTGTGGATTATATATCTGCATCGTCAGTTTCGGAATCTGATAGCGGCGGTGAAGCAGAACTAACGGTTTGGAACCGGCTCAAACGATGTTTTGGGACTGATGAGGAAGGAATACTCTATCATCAGTATCCGATTATTGAGAAGGGTGGCAATCGATTCGATCACAAACCCGATTTTGTTCTTCTGCACAAGGATCTGGGATTAGTAATACTTGAATGCAAAGCTTACTCGATCGAAAATATCGAACAGATCGAGAGTGACACGTGGAAACTCCGAAACATGACGCAGCGGACAGCAAGTCCACTGGAACAGGCCCGCCAGCAAGGATTTCATCTTATGTCGTTTTTCCAGCGAGAGCCTGAACTCCGATCAGGTGGCAACTGTGCGGTCTCGATGTCACCGATCGTAATACTACCCAATATCGACCGTAACGAGTGGGAGTCTCGTGGTTTCACAGGACCAGCTTCACCACGTGTCATCACTGGTGATGAATTAGGACCAGTAACACTCCGTAATCGAATTGGCTCACTCCCGGCTTCTGAGCCACTCACCCAGAGCCAGTACGAAGCGGCTCGGGATGTGCTCAGTTGTGGGCAGGCCATTAGTGGTGTCCATGGGACACCGACCGAGGATCCCGAAATCAAAGGCGAGTACTATGATCAAGTCACGACCGGTATCCGCGGATTCGACCAGAATCAGCAGGAGATTGGGATGCAAATCCCTGACGGCCCTCAGCAAATACGGGGTATTGCTGGTTCCGGGAAGACGGTACTAGTCGCAATGAAGGCAGCACGGATGATTAGCGACCCCGCAGACTGGACTGAAACTAAACAAGAAGACATCCGGATTGCCCTGACATTCAGCACACAGAGTCTCTATAATCAACTGACCGAACTAGTTGAGCGGTTCTATCAACAGTTTAGTGGACAATCGCTTGACGAGGCAGCGGCAACGATTGATATAATCCATGCGTGGGGTGGCAACAGAACAGGTGAAGGAATCTACTATCGGCTGGCCAATGAAATTGATGATGTACCAGCTCGGACGTATCCTGAGGCAAAAGATGCGTTCCCCGATGCTGATGATTATCAGGAAGCCGTAGCTGCTGAACTTCGGGAAACTGGAATGGTACCAAGTCGTTGGGATGCAATCTTAGTCGATGAGGCTCAAGACTTTGGTCCAGAATTCCTCAATCTATGTCGAGAGGCACTCACTGACGCGAACCGGCTAATTTGGGCATACGATGAGGCCCAAGATCTGGGGAGTCTCAAAGCACCCAGCCCAACAAATGTATTTGGGACTGATGAGAACGGAGATCCAGTGTTGGATTTGAGTGGAACCTACAAGAACGGGCCACAGAAGACACATATCATGCGCCGATCGTATCGCGCGCCTCGATCTTTGCTGATGGCTGCACATGCTTTGGGTATGGGGCTAAAACGAGATGAGGGTCCAGTCCAGACAATCACCCGGCAGGATGGGTGGGAAAATCTGGGTTATGAAATTGATGCGGACTTCCGTAAGTCCGGGAGTAAAGCAGTGTTAACACGACCGAAATCAAATTCTCCACACCCACTTCAAGATACAGTTTCGCCGTCGGATCTGCTGACGCACCACTCCTTCTCCTCAAAACTCGACGAAATTGAGTGGGTCGCTGAACAGATACGTCTGGACATCTTCGAACAGGGCTTAGATCCAGAGCAACTGCTGGTAATTCCGCTAGCAGGAAAAAAACGCCAAGGCGAGAAAAATCGGGAGTATGTGGCCACTGAACTCCGCGATGAGCTAGCGGATGCTGATATTATCGTAAACTCAGTTTGGGAGGGTGATAAGAAGGTATTTGATGTCCCTGGAGAGGTAACCGTCTCAGGAATTAACCGAGCGAAAGGCAATGAAGCAGCCTCAGTGTATCTCCTTGGGGTTGATTCAGTTACCGAAGAAACATGGCGAGGAAGTGTCTTGCAACGGCGGAATGAGTTATTTGTGGGTCTAACGCGTTCCCGAGCTTGGTGTTCTCTAACTGGAACTTCACCCGATACAGCAATTCACAGCGAAATTAATTCCGTATTTAAAGCGATACAACAGCCGGAGCCAACGTTGTCTTTTTCAGTACCGGATAGTGGAGCAGTCGACAACGAACTGGAAGCGGATACGGAAGGCATGGAGAACGCGCGTATCGATCAGTTCTAACGACTCAACTAACCCATACAATGTGCCGAAGTAGACTATCAGAGAGGATATCACGGAACTGTCTCTGGAGTAGAGTCCAGCGAGATTGGATAATTCACACGAGCTCACTTTTGAACGGTGAATGTAGGCAATTAAACACAACGCTTAATATGTGTAGTTCGCGGACCGCAACTATAGATAGAGGGTATACAAATTGGCCAAACACTAAACAGCCTTACTCAAGAATATTTGTAAACTAGTTATGGACTTAGAACAAGCTTCTACTTGGGACGAATACAATCGTATACTCGAAGAGAAACGAAATAGCAATCTCTTTTCACTTCTTCCGGGGCCACTTAAGAATGCCTTCTACGGTGACGTTGTAAATAAAATCGACCAAGCAGACAGTCGACGGACCACAGCTGAAGACAAATTTCAGACTCTCAAAACAGA
This sequence comes from Haloarcula sp. KBTZ06, assembly GCF_048595605.1. Taxonomy (NCBI): domain Archaea; kingdom Methanobacteriati; phylum Methanobacteriota; class Halobacteria; order Halobacteriales; family Haloarculaceae; genus Haloarcula; species Haloarcula sp. KBTZ06. The sequence goes on from NZ_CP184338.1 coordinate 64,555, forward strand.
TGCCCGCACACTCATGGCTGAACTTGATGACCAACTCCACGGGCCCCGACGGCGCGGAGATCAGCTTCCACAGACTGCTATAGATACAGTCCCAAAAATAAACGATACTCGTGCTGAGCTGGTAGGGTTGGCACAGGAACACACTCAGTTCCTCACAGCGGCAGAGCAATCGACGATTGAGGACCTCACGGAGGAATTAGATAAGCTCGCCGCCTATCTCAACACGAAGAGGGAGTTCGATGGTGCCATTGCTGAGATCCAAACAAGTCTTGATGAGTTAGCAGATGATATTCGAACGGCTTGCGATGGTGAGTCGCTCCTATCTATTGAGCAGGAATCCGGGTTTCGGGATCGGTCTAACGAAATTCAAAACTGGCTCGAAACACTTGAATCAGACTTTACTGATACACCACTCACGACAGCGGACCTCCAAACACTTGAGCAAACCGCCGATCATCTTGTATCCCTTCGAAAACAGTTCAGCAGATACAATGAACAGGTTGTTGATGACCAGTATCAAACAGTTGCTGCGAGTGCAACCGCCCTTGCCGAGAAACTGGATGATGAACTACAGGACTCACAAACGCAGGGCGATCCGCTACCACAATCGGCCGACAGCTATTGCAGTGAGGTTGATCAAGCACATCAATCTATAAGCACGCTTGAGACCCCCCGGGCCAAAGAAGAACTGACCCCCAATCGTCAAGAGCTATTGGCTGACCTTCGGACTCGGCTCCAGAGACACCGCGAATTTATTACTACGAAACACACATTCGACACAGAGATTGAGACGCTGTTGACTCATGTTGAGGGTTTGAATACTAAAGTTAAGCACGCAGACCACCGGGACTCCTATTTGACGACTCCAGAAGAGCACTCACTTACGCAGGAGGTGGGTCAAGTGGCGGAGCAACTCAAAGACCTCACCGCCGAAATTGAATTCGGCCGTTTGGCGCAACCGGATCAACAGCAGCTGCATGACATCGAGACACGGCTTGACGATCTTCAACGCGAAATCAGCCAGTATAACCAGCGGTTCGTTGAGCGCAAGCGGAATGAGTACGAGCAATTATTCAGCGGTTTCGGAGATGATGACCTTGCACTCAATGAGGAACAAGAATTAGCCGTATACCGAAATGATATTCATAACCAAGTTATCGCTGGTGCAGGCACCGGGAAGACGTTCTCGCTCTCTTGTCGTGTCAAGTACCTTGTTGAGGAGGGTATCTCTGAGGACGATATCCTGACGCTGACGTTCACACGGAAAGCAGCCGACGAAATGGCCGAGAGATTGGAGGAGATGTTCGATATTACGGGCGTCGAGACAGCAACGCTCCACTCTTTTGGAAACCGAGTTCTCAATGAGGTTGATCCTACGCTCGTCCAAATTGAAGACCAGAGCCGACTCCGTGAAGTGGGGCGACTCATTCGTGAACTCCGAGCCAGTAGTGGAGAATTCCAGCAGCACTACGAACAGTTCGTGGATTACTACAAAGACGAGAATCTTGAGGACGACGACCACAAGCGTCAAGACTTCGTTGATTCGCTCCGATACAAGTCTGATACAACACTGCGTGGCGAAGAAGTGACGTCTCGATTTGATGAGGAGCAGGCCGCTCACACAGCAATTGCTGACTGGTTGTTCAAGCACCAGTTTACGTACCGATACCGACAATACGCAGCTTGGGCTGAAAATCCTGACGCTGAGGCGTATGTTCCCGACTTTACGTTACCAGAACTGGATGTGTATATCGAGTATCTACCATCTGAGGCAACCAACCGCCGAAAGCGTTGGTACGAAAAAAAGCCGACAGCTACCGAATTAGATGCCATCTACGATGGGACTGACAAGACACTACTCGTGGTTGATGGAGACCGCATTGGGCCTGATCGCGCCCCTGACTACATCGCTGACCAATTGCAGGCGGCCGGCGTCGCGATTGAGTCGCCACTCCGTGGAACGGACCTTCGAGACACGGCGTATGAACACAATATCCTCTGGCGGGATATCGAGTCTCACTTCGCTGAGTTTGTCAAGAAGGCAAAAACAAATCAACGTAATCCAGCTGAGCATCTCGGCACACTCAATGAAACAGACGACCCGGAACTCTATCACTTCAGCCATGCAGCAACGCGCGTGTTAGAGCTGTACGACAAACGCTACGCCGCCTACAATGCGTATGATTTTGTCGACATGATCGTCAAAGCGACACAGGCAATCAAACGTGGTGACACCGGTGGAATGGCAAGCTTTGAACACGTTATGGTCGACGAATTTCAAGACCTGAATCTCGTCCAGATTGAGTTCATTCAAGCTTTACTCACCCGCCACGATGACGCCCGACTGTTCGCCGTCGGCGATGATTGGCAGAGTATCTATGGGTTTAAAGGAGCACGACCGGACTACTTCATAGATTTTAAAGATCACTTCCCGCCAGCCACCGAAACTAGACTTGAAACGAACTACCGCTGCCCGCCGAGTGTTGTCCAAGCCGGTAATGCGCTTATTCGGAACAATGAGGCCAAAACGTCGAAAACAGTGACCGCAAACAAGTCTTTAAAAACGACGCCACGAGTTCATCTTGTTCCGGGCACAGATGACTTCCAATACAGGCGAAATGCAATCACAAAGATTGTCCGGCTTGTCACAGAGTCACTCCGTGGTGTTCCTGACCGCGAGCCCGGTGACGTTATGATTCTGGCCCGTAATCAAGAAGGATCGCCGTTCATCCGAGATATTTCAGCAAAGCTCCAAGACCGTGATATCCCTGTTGGTGGGCCAAACGGTGTCGAAGTAACCACTGCTCACCAGTCAAAAGGGAAAGAAGCTGAGCACGTCATCATTGCTAATGCAGCTAATGGCCTGAATGATGGCTTTCCACCAACTGAGGGGGATCGAAATCTGACGAATCTTGTTGAAATTGATACTGGCTCACATCTCGACGAGGAACGTCGGCTGTTCTATGTCGCACTTACACGTGCCGAAGAGCAGTTGGACATTCAGTCCCGAGCCACGGAGCAGTCGCCATTTTTGAGTGAAATCAAGGAACATATCAACGCTCACCCGACGGGCGTCGACTGTGAAACCGACCGTTCAACAGTTACCGTTACCGTTGAGGATGAACGCGAAGCAGAACCATATTGGGAGACCCGACAGATCGGAGAAATAATAACAGAGAGTGATTACTCACTCAAATTTGCAATTACTGACGATGCGGTCAACCAACCACTCCTTGACAAGGGCAAGCAGTATCGGCTTGAGGATGTAAAGATTGGTGAGTACGACGGACAGCCACAGTTACAAATTGATACCGAAACGGCTGTGATTCTTGATCCTGCAGCCCCGAAGGGCAACTGATCGATTGGAACTACCGAGTAGCAGTATACACTTAGCAGAGCATGCTGCTGCCTCTCAGTGTGAAGAGTGTTTGCTCCGATTAATATTTTTGATAGTACTCTCTATCAGCAGATATGTCTGAAGACATTACTAAACTCGAAGACGGTCGCATTCATGTCCGCATATCGAGCAAGCGTGGAACGGGGACACGGGACGAGGACAAAGCTGTTGCCGAGACTGTATATCCAGACTTTGAAGCAGCGATGGAGGAGAGTTGGAAGCTGAATCAACTCATTTCAGACCGACTGAAAGATGCACGGAGAGTTACGAATCCACCAGAAGAGAAGGACTCATATCCTGATTTCAGGTCCGAGAGTCGGGCACAAGTAGACAGAAACGTCAGGCTTGAGCAGTCCGACCCTGAAGCTGAAATAAAAAAACCCGAAAAAGAAAATCAGCAGAACTTGGACTTTGATACTTCAAAAGTGTACCTTGGGGAGGAAGTCGAATTGAGTGGATGGATTCAGGTTCCTCGCGATATTGTTTATGATGAGATAGGTCCGTTGGTGGTGAACAATCAAGTTGAAAAAGAAAGCAGCGGAGTGAAAGTCAATTTCTCAAGTGATGTTCCAATCTCGGGATGGAAAACAGTTAGAAAAGAGATAGTTTTTGAAGAGATCGTTCCAATTGTGAAAGAGAACCGCTGCGACGGAGGTACTGAACCAAAGGGTAAGGGAGTGTCTGAGGGGGAGGCAACATGTCCGCTTGACTGGTGTTCATATTCTGGAAATATTGAGCAAGTTCTCGGTCATGTTATGGCATCAGATGATCACACTCAGGCCCAACAGCCTCAAATCGAATGCCCCGTTGAGCACTGTCACAAGACGGGTGCGGTCGGGACGATCGCTGGGCATTTCTTCTCTATCTGGGACGAGGAGCATACCTCTGAAAAGTTGCTTGAGACGGACGCGTTCTGAGCAAGCACTGTTCGGTACACACGCTTGTCAGGTAACTGTTCCAGAGATTACCTGAAAACAAATTACAGTTAGAGCCCGTCCCTCTCATTCGCTAACCAACAGATGTGGACGTTACTCACCATTTGTTGGCTAGCAGTCTGCCATCCTACACCGTCACCGTCACATGCTGATAGTCGGCCTGCGACGGCATCGGCTGCAACACCAGCCCAGCCAGACCCTGGCGCGGTGCCTGATAGACACGTTAGATGAGATGCTCGACGGACTCGCCGTCCCGAGCTAATTCGGATTGCTCCGGCGACGAATCCAGCGCACGGCCGGAGAACGATTCCGGTGAGACGGCCTCTTGCATCGCTTTGAGCTTCGACCGCAGTTGGCCGCTCGTCGAGCGCACCAACTCATCGTCTGGCCAAGAATGCACTTCGAGCCCGTCGAAGCGTGTTGCGACTTGCTGGACCGTGTTCAGTTGTTCGAGGGCGTACTCGACCCAGTACTGGTGGCTGTCCTGCATCTGCTGGAGTTCTTCGGCCACGTCGTCATAGCCGGCTTCTTTGGCGGCGCTGAGACATTGTTGGAAGTTCTGGCCCCTCGGGTTGATTGGTTCATGGAAGACGACGACCTCACCGAGCGCTCTGAAGTAGCTGAGTAGCTCGTGAAAGTCATCTTCGCCCATCGGCGGGTATGTGGTCGACATCGAGACGAACACTGAGACACCGGCCTGCTGAAGTTCGTCTACCGCCTGCCAGCGAGTCATCGGTGGCGGGGGGTTCGGTTCCATCGCTCTGACGAGCGTCGCATCGAAAGACGGAATCGACGATCCGATGGTAACCGAACGAGATCATCGACGGTGGGAAAGTTGCCAGTACCTCTTCACATGGAAGCGACAGACGACCCCCAATTGAGCCGGTCAGCGAGGTGAGAACGTGTCGTGTGTCTTGGAATCGCTTCTACAACCGACGATAGATGATGATCCCACCGAGAACAGCGACGATCATGCTCCCGGCAATAAGCAGATTCGTGGGTGAGCCGCCAGACGGCTCGACAGTGTCTGTGGCCGCGGTCTGAGACGGTGCGATTGCTGGCCCACCACTGCTGGTCTGGGTTGAGGTTGATTGCTTGGTGTCTGTCTCGGTCGAGTGTTCCGTTTCCGTGGCCGTTGTTGGGGTGTCACTGGGCGTTGGTTCCGTTATTGTCGGTGTGTCCGTCGCTGTTACTGTGTCACCAGAGTCACTGCCGCTGGAGTCGCTACCATCATCGTCATCACCGCCATCATTATCACCGTCATCATTACTACCGCCGGAACTCGACGAGTCTTCCTCGGTAGGAGTTTCTGTTGGTGTTTCTGTTGCAGTCGGAGTCGGTGTTGGCGTCTCCGTTGCGTTCTCTCCGGACTCGACTGTCAGTGTTCCATCGCGGACGCTGGTGACATTGTATGCGGTCCCGGATTCGTCACCGACGGCTGCAACAGTCAGGTCCACATCGCTCGTTCCGACAGCCTCGCCGGTAAGCGTTACTGAGACAACAGATGTCGAGCCACTGTCGGCGGTATCCATTCCAGTCGCCGCAATGCGGACGCCGTTTGCCTCCTCGGCAGACTGGACTGTTTCTGGATTTACTGGACTGCTATTCACGGTGATATTCAATTCGATGGAGGATCGTATGAACGGGCAGACAAAGAGGTTACGTCCGATCCTGAGGAACTCCAAATAGAGTTACCATACCAGTGTGACTGATGGGCGATGTATAAAACCGGCAAATCAGCCGGTCAAACACATTTCAAAAATTATCAATAACTCACTTAGTATTGGCCTTTGTCTAAGCAAATAAATGGCGTTCGTTGAATTCACCTTTACTGCTTGGGAAGAGGAGGATGCGGCTGAAAATTTCGTTCACTTGACTGGAAAGCCCAGTTTTTTCTCACTGGATTTCAACAAAGAGCATCTGCCAAAAAGACGTTCAACCGGAGCAAACTATCACATTGAGGTAACACTGACTTCTGACAGACAGGAAATCAGTAGCGACATCGGACCGAATATAGCTGTACATAAATGTAGGGCTGAAGTGCACTCTGAGGAAGGATTTTTACAATTAACTGATCAACACGAGGTCTTTGGGACATTCTCACTTGAACCGTTCAATTATGAACCGGCGGGTGTGCATAGAGCAGGTGTTGATTGGGACCCCGAGAACTGTTATGTGAAGTTGCAAATTAGGCATGATACGGGCGACGAAGTCCGACTTAGCAGTGATCTAAAGGTGGATTATCGTGGCCGAATAACCGGGACCAAAGTGGAGCAACGCTTTGCTAATCCAATCCGCAACTGTATCATGTATAAACAAACTGCATTAGTTGTACTTAATCTGAATGAGGAGGGAGTTACCGAGCCCACATGTCATTCCGAGGATGGGGAAAATCTCTTTGCCATCGATCCAAGCGGTGAAATTACGTGGCGTGGCCAAGTCGTTACTCTGGGCGACGAGCAATTTTTGCACCGAATCCACTGGCTCGTCGGCGATCATCTGTTTTCAAAGATGGCTTCTATCGACACCGGAGAGAGGATAGTTACTGAACTTGATCCGAAGACGGGAAAAATAATGGCAACAGACATCTAAACGGAGACTGATTCGGTTGTAGTGAATCACCAAACTATGCGCCATATAATGGTTTCACGGCTCGTGTGGTGTTGTGAGCGACACATTCCGGAATGAATTCGTGCACAGTCATCAGATTCTGGAGTTGATCAGTGCGTACACTGAGGAAGCCAAGGAGCGACGTGGTGACGCGGAATTCGAAACAGCAGCTGAATACTATACAGCCGCAGGCCACGGTGAGTTGATGCTGTGTAAACAGCTACCAGACCACGCCGACACTGGCGACGTCACACTGCCATCGGCTTCGCCACTCGCCCGGTTAGGATACGGGATGAAACGGCTACTCGCGGCGTGTCTCTGCTATCGGCTAGCTGGACGTCCTGCCCGCTGTCAGAACCTCTCCGAACGTGCACGCCTCACACTCACAGACAACAGCGAGTGGCTATTCACGGAACGACCGAAGCTCGGGCTCTGTCACGAGATTCGAGGCGACTTCATGATTGTCGCTGGGAACGAGGATTTCCACGCGGCCTACGATACTGCGGCGTTGCAGTACGAGGACGTCGAATCGGACTTCGGCTGGCAGATGGAAGACGGATTCGGGGACTTTACACAGATCGTCGAGGAGTTAGCTGCCGACGTCGGTTACGACCTCCCGGATGACGTGACAGAACTGGTGTATGAAAATTCTCTCGACGAACGAATCGAGTACAAACGCACGCACTTCCCGGATATCATCGACCGGGTCATAGCGTCCGGAAACTGGAATTCAGACGTACTCTGACAGTATTTTATAGTCACCAGCATCGAGCAGTCAAGTGTAATCCAGTGGTCCGTGCCACACTACTCCTGACAAGGGCTACGAAGCAGAGCACGTCTACAAAACCTCGCCTCTGGAAACCTGATCTAAATTTATATTGCCACTGTATGTGGCTATTATAATGTCACTCGCAAAGCTGTCTGGTACTGCGATAGTCGAGAAAGAGACCCAAGATGGGTTTTTTGATGTTAGAGGTGCCGGAGAGGCGATCAGCCTCGCTATGACACCAGACCTGTTTCCTGAACAGGGACGAAATGTATCTGCTTGGTATTGGGTCACCGTCGAGATTACTGCTGACCCACAAGGTTCCAGCGATAGTGTGAGTCCAACGACGGCTATTCATGAATTTCAAGCAGAGCAGGTGGCCAATGGTAGGGCTTTCCGTCTGACAAAAGGGCCTAATGACACGATTGGTGGTTCACTGGATATGGAGCCATTTCACTTGTCGTGGACGGAGGAAGACGGCGTTGATTGGCTCCCTTCGGAGTGTTTCGTGACGGTGACATTGAAGTACGATACCGAAAAGAGCTCTCCACCGGCCGAAGACAGTGGAGAGTCCACAGATGAGGCACATCAGGTGACCGCCTTTCCAGAGTTCGATTGCCAGATAGACTATCAAGGACGGATTGAGGGTCCGGATACCGAACTACAACTTCCCAGTAGAGTCAGAGACATATTGCCAGTCAACGGTGTGCTGGTGATGGTTCTCGACTCGGAAATGGACATGGATATAAGAGATATTCCGAGCCTTGAACCGACCCGGAATCTGCTTGCGATCACATCCGGTGGTAGGGTCGCCTGGACGGCTCAATCGAGAACTGACGACACCGGGGTACAGTATACATATCGTCGAATTTGGGTTTACAATGGCCGCCTATTCTGCTCTACCGCGGGACTAAACGAAAGCGCAGGGAAACCGACACTAGAACTTGATGTAGAAACGGGAGATGTTATTGAGACCGATGTTTAAAAAACATAATCACAACTAGGACTTTAGCGCTGTCACTTCAAGTACGAGTACCGCTGCCGTTCGTGAAGGGGACCGGTTCACCGGTGGTGAGGCGACTGTCGATGTACTCAACCCCGACAGCTCCGCAGATGAGGTTGAGAATAATCCTCGCTCAACTGTGACGGATCGGAATTCATTGTGCTACATTACAACACGACAGCGATGATGTCCTCATCACTGGGGATATTCGAGGCACACAAGAAGCGTCACTTGCCCAGGACTACGATTCGCAACTAATTGATCTGTCATACTTCCTCTCACATCCGTGGACGGCTGTTACCTGGCTCGGAAATATCGATCGACTCCCTGATGCGGCTTTGAGAGCGCCCGAAACCCTCCCCTCTGCAGCCAGAAATCTTCAGGACCGGTAGAACCCCTTCGACCGGAGGACTGAGACAGAGAATTACAAGCTCTATGGTCAGAACTGGTTAGTAGGATACGGCAGTGGCGTCGCTGGCTCTGAGCTCAGTATCGGCCTTGCAACCGGTGGTGGCTCAACGGTCTCGAAAGCCGCAAAATTGCGGAAGGTAACTGACACAGTTGGTGATGCTGGAACGGCAGCGAGAGGCTGGACCTTCCATCGGTCAGTCAGGATGGCCTCAACCATTTCGAAAGGCACTGATATCAAGCCAGCAGGAACCCGGCGCGCACTCGGGCGGGTGGCGATACCCGAGCGTGTGCGCCACGCACAGCGGCTGAACTCACCACGGTGGACACGACTCATCGAATCGCTCCCAGAGCGTGCTACAGGCCCATCCCGAACCGAACGAGTCAGCCGCACTATGCGCCGGACTGGCGATGATGGTCGTCAACTGATGCTCCAACTGCACAACTCGGGTGACCAGCGCGCTCTAGAAACGTTCATCGCAATGGACGAAACGCCAGGGACACAGCGGGCACTGGTTCGAGCGTCTCGCGAAGATCCCGACGTTTCGAAACAGGACCTCAGCGAAGCGTTGCAGCGGTACGACTCGCTAGAGACACCGGAACAGAAGCGAGAGATGCGGGAGGTGTGGCGAGCGACTGGTGACAAGAGTGTCGAGGCAACCGCGACGATGGATCAGGATGCACTGAACGATCTAATGGCTATAGATATTGATTCGGCCGTGCGAGCAGAAATAGCGTCAAAGTACACCGAGCTAGATGCAAGCCAGCAACGCCAGCTTACAGCCTTCGTAGAGGAGAATGGCCATAGCGGCGCTCGCGTAGCATCGGCAGTCGATAGTGACCGTCTAGATAATCTCCTTACTGCAGACTGTGGCTTGTCCGCGCCGTCGATTGGGCGACTGCCGTTAGGTGTCTCCCAGTATCGGCGTGTACAAGTTCCGGATACGCCAACACTCAGTTCCCGTTCAAGCTGTGCCGGAACCAGATTGCTCGAAACTGTCGCCGCTGACGGAGACATCTCTGGATCGGAACTTAACGGACTACTCGCTCGTCTCGGTGATAGCCAAGTCAAACCATTCGCAAACAGCGTTGTCGAATCGGAAAATCCTAGAGCATATCTGAAAGACCTGAATCCAGGCGCTGTCAAGCGCTTGGCTGCCGAAGCTGACGAAGGCGTCTTCAGGAAGACGGCGCGAACCTACGACAAGTACAACCGCTACAAGGACAACTACGAAACAAATAAACCCAGCGATCTGGCGGAAATCTATGGTGAAGTCTTGCTTCAGCGGCGACTCGGTGACGACTATCGAGTCATCTCGCAGGCACAGGTCGAATTCAAAGGAACGTCAAGATCGACTGAGATAGATCATCTGATAATAAAAGACGGCGAGGTCATCGGATTTGCTGAAACAAAGGACTCGAAGACAGCGGATGTCGGAAAACAAATAACCAAAAACAAACAATTTATTGATCAGTATGAAGTGAAGAAAATGAAATATCCTGGCTCAAGTGAGACAATCAACGCTAAACTGTCGACCGAGACGATTAATGAGGGACACGTATACACGATCGGTGACGGAAATAAATACGATTTACAGAGCCTTTCGGTAGAAACAATGGATGTTCTCTACAGAGGATTCAGTGACAACTAATGGGACGACGGCTGCAAACCGACGCTGATCCGGAAGGCCCCATTTTTCAGGAGATGCTGGAGCAAGAGCCGCCAATATTTGATGGAATCAAGTTGTCGGGGACACTAATGGAACAGCTGGTCTTGGTCGCAAATGAAGTGGGGATGGAGGGGCCACGGCTTGGAGAACTGCTGGGACTTCCACGGGATGAGGACCGAGTGAATGGAGATTATCATCTCAGCGACGATGAGGTGGTGGAACTCCACGAAATGAGTGAAGAGCTGTTGAGCCGTATCGAATCCTCCCTAAAAATAGATGGGGATATTGTCGAGGCTGCAACGGATATTCATCCACGAGAGTATTCGTCGGTAGAAGCGAGTGAGGTGGTGTATCTCCGGGTCTATCACAAGTTTTGGATGGTCAGGGATCTCCTTGATTTTGCCATCGAACAAGACCTCGATATATATGTTGGTTGATGACCCTGGAAGGCACTGTCTAGTTGAGCGAGTTTGAGAAACGAGGAGGCCATAGCGAGAGGTGTTCATGACACTCGCAGACCTGCTCAGCGAAACGTTGGAAACGGACGGTCAAGACGTTTGGGAGAATGAGCGCACCCCGACACCCGTCCGGCGGTTTGGGGTGCGTCTCCACTCGGCGGGGCTGTCGATCAGGGAGACGGTCGCTATCTTAGAATTGTTGGGTGTCGATCGCTCTCACGGTGCAGTCTGGAACTGGGTGCATACACTGTCTGAGGCACAGAGCGACCCGCCGACGGCGGAGCCGTCGCTCGCGCGGCTGATGACGACAGCGTCGACTCCTTCGACCAGATCGATAGGGCCGTCAAAAAGGTCGATAACCTCGACAGCACTTAGCAGCGCCGGGCCAAGCAACTCATCGCTGAGACCGACGGTGCTGGCGTCAAGCTCGTTGACGAGTTAGATGGCGACGGGCTCCAACGGGTACTCGACTTGGATATCGACCGTGCTGACGAGTTCCGCACGGCTGCAGCTCGCAATCTCGAACGAGGCAATGCTGACACCAACGATATCGAGAAATTCGCCACACATGCCGACAATCTGGAAGGTGTCGATGGTCTGAATAGCGGCCCCGTCGATGATTTCATCAATTCAAGAGACCCTGGAAACGTTGGTGGTGCACTTGATGAAGTGCGTCGGGCCGATGAAATCGGTGCAGAGAATATCGAGCGGATGAGTATTGAACTCCCCGATTCGAATGAGTATGACGGGGAACTGGATATCCAAGTCGAATCTGGCAAGATTGTCGAATCGAAAGGATCGTTCGGATATACGAAAGGCAAGATTGACCAACAATTCGACAGAAAGCTTAGAACTATGAAGGAACATGAGGATGTTGCTTTCGATGGCAACACACTGGAGATCCGGGCGAATCGCGTTGGGGATCAAAACTTGGTCAGTTCAAAGATTACGGAATGGGAGCAGAAGAGCAAATGGGGGTCTGCAGACATTACGATCAAAGTGGTCGATGAAGGCTCTGGATCAATTATCACGGATTAAATTGGAGGCTACTAATGGAAGATTACGATCTGATTGAACTTACCTATGTCCTCGATGAGGAACCGTCTAGTGATATCTTCGAGACGCTCATTAACGCGTTCCCGGAGTACGGTAGGCGAGATCGCGGACCTCGAGAATATGGGATACGTGCCAGTAAAATAGATGAATACACCAATGAAGTAGATATAGTCGGAGGGCGTGAAGAGATACTCCAAACAATATCTACGTATCCAGAGTGGTCAGTTGAGGTGCTGCTGAGCCACGATGATCTGACAATTGCACGGAGCAAGAGCGAATTGGGTCTACTGTCAGACTTATCAAAGCCCAATTTGCAATTTTCAACCTGGATTTACGCGATGAAAGATTCAGATGATCATGGCTCTCCTCCCGAAGTGAAGAAAATGCGGAAAGAGTTTGTCGAAGTACTTGCTCAAGCCGCAAACATTCTCGAACCAAAATGGGGCTTTGGCCGCCGCGGTGGCCTCGCTATCGGCGAAGATGAGACGGTCGAAGACCTTGCGACGAGGACCAAACCACCGCTGTACGAGTACAACGTCTTCCGTCCGGAAACGGTTGAGGCAATCGGTCGCGAGCAAGTCCTGTCGGCCCCGGCCTACTACGTCGAAGAACTCGACTCAGGTGGCGTTTTCATGGCTGTCACGGAACCACCCAAGCAGTGCGGACACGAGGGCCAGCAGTGTGAGGAAGTCGCCGACCAGCTCGGTCTCTCGCTAGCGAAAACGGAACGGTATCACTGACCGCGATTTTAGATCTAAAGTCTACAATAATTCAAACTACAATACTGATTAGGAGATAGTCTCATCGCCGAGATGATAGGCTCTGCGAGTGGGGTCCAGCAAGGCTACCAGCGGACCGTCCCGACAAGTTCTGTCGTCAGACAGTGGACTCAAAAGGACTTCTCTGCTGACACACAGGCACTCCTCCAGAACGGGAATGTCGATTTGCCGTTGACGCTGGCAGCGGGAGCCACGTCCGTTCGTGGGGACGCTGAATACGTCGCCGGATACGGAGCAGAGTACGTCTACGAAACCTCGCCGCTGAACTCGCCAGCAGACATCGATCACGTCCTGTCTACCGCAGTGGTTGCCGAAACGTCGGAGGGATACGATGTCGTCATCGGGGAGAACCCGAATGGCGATGGCCACATCGCACTGTATATACTGGGCTCGACGATCATCGGTGCCACCAGCGTCGAAACAGTTGGGGATACGATCCAGCGAGAGAAAGAAGAGGATACTGATCAAGACGGCTCCGATAAAATAGGCGAGGACGATATCGACGACGCGCCCGGACAGGAAGAGTGGTGGCGCCTCAGCGAGCGTCAAAAACTCTGGATCCGGACTGTCGGTGACTTCGTTCTCAATCTCTACAAGGCGTCCAACATCTACGACCAGTATTCAGACGACGATGACGAGAACGACAGTCAATGCGGTCTAAATGCTACAGATATCGATATGGCTGTTGACGAACAGGTTACCGGTCGGTTCTCGTCGTCGAGCACGTATACGCTGTTTAGCGGCGAATATCGGAAAACTAAAAATAACGTTGCGACGGATTACTACTGCGTCCACGACCGGGATGCGTTCGTCCGGACCTACGCCGATAACCCCACCGACCTGACTGATGGTAGTGCTGGTGAACGAGTCTCTGTAGAGCTGATGGAAGAACGGGGATACGAGATCGTCTGGCCTGAAGGTGGGTTCGACGAAGGAGACACCTCAGAGATCGGTCCAGACGTCATTGCTTACGACGAAAATACCGGAGAATACGTTATTGTCGAGGCCAAGACAACTGGTAGCACTGATGCAGTTGGCATCTCGTTGTTCAACACTGATGCGTACGATGGCGACCCACAGCTTTCGGAGGAGTGGATCGAGAATAGTATAGAAAAACTTGAGAACCAAGGTCAGTTGGACAGCTCTACGGTTGACGAGCTCATCTTAGCGCTTGACAATGGGAATATACGTCAAGAGGTGGTATTCGTCCGGGATGTTGAAGGATCAAGCACGAGAACACTAGCAAATCCGCGTAGCGCCTCGTCAGACATTAGTAATAAGTCAGTGATTGGAGTTGACGCAGTAACAGTCATTGACCTCAAAGCTGAAGACGATAGCAATGACTAATTTAAATTCGGATCAAAAGAACCAGGCTGAAAATCTCCTGAATAAGAAGCGCCGCCGATTGAGGCTTCGGAAGTCAAATTTCGAAGAAGGAGGGGTAGAGCGCGAGTTGTCAAGTTTCTTCAGCGGTATTGCCGGTAGTGCACGCAATATCGGTATATTGGAACTCGCAGTCGGTGACAGAGATGCCGCAGAGGAGGCTTTTGCCGACGCCACGACGTATTATGAACGGAGTGCGGCTGAAGACTCTTTGCCGGTCCATAGCGCCCGCCAACGAATGCAAGGAATGTACACAGCACTGCTGGCAGGGGAGGAATCCGCCCTCGTCGATATCGCCGAATCGATGCAACGGCTTGCTGCTGAAGAAGACTGCGACCCTGATGATCAATGGGCTGACCGCTATTTCCTCGGTTGGTGTCTCTCCGGCGCAGTGTTGGGTACTGTCAACGATGCTGCACTGGCGGGATTGGAGACTGTCAACGACGAGAAACCCGGCGCGCACGCACACTACGGGCGGGCAGTGCTATCGACCGCACGTGGTATCCGCGACGACGAACCGGCAGCTATCCAGTCGGGTGTCGAGTCGATGGTCACGTTCCACGAACAGGATATGGACGCAGACAACGTCGTTAAGCAAATCATGTCTGTGGAGGCGACCGCATTGGCGATCTTGGGACGAGCGAAGGGATATTCACCAGCCATCTCCTCAGAATTTATCCCAATGGATCTCGTCGAAGCGAGTGCCGCAAGCTTCCATTTATAGTCTATCAGGGGCTCTGGTGGATCAATAGAATCTGAACGTACAGAATAGCTCTATCTGGTGGCTAAAACCACGATATCACGAAAGTCCTCACCCCTTCCTGGTATCTCTCCGAGTAGTACAACCACAACCATAATCAACCGCAATTGGGGATTGGTGTTGAGAATAGAATAAGGATGACGAGGAGCTTACCGACGAAGAGGAGATCGACGACGCACCGAGAACTGAACAGGACTGGCGCCTCAGCGAGCGCGAGAAACTCTGGATCAGGACTGTCGGTGACTTCGCTCTCGATATCTACAAGGCATCCAACATCTACGACCAGTATTCAGACGACGGCGATGATGATGAAGATGACAGTGCTCAGTTGGAGACGACGGCCATCGATATGGGCAAAGGACAGAGTACATTGAGCAAAGCTCCTGCCGAAGGGCGCGATAAGACGCTTCTCGTGGATGCCGGCTCCGGCGAGAGTGCTGGGCGCTGGGAAGATCCCTACCGAGAGGATTTGACTTCACGGCTGCCAACAAATTCCGAAGGCAACTATGTCATTGACCATCTCGTTGTGAGTCACAATCACACTGATCACATCTCCTATGTTGACGAGATTTTGGCCGACGACGACATTACAGTCCGAAATCTGCTCTTCTCTGGAGTGGAAGCCGGTAACAGCCATGAAGGAGATGTGGAGGATTTCGTTTGTTTGGGGATCGACAGCACCGTACAGCCAAAACTGCTGTCCGTGGAGGGAATCATTTTCTCGTCAACCGCGAGTTGATTCGCGGTCACCGTCGAAATCGGCTGTAGATCGGCCTTGTGAACCCACTCATGGATCGAAACATGACTGCGTTGGACTCCCAACTCCTCAAGAAACTGACTGGCATCCCGAAGTGACATACCCGCCAGATGACATCGGATGCCCACTTGAATCGCCCACTCGGGAGTCCGTCGTCGCTCCACAAACGACAAGTCTATCCACTCGATACATCCTTTGAGGCGGTCGAATTCTGCCATAGACACTCAGAACTCGTCCGCCTCATTCTCTAACTTAACGCGACCGGTTCAACCCAAATCGCAATTATATGTCTTTATACTGGTCGCAAGCAACTGCTATTAGGTAAGAGCTCTGTGCCGTGTCAGGGAAAATTTCTCAGTCTTTCTGTCTCCAACTCTATCAAGAACTATATGAAAGATATCCTCCGTATCTCACACGCTTTAGCTGACAAGAAGTAGATAGTTCGAATGTGTCAGTCTAGCCAGTGCCAGTTCATGAAGCACTTCGGGGGGACGCCGTCGTTGTCTCATAGTTCGGTGTTGAGAAACAGCGAGAGCTGGATCAATCACTCGTGGTGATTGGCCAGTATAGAGTGTGAAGCTAACACGAGTAAGCGAATGAGATTCCATCTGGCTCAACAAGAATTTGCACGTCTTCCCCTTCCCGTGAGCAATTGTCTCTATCCGGGGTATACTCATGACGTATATCATTTTCACCCTCTAGCGAGACGACAAGATGGCTAACGCGGTTTTCAACACCTTTTGACTCGTCGCCCTGTCCTCCCGGCAATGTATACGTGTGATCGAGCAGCAGACTGCCGTCCATCGCATAAACGGCTACTTGCAGGGATATCTCCCGATCGGTATGGTTTCGTGGGATGATTTCGACCGTCGTTCCTTCCACCTCCTGTCCACCATCGACACCGAGACATCCGGAGACAACAATTGTGCTCCCAAGAGCGGTAGATAGGAGGGCGCGCCGTTTCATACGCAAACATCCCATTCTGATGGATTAATCACTTCCCATCGTCTGACTGACACCCGCTCTATATGCATACCCACTGAGCGGGTATTTCTGCTGAGATCGTGAGAAACAAACAACGGTCAGAAGTCAACCGAGGTCGGCTAACCAACAGTCACAGGTATTGGTCAGCTATTGTTGGTTAGCGCTTTTGGCTACACTGTCGCCGCCACATGCTGATACTCGGCTTGCGACGGTGTGGGCTGTAACGTCAACCCAGCCAACGCCAACTCCCGCAACACCTCGGGCGGCACACCCTCCGCGTCCCGAAGCACGGCATCAAGCGTCCATTCACCGTACTGACTCGCACTCGGTGCGAGCACGTCGACAGACTCAGTCGGAACCTCCGCTTGAATCGCCCGTGCAGCACGCCGAACACGCTGCCGTTCCTCCACGGTACAGCTCATGCCTCAACACCTCGCACGAGATCGCCCACGAGCGACCCACCGACGTGCGGCCCAACGTCCCAGCCGCGCTCCGAGCGCGTGTATTCACACCAGTCAGCAAGCGTCTCGAAGGGCGTCTCTGCCAACACGACCTTCTCGGCGTCACCATCAGCCGCCACAACAGCCACAGCGAACTCGTAGCTGTCCCAGTAGTGTGCTGCACCGTCGCCGTCGACGCCGAGGAAGAGCGGCCGACCTTGGGTGAGTAGTTCGCGTGCGGTACGTTCTTGTGGATTGGATTGCGTAGTTGCCATTGGTTCTTCCTGGAACCACGCGCCTCGGTGTTCCAGCACCGGGGCGATTTCGTGAGAAATCGACCAGCAGCGCGTGTGTTCCTATCTAATCTGTTGTGGCGGCACACCAATAAAACTATTGTTCTGATACAACAATAGTCGGTTAGACACCTATGTCTACGAAGGGTCCGGAACCAACGGTCAGTGATAACGAGCTAATCAAGGCAATCAGTCAAACCGGCAGACCATTCGCAACAGCTGGGGAGGTTGCTGAATTGGTCGATTTATCCAACTGGAGAGTACGCCAGCGGTTGGAGAGGCTCGACGAACAAAATAAAATCAACCGTTCGCGGATCGGCGGCGGGCCGTTCATTTATTGGCTGGATGGCTCTTTTTCGGACGAATCTAGGTAACGACGCCCGTTATCAGTGAGCCACCATGCTCTGGCATTGCCAATTTTATCCGATTCAATCAGTCTCTCTTCCTCTAATCGACTGAGTCGTTTTGATGCCGCCTGTTGGCTGATTCCAACCATATCTGCTATCTCCGTCGTCCCAAGAGCC